>NZ_BNEB01000005.1:1260371-1890557 GCF_016860545.1 Streptomyces asoensis | reverse complement strand
GCGACCGGCGTGGGCGAGGGCGCGCGGACCGGCCTCGCCTCGGTCGTCACCGGCGCCTTCTTCGCGGCCTGTCTCTTCTTCACGCCGCTCACCGCGATCGTCCCGCAGGAGGTCGCCTCCGCCGCCCTGGTCGTCATCGGGGCGATGATGCTGACGAACGCCCGGCACGTCGACTGGGCCGACCGCGCGACGGCGGTCCCGGTCTTCCTGACCGTCGTCCTGATGCCGTTCACGTACACCATCACCACCGGCGTGGCCGCGGGTGTCGTCTCGTACGCCGTCATCAGGACCGCGCAGGGCAGGGCGCGGGAGATCGGCGCCTTCATGTGGGTGCTGACGGCGGTCTTCCTCGTCTACTTCGCCCTGCACCCCGTCGAAGGCTGGCTCGGCGTGCGGTAGCGCACCGGGCACCTGCCCCTTCGAGGGGCGACCACCCCCACACCACCGCAGCCGAGGAGACCGAGACATGCTGGACATCGCCGAGGAACTGGACCGGTGGGTCGAGCAGGGCCGTGACTTCGCCGTCGCCACCGTGGTGGCCACCGGCGGCAGCGCGCCCCGCCGCCCGGGCGCCGCCCTGGCGGTCGACGCAGAGGGAACGGCGATCGGCTCGGTCTCCGGCGGCTGTGTGGAGGGCGCCGTGTACGAGCTGTGCCGGCAGGCCCTCCAGGACGGGGAGTGCGTCCTCGAACGCTTCGGCTACAGCGACGACGACGCCTTCGCCGTGGGACTCACCTGCGGGGGGATCATCGACATCCTGATCACCCCGGTACGGGCCGGCGACCGCGTCCGGCCGGTGGTCGCGGCGGGCCTGCGGGCCGCGGCCGCGGGCCGGACGGCGGCGCTGGCGCGGATCGTGACGGGCCCGGCGGACCTCGTCGGCCGGGCGCTCCTGATCCACGACGGCGACCACGGCCACCACGGTGACCCTCACGGGGGCGAGCCGCACGCGGGCGACCGGCACGCGGGCGGCCGGTACGAGGGCGGGTTCGGCTCGCACCCCGAACTGGACCGCACGGTCGCGGCCGAGGCCCGCGCCTTCCTCGACGCGGGCCGCACGGGCACCCTGGAGATCGGCGAACAGGGCTCGCGCTGCGGCGCCCCGCTCACCGTCCTGGTCGAGTCGTCCGTACCGCCGCCCCGGATGATCGTGTTCGGCGCGATCGACTTCGCCGCGGCGCTGGTGCGGGTCGGCAAGTTCCTCGGCCACCATGTGACGGTGTGCGACGCGCGTCCCGTCTTCGCCACCCGGGCCCGCTTCCCCGAGGCCGACGAGATCGTCGTCGCCTGGCCCCACGAGTACCTGGAGCGCACCCGGGTGGACGCGCGGACCGTCCTGTGCGTCCTCACCCACGACGCCAAGTTCGACGTGCCCCTGCTGCAACGGGCGTTGCGGCTGCCGGTGGCCTACGTCGGCGCGATGGGCTCGCGCCGCACGCACCTGGAGCGCAACGCCCGGCTGCGTGAGGTGGGCGTGAGCGAGCTCGAACTGGCCCGGCTGCGTTCCCCGATCGGCCTGGACCTGGGGGCCCGGACGCCCGAGGAGACGGCGCTGTCCATCGCCGCCGAGATCGTCGCCGACCGGCGCGGCGGCAGCGGTGTCCCGCTGACCGGGGCGCACACACCCATCCACCACGACACGGCTCCGGCCCGGGCGGGCCGGATCGGTTCGGTGGCCTGACCCGCGCCCGCGCGTCCGGCGTGACCCGCCGGCCCCGACGGCCGTCCCCCGGCCGTCACCGGGTGCGCAGCAGCCCGTCGGCGGCGCGTCCGAACATCGAGCGCGCCGAGGCCGCGAGGAGCGGGTCGAACAGGGACGGCAGGAAACGCACCCGCACGTCCTCCCGCCAGACCACCCGGGTCCGCCCGCCGGGTTCCGGCCGCACCTCGATCTCCGCCCAGCCGAGGACGACGCGCCCGCGCTTGTCCAGGCGGCACCGGCCCGGGCCCCCGTCGGACGGGGGCTGCCACCCGGTGACCTCCATCCGGTCGTCGAAACCGAGCGGGCCGAGGCCCGTCCGCGCCACGAAGACCGTGCCCTCGCGGGTCGGCGGGCGGGTGAGCACGGTGACGCGGGTGAGGGGTACCACGTCGCCGTGTGCCGGCCAGTCGGTCAGGCGCCGCCAGGCGTCGTCCGGGGAGAGCTGTACGGTGCGTTCGAGCTGGAAGAGGGCCACCCGGTGATGGTAGGGAGTCCGGGTGCCCCGGCGGCGGACCGCCGCCTTTCGGCGCGCGGGTCCGAGCCGCCCCTCGCGGTGCGGCGGGTCAGCGGTAGACCTGGCCGGGCACCGGTGTGCCGGGCGCGAGGAGCTGGGGAACCGTCACGAAGACGAAGCCGCGCTCCTTCAGCGCGTCGATGATCCCCGGGACCGCCGGTACCGTCCCGTCGTAGATGTCGTGCAGCAGGATGATGCCGTCCCGGTCGGCCTGCGCGAGCACCCGGCGTTGTATCAGCGCGGAGTCCGTCGTCGTGTAGTCCTTGGCGGTCACCGTCCACAGCACCTCGGACAGGCCCATCTCGCGGCAGATCCCGTGCACGGTCGCGTCGGTGCGGCCCTGCGGCGGACGCATCAGCGTGGGGCGCCGCCCCGTGAGGCGCTCTATCGCGTCGTCGGGGCGCCTCAGTTCCTCGCGTATCCCGTCCGGCGTGAGCTGCGTGAGGATCTTGTGGTCCCAGGTGTGACTGGCCACCTCGTGTCCCTCGGCGGCCATCCGCCTGACGAGGTCCGGGTACTTCTCGATGTGCCGCGCCCCCAGCAGGAAGAAGGTCGCCGGGACCTGTTTCTCCTTCAGGATGTCGAGCAGCCGGGCCGAGTTCTCGCTCGGGCCGGCGTCGAAGGTGAGGGCGATGCACCTGGCCCGACGGCAGTCGGCGGTGCCGAAGCGGGAGGCCTGGGCGGTGGCCGCGGGGCCGCCCCGGGCGGCGCTCGGGTGGGTGACGTCCGTGCTGCCGCAGCCGGTCAGCGTGACCGCCAGGCAGGCGGCCGCCGCCGAGACGGCGACGGCACGCAACCCGGCCCCCGTTTTCTTCGTCTTCCTGGTCGGAGAAGGCATGCCGAGACTATACATACGGGGTATACACCCCATGTATAGTCTCGGTCGTCATGCGCTCCACGGGCCGGCGCCCGGCCGGCCCGGACCTCACTGGGCGTAGAAGGTGGCGTCACCCCGGTCCGTGGCCGTGGCCGGTGTCTGCACGTACAGCAGGTAGTCGTAGTGCCGGACGTAGCGTCCCGCGTAGTTGTACGACTCGTACGAGACCCCCGCCGGGTCGGCGAGGCCGGCCCGCCGGTAGAAGCTCGCGTCGGACGCGAACACCGACGTGCCGTCGTTCTTCTCCAGCCACACCTCGAAGTTCTTGTGCCGCAGGAAGTACCCCGGGAACCCGGTCGACTCCAGCGAGACCGTGCCGGCGCCGGCCAGGCCGGTCACCACCCGGAACTGGGAGTCGGCGAGCGGGCTGACGTTCGCGTCGATGCGGGCGCGGTACTCCCAGTGCCGCACGAACCGGTCCGGGTAGTTGTAGGAGGAGAAGCGCTGCGGGGTGACGCCGTCCGCCACCGGGATCCCGAAGTCGGGGGTGCCGTCCGCCTTCCAGTACAGCTTCTGCACGCGGGTACGGCGGTTGGGGTCGTTCAGCGGGTCGCCGGTGATGTCCCGGTAACTGCGGTCGTGGTAGACGAGGATGTCGGACCTGCCGTCCTCGGAGACCGTGAAGGAGTTGTGGCCCGGACCGTACTGCGAGGTCGAGGCGTTCGTGGTGAAGACGGGCTGGGTGCCCTTGGTCCAGGACGCCGGGTCGGTCAGGTCGGCCGTCGCGGAGGCGGTCAGCATGCCCAGGCAGTAGTTGGCGTCCGTCGCGCTCGCCGAGTAGGTCATGAAGACCTTGCCGCCGTGCTGGATCAGCGCCGGACCCTCGTTGACCTTGTAGCCGATCGTCTCCCAGGACAGCGTCGGCTGCGAGATCTCGGCCGGAGTCCCCTGGATCGTCCAGGGGTTGGCCAGCTTCGCGATGAACAGACTGGTGTTGTTGTCCTCCGCCGGGTTGCGCTGCGCCCACGCCAGATAGCGGACGCCGTTCACGACGAACGTGGTGGAGTCCAGCGAGAAGCTCTCCCACGTGGTCTTGATCTGGCCCTTCTCGGCCCAGGTCGCGGTGAGCGGATTCGCGCCGGTGCCTTCGAGGACGTACATCCGGATCGCCCAGACGTCACTGGTGGAACCGGCCGCGAAGTACACGTACCACTTGCCGTCGATGAAGTGGATCTCCGGCGCCCAGATGTGGGCGCCCATGATCCCGCTGCTGTGCTTGGTCCAGATGGTCACCTCCTGGGCGGTCGACAGGCCCTGGATCGTCGTCGCCCGGCGCAGCACGATGCGGTCGTACTCGGGCACCGTGGCCGTGAAGTAGTAGTAGCCGTCGGTGTGCTTGAAGATGTGCGGATCGGCGCGCTTCTCGGCGATCGGGTTGGTGTAGGTCACGGCGGGTGACTCCGGCGCGGCGGCCTGGACGGGGGTGAGCGGGCCGGTGAGGACGGCCGCGAGGGCGACGAGGCCGGCCAGGATCAGCCGAACGGCGTTGCGTCTCAAGGGAGTTCTCCAGAGGGGGGTGAGGGAGGGGGAGGGGGGACAGGGGATGGAGGGCGGGGGATGGAGGTGAAAGGGGAAGAGGGGAGAGGGCGGGCGGGGGCGGGCTCAGGTGGTGGGCACGAGGCGCCACTGCTGGCAGGTGTTGTTCAGCCAGGTCCACTGCCGTACGTCGGTGCCGTCGGCGGTCCCGCAGTCCGCCACGTCGGCGACCTTGCCGCTGTTCTCGTTCACGAGCCGCACGTAGTCGCCGCCCGCGGTGAAGACCGGGCGGAAGCGCTGGCACTTGTTGTTCAGCCACGACCACTGGCGCAGGTCGGCGCCGTCGGCGGTGGAACAGTCGGCGGTGTCCATCACGCCGCCGGTGGCCACGTTCACCAGCTGGGAGGTGTCGTCGCCCTGGTCCTCGATCCGCCACTTCTGGTTGGCCCCGCCGGTGCAGGTCCACTGGAGGATGTTCGTGCCGTCGGCGGTCGAACCCCCGGCCACGTCCAGGCACTTGCCGCTGTTGCGGTTGACGAGGGTGTACGCCGTCGGGGTCGCGGCCGTCTCGCCGGACGGGCCCGCGAGCGCGGTGCCCGGCGCGACCGGGGTCCCGAAGGCGGGGGTGCCGTCGGCGTTCCAGGTGAACTTCTGGGCGCGGGTGGTGCGGCCGTTGCCGCAGCCGCCGCTCGCCGAGGAGTTGGCGTGGTAGACGATCCAGTTCTCGGTGCCGTCGGGCGAGGTGAAGAAGCCGTTGTGGCCCGGGCCGTACACGCCGTTCGCGTCGCTGCGCTGGAAGACCGGCGTCTGCTTCTTGGTCCACGACGCGGCGCTCAGCGGGTCACTGCCCGTCAGCTCCAGCTGCCCCAGCTTGTAGTCGGCGGTCTGGCAGTAGCTGGCGGAGTAGGTGAGGAAGGTGCGGCCGTCGTGGTACAGCGGTTCCGGGCCCTCGTTGACGGGGGCGCCGACCCGCTCCCAGTCCAGCGTGGGAGCGGAGATCACCGAGAAGGTGCTGCTCGCGAGCGTGTACGGGTTGCTCATCGGCGCGATGACCAGACTCTGCGCACTGCCGTTCACGAAGCCGCTGCCGACGAGGTACAGCTTCCCGTTCGCCTGGAGCACGCTGGCGTCGATCAGCCAGCCGCCGGGCGTGAGGTCGGATCCCGTGAGCGACCCCTTGTACGTGTACGGGCCCAGCGGGTCGGTGCCCGTGCTCTCCAGGACGTGGGTGCGCTGCGAGTCGCAGCAGGCGGTGCCGCCCTGTCCCGCCGAGTAGTACAGGTACCAGTGGCCGTCGAACCGGTGGATCTCGGGCGCCCAGATGTTGGTGTTGCGCGTCGCGGTGGTGTCCGACCACACCTGCACGGTGGCCGCGGTGGCGAGGCCCGCCAGGGTCGGCGACTTGCGCATGCCGAGGACGCCCGTGAACGTCGTGGTGATCAGGTAGTAGTTGCCGTCGTGGTACTCCAGCCAGGGGTCCGCGCCCTTGGCCGACTTCAGCGGGTTGGTGTACGGGCGGCCGGCGGCCGCGGACACCGGCTGGGTCGCCGCGACGAGGGCGACGAGGAGGGCCGGCACGCAGACGAGCAGGGGTCTGCGGCGGAACTTCCGGGGCATGGGACCGTCCCTTGTCCGTGAATTGCCTGTCCGGGATTTCGAACACAGTTCGTAACTTCGGCCAGAAGATAGGGGGCCTGCATGTCCCCGTCAATGGTTTCGGCAGTCCCGGGGGCATCGGCGGCCCCAGGAGTACCGGAACAGCCTCCGGACGACAGCCGCACCGGCGGCGGCCGTCCGGGGCCGGGAAACGCGCCGGGGCGCCCCGTCCGGTCGCGGTGGACCGGGCGGGGCGCCCCGGGTGTGCTGCTCTTGGGTTCGTCGTGTCCTCTCCTGGCGGAGAGGGCGGGATCAGACCAGGTCGAACCGGTCGAGGTTCGAGACCTTGACCCACGCGGCGACGAAGTCGTTGACGAACTTCGCCTTCGCGTCGTCGCTCGCGTAGACCTCGGCGAGGGCGCGCAGCTCGGAGTTGGAGCCGAAGACGAGGTCGGCGCGGGTGCCGGTCCACTTGACCTCGCCGGAGGCGTCACGGCCCTCGAACGTGGTCTGGTCCGAGGACGTGGACGACCAGGTCGTGCCCAGGTCGAGCAGGTTGACGAAGAAGTCGTTCGTCAGCGTGCCGGGGGCGTCGGTCAGGACGCCGTGCGCGGACTGGCCGTGGCTGACGCCCAGCACGCGCAGGCCACCGACCAGGACGGTCAGTTCGGGGGCGCTCAGGGTCAGCAGGTTCGCCTTGTCGAGCAGCAGGTACTCGGCCGGCAGGCGGGTGCCCTTGCCGAGGTAGTTGCGGAACCCGTCGGCGTTCGGCTCGAGCGCGGCGAACGACTCGACGTCCGTCTGCTCCTGGGTCGCGTCCACCCGGCCCGGCGTGAAGGGGACCTCCACGGCGTGACCGGCGTCCTTCGCGGCCTTCTCCACGGCGGCGGCGCCACCGAGGACGATCAGGTCGGCCAGGGAGACCTTCTTGGCGCCGGAGTTGAACTCCGCCTGGACACCCTCGAGGACACGCAGCACCTGGGCCAGCTCGTCCGGGTTGTTGACCTCCCAGCCGCGCTGCGGCTCGAGGCGGATGCGGGCGCCGTTGGCGCCGCCGCGCTTGTCGCTGCCGCGGAAGGTGGAGGCCGACGCCCAGGCGGTGGAGACCAGCTGCGAGACGCTCAGGCCGGAGGCGAGGAGCTTGGCCTTGAGGGCCGCGATGTCCTCGGCGCCGATGACCTCGCCCTCGGCGGCGGGCAGCGGGTCCTGCCACAGCAGGGTCTCCGCCGGGACCTCCGGGCCGAGGTACAGGGACTTCGGGCCCAGGTCACGGTGGGTCAGCTTGTACCAGGCGCGGGCGAAGGCGTCCGCGAACTCGGCCGGGTTCTCGTGGAAGCGGCGCGAGATCTCCCCGTAGATCGGGTCGAAGCGCAGCGACAGGTCGGTGGTGAGCATCGTCGGGAGCTTCTTCTTCGACGGGTCGTGCGCGTCGGGGATGATCGCCTCGGCGTCCTTGGCGACCCACTGCTTGGCGCCGGCCGGGGACTCCGAAAGCTCCCACTCGAAGCCGAACAGGATGTCGAAGAAGTCGTTGCTCCACTGGGTGGGCTTGGTGGTCCAGGTGACCTCCAGACCACTGGTGATGGCGTCGCCGCCCTTGCCGGTGCCGTAGGTGGACTTCCAGCCGAGGCCCTGCTGCGCGAGGGCGGCGGCCTCGGGGTCGTCGCCGACGGCGTCCGCCGGGCCCGCGCCGTGGGTCTTGCCGAAGGTGTGGCCACCGGCGATCAGCGCGACGGTCTCCTCGTCGTTCATCGCCATGCGGCGGAACGTCTCGCGGATGTCGCGGGCGGCGGCCAGCGGGTCCGGGTTGCCGTTGGGGCCCTCGGGGTTGACGTAGATGAGGCCCATCTGGACCGCGCCCAGCGGGTTCTCCAGCTCACGGTCGCCGGAGTAGCGCTGGTCGTCGAGCCAGGTGGTCTCCGGGCCCCAGTACACGTCCTCGTCGGCCTCCCAGACGTCGGCGCGGCCGCCGCCGAAGCCGAAGGTCTCGAAGCCCATCGTCTCCAGCGCCACGTTGCCCGTGAGGATCAGCAGGTCGGCCCAGGAGATCGACTGGCCGTACTTCTTCTTGACCGGCCACAGCAGACGGCGGGCCTTGTCGAGGTTGGCGTTGTCCGGCCAGCTGTTCAGCGGCGCGAAGCGCTGCTGCCCGCGGCCACCACCGCCGCGGCCGTCGCTGATGCGGTAGGTGCCGGCGCTGTGCCAGGCCATGCGGATCATCAGCGGGCCGTAGTTGCCGAAGTCGGCGGGCCACCAGTCCTGCGAGGTGGTCAGCACCTCGGCGATGTCCTGCTTCACGGCCGCCAGGTCGAGGGCCTCGAACGCCGCGGCGTAGTCGAAGTCCGCGCCGAGCGGGTTCGCCACGACGGGGTCCTTGGCGAGGATCTTCAGGTTGAGCCGCTCCGGCCACCACTGGCGGTTGCCGCCGCCCTGGGTCGGGTGCGCGGCGCGACCACCGTGGGCGACCGGGCAGCCGCCCGCCTCCGCCCCCTTCGGCTCGGTCACGATCGCGTCATGGTTCTCGGTCATGGGGGAATCCTTCTGGTGGTCGGATCACGTGCTCACGTGGCGCGGTCTCGGGAACCGCGCCTGCTGGTGCGGGTGTCGAGGTGCTCAGGTGGTACGGGCGGTGGAACAGTCGGGGCACAGGCCCCAGTAGATGACCTCGGCCTCGTCTATGGCGAAGCCGCGGTCGTCGGAGGCGGTCAGACAGGGAGCGTGGCCGACGGCGCAGTCGACGTCGACGACGGCTCCGCACGAGCGGCACACGAGGTGGTGGTGGTTGTCCCCCACACGTCCCTCGAACCGGGCCGGGCTGCCCGGCGGCTCGATGCGGCGCACCAGTCCCGCGGTGGTCAGCGCGTGCAGGGCGTCGTACACGGCCTGGAGGGAGATGTGGCCGACGCGGCCGCGCACTCCCGAGGCCAGTGCCTCGACGCCGAGGTGATCGCCCTCCCGGACGGTCTCCAGCAGCGCGACACGAGCGGCCGTCACCCGCAGGCCGACACCGCGCAGCTCTTCGGCGGTCGTCGGGGTACGGGGTGCTGTCATGCCGTCGAACCTACTCCATAAACACGAACGGTTCAAGAAAACGAATAGTGCAAGTCTGGAGAACGTCGCAAGTCAGCCACGCGGCGGCCGTGTGTCAGAGGAACGACGCGAGCCCGTCCAGGAGCCGGTCGACGTCCTCGCAGTCGTTGTAGGGCGCGAGTCCCACCCGCAGCGCGGGGTCGCCGAGGCCGAGCGCGGCGAAGGCCTCGTAGGCGTAGAACGAGCCCGCGGGCGCCACGACACCCCGGGCGGCGAGATGGGCCTGCGCCTCGCGGGCGTCACGGCCCGCGAAGCTCATCAGGACGGTGGGGGTGCGCTCCTTCGCCCGGCTGTGGACGGTGACGGTGTCACCCAGTTTCCGCAGCCCTTCCTCGATCCGCGCGCGGACCGCGTTCTCGTGCTCGTGCAGGGCCCCGAGCGAGCGCGCGAGCCGCTCCCTGCGCGGCGCCCGTGTCCCCGGAGCCTCCCCGGGCCGCCCCTGCCCGAGGGTGTCGAGCCCGGCCAGGAAGTCCACGGCGGCGGTGGCGCCCGCCAGGACCTCGTAGGGCAGCGTCCCGAACTCGAAGCGCTCGGGGACCGTGTCGGGCGACGGCAGCAGCTTGTCCGGTACGAGGGACTCGAGGACGTCGGGCGCGCCCGCGAGCACCCCGCAGTGCGGGCCGAGGAACTTGTACGGCGAGCAGACGAACAGGTCGGCGCCCAGCGCGGGCACGTCCACCAGGTGGTGCGCGGCGTAGTGCACCCCGTCCACGAACACCAGCGCGCCCGCCTCGTGCGCCCGGTCGGCGATCAGCCGGACGGGCGGCCGGGTGCCCACCACGTTCGAGGCGGCCGTCACCGCGACCAGCCGGGTCCTCGGCGACAGCGCCCGCTCGTAGGAGCCGAGGTCGAGTTCCGCGGTGGCGGCGTCGAGCCCGATCCAGCGGACGGTCACCCCGGCGCGCTCCGCCGCCTGGACCCAGGGGCGGACGTTGGCGTCGTGGTCCAGTCGGCTGAGGACGATCTCGTCGCCCTCCCGCCAGTCCTTGGCCAGGGTCCGGGAGAAGTCGTAGGTGAGCTGGGTCGCGCTGCGTCCGTGCACGACGGCGCCCTCCGGCACGCCCAGCAGATCGGCGTAGGCGGACCGGAAGCCCGCGACGGCCTGCTCGGCGTTGCGCTCGGACACGCTGACCAGCCCCCGGTTGGACAGCGGACCGGTGAGCGTCCTGGCGACGGCCTCGGCGACCGGGGCGGGCGTCTGCGTCCCTCCCGGCCCGTCGAAGAAGGCGAGACCCTGCGCGAGGGAGGGGAAGTGGGCCCTGAGGGCGGCGACATCGATGGCCATGGCCCAGACTCTCGCAGCCCGCGGCCCGGACCCACCACCGAACCGCGGGGATCTCGCCACGGCCGGAGCGCGGCCCCGCGCGCGACGGCGTCCGCCTCCGGGGCCGGGACCGGACCCGGGACCCGGGGCTCCGGGGTGGCGAAGGGCCGGGCGCCGGAGGTCAGCCGTCGTGGCCCGCCGGGGGTTTCACCAGCCCGCTGCGGTACGCGATCACGACCAGCTGGGCGCGGTCGCGGGCGTCCAGCTTGGTCATGGCGCGCTGGATGTGGCTGCGCACGGTCAGTGGGCTGAGGACCAGCTCGGCGGCGATCTCCGCGTTGGACCTGCCGTGCGCGGCCAGCGCCATCACCTCCCGCTCCCGGTCGGTCAGGGCCTTGAGCACCTCGGGGAGCACCGGGTCGTCGGTGTCCGGGACGGCGAGGAAACGGGTGATCAGCGCCCGCGTCGCGCCGGGGGAGAGCAGGGCGTCGCCGGCCGCCACGGTGCGGATGCCCGACAGAAGCACCTCCGGACTCACCCCCTTGCCGAGGAAGCCGCTCGCGCCGGCCCGCAACGCCCGGGCGACGTTGCGGTCGTCCTCGAAGGTGGTCAGGACGAGGACCCGGGTGCCCGACAGCTCCGGCCGCGCGCAGATCGCCGAGGTCGCCGCCACTCCGTCGACGTCCGGCATCCGGATGTCCATGATCACCACATCGGGCCGGTGCGTCCCGGCCAGGTCGACGGCCTCCTGACCGTCCGCGGCCTCCGCCACGACGGTCATGTCCTCGACCGACTCGATGAGGATCCGGAAGGTGGCCCGCAGCAGGGCCTGGTCGTCGGCGAGCAGGACACGGATGGTCATGGGGCGAGGCTTTCGTCGGGGCGGTCGAGCGGCAGGGCGCAGGCGACCTCGAAGCCGCCCCCCGGGCGGGGACCGGCGTGGAACGTACCGCCCACCGCGGCCGTGCGCTCACGCATCCCGCGCAGACCGTAGCCGCGGCCGGCGCCGGGGACCGGCCCGGGGCGCCCGGGAGCGGTGTCGTTGGTGACCGTGAGGGTCAGGTAGTGGGCGGTGCGCACGAGCCGGACCCGCGCGGTGCGCGTCGCCGCGTGCTTGCTCACGTTGGTCAGCGCCTCCTGGACGATCCGGTACGCCGTCAGGTCGAGGACCGGCGACAACGGGTGCGAGGGACCCTCGACCGTCACGGTCACCTCCAGACCGGCGGCCGCGCACGAGTCCACCAGGCCGGGCAGCTGAGCCAGCCCCGGCGCGGGCGTCAGGTCGTCCCCCGGATCGGCGTCCTCGCGCAGCAGGCCGACGGTCGCCTTCAGCTCGCGCAGCGCGTCCGCCGTCGTCCGCGGCAGCAGGGCGACGATCCCGAGGGCCTTCTCCGGGTCGGTCCGCGCGAGATGGGCCGCGGTGCCGGCCTGCGCGTCGGCCAGCGTCAGATGGTGGGCGACCACGTCGTGCAGTTCCCGTGCGATGCGCATGCGCTCCTGGATCACCCGGTGACGCGCGTCCTCCTCCCGCTGCCGGTCGGCGTGCGCGGCCCGGGCCGCCGCGTACTCGCGACGGACCCGCACGTAGGCGCCGCACGCCGCGGAGAGCAGGACCCAGGCGGCCGGGTTCACGATGGCGAGGACCGGCGAGTCGTGGAACGTGGGAACGAACAGGCCGGTGACGGCGATCCCGGCGGCGGCCGCCGCCGCGGTGCTCCAGGCGGTGCGGCGGGGGCTGCGCAGGCTCACGGAGTACTGCGCCCACAGGAGCGGGCCCATCAGCCCCGGCGTGAGGAGATAGCCCAGGACCGCCAGGGCCATCGTGCACACCAGGGTGACGGTGAGGACCGCGAGCGGCTGCTCACGGCGCCGGCGCGGCGCCGCCGAGGCGACGACGGCCAGCGCGACGCCGGGCCACAGCACGGGCGTCGTCGGCATGATCGCCCTCGTCGTGAGGACGCTCGCGACGGTGAGCGCGCACAGCAGTGCCAGCGTCGTCACCTCGACGGCTTCCGGCCGGGCCGCCGCCCGGCGCTGCCAGCTTGCGCTCATCACACTCCGAGACGGTTGCGGACCGGACGGACATGCTCACACACCGCGCCCTCGAAGGGGCCGCGCCCGCCCGCGCGGCTCCGAGGCGCCGTGACCTGGCATCGCGGGCCACGGCGTCCGCAGGCCGCCGCCGCGGCGGGACGGGCTCAGGCGCGGGCCGGTTCCTGCGGTGCGGCCTCGCCGGGCACCGGGCCGGCGGCGGGCACGGGCCGCCGGGCGAGTCCGACGCCCTCGACGTCCACCCGGGGCAGGAGCCGGTCCAGCCACCCGGGCAGCCACCACGCCCGGTCGCCGAGCAGGGCCAGCACCGCGGGGACGAGCGTCATCCGCACGAGGAAGGCGTCGAACAGCACGGCGACGGCGAGACCGAAACCGATGGTCTTGATCATCGACTCGTCGGCGCCGACGAAGCCGGAGAACACCGCGATCATGATCACCGCGGCGGCCACCACCACCCGCGCGCTGTGCCGGAAGCCGGTGACGACCGCCTGGGGAGCGCTGTCCCCGTGCACGTACGCCTCCCGCATCCGGGCGACCAGGAACACCTCGTAGTCCATCGCCAGGCCGAAGACGATCCCCACCAGGAAGATCGGCATCAGGCTCATGATCGGCCCGGTCTGCTCCACCCCCAGCAGCGAGGCGCCCCAGCCCCACTGGAAGACCGCCACGACCGCGCCCAGCGAGGCCAGCACCGACAGCAGGAACCCGAAGGCGGCCTTGACCGGGACGAGCACCGAGCGGAAGACCACCAGCAGCAGGAGCAGCGCCAGGACCACGATGACGGCCAGATACGGGACGAGCGCGTCCTGGAGCGCCCGCGCCACGTCGATGTTCATCGCGGTGCTGCCGGTGACCTCGAACGTGGCGCCGGTCTCCCGCTCGAGCGCGGGGCGCTGCGAGCGGATCGTCTGGACCAGGTCCTTGGTGTCCTCGTCGTTGGGGCCGCTCGCCGGGACCGCCGAGAACAACGCGGTGTCACCGGCCTCGTCGAAGCGCGCGGCGGAGACGGACACCACCCCGCGGGTCGCGCCGATCTCCCGGGCGATCGTCTTGACGGCGGCCTCGGCCCCCGTGACGCCCCTGACGTCCGCGACGATGGTCAGCGGCCCGTTGAAGCCCGCGCCGAAGCCCTCCGCGAGGGCGTCGTAGGCGCGTCGTTCCGTCGACGAGACGGGCTTGGACTCGGCCCCCGGCATGCCCATCTCCAGGTGGGTGGCGGGCAGGGCCAGGGCGCCCAGCCCGACGACGCACGTCACCAGCACGGTCACCGGGCGGCGCAGCACGAGACGGGCCCACCGGGAACCGCCGCCGGCCTCCCCGGTCACGGCGCGGCCCTTGCGCACGCGGCGGGAGAGCACGGCCTGCGGCCACATGCCGAGGAGGGCGGGCACCAGGGTGAGGGCGATCAGCACGGCGACGACCACGGCTCCCGCGGCGCACAGGCCCATCTTCGTCAGCATCGGGACGCCGACCACCGACAGACCGGCCAGTGCGATGACGACGGTCAGACCGGCGAAGACCACGGCGGACCCGGCGGTGCCGACGGCGAGGCCGGTCGCCTCGCGCGGGTCGTGTCCGTTCGCGCGCTCCTCGCGGTACCGGGAGACCACGAAGAGGGCGTAGTCGATGCCGACCGCGAGCCCCAGCATGCCGGCGAGCGTCCCCGTGGTCAGGGACAGCCCGAAGACACTCCCGAGGGCCAGGATGGCGGCCGTCGAGACCCCGATGCCGACGACGGCGGTGAGCAGCGGCAGGCCGGCGGCCGCGAGGGACCCGAAGGTGATCAGCAGGACCACGGCGGCCAGGGCGATGCCGACGGCCTCCGAGGAACCGCCCGCCGCGGGCTGTGCGGCGAGCGCGGTGCCGCCCACCTCCACCGTGAGCCCGGAGCGCCGCACCTCCCCGATGGCCCGCTCCAGGGCGTTCTTCTCGGCGTCGGTGAGATCGCCGGCCTTGACCTCGTAGTTCACCGTCGCGTAGGCGGTCGAGCCGTCCTCGCTGACGGCGCCCGCGGTGAACGGGTCCACGACCCCGGCGACCCGCGACCCCGTCGCGACCCGCTCGACGAGCCCGTCGACCGCGGCGCGGGGACCGGGCGCGGTCACCTTCTGGCCGTCGGGCGCCACGAACACGATCCGCGCGTTCGCGCCGTCGGCGTCCGCGCCGGGGAAGCGCTCCCCGATCAGGTCGAAGGCGCGCTGGGCCTCGATGCCGGGCATGAAGGACGTGCCGTCGTCGCCGGCGGCGGGCGCCTTGGCGGCGCCCAGGCCGACGGCGCCGAGGACCACCGCCCACAACAGCGTCACGAGCCAGCGCCGCTGGAAGGCGGTCCGGCCCATCCGGTAGAGCAAGGTAGCCACGGGAAAGAGATCTCCAGGTCCGGGTTCGGGTGGACGCCCAGCGTGGCCCGGGAGGACGCGTCGGCACATCGTGCCCCTGCTGGCTCTCCCGCCTGGTGCCGGTGCACGAGCCGGGGCGCCCGCGGTACTCCTCCAGGAGGAGCACCGCGTACCGCTCGGGCAGGAGACGGCGCCGCGCGCCGTGGTGCGCTCCGCCACGGCGCCGGGTCGTCGTGGACTGCGGCGGCGAATGGCGGACACATGACTACGACCGACACCGAGAGGTCCCCCGTATGCATTCCGTCCTCGATCCCGCGCTCGGCTGTGTCGTCGGCGCGCTGGGGAAGACGACCGGCGCCGCCGGAGTCACGCTGCACCGGTCGCCGGACACGGGACGCGCCCGGCTGGACGACAGGGCGTTCGACTTCAGCAGCTCGGTGCCCTCCGGCGTGCGGCTGGAGATGCTCACGGACGCCACCGCACTCGAACTCGACGTCGTGCTGAGCGTGGTGCTGCTGCCGGGCATGCCGGCCGCCGGCAGCGTCTTCGACCTGGTGGTCGACGGTGAACTCCGCGAGCCGGTCGTGGCGACCGGACAGAGCCCGGTCTACCTCGACCCCGCCACCGGCTCTCTGGAGGCCCGCCCGGCCGAACCCTGCACGGTCCGGTTCGCCGTCGGCGACCGGGCCCGTGAGCGGCGCGTCGAGATCTGGCTGCCCGTCGCCCCGGCCTGCACGCTGGCCGACGTACGGGTCCCGGAGGGGGCTTCGCTGCGTCCCGCCCCGGCGAGCGGACCGCTGTGGGTGCACTACGGCAGTTCCGTCAGCCAGTGCGCGGACGCGGACCGCCCGACCGCCACCTGGCCGGCCGCCGTGGCCCGCTGCGCGGGCCGGTCGCTGCTCAACCTGGGCCTCGGCGGGCAGTGCCAGCTGGATCCCTTCATGGCCCGTGCCGTCCGTGACCTGCCCGCGAGTGCGATCAGCCTCGAACTGGGCATCAACGTCCTGAACGCCGACAGCATGCGCGAACGCGCCTTCGTCCCGGCGCTGCACGGATTCCTCGACACGATCCGCGACGGGCACCCGGACACACCGGTCCTGGTCGTCACCCCCCTCTTCTGCCCGGCCGCCGAACAGCGGCCCGGCCCGACCCTGGTGGGCCCCGACGGGAGGGTCCGCGCCGCCGACCGGCCCGCCGAGCTGGCACTCGGCGCCCTCACGCTCACCCGCATCCGCGAACTGCTGGGGCGGGCCGTCGAACAGCGCCGCCGTGACGGTGACGACCGGATCCGGCTCCTGGACGGGACGACGCTGTTCGGGCCGGACGACGTCGACGACCTCCCGGACGGCCTGCACCCCAACGCGGCCGGCTACGCCCGCATGGCCGAGCGCTTCCTGCCGCTGTCGTTCGGCGAGGAGGGCGCGCTGAGGTGAACGAGCCGCGCGGAGACCGCGGACGGCAGGGAACTGAACGGTGTCCGGGTCCGACCCGTAGAGGGGGTGCGGGTTCGGCCGGCGGGACGTGATGGTGGTGCGCATGCGGGGGCAGGGGGAGCGGTCCTCGCGCCGCATGGCAGCATCGGGCGTCGTGAGGGCGTCCCTGGCGGTGCGGTGCCTGCGTGCGGCGGTGTTCGCCGTGCTGTGCGTGCTGCTCGCCACCGGCGGACATGTGCTGGCCACGGGCGAGGCGCCGCCGGTGTGGACGCAGCTCGCGGGAGCCGTGCCGGTCTTCGCGGCCGGCTGTCTGCTCGGCGGGCGGGAACGTTCACTGGCCGGAATCGGCGCCGGGACCGCGGCGGCGCAGGGCGGGTTGCACCTCGCGTTCCACACCGCCCGGCCGCACACGGCGATGGTCATGCACGGGATGCGGACCGTCCACTCCCACCCGCTCGCACCGGCCCCGCACGCGCTGACGGCGCACGCCACCGCCGCGCACATCGGCGCGGCCCTGCTGCTGACCTGGTGGCTGCGGCGCGGGGAGGCCGCGCTGTGGTCCCTGCTGCGCCGGGCGGCCCGCTGTGTGCCCGGGCTCGCCGCCTGGTGGCGGGTGGTCCGGGGTTTCCAGGGAGTTCCGGAGGTGCCCGGACCGTGGTGCCCGGCCGTCGCGGGGGCGGGAGTGCTGCCCCAGGTGCGGTTGCGGCACGCGGTGCACCGGCGGGGGCCGCCGACGGGGAGGTCGTGAGCGCCGCGCGCTCCAGCACCCGACGTCCCTCCTCCCTCGGTACGGAGACCACACAGTCATGTCCACGACTTGCACCACGACCACCACCAGCAGCACCACCGACACCACCACCAGCAGCACCACGGTCGCCGGCGTCACCCGCAGGCCCGGCACGGTGCTGCGCCGGGCCGCCGCCGTCGCCGCCCTCGCCGCCGCCGGAGTCCTCGCGGCGGCCGGGGCCGCCTCCGCGCACGTCACCGTGCACCCCGAGAGCTACGCCAAGGGCGCCACGGACGGGGTCCTCACCTTCCGGGTCCCCAACGAGGACGACGCCGTGACCACCACCGAGGTGCAGGTCTTCCTGCCGACGGACCACCCGGTGCTCGGGGTTCTGGTCTCGCCGCGCGACGGCTGGACGGCCTCGGTGAAGAACACCAGGCTCAAGACACCGGTCAAGACCGACGACGGCACCGTCACGGACGCCGTCTCCGAGATCACCTGGACCGGCGGGAAGATCGCCGCCGGGCAGTTCGAGGACTTCGACGTGGCGTTCGGTCAGCTTCCCGACGACGTCGGCCGGTTGACGTTCAAGACGCTCCAGACGTACTCCGACGGCAAGACCGTCCGCTGGATCGAGGAGGCGGCGGCCGGCGCCGACGAGCCGGAGAACCCGGCGCCGGTCCTCGAACTCACCGCGAAGGGCGCGGACCGAGCGGCGCAGGACGGCGCCGGGGCGGCGGCCCCTTCGGTGAGCGCGAAGAGTTCCGCCTCCTCCACCGCCTCCGGCGACGACTCCACGGCCCGGGGTCTCGGCGCCGCCGGACTGGCCGTGGGCGTCCTGGGGCTGGCGGCCGCGGCGTTCGCCGTCGTCCGCGGCCGTTCCGCCGGGTCGCGGCCCGAGTAGGACCGCGGGCGGCCCCGCCACCGGCACCCGCCGCCGGGACGCCCGGCGGCGGGACCGGCGGCCGGCTTCCGGCCGGGCGCTGTGTCCTGTATCACTCTCCCCGGGGTGAGTGGCGGGGCCGGGTGCCGTGCGTACCCACCCGTGACGAGCGGCGCCCGGATGCGAGGATGAGGCCGTCATGACTGCTGGGTGGGGTGTGCGCACGACACGGGCCGCGGTGTTCGCGGCCGTGTGCGTGCTGCTCGCTGCCCTCGGACACGTCCTCATGTCGGGCTCCGCCGTGCCCTGGTGGACGCTGTCCGCCGGCTTCGCCGTCACGGGCGGTGCCGGCTGGGTGCTGGCCGGCCGTGAACGCGGGCTCGCGCCGGTGGTGTCCGTCGTGGTCGTCGCGCAGGGCGCCCTCCACTCGGCCTTCTCGTGGGGCGGTGCGTCGGCACCGGATTCCGGTACGGGCCTCCCGGCGCACCAGGTCCCGGGCGCCATGAGCGGCATGTCCATGGGGTCGAGCCACATGGGCCCGATGCACATGGGCTCTCTGCACATGGGCTCTCTGCACATGGACGCGATGGACATGGGTTCCCCGGGTCCCCTGGAGTCCCTGTCCATGGGGCACCTGGCGCACACCGGACAGCTCGGCCACCACATGGCCCACGGCGCGGACGGTGTGCCGTCGGGGGGCATGCTCGCCGCCCATACGCTCGCCGCCCTGCTCACCGGCCTGTGGCTGGCCCACGGCGAGCGGGCCGCGTTCCGTCTCCTGCGGGCCGTCGCCGGGTGGCTGGCCGCCCCGCTGAGGCTGCCCCTCCTGGCCCTGCCCGTCCCACCGCACCGGCCCCGCCCGCGGCCGGCGGACGAACGCGCCGAGCGCGTACCGCGCCTGACGCTCACCCACACGATCATCTCCCGAGGGCCTCCGGCGGGGACCGCTGTCGTCTGAGACAGCCGGTTTCCCGAGGCCGTTGCGCAGGCACCCTGTCTGCCGGTTTCCGCGGCCCCGGGCGCGGGGTGTGCGCGTCGCACGCCCCCTCCTCCCTCCCGTCCCGGGGCCCTTCCGCGGCGCAGGCTCTCCCGCCGGGCGTGCCCGACGCACGCCCGGTCCGTGCCCGCGCGGGGTCGGACCGGTCCCGGACCACCCGAGAAGGACCTCAGGTGATCACTCCTGTCCTCCCCCTGCCGTCCGGGAAACGTGACGCGGGGCGCACGGCGACCGGTCGGACCGGCGTCCCGGCGTGCCCCGACGACCCGGCCACCCTCTGGGCCCTCGCTGCCCGCGCGGGCGATCCCGACGCGGTCGACCGCTTCGTACGGGCGCTGCGTCCGGACGTCGTCCGCTGCGTCACGTACCTCTGCGCGGACCGTCAGCTGGCCGACGACCTCACGCAGGAGACGTTCCTGCGGGCTCTCGGCAGCCTGCACCGGTTCGAGGGGCGCTCGTCGGCCCGCACCTGGCTGCTGGCCATCGCGCGCCGCACGGTCGTCGACAGCCTGCGGCACGCGGCCGCCCGGCCGCGGCCGGCCGACCTGGACGACTGGACGACCTGGGCCGAACGGGCCCAGCCGAGCGGTCTGCCGGGCTTCGACGACGGCGTCGCCCTGCTCGACCTGCTGGACGCGCTGCCCGCCGAGCGCCGTGAGGCGTTCGTCCTGACCCAGTTGGCCGGGCTGCCCTACGAGGAGGCCGCCCGGGCCGGCGGCTGCCCGGTCGGCACGATCCGCTCCCGCGTGGCCCGCGCCCGTGCCACGCTCACCGGTCTCCTCGACGAAGCGGAGGGCTCGGGGACGGCCGCGGCCGTCCTCGCGGCCTGAGGGCAGGCAGGGGCGCCGGTGTCCTTCCGGACGGACCGGAAGGACACCGCCACCCCGGCCTTGCCCCGGCTTCTCAGGGACGGACGTACGGCCGCGTCATGATCTCCATGTTGTGGCCGTCCGGGTCGGGGAAGTACGCGCCGCGACCGCCGAACAGCCGGTTGACCCGGCCGGGTTCGGTGTGGCCGGGGTCGGCGTAGTAGGTGACGCCGACGGCCTCCAGCCGCGCGATCATGGCGTCGAACCGCGCGTCGGGCACGAGGAACGCGTAGTGCTGCGACTGGATCGGCTCGTCGCGCTTCTCGTAGTAGTCGAGCGTGACGCCGTTGCCGAGGTCCACGGGCAGGAAGGGCCCGAAGGGGGCACCTACCTCCAGCTCCAGGACCGCGGCGAGGAACTCGGCCGACAGGCGCCGGTCCGTGGCGTACACGGCCGTGTGGTCGAGGCGGACGGTGGTGGTGGACGGTCCGGATCGCTGCGGGTGCTGCTGCTCGTACGACATGGGTGGGTGTCTCCGGGTCTTCGGTTCCGCTGGGACGGGGGCGATGCGCAAGGGCGCCGACGAGGACACGGAGAAGGGGCGGGGCTCGTGCCCGCCTCGCGCTCACGCAGCGGCCGGGACCCTCACTCGTGCGTGGCCCAAGGCCGACCCGGCAGTCACCCGAGCGAGCCTAATGAACCGCCGCGGGGCGGGGCAACGCCGTTTCCCCGCCCCCCCCGTGATCCTCAGGGGGGCGAGGCGACGCCGTTCCCGCCCCCGCGACCGTCAGGCCGCGCGGCACAGCGCCGCGGGACCGGCCGGCGCCGCGGTGCAGGGCACGGCCGACCGCACCGGGTGCGTGGTGCGGGCGGTGGCGGTGGCGGGGACCCGGGCGCGGTCGCGGGCGAAGACGAAGAGGCGCAGCACCGCGAACCGCGCGACTCCGGCGAGTGCGGAGGCCGACAGGTAGACGACCTGTTCCAGCACCGCCCCCGGTGCCGCCGTCAGCTGGTGCAGGGCGAGCATCGCCGTGCAGGTCACGGCGTAGGCGGCCGCGGCGGACCCGGCCGACTGCGTGTGCTGGCGCCAGGTCGCGCGTGCGCCCGCACCGAACGTGAAGCGGGCGTGCAGTTCGGTGGCGAGGAGCGTCGAGACCACAGTGATCAGGGCATTGGCCAGGACCCAGGGGACCAGGGACGCGAGGGCCGCCACTGCGAAACCGGCCGCCACTCCCACCCCGCCGCCGCAGAGCACGAAGCGGGCGAAGGCGCCCGCCGCCGTCCGTCTTCGGCCCGGCACCGTCTCCATCGTCCGCCCCCTCCGACCGCTCACCCCGCGAAACGCGCCCTCGTCCCGCGAGGGGCCGAGTGACGTTTCCTGATATGAAAACGCTACGTTGCGTTCGGGTGAGTGGCAATCGATTTGCTGCCCCGGTCGGGCATAACTGCCGGTAGAAGCCCGGAAATCGTTGCAATGGCGGCGACGCTAACGCAACAACCCGCCCGGCTTCGTTGCAACGGTATGCGGGTGAACGCTCTGCGGGAGGTGCGCCGCCGACTGCCGGACCGGCCCCGGGTGCGCCCGCCCGCACCGGCGGTGGAGGACGCCGCCGGGCCTCTCGGCGCGGGCCGCCGTAAGGGAGTCGTCAAAGGTGAGGGGGCCGCCGTAAGGGAGTCGTCAACGAGCGGCCGCACCGGGCCGGGGCCGGGGTTTGCTCGGACTGTCCGCTTCTCTTCCGAAGCCGGATCTCATCCAGCCCTAGGAGTTCACGATGGCCGATCTGGCCTTCGTCGTCACCACGGTCGCGGTGTTCGCGCTGGTGGCCCTCGTCGCCAAGGGGGTGACCAAGCTGTGAGCGCCGAGAACGTCGTCGGCCTGCTCGTGGCCGTCGCCCTGCTGGGCTATCTCGTCCTTGCCCTGATCTTCCCGGAGAGGTTCTGAGACAGGAGATGGGTCCCGTACCAGCCGGCGTCCTCCAGCTGCTCGCGCTCATAGCGGCGCTGGCGCTCGCCTACGTCCCCCTCGGCACCTACATGGCCAGGGTCTACTCCTCCGACCGGCACTGGCGGGTGGAGAAGTGGATCTACCGCGGTATCGGCGCCGACCCGGACACCGAGATGCGCTGGCCGGCGTATCTGCGCGGTGTGCTCGCGTTCTCGCTGGCCGGTGTCGTCTTCCTCTACCTGCTCCAGCGGCTCCAGGGCGTCCTGCCCGGTTCGCTCGGCTTCAGGTCGATCGATCCCGACCAGGCGTTCAACACGGCCGCGTCGTTCGTCACCAACACCAACTGGCAGTCCTACTACGGCGAACAGGCCATGGGCCACGTCGTGCAGACGGCCGGACTCGCCGTGCAGAACTTCGTGTCGGCGGCCGTCGGCATGGCGGTCGCGGTGGCGCTGGTACGCGCGTTCGCCGCCCCGCGCTCCCGGTCCGGCCCGGGCGGCGGATCCGCGCCGCGCACCGGTGAACTCGGCAACTTCTGGACGGACATGGTGCGCGGGGTGACCCGCATCCTGCTGCCGCTCGCCCTCGTCGCCGCCGTCGTGCTCGTCGCGTGCGGGGCCGTCCAGAACTTCTCCGGAATCCACGAAGTCGGCCAGTTCATGGGCGGCGACCAGCAGTGGAACGGCGGCGCCGTCGCCTCGCAGGAGGCCATCAAGGAACTCGGCACCAACGGCGGCGGCTACTTCAACGCCAACTCCGCCCACCCGTTCGAGAACCCCACCCCGTTCACCAACCTCTTCGAGATCTTCCTGCTGCTCGTCATCCCCTTCGCGCTGACCCGCACCTTCGGCGTCATGGTCGGCTCGGTCCGGCAGGGCTACGCGATCCTCGCGACCATGGCCACCATCTGGATCGGCTTCGTCGCGCTGATGATGTGGACCGAGTTCGCGCACCACGGGCCGGCGCTCCAGATCGCCGGAGGCGCGATGGAGGGCAAGGAGACCCGCTTCGGGATCGGCGCCTCGTCGATCTTCGCGGTGTCGACGACGCTCACCTCGACCGGCGCGGTGGACTCCTTCCACTCGTCCTTCACCGGCCTGGGCGGCGGGATCACCATGCTGGGCATGCAGCTGGGCGAGATCGCGCCCGGCGGCACCGGCTCCGGGCTCTACGGCATCCTCGTCATGGCGATCATCGCGGTGTTCATCGCCGGTCTCATGGTCGGCCGCACACCCGAGTACCTGGGCCGGAAGATCGGCACCCGTGAGATCAAGTGCGCCGCCTGCTACATCCTCGTCACCCCGGCGCTGGTGCTCGTCCTGACCGCCGCCGCGATGGCCCTGCCCACCCCGGGCAACTCCATGACCAACACCGGAGCGCACGGCTTCTCCGAGATCCTCTACGCCTACACCTCCGCCGCGAACAACAACGGATCGGCCTTCGCCGGGCTGAACGCCGACACCCAGTGGTTCAACACCACGCTGGGTCTCGCGATGCTCCTCGGCCGGTTCCTGCCGATGGTGTTCGTGCTGGCCCTGGCCGGTTCGCTCGCCGGACAGAAGCCGGTGCCCGTCACCGCGGGCACCCTGCGCACCGAGAAACCGCTGTTCACCGGACTGCTGGTGGGCGCCATCCTGATCATCACCGGTCTGACGTACTTCCCGGCCCTCGCCCTGGGACCGCTGGCCGAGGGGCTGGCGTCATGACGACCGACGCAACGAAGCAAGAGGACCCGATGTCCACAGTCACCCCCGTCCGGGCACCTCACCGGGACGCGCCGGCCGGCCCCGGGGGGAGCCGGGCCGGTGCCGGGCTCTTCACCCCCGGACAGCTGCTCAGGTCCCTGCCCGACGCCCTGCGCAAGCTCGACCCGCGGGTGATGGTCAAGTCGCCCGTCATGTTCGTGGTCTGGGTCGGCTCCCTGCTGACCACCGTCTTCTCCTTCACCGACCCCGGCGACCTGTTCGGCTGGACCATCAGCGTCTGGCTCTGGCTGACCGTCGTCTTCGCCAACCTGGCGGAGGCGGTCGCCGAGGGACGCGGCAAGGCGCAGGCCGACACCCTGCGCAAGGCCAAGACCGACAGTGTGGCCCGCCGCCTCACCGGCGACCGCGAGGAACGGGTGCCCGGCACCGCGCTGCGCGTCGGGGACCTGGTCGTCTGCGAGGCGGGCGACGTCGTCCCGGGCGACGGCGATGTCGTCGAAGGCGTCGCGAGCGTGGACGAGTCCGCCATCACCGGCGAGTCGGCACCCGTCATCCGGGAGTCCGGCGGCGACCGGAGCGCCGTCACCGGTGGCACCCGGGTCCTCAGCGACCGGATCGTCGTCAAGATCACCACGAAGCCGGGCGAGACCTTCATCGACCGCATGATCGCCCTGGTCGAGGGCGCGGCCCGGCAGAAGACGCCGAACGAGATCGCGCTGAACATCCTGCTCGCCTCGCTGACGATCGTCTTCCTGCTGGCGGTCGCCACGCTGCCGCCGTTCGCGGACTACGCGGGCACGCACCTGACGATGGTCGTGCTCGTCGCCCTCCTGGTCTGTCTCATCCCGACCACGATCGGCGCGCTCCTGTCGGCGATCGGCATCGCCGGCATGGACCGTCTGGTGCAGCGCAACGTGCTGGCCATGTCGGGGCGTGCCGTCGAGGCCGCCGGTGACGTCTCCACCCTGCTGCTCGACAAGACCGGCACCATCACCCTCGGCAACCGGCAGGCCGCGGAGTTCGTGCCGGTGGCCGGCACCACCGAGGCCGAACTCGCCGACGCGGCCCAGCTGTCGTCCCTGGCCGACGAGACGCCCGAGGGTCGCTCCGTCGTCGTCCTGGCCAAGGAGAAGTACGCGCTGCGCGAGCGCCACCAGGGCGAACTGGCCGGAGCCGAGTGGATCGCCTTCACCGCGCAGACCCGGATGTCGGGCGTGGACGCCGACGGGCGCAGGATCCGCAAGGGCGCGGCCGGTTCGGTCGTCGCCTGGGTCCGCGAGCGGGGCGGCGAGGTGCCCGAGGACGCCGCCGCGCTCACCGAGCGCATCTCCGGGGCGGGCGGCACCCCGTTGCTGGTGGCCGTCGAGGACGCGGACGGCGCGCGGGTGCTGGGCGTCGTCCATCTCAAGGACGTGGTCAAGGGCGGCATGCGCGAGCGGTTCGACGAACTGCGCCGCATGGGCATCAGGACCGTCATGATCACGGGCGACAACCCGCTGACCGCCCGGGCCATCGCCGAGGAGGCGGGCGTGGACGACTTCCTCGCGGAGGCGACCCCCGAGGACAAGATGGCGCTGATCAAGCGGGAACAGGCGGGCGGCAAACTGGTCGCGATGACCGGCGACGGGACGAACGACGCGCCCGCCCTCGCGCAGGCGGACGTCGGCGTCGCGATGAACACCGGGACGTCGGCCGCGAAGGAGGCCGGCAACATGGTCGACCTCGACTCCGATCCGACCAAGCTGATCGAGATCGTCGAGATCGGCAAGCAACTGCTGATCACCCGGGGCGCGTTGACGACGTTCTCCATCGCCAACGACGTCGCCAAGTACTTCGCGATCATCCCCGCGCTGTTCGCGGCCGTCTATCCGGGCCTGGACAGGCTCAACATCATGGGGCTGTCCTCGCCGGACTCCGCGATCCTCTCGGCGGTCGTCTTCAACGCCCTCGTCATCATCGCGCTGGTCCCGCTCGCCCTGCGGGGCGTGCGCTACCGGCCGGTCAGCGCCGACCGGCTGCTGCGGCGCAACCTGACGGTCTACGGCCTCGGCGGCCTGATCGCCCCCTTCGTCGGCATCAAACTCATCGACCTGCTCCTCTCCCTGGTCCCCGGGCTGTAGATCCCCGAAAGCGTGCTGAAGCCATGAACAACTCAGTGATCAACACGACCCGGCTGCTCGGGGCGGGCCTGCGGGCCCTCCTCGTGCTGACCCTGGTGACCGGCGTCGTCTACCCGCTGGCCGTCACCGGCATCGCCCAGGCCCTGTTCCGCCATCAGGCCGACGGCTCCGAGATCCAGGCGGACGGCAAGGTGGTGGGCTCCTCGCTCATCGGCCAGTCGTACGACCTGCGGACCAAGAAGGGCAAGGAGACCCCCGAGCCCGACCTGAGCAAGTTCCAGGGACGCCCGCAGGACGGCCTCGGGACCAACAGCGTCAACACCCGGTACCGGCTGATCCTGTCCGGCGCCAGCAACCTGTCCGCCGACAGCAAGGTCCTCGTCGAGCGGGTGACCGCCGCCAAGGCCGCCGTCATCGCCGACAACTCGGTCGGCGGCTACACCGTCAAGCCCTCGGACGTGCCGGCCGACGCGGTGACGTCCTCGGGATCCGGTCTCGACCCGGACATCTCCCCGCAGTACGCGCAGCTCCAGGTCCACCGGATCGCCGAACGCAACGGCCTGTCCGTCACCCGGGTCCGCGAGCTGGTCGACGCGCACACCGAGGGCCGCACCCTGGGCTTCATCGGCGAGCCGCGGGTGAACGTCCTGGAGCTCAACATCGCGCTCGGTGAGCTCCTGGCCAAGCGCTGACCGTCCGGCCCCGTAGAGGGCGGGTGCCGGTGACCGCCACGCCACCGGCACCCCCTCCTCAGAGCCAGTCCCGCCGCTTGAAGACCACGTACAGACTCACGCACACGACCGCCATCAGGACGATCGCGAAGGGATACCCGAGGCCCCAGCGCAGCTCCGGCATGTGCGCGAAGTTCATCCCGTAGATCGTCCCCACCAGCGTCGGCGCGAACAGGATCGCCGCCCAGGAGGAGATCTTCTTGATCTCCTCGTTCTGTTCGAACCCCGCCTCCGCCAGGGCCCGCATCTCGGCGTTCTGCTGCTGGGTGACGAGGGTGGCGTTGACCGTGAGGATCTCGGTGAGGGCCTGGCGGAAGCCGTCGACGCGCTCGCTGGTGTGGGTGACGTGGTCGGCGACGTCGCGCAGGTAGCGCTGGAGTTCGTCGTCCGTGCCGTACTTGGAGAAACCGGCCATCAGGCCGTGCAGCATGCCGACCAGCGGACGGGTGGCCCGCTGGAACTCGACCATCTCGCGGGAGAGTTCGTAGATCCGGCGGGAGACGGCGGGGTCGCCGCGGAACACCTCGGTCTCGATCTCGTCGATGTCGTTCTGGACCCCCGAGACGACCGGCGCGTAACCGTCCACCACCGCGTCCAGGATCGCGTACAGCACCGCCTCGGGCCCCAGCTTCAGCAGTTCGGGGGTCTCCTCCATCCGGCGGCGGACCGCCGACAGGTCGGGGGCGGCGGCGTGCCGGACCGTGATGACGAAGTCGGGGCCCACGAAGACGTGCAGCTCACCGAAGTCGATCTCCTCGGGGGCGTCCAGATAGCGGGCCGCCCGCAGGACGACGAAGAGGGTGTCGCCGTAGCGTTCCAGCTTCGGGCGCTGATGGGCCTCCTTGGCGTCCTCCACGGCGAGCGGATGCAGCCCGAACTCCGCGGCGAGGGAATGGAGTTCGCTCTCGGTGGGACGGGCCAGGCCGATCCAGGCCATGCCCGACGGCTGTTCGCGCAGCGCCCGGTACGTCTCCGACAGCGTGGCCGGGGCGAGCACCCGCACCCCGTCGCGGTACAGGACGGCGCGCACGATGCCGGCGCTCCCGGCCGGGCCGGGGGGCTGCGGCGGGGACGGCTCGGACGGCGGGGCCTGCGGTGCGGAGGGGGTGCGGCGCCAGCCGGGCTTCCTGGGACGCTCGGGCATCGGGCTGCCTCCCGCTCGGACCTGCGTACGTCTGCCTGCCACGGGATCCGCAACCGCACGCGGCGCACGGATCCCGTGGATCGCATGGATCACGTAGCAGGATATAGCGGGCATACGGCGTGGGCCGGAGAACGGTCGCGCCCGGGTCGCGAGGCGGGTTGCGGACGCGAGCTGTCCGCAAGGGCCGTTAGTTTGCGGTGCATGACGAAGACGACGCATCCGCCGGTGCTCGACGCCCGGGCCCTGAACCGCGCCACCCTCGACCGCCAGGCGCTGCTGCGGCCCTCGTCCCTGTCCGCGCGGGAGGCGGTGGAGCACCTGCTCGGTCTCCAGGCGCAGAACGTGAAGCCGCCCTACTACGCGCTCGCCGCCCGGCTCGACGGGTTCGTCCCCGAGGACCTGTCGAAGCTGATGGCCGGGCGCGAGGTCGTCCGGATCGTCAGCATGCGGTCCACGATCCACACCCACACCGCCGACGACTGCCTCACGCTGCGGCCGTTCGTCCAGCCCGCCCGGGACCGGGAGCTGACCTACTTCCGCAAGGGGCTCGCCGGGGTCGACCTGGACCTGCTCGCCGTCCTCGCCCGTGAGCTGGTCGAGACCGAGCCGCGCACCATGAAGCAGCTGCGCGAGGCCCTCTCCGCCCGGTGGCCCGACGCCGACCCGCAGTCCCTCGCGGTCGCGGCCCGCTGTCGGCTCCCCCTCGTCCAGGTCACCCCGCGCGGACTGTGGGGCAGGAGCGGGCAGGTCGCCCTCACCACCGCCGAGCACTGGCTGGGGCGGCCGGCGCAGCCGGCCCCGGCGCCGGAGGACGTCGTCCTGCGCCATCTGGCCGCCTTCGGCCCGGCCTCCGTCAAGGACATGCAGACCTGGTCGGGTCTGACGCGGCTGCGCGAGGCCTTCGAGCGTCTGCGCCCGCGGCTCCTCGTCTTCCGGGACGAGCGGGGCGTGGAGCTGTTCGACCTTCCCGACGCCCCGCGCCCCGACCCCCGCACCCCGGCCCCGCCCCGATTCCTCCCCGAGTTCGACAACCTGCTGCTCTCCCACGCCGACCGCGGCCGGGTCGTGCCGTCCGCCCATCGGGGGCGCGCCTGGCAGGGCAACCAGGCGTACTGCACCCTGCTCGTCGACGGCTTCCTGGCCGGACTGTGGCGTCTGGATCCGGACGCCCTGGTCGTGGAGCCCTTCGCCGCCCTCACCCGGGCCGAGCGCGCCGACGTGGTCGAGGAGGGCGAGCGGATGCTGGCCGCCATGCATCCGGGGGAGCCCCGGGACGTCCGGTTCGGCACCGTCGCCCGGACCTGACCGACGGCGGCGGCCGCCGGGCATGCCGGAAGCCCCCACCGGAAGGCCGGTGAGGGCTTGGATAGGGGGCGCTGCGGGCCGCTCGTGGAGGCTCGCAGCGCCCCCCGGTCTTTCCCTGAGGGGTGCTCAGGAGTTCTCGGGGGCTGTCACGCGGTCGACCGTCAGGAATTGACCTGCGTGGCCACCAGGCCGGAGAAGGTGGTCAGCCGGGTGTAGACACCCGGGTAACCGGCCTCCGCGCAGCCCTCGCCCCAAGAAGTGATCCCTGCCAGGACGCCCCCGATGAGCAGGGGACCGCCGCTGTCGCCCTGGCAGGTGTCTACGCCGCCGGATGTGTATCCGGCGCAAACCATGTCGGTCGCGACGAAGTCGGAACCGTAGGAACTCCTGCAACTGGAGTCGGACACGATCGGGACGGTCGCGGTCCGCAGCTGGTTGGAGGAACTGCCGTTCTCCGAGGTGGTGCCCCAGCCGATGATGCGGGCGGTGGTGCCCGCCGCGTACACGCCGGTCTGGGACGAGGTGACGTACGAGGCCGTGGTGTACGGCATCGACGTCGACAGGGTCAGCACGGCCACGTCGTCGCCGTTGGTGGCGTCCGTGTAGTCCGGGTTGATCCAGATCTTGCTCACCCGGCTGACGGTGCCGTTGGTGCCGTTCAGGTAGGTGCGTCCGCCGACGACGCGCACGCTGCTCGTGGTCTCGCCGACCATGCAGTGGGCGGCCGTGACCACCTTGGTCGCCGAGACGAGGGTGCCGCCGCAGAACTGGTTCTGCGAGGCGTCCGTGATCTGCATCATGAACGGGTACGCCGTGGTCGTCGTCGTGGTGCCGCCGACGATCGGCTGGGGGGCTGCGACGGCGGTGGGGGCGCCGAGCAGTGCGGTCGCCGCCGCCGCGGCCG
Organism: Streptomyces asoensis; assembly: GCF_016860545.1. Taxonomy (NCBI): domain Bacteria; kingdom Bacillati; phylum Actinomycetota; class Actinomycetes; order Kitasatosporales; family Streptomycetaceae; genus Streptomyces; species Streptomyces asoensis. The sequence continues at coordinate 1,860,943 of NZ_BNEB01000005.1, read as the reverse complement.
TGGCCACGAGGACGGCGGCGGTTCTCTTGAAGGGGTCGATCCCGAACATCGATCTCCTCGGTGGTGTGGCCGGTGGGGGGTCGCACGGGTGTGGGGGGAGTGCACGGGGGTCGCGGGACCGACCCCCGTGTGCCCGGGCGAGCGGCACGTCCCTTAAGCTAGGACGTGGCACCCGCTCACCCCAATGAGGGAACCCCCTAGGGGAGTTGGGGCAGGGAAAACCCTCGGTCGCCCCAGGGAACCCACGGGCGCCGCCGAGGGGGCGCTCAGGGAACCCGCCGCGCGGGCGCGGAACCCACTGAGGGTCAGTGAGCCCCTGAGGGGCAGTTAACCCGCGGACCGCTCACTTCGCGTGGCGCCCCGCCGCCAGCCGGACGATGTCCACCCGGGAACGGATCCCGAGCTTGCGGTAGACCCGGGTCAGGGTCGCCTCCACCGTCTTGACGCTGATGAACAGCCGGGCGGCGATCTCCCGGTTGGTCGCCCCTTCCATGACGAGCGCGGCCACCTGACGCTCCATCGAGGCGAGCCCCTCCAGCGCGTCCGACGCGGGAGCGCTCTGCCGGGCGGCGACGGACGTCTCCGGCGCCTGTGCCGCCGCCGTCTCCACCTGGCGCAGCCAGGGCAGCGCCCGGCACCGCCGGAACAGCCGCGCCGCCTCGTCGTACGAGGTCGGTCCCGGCCGCCCGGTGCGCAGCCGGGCCAGCGCGAACGCCGCCCGCGCCTCCTCCAGGCCGTATCCCAGCTTGGCCAGCCGGTCCTGGACGGACGTCAGCCGGGAGACGGCCGCCTCGTGGTCGCCGAGCGCCGCGCGCACCAGCGCCTCCGCCCGGTCCAGCACCGCGAGGACACTCTCCCGGTTCAGCCGGAGCGCGTGCTCGCGGGTCACGTCGATGACGTCCTGCGCCTCACCCGCCTCGCCGACGCGGACCAGCGCCTCGGCGAGGTCGCCCTGCCAGCGGCCGCGGGCGGGGTCGGTGATGCCCAGCCCCGTCTCCAGCTCCCGCACCCGGCGCAGCGAGCCCACGGCGCCCGCCGCGTCGCCCGCCACCAGCTGGGCGTGGCCGAGCGCGGCCAGCGCGCGCGAGAGGTACACCTGGTCGCCGTCCTCCTCGGCGTGCTCGGCCGCCTCCCGGGCCAGGGCCAGCGCCCGGTCCACGTCACCGCCGGAGGCCTCGGCGAGGGAGGTCAGCATGGCGGAGGCGCCCAGCCCGATGCCGGAGTCCCGGGCCAGCCGCAGGCTCTCGCGGGCCAGGTCGAGGGCGCGCCCGCAGTGTCCTGAGCGCAGCTCGGTCTCGGCGAGGAAGCGCTGGAAGTGCACCTCGCTCTCGACCATTCCGCGGCGGCGCACCTCGCGCAGCAGCGCGGTGATGGTCGTACGGGCCTCGGGCAGCTGGTCGCTCATCAGCAGCCAGCGGAACCGCGCGGACCCGACGCCGTTGTGATGGCAGGCCACGTAGGGGTCCTGGGGTTCCCGCAGGGCCCGTCTGATGGTCGCCGGGGCGTTCGGGTGCCCCATCAGGGTCTCGGTCGAGGCCTGGAAGGAGAGCGCCATCAGCTCGGTGCGCCGGTCCTGGCCGCGGGCCGCGAGGTCGGCGGTGTGCGCGGCCTCCTCACGGGCCTCGGCGAAGTCGCCCTCCACGATCAGCTTGCGCCAGGCGAGCCGGTAGTGGACCAGGGCGAGCAGCCGGGGGTCGTCGCCGGCGTCCGCGAGGGCCTGCGGGAAGACGGCGTCCACCTCGCCGAGGGACTGTCCGGCGGCCTCGATCACCACCTCCCAGGCCCGGATCCGGTCCGCCGGCACGGTCGCCCGGGTCAGCACCTCGCGCGCGATGTCCCGGGCGAGGTCCACCTCGCCGGCGGTGATCGCGTCCTCCGAGGCCTGGAGCCGCCGGTCGTCCGGGGCGGGCAGACCGTCCGGCGGGGTGTGCCGGGCGGCGAGCAGGCCGAGCGAGGCGGCGACCGAGGGCGCGCCCCGGTCCCGGGCGAGGGCCGCGGCCTCGGCGAGCCGGGCGGCCACGTCCGGGTCGGTGCCGGTGGTGGCCAGGGCGAGGTTGCGGGCCCGCTCGATGGGGTCGGAGGCGGCGGTGGACAGTGCGGCGTGCGCGGCCCGGCGCTCCTGCGCGGGCGCCTCGGCGTACAGGGCGGCCGAGATCAGCGGGTGCGCGAACCGTACGGCGGGCCCTTCGGGTTCCGTCGCGAGCAGCCCGAGCGCCGCCGCCTGCGCGGTCTCGGCCTCGGCGTTCTCGCGGCCGGCCGCGTGCAGCAGGGCCAGGGTGGGGCGGGCGCCCGCGCTGGCCACGAGCAGGGTGCGGCGCGCCTCGGCGGACAGCATGTCGAGCCGGCTGAGGACCAGGGCGCGCAGCGAGGTCGGCACCGGAAGGGGCTCGCCGGGGCGCGGCGGCGTCGGGTTCTCGCCGAGGGCGCGGCCGAGTTCCAGGGCGAAGAGCGGGTTGCCGCCGCTGGTGCGGTGGATCTCCCGCATCGTCGAGCGGGGCAGGTCGGTGTAGCCGCGGTGGTCGAGCAGCGCGGAGACCTGGGCGCGGGAGAGGGGGTTGAGCCGTACGGCCAGGGTGTCGGGCGGGGACGCGCGTAGATGCCGGTCGTACTCCTGGTCCTCGGTCCGCACCGCGCACAGCAGCTGTACCGGGGTGTCGCCGAGGCGGCGGGCCGCGAAGCCGAGGAGTTCGGCGCTGGCCGAGTCGAGCCACTGGAGGTCGTCGGCGACGAGCAGGACGGGGCCCTCGGCGGCCAGGGCGCGCAGGGCCGACAGTACGGCCAGGCGGAGGGCGAGTCCGTCCCGTTGCAGAGTCGATTCTCCGCGGCCGGTGAGCGCCGACTCCAGGGCCGTGCGCTGGGCGGCGGGAAGCTTGTCCGAGATCTCGCCCAGGACGAGGCCGAAGAGGTCCGCCAGGGCCAGGAAGGGGAGGTGCGATTCGGACTCGGTCGCCGAGCAGCGCAGGACGGTGTGCGCCGCGTCGCCGTAATCCGCGGCCAATGCCCGCAGTACGGTCGACTTTCCTATTCCGGCCGGGCCGTGCAGCAGCACACTGCCGCCGCGCGCCAGCTGGTCCTGGGCGGCCGTGAACAGCTCGTCCCTGCCGATGACCAGGTCGGGGCGGCATCTGGCAGGCTCCTTGAAGTCCCGTCGCACGGTCACCGCTCCCCTCCGAGTGTCGTGTCCGGGCCAAATTCTAGGCAACGTCTCTTTGAAATTCGGAGGCGCGGTGTGGTGAGCCATATAACAACCGGACGCATAGGGAAATTCATGGCGGCGATGAGTGAATGGTCACTTGTCGTGAGGAGCCTCCCTGGCTTGATGTGTTCGGTCCCCGGCACCGTGCGCCGCCCGCCCCACGGGCGGTGCCGCACGCCCCGCGGCGGGGGCGGCGGACCCGCCCGTCAGGGCAGCAGACCCGCCCTGCGGGCCGCGACCACCGCCTCTCCCCGGGTCGTCGCGCCCAGTCTGCGCATCGCCGAGCGCAGATAGCCCTTCACCGTCTCCGGGCGCAGCCCCAGCCGCTCGGCGGCCGCCGCGTTCGTCGCGCCCGCCGCCACGCACGCCAGCACGTCCAGCTCCCGCGGCGCGAGGGCGGCAGGCCGCTCCGTCCGCTCCCGCGATCCCCTCGGCGTCAGCAGTCCGCACACCGCGAGGAGTTCGGCGCGCAGCACCGGATCGGCGATCCGCGGGGCCAGCGCGCGCAGCGCCGTGTGCGCCTCGCGCACCCGCTCCCGGTCGGCACCCGCGCCGGCGCCCGGCCCGGCGTCCGGCGGCCGGGCCGCCGACAGCAGCTCGCGCGCCTCGTCCCCGACCACCAGCGCCTGCTCCACGTCCCGCGCCGCCTGGACGGCCGCGGTCAGCGTCCGGTCGCCCAGCGGCTGGGCCGTCCGCAGGGCGCCGTACAGCACCCCGCGCACCCGGCGCCGGACGACCACCGGGATCGCCAGCACCGAGCGCAGCCCCTCCTCGGCGACCGCCGCGTCGTACTCGTGGCTGATCTGCCGGGAGAGGGAGTAGTCCGTCACGGCGCACGGCCGGGCCAGCGCGACCGCCTTGCCGCCGAGCCCGTTTCCCGAGGTCACCGCGAGGCCGCGCAGCGCGAGCCCGGCCGCACCGCTGAACTCACTGATCCGCATCCGCTGCCGCCCCGGCTCCACCAGGCCGCCGAAGGCGACCGGCAGCCCCGTCGTGCGCCGCAGCCGCGCCAGCGCACCGCGGATCTCCATCGTTCCGGCCGCGTCTGCCGCCACGTTCTCGCCCTTTCCGCGCGGCTTGGTGCCGCACACCCCCGTCCGGGGGTAGTGAGACCTGCATCACGGATTACACGATGGCAGAGAGCCGCCCGGCAATGGTCCGGCACCACGGGAGTCCGCCGCGGGGACCGCGAGCGCCCCGGCGGCGTACGACCGAGCAAGCGAGGAGGACGGATGACGTCGGCGACGGAGGAATTCCGCAGAGCCCGCGACTTCCTGCTGGAACACCGCGAGGACTACACCACCGCCTACGAGCGCTTCGAGTGGCCCCGCCCCGAACACTTCAACTGGGCGCTCGACTGGTTCGACGTCATCGCCGAGGGCAACGGGCGCACCGCCCTGCACATCGTGGAGGAGGACGGCTCCGAGACCCGGCTCACCTTCGCCGAACTGTCGCAACGCTCCGACCGGGTGGCCGGCTGGCTGCGCGGGCGCGGGGTCGCCGCCGGGGACCGGATCCTCGTCATGCTCGGCAACCAGGTGGAGCTCTGGGAGACCGCGCTCGCCGCGATGAAGCTGCGCGCCGTCGTCGTCCCGGCCACCCCGCTGCTCGGCCCGGCCGACCTGACCGACCGTGTGGAGCGCGGCCGGATCCGGCACGTCCTCGTCAGGAGCGAGGACACCGGCAAGTTCGACGCGGTCCCCGGCGACTACCGGCGCGTCGCGGTCGGAGGTGCGCCCGAGGGGTGGCAGCCGTTCGAGGAGGCCTACGCCGCCCCGGCCGCCTTCACGCCCGACGGCCCCACCCGCGCCGACGACCCGCTGATGCTGTACTTCACCTCCGGCACGACCGCACGGCCCAAGCTGGTCGAGCACACCCACACCTCCTACCCGGTCGGGCATCTGTCGACGATGTACTGGATCGGGCTCGGGCCCGGCGACGTGCACCTCAACATCTCCTCGCCCGGCTGGGCCAAGCACGCCTGGTCCAACCTCTTCGCCCCGTGGAACGCCGAGGCGACGGTCTTCATCCACAACTACACCCGCTTCGACCCGGCCCGGCTGATGGCGGAGATGGACCGCGCGGGCGTGACGACGTTCTGCGCGCCGCCCACCGTCTGGCGCATGCTGATCCAGGCCGACCTCACCCAGCTGCGCACCCCGCCCCGCGAGGCGGTGGCCGCGGGCGAGCCACTCAACCCCGAGGTCGTCGAGCAGGTCCGCCGCGCCTGGGGGGTCACCGTCCGGGACGGGTTCGGGCAGACCGAGACGGCCGTGCAGATCGCCAACAGCCCCGGACAGGAGCTGAAGACCGGCTCGATGGGCCGGCCGAGCCCCGGCTACCGGGTGGAGCTCCTCGACCCGGTCTCCGGCGCGCCGGGCGTCCAGGAGGGCGAGATCGCGCTGGACCTGTCCGCCCGGCCGGTCGGCCTGATGACCGGCTACCACGGCGACGCCGAGCGGACGGCGGAGGTGATGGCCGGCGGCTACTACCGCACCGGCGACATCGGCGGCCGTGACGAGAACGGCTACCTCACCTACGTCGGACGGGCCGACGACGTCTTCAAGGCCTCCGACTACAAGATCAGCCCCTTCGAGCTGGAGAGCGCGCTGCTGGAGCACGAGGCGGTCGCCGAGGCGGCCGTCGTCCCCGCCCCCGACCCGCTGCGTCTCGCCGTCCCCAAGGCCTACGTCGTCCTCGCCGAGGGCTGGGAGCCGGGCCCCGACACCGCGAAGGTGCTGTTCGAGCACTCCCGCGAGGTGCTCGCCCCCTACAAGCGCGTCCGGCGCCTGGAGTTCGCCCCGCTGCCCAAGACGGTGAGCGGGAAGATCCGCCGCATCGAACTGCGCGAGGCGACCGAGGCGGGCTCCGCGGCCGAGTACCGCGAGGAGGACTTCCGGTGACCGGGGAGCCCCACGCGCCGGACGAGGACGCCTCGCGGGCGCCGGGCGCGGCCTCCTACGCGCACGGGACGAGCGCGACCGCGCTGCTCGGCGACACCATCGGCGCCGACCTGGACCGCACCGCCGCCCGCTGGCCCGACCGCGAGGCCCTCGTCGACGCGCCGACCGGACGGCGCTGGACGTACCGCCGCTTCGTCGAGGACGTCGACCGGCTGGCCCTCGCCCTGCTCGCGAGCGACGTGCGCAAGGGCGACCGGGTCGGCATCTGGGCCGTCAACTGCGCCGAGTGGGTCCTGGTCCAGTACGCCACCGCCCGCGTCGGTGCCGTCATGGTGAACATCAACCCGGCGTACCGCACGCACGAGGTCGGGTTCGTCCTCGAACAGGCGGGCGTCTCGCTGCTGTTCGCCTCGCTCAGCCACCGCACGAGCGACTACCGGGCGATGGTCGACGAGGTGCGCCCCGCGTGCCCGCGGCTGCGCGAGACCGTCTACATCGGGGATCCGGGATGGGAGGCGTTCCTGCGGCGCGGCACGTCCCGTGCGCGCGACGAACTCCTGGCGCGCGGGAGCGAACTGTCCTGCGACGACCCCGTCAACATCCAGTACACCTCCGGCACGACCGGCTTCCCCAAGGGAGCCACCCTCTCCCACCACAACATCCTCAACAACGGTTACTTCGTGGGGGAGTCGCTCGCCTACAGCGAGCAGGACAGGATCTGCGTACCGGTGCCCTTCTACCACTGTTTCGGCATGGTGATGGGGAACCTGGCGGCCACCTCGCACGGCGCCTGCATCGTCGTCCCCGCGCCCTCCTTCGACCCGCGGGCCACGCTGGAGGCGGTCCAGCGCGAGCGGTGCACCTCCCTGTACGGGGTGCCGACCATGTTCATCGCGGAGCTGAACCTGCCCGACTTCGCCGACCACGACCTCTCCAGTCTGCGCACCGGCATCATGGCGGGCTCGCCCTGCCCGGTCGAGGTGATGAAGCGCGTGGTCTCCGAGATGAACATGGCCGAGGTGTCCATCTGTTACGGCATGACGGAGACCTCGCCCGTTTCCACCCAGACCCGCCGCGAGGACGACCTGGAGCACCGCACCGCCACCGTGGGCAGGGTCCTGCCGCACATCGAGGTCAAGGTCGTGGACCCGGTGGACGGCGTGACCCGGCCGCGCGGTGTCCCCGGAGAACTGTGCACCCGCGGGTACAGCGTGATGCTCGGTTACTGGGACGAGCCCGGGAAGACCGCCGAGGTGATCGACGCGGGACGCTGGATGCACACCGGCGACCTGGCGGTGATGCGCGAGGACGGCTACGTCGAGATCGTCGGCCGCATCAAGGACATGATCATCCGGGGCGGGGAGAACGTCTACCCGCGCGAGATCGAGGAGTTCCTCTACGGCCACCCCGGGATCCGGGACGTGCAGGTCGTCGGCGTCCCGCACGAGAAGTACGGCGAGGAGGTCCTCGCCTGTGTGATCCCGGGCGACGCGGCGCACCCCCCGACGCTGGAGGAACTGCGGGCGTACTGCGAGGGCCGGCTGGCGCACTACAAGATCCCGAGCAGGCTGCGGATCATGGACGCCTTCCCGATGACCGTCTCGGGGAAGGTGCGCAAGGTCGAACTGCGGGAGCAGCACGCCCGGTAGGAGGCACCCGTCGCGCCGCGTCCGTGCCGGCGCCCTCAGACGCCCCCCGCGTCGAGGGCGCCGGCCGTCGCGTTCACCGGCTGCGGGGTGCCCGTCAGGTCGAGGACGAAGAGCGGCACGCGCAACTGGTCGGCGCGGGCGCGGGCGTCGTCGTCGTATCCGGCGAGCGAGAAGTAGACGCAGTCGGCCGACGCCGTCATGGCCGTCAGCCAGAGGCACTCCACGTCCCGCGACGAGGCCGGCGAGACGCTCGGGTCCACCTGCGCCACGAGCCCTCGGGCGGCGAGCCCGATGCCCGCGGTGGGCCGCTGGTCGGCCCGCCGGATGTCCCCGTGCCCGAGCCAGTTCAGATAGAGCGCGGCGGCCGTGACCGCGTCCCGCGCCGTGCGGATGGCGACGGGCCGGAAGGCCCGCCGTGGCGGCGCGGGCGTCGGCGCCGATGACGGCCCCGGTGCCGGTCCCGGTGGTGACGTGAGTGGAGCGGACGGCGGGGGCTGCGCGGACGCCGGCGCGGTCGGGCCGTGACCCGGGCCGCTCGCGGGCCCGAGGACCGGGTCGGTCACCGGGAGCCGCAGCACCGCGCCGCACGCGCAGCCCAGTTCCGGCCGCGGCCACTGGTGGCGCAGGCCGCAGGAGGGGCAGCGCAGGGCGACCCACTCGTCGTCCCACGCCCGGTGTGCGACGGTCGTCGGCGCCGTCCGCCGGTCGAGCACGGGCGTCACGGGGGCACCGCACACGCACGGATAGGACGGCGCGATGTAGAGGCGCTCGCTCCGGCAGACCGGACAGCGCACCGGCACGCTCTCGGACATGGCCCCATCGTCCTCCTCCGCCCCCCGCCTGTCCGTCCCTTGACGACCTTTGGGCACCCCCTTACATTAATTCCAGATAGCAGAATATATTTTCCGCAATGCGGAAAGTGTAGTCGAAGACACGGTTCTCACCGCGGGGCGCGACGGGAGAGCGAAGCCGACAGCCGAAGCAGGAGTACTCCATGGCTCGTATGACCGCTGCCCGCGCGGCAGTCGAGATCCTCAAGCGCGAGGGCGTCACCAGTGCGTTCGGGGTCCCCGGCGCGGCGATCAACCCCTTCTACGCGGCACTGAGGGCCTCCGGTGGCATCGACCACACCCTGGCCCGCCATGTCGAGGGCGCGTCGCACATGGCCGAGGGCTACACCCGCACCCGGCCGGGCAACATCGGCGTCTGCGTCGGCACCTCCGGGCCGGCCGGCACGGACATGATCACCGGGCTGTACTCGGCCCTCGGCGACTCCGTGCCGATCCTGTGCATCACGGGCCAGGCGCCGACCGCCGTGATCCACAAGGAGGACTTCCAGGCCGTCGACATCGCCTCCATCGCCAAGCCGGTGACGAAGATGGCGGTCACGGTCCTGGAGGCGGCCCAGGTCCCCGGCGTCTTCCAGCAGGCGTTCCACCTCATGCGTTCCGGCCGGCCCGGCCCCGTCCTCGTCGACCTGCCGGTCGACGTCCAGCAGACGGAGATCGAGTTCGATGTCGACACGTACGAGCCGCTGCCCGTCCACCGGCCGGTCGCGACCCGCGCGCAGATCGAGAAGGCGCTCGCGATGCTCAACGCGTCGCGGCGGCCCCTGATCGTCGCGGGCGGCGGTGTCATCACCGCGGACGCCACCGCACTGCTGCGGGAGTTCGCCGAACTGACGGGCACCCCGGTCGTCCCCACCCTGATGGGCTGGGGCGCGATCCCCGACGACCACGAGCTGAACGCCGGCATGGTCGGCCTCCAGACCTCGCACCGCTACGGCAACGCGACCTTCCTGGAGTCCGACTTCGTCCTCGGCATCGGCAACCGCTGGGCCAACCGTCACACCGGCCGCCTCGACGTCTACACGGCGGGCCGCACCTTCGTCCACGTCGACGTCGAGCCCACCCAGATCGGCAGGATCTTCGCGCCGGACTACGGGATCGCCTCGGACGCGAAGGCGGCCCTGGCGCTCTTCGTCGAGGTGGCACGGGAGACGAAGGCGGCCGGCGGCCTGCCCGACCGTGCCGCGTGGGGGGCCGCCGCACAGGAGAGGAGGGCCACCCTCCAGCGCCGTACGCACTTCGACGACGTCCCGATGAAGCCGCAGCGCGTCTACGAGGAGATGAACAAGGCGTTCAGCCCGCAGACCCGGTACGTCACCACCATCGGTCTCTCGCAGATCGCGGGCGCCCAGATGCTGCACGTCTACCGGCCCCGGCACTGGATCAACTGCGGTCAGGCGGGGCCCCTCGGCTGGACGATCCCGGCGGCGCTGGGTGTGGCGAAGGCCGATCCGCAGGCGCAGGTCGTCGCCCTCTCCGGGGACTACGACTTCCAGTTCATGATCGAGGAGCTGGCGGTCGGCGCGCAGCACAAGATCCCCTACATCCATGTCCTGGTCAACAACTCCTACCTCGGGCTGATCCGCCAGGCCCAGCGGGCCTTCGACATCGACTTCCAGGTGAACCTGGAGTTCGAGAACGTCAACTCGCCCGAACTGGGCGTGTACGGCGTCGACCACGTCAAGGTCGCCGAGGGCCTCGGCTGCAAGGCCATCAGGGTCACGGACCCGGCCGACCTGGCGGCCGCCTTCGAACAGGCCGGGAAGCTGGCCGCCGAGTTCCGGGTGCCGGTGGTGGTGGAGGCGATCCTGGAGCGCGTCACCAACATCTCGATGAGCGGCACCAACGACATCGGCGAGGTCGTGGAGTTCGAGGAGCTGGCCACCGAACCGGCGCACGCTCCGACGTCGATCAGGACGCTGAAGGTCTGACGAACCCGGCACCACCGAAGGGGCGGCCGTCCACCGGACGGCCGCCCCTTTTTTCGCTGCCCCCGGTCCTGGCCCCGGCCCCGGCGTGGGTCCCGGCCCCGGCCCCTGGCCCCGACCTCGACCTCGGCCCCGGGCTCCGGCCCTGCCCACCGGCCACGGCCGGACCTGGCCGTGCCCCGGTCCGCCCCGGCCTGTCTCGCCCCGGTCCGGCCTGTCCTGGCCCGGTCTGCCCCGGTTCCGGGCCCGGTCCGGCCTCGGCCCGACCGCCCCGGCCCTGCCCGACCCCGGGTGGGGCCCGCGGCCGGTGTTCGCCTCGCCCGCAGGGCGGTCGGGCCTGGCCCCGGCCCCTGGCGTCGACCTCGGCCCCGGCCCGCACCGGTCCGACCGCCCCGGCTGCACGCCGGGCGGTGGGTCGCGGTCGGTGTGCACTTCGTCCGCGGGGCGGTCCGCGACGTGCGACGCCCCCGCCGGTCCGGCCGGCGGGGGCGTCGCCCGGGTGTTCGCGGCCCGGGGAAGGTGGTCAGGTGGAGCGGGAGGAAGGGGAGGGGCGGGGACCGCGGCGGGTGTGCGACGGAGCCGGGGCGGCTTCCCTCAGGCCGGGAAGCGGCCGCGTTCCTTCACCACCGCACTGGCTCGCACGCCGCCGCGGTCCTCGCTCCGCCCGCGCCCGGTCCGGCGACCACCGCTCATCCGGGTCGCACGGCTCGGCCGCGGGCTGCGCGCACGGCGCCCGACGTGTCGTCAGGCGCGGTGCGCGGTCTGGTGGTTCGGTTCAGGCAGGGGGTTCCGGGCGGCGCCGCCGCCTGGGCGCGACAGGACAGATGTCGGCGACGGCGCCGCCCGGAAGTCTCAGGGGCGCGCCCCGGACAGACGCTCGACGGCGCGCAGCAGGGCCGAGTGGTCGAGTCCGCCGTCGCCCTGCGCGCGCAGGCTCGCCACCAGCTGGGCGACCACCGCGCCCACGGGCAGGGCCGCGCCGACCGTACGGGCCGCGTCCGTGACGATGCCCATGTCCTTGTGGTGCAGGTCGATGCGGAAGCCCGGCCGGAAGTCGCGGGTGAGGAAGTTGTCCTTCTTGCGGGCCAGCACGGTCGAGCCGGCGAGACCGCCGCCCAGGACGTCCAGCGCCGCCTTCAGGTCCACACCCGACTTCTCCAGGAAGACCACGGCCTCGGCGCACGCCTGGATGTTGACGGCGACGATCAGCTGGTTGGCGGCCTTCACGGTCTGGCCCGCCCCGTGCGGTCCGCACAGCACGACCGTCCTGCCGAGCACCTCGAAGAGAGGCCGGGCCGCGTCGAAGTCGGCCTGTTCGCCGCCGACCATGATGGAGAGCACGGCCTCCACGGCGCCGGCCTCCCCGCCGGACACGGGGGCGTCGAGCACCCGGACGCCCTTGTCGCGCGCCGCCCGTGCCAGGTCGACCGAGGTCTGCGGGGTGATCGAGGACATGTCGATCAGCAGCGCCCCGGAGCGCGCGTTCTCCAGGATGCCGTCGGGGCCGTAGGCGACGGCCTCGACCTGCGGGGAGGCCGGAACCATCGTGATCACGACGTCGGCGTCGCGGACCGCCTCCGCGACGGACCCCGCGGCGCTGCCCCCTGCGGCGGCCAGCCGGTCCAGCTTGTCCTGCTCCAGCGTGAAGCCGGTGACGTCGTACCCGGCCTTGACGAGGTTCTCGGACATGGGCGAGCCCATGATGCCGAGGCCGATCCAGGCGATCCTGGGAAGTGCGTTGCTCATCGGGAGTGCCTCTCGGTACGGGGGGATCAGCGGGGCAGCCAGTCGAAGGACTCGGCGCTCGGACGGTCGCCCGGCTTGTACTCCAGGCCGACCAGGCCGTCGTATCCGGCCTTCCTCAGCAGGCCGAGCAGGTCCGCCAGGGGCAGCGAGCCGGTGCCCGGCGCCCCGCGTCCCGGGGTGTCGGCGATCTGCACATGGCCGGTCCTCGGGGTGTACCGCTCGATCACCGACGGCAGGTCCTCGCCGTTCATGGACAGGTGGTACAGGTCCATCAGGAACTTCGCGTTGCCGAGGCCCGTCGCCTCGTTGACCCGGTCGACGACGCCGACCGCCACGTCGGCGCTCACCAGGGGGTAGCGGGGCGACTCGGGCCGGTTCAGGGCCTCGACGAGGAGGACCGCGCCGATCCGGTCCGCCGAGCGGGCGGCCCGCACCAGGTTCTCCAGGGCGAGCGCGTCCTGCTCGGCCGGGTCCACACCGTCGACGCGGTTGCCGTACAGCGCGTTGAGCGCCCCGCAGCCGAGGGAGCCGGCGAACTCCGCGGCCACGTCGACGTTGGCGCGGAACCGCTCGGACTCGCGGCCGGGCAGCGACAGCGCGCCGCGGTCGGGGCCGGGCAGCTGTCCGGCGTAGAAGTTGAGGCCCGTGAGCCGGACGCCCGCGTCCTCGATCGCCTTCCTCAGCGCGTCGAGCCCGGTGCGCTCGGGAGTGGGGGAGTCGACCCAGGGCCACCAGAGCTCGACCGCGGTGAAGCCGGCCGCGGCGGCGGCCGCGGGGCGCTCCAGGAGCGGGAGTTCGGTGAAGAGGATCGACAGGTTCACGCTGAAGCGCTGGTCCTCGAAGCCCATGGCGTTCCGCGCTCCCTTCCGTGTCGATGCGTGCGATGTTTTCCGTATTGTGGAAGTTGGTTTCTGCCTATTGGAAGATTGCCGCTCGCCCGGACGGCTTGTCAAGAGGGGGCGGGGGAGTAGGGAAGCGGAGGAAGGAAGCCCGGCCGGGGGTAATCCCGAGTCCCCGGTGGTCCTGCGCCCGGTCCGTTAGGGTCGGGGTCCGGGCGCCGACGGTCCGGTCCGGTGCAGAGAGGTGTGGGGCGCGATGCGACTGAAAGTGGAGTTCACCACCGAGCCCTTCGATCTCGACGAGGCGCCCGCGCACGCCCTGGTGGCCCGGGCGGTGATCGAGCGCGCCGACCTGGACGCGGTGGACGTCGGGCCGTTCGGCAACACCGTGGAGGGGGCCGCCGACACGGTGCTCGGCGCGGTGGACGCCCTCCTGCGCGAGTCCCTGGGCGCGGGCGCCACCCGGATCACGCTCCAGGTCAACGTCCTCGGGGACGCGGGCCGGGACGCGGGCGGCGACGTCGTCGGGGAGGGCGTGTGAGCACCGCGGGTGACGAGGCCTTCATCGCGGCCGTGAAGCCGCTGGTCGACGCGATGGGCGGCGAGATGATCCCGCCCGACGAGGCGGGTGTCGACGACGTCGTGCTCGCCTGGGACGGCGCCGACGCCGTGGCCGTACGGCTGCCGCAGCTCGCCGACTCCCTCGACCACATCCTGGCCGCCATGGAGCGCCGCAAGGGCAGGCCGCTCGCCGATCTGGACCGCAAGGCCAAGCAGGAGGTGGTGCGGATGCTCGAGGCGCGCGGTGCCTTCTCCGTACGTCACGGCGTGGAGACCGTCGCGAGCGCGCTCGGCGTGAGCCGCTTCACGGTCTACAACTATCTCAACCGGGAGAAAGAGGCCTGAGCGGCGCGCGTGCGGTGCGCACGCGTCCCGACGGGGCCGCCGGGGTTTCGTAACCCGGAATTTTCAACAAAGTGTTGACGCGGTGTCGTGCGGAGGCGTTAGCTGACCGCAGTCCGCTCAAGCACGAAGGCCGTCCGCGGCCACGGAGGCTCCCGTGACGACGACTTCCCCACCGCCGGGCCTGGCCCGGTTCAACGGCCTCGAGGAGTCGGCGGCCCGTGCCGCGCTCCACGAGGTGTGCGCCTCCCCGGCGTGGGCCGCCCGGGTGCTCGCGGCCCGCCCCTGCGCCACCCCGGCCGACCTGTACGCCGCGAGCGACGCGGCCACGGCCGCCCTGACCGCCGCCGACCTGGCGGAGGCGATGGCCGCCCACCCGCCGATCGGCCGCCCGAAGCCGGGCGACCCGGCCTCGGCCCGCGAACAGCGGGGCATGGACGGCGCGTCCGAGGAGCTCAGGGCCGAGCTGCTCGAACTGAACCTCGCCTACCAGGAGCGGTTCGGCCACGTCTTCCTGATCTGCGCCACCGGCCGTACCGGCGAGCAGATGCGCGACGCGGTCGGGGAACGCATCGGCAACGCGCCGGAGCGGGAGCGGGAGATCGTCCGCGTCGAACTGGGAAAGATCAACCGGATCCGCCTGGCCCGACTCGTCGAAGAGGACCGAGACACCCCATGAGCACCAGCACCACCGCATCGGTGTCCACCCACATCCTGGACACCTCCGTCGGCCGGCCCGCCGAGGGCGTCGCCGTCCGCCTCGCCGCCCGCCCGGGCCCCGGCGCCCACGACGGGCCGGGAGGGGACTGGCAGGCGCTCGGCGGCTCCGTCACCGACGCGGACGGCCGGTGCAAGGACCTGCCGGCGCTGCCGGAGGGGACCACCCATGTACGGCTCGACTTCGCCGTGGAGGCGTATTTCGAGCGCCGCGAGAACCAGCAGGCCGAGAGGCAGCAGGACGCCCCCGCGCATCGGGACAGCGGGCGTGCGGACGTGTTCTTCCCGGAGGTGACGATCACCTTCGCCGTCAGGCCCGGCGAGCACTACCACGTACCGCTGCTGCTCAACCCGTTCGGCTACTCCGTTTACCGAGGGAGCTAGCTCATGACCGCCAATGCCCAGCCGGCCCGCCCCGCCTCCTCCCACCCGGCCCGCCCCGTGGTCCTGGGACAGAACCAGTACGGCAAGGCCGAGAACCGGGTCGTGAAGATCACGCGGGACGGTGCCACCCACCACATCAAGGACCTCAACGTGTCCGTGTCGCTGAGCGGCGACATGGACGAGGTCCACTACTGCGGCTCGAACGCCAACGTCCTGCCGACCGACACCACCAAGAACACGGTGTACGCGTTCGCCAAGGAGTACGGCATCGAGTCCGCCGAACAGTTCGGCATCCACCTCGCCCGTCACTTCGTGACCTCGCAGGAGCCGATCAGGACCGCGCGCATCCGGATCGAGGAGTACTCCTGGGACCGGATCGAGACGCCGGGCGAGGACGAGCACTCCTTCGTCCGCCGGGGGCAGGAGACGCGTCTGGCGCAGATCACCTACGACGGCTCGTCGTGGGAGGTCGTCTCCGGGCTCAAGGACCTGACCGTCATGAACTCGACGAACTCCGAGTTCTGGGGCTACGTCAAGGACAGGTACACGACCCTGCCCGAGGCGCACGACCGCATCCTGGCCACCGACGTCTCCAGCCGCTGGCGCTACAACTGGTCCGACGACACCGGGCAGGCCCCCGACTGGGAGGAGTCGTACGCCGAGGTCAAGCGGCACATGCTGCTGGCCTTCGCGCAGACGTACTCCCTCTCGCTCCAGCAGACCCTGTACGCCATGGGCGCGCGGATCATCGACCACCGCGCCGAGATCGACGAGGTGCGGTTCTCGCTCCCCAACAAGCACCACTTCCTGGTCGACCTGAAGCCGTTCGGGCTGAAGAACGACACCGCGGACGGCGCCGTGTACCTCGCCGCCGACCGCCCCTACGGCCTGATCGAGGCCACCGTGCTGCGGGACGGCAGCGAGGCGAGGATCCCGGCGGACCTCACCAACCTCTGAGCCCGCCGCCCCGCCGTCCCCCTCCACATTTCCCTCCTATCGGCACCCGTGGCCCGCGGGCCCGCGCCCGGCCGGCCACGGCACTCAAAGCTCCCGGGGTCCTGCCGTGCCCTCTCCTGAAGAGTCCGCCGAGTGAAAAGGACGAAGACCATGGCAGCAGACCGGCGCACCGTCATCGAGAACTGTGCGATCGCGACCGTCGACGCCCAGGACACCGAGTACGCGAGCGGACACGTCGTCCTCGCGGGCAACCGGATCGAGTCGCTCGGCGCGGGCCCGGCCCCCGAGGGCCTCCAGGACGTCGAACGCCGCATCGACGCCACCGGGCACCTGGTCACCCCCGGCCTGGTCAACACCCACCACCACTTCTACCAGTGGATCACCCGGGGCCTGGCCACCGACCACAACCTCTTCGACTGGCTCGTCGCCCTCTACCCCACCTGGGCGCGCATCGACGAGCAGATGGTCCGCGCGGCCGCCCAGGGCTCCCTCGCCATGATGGCCCGCGGCGGCGTCACCACCGCCATGGACCACCACTACGTCTTCCCCCGGGGCTCCGGCGACCTGTCCGGCGCGATCATCGGCGCCGCCCGGGACATGGGGGTCCGCTTCACCCTCGCCCGCGGCTCCATGGACCGCGGCGAGAAGGACGGCGGCCTGCCCCCGGACTTCGCCGTCGAGAGCCTGGAGGGCGCCCTCGCCGCCACCGAGGAGACCGTCCGCCGGCACCACGACACCTCCTTCGACGCGATGACCCAGATCGCCGTCGCCCCCTGTTCACCCTTCTCCGTCTCCACCGAACTGATGCGCCAGGGAGCCGAGTTGGCCCGCCGGCTCGGGGTGAGGCTGCATACCCACGGTTCCGAGACGGTCGAGGAGGAGAAGTTCTGCCACGAGCTGTTCGGGATGGGCCCGACCGACTACTTCGAGTCCACCGGCTGGCTCGGCGAGGACGTGTGGATGGCGCACTGCGTCCACATGAACGACTCCGACATCGACGCCTTCGCCCGGACCGGTACGGGTGTCGCCCACTGCCCGTCGTCCAACGCCCGGCTGGCCGCCGGCATCGCCCGCGTCCCCGACATGCTCGCCGCCGGTGTCCCCGTCGGCCTCGGCGTCGACGGCACGGCGTCCAACGAGTCCGGCGAACTCCACACCGAGCTGCGCAACGCCCTGCTCATCAACCGTCTCGGAGCTCGTCGCGAGGCCGCCCTCAACGCCCGTCAGGCGCTGCGGCTGGGCACCTTCGGCGGCGCCCGGGTCCTGGGACGCGCCGGCCAGATCGGCTCCCTGGAGCCGGGCAAGCTGGCCGACCTGGTGCTGTGGAAGCTCGACACCCTCGCCCACGCCTCCATCGCCGACCCGGTGACCGCCCTGGTCTTCGGCGCGGCCGCCCCCGTCACGGCCTCCTTCGTGAACGGCCGTCAGATCGTCGACTCCGGAAGGCTGCTGCACGCCGACGAGGAGGAGATCGCCCGCACGACGCGCGAGGAGGCCCGCCGCCTCGCGCGGATCGCCGCCCAGGGCTGAACCCCCCGGCCCGCGGGGAACCCGGCCCCCGCGGCCCGGTTCCCCGCGGGCGGACACCGAACTCCGGTCGAGGGGGACGGCCCTCGACCGGGAGCCACGGACCTCCGAGCGGGGTCCGTGGTGGGCCGTGCCCGGGGTGCGCGTGGACGCGCGCGCCCCGGAACGGTTCCCCGCCGCCCCCTCGCGTCTCCCGTGACCCGCACGACCGCCGCACCACCTCCCTGACACCCGCGTCAGAGCCGACGTGTACCCGACCGGAGGAGAGCCGCCGTGTCCCCGCACCCCGCCGAACACCCCGTAGACCAGAAGCTCCCCGCCCTGCGCATGGCCACCAGCGGTCTCCAGCACGTGGCCGCCATGTACGCCGGGGTCGTCGCCCCGCCCCTGATCGTCGGCGCGGCCGTGGGCCTGACCGGCGCCGAACTCACCTTCCTCACCGGCGCGTGTCTGTTCACGGCCGGTCTCGCCACCTTCCTCCAGACGCTCGGCGTGTGGAAGATCGGTGCCCGTCTGCCGTTCGTCAACGGTGTCACCTTCGCCGGGGTCGCCCCCATGACGGCGATCGTGGCCTCCACCGACGACAAGAGGGACGCCCTGCCGGTCATCTACGGCGCGGTGATCGTCGCCGGCCTCCTGGGCTTCCTCGCCGCGCCCGTCTTCTGCAAGGCGGTCCGCTTCTTCCCGCCGGTCGTCACGGGAACGGTGATCACCCTCATCGGCGTCTCCCTGCTGCCCGTCGCCTTCGGCTGGGCCCAGGGCCCCGACCCCGCCGCGCACGACCACGGTTCGACGACGAACCTGGGCCTGGCGGCCGCGACCCTGCTGATCGTGCTGCTCCTGCGCCGGTTCACCGGCGGCTTCGTCAAACAGATCGCCGTGCTGCTCGGCCTCCTGGCGGGCACGCTCGTCGCGATCCCCCTCGGCGTCACGGACTTCGGGCCGGTGGCGGACGCGGACGTCGTCGGCTTCCCCGCCCCCTTCCACTTCGGCGCGCCGCAGTTCCGGCTCGCGGCGATCGTGTCGATGTGCGTGGTGATGGTGGTCTCGATGACCGAATCGACCGCCGACATGCTGGCGTTGGGCGAGATCGTCGAACGCCCGGCGGACGAGCGGACCATCGCGGCGGGCCTGCGCGCCGACACCCTGGGCTCGGCCCTCAGCCCCGTCTTCAACGGCTTCATGTGCAGCGCGTTCGCCCAGAACATCGGTCTGGTGGCGATGACCCGGGTCCGCAGCCGCTACGTCGTCGCCACCGGCGGCGCCTTCCTCGTGCTGATGGGCCTGTGCCCGGCGGCCGCCTCGCTCATCGCCGTCGTGCCCCGCCCGGTCCTCGGCGGCGCCGGTGTGGTCCTGTTCGGCTCCGTCGCCGCCAGCGGTATCCAGACCCTCGTCCGGGCCGGCCTGGAGAAGGACGACAACGTCCTGATCGTGGCCGTCGCCCTGGCAGTGGGCATCATCCCCATCACCACGCCGGACTTCTACCACGCCTTCCCGGAGACGGCGAGGATCGTCCTCGACTCGGGCATCTCCACGGGATGTCTGGCCGCCGTCCTGCTCAACCTGGTTTTCCACCACACCGGCCGCGGCCGGGACACGACGGACGTCACCCACCCGATGGAGACGGGCGAGGACCTCACCGGGCCGGTCCGGGCCCCGGCCACGCCATGAGGTTCGCGAGCAACTCGGCCTGCTCGACGGCGTCGTCGAGCGCGTGATGCGTGTGCGGGCGCCGGGGCAGCAGCCGCGCCGGCATCGTCCGCTTCGCCACCGACCGCAGCGGCACCCCCGCCCTGGCGGCGTACAGCGTCTTCATGTCCAGGCAGCCGGAGTGCCCGAAGGGGCTCGCGCCGGTGAAGCGCACCAGGTACCAGTACAGGAACGTCCAGTCGTACGAGGCCGGGTAGCCGCACATCACCGGCTGGGCGTCCTCGCTCACCTCGCGCACCCACCGGGTGAACTGGGTCAGCGCCTGCTCCGGTGGCAGTCCCTCGACGGCCAGACGCTCGCGGTCCAGCCCGCTCACGGCGAGTGCCTCGGGGACGAAGTCGTCGCTGATCGGCCTCAGTTCACGGTAGAAGGTGCGGCGTGCCGGGTCGGCCGCGGTGAAACCCCCGGCGTCGTGCCGCCCGGCGACCGCCGCTCCCAGGCTCAGCAGGGAGTACGGCCCGGGGATCGGGCCGTCGGCCTCGATGTCGACGGAGATGTAGAGGCTGGGTTTCACACGGCGTGCGGACATGGGACCGGAGCATCGCAGGCCCGCACACCCGAGCGCATCCGAATTCGCCCGAAGACGGGCCGGGCGGCGGGTCAGAGCCCGAACAGGCCCGGATCCGAGGCCAGTTCCTTGAAGTGGTCCTGCGGGTCGGCGACCATCCTGCGGGTCTTCAGGTCCAGCAGCCCTCCGACCGCGCTGAGCTGGGCGGACACCGTGCCGTCGGTCTTGGTGATGGTCTGCTCGATCCGGAAGGTCCTGCCGCCGCCCCACTCGAAGACGCAGGTCACGTCGACCTCGTCCCCGGCCAGGAGTTCGCGCCGGTAGCGGATGGTCGTCTCCAGGGCGACCGGGCCCACGCCCCTGGCGGCCAGGCCCGCCTGGCTGATGCCCGCCGCCTGGAGCAGTGACCAGCGGGCGTGTTCCGCGTAGTTGATGTACACGCTCTGGTTGAGGTGCCCCTGGACGTCGGTCTCGTACCCGCGCACGGTGATCCGGACGGAGAACGGCTCGCTCACGGTGTCCCCTTCTCTGGGTCGGTTCCCTGGTCGGTGCCGAGGTCGGTCCCGCGGTTGTCCCGCGGGTCGGTCCCGGGGGCCGGTGCCCGCCGGTGATCCGCCCGTCGATCTTGGCATGTCCCTCACACCCGGCGGGGGGAAGCGAGCAGATAGCGGGTCCGCGAGCGGGGGTCGGTGTGCTCGCCGGTCTGCCAGCCCGCCCCCTCCAGGGTCGCCGAGCAGGCCCGCAGTGTCGCGTCGTCCGGCGCGTGCACGGCGACGGCCTCGGGCTGCGGGGTGTCGCGCACCCGGTACCCGTCACGGCCCGACGGCCCGGCGGGAAGGTGGCCGGCGGCCTCCAGGGCGAGGGCCGCGGCCCGCACCAGGTGGGCGCGTTCCCAGCCGCACGGCCGGCCGGTGCCGCCGTCCGGGTTGGTCATCCGGCGCAGTTCGAGCAGCCCCTGCCAGGCGCTGTGCACCTCGCGGGCCCGGGCGGGTCCGGACGCCCCGCCGTCCGCCTCGCCGCCGACGCGCGCCGCGAACACGCCGGTGTCCGCCGGCGCCGGCTCCGGGCGGGCTCGGGCCGGGGCCTCCGCCTCGTCCGCTCCCGCCCCGGCCGCCGGCGCCCCGGGCGCGCGCAGGGTCTCGCGGACCCGGTGTCCCGCCGGGGTGAGGAAGTGGTCGTGCGGCGGGCGCGGGTGCCGGAAGGCGAGGCCCTGCCGCACCAGCGCCGTCAGTTGCGGCGCCGTACCCCGCAGCCGCCCGGTGACCGCGTCGGCGGCCTCGATCATCCGCCGCTGGGCGGCGGTCGGCGGTCGGGTCACGGTGTGCTCCCTGCGAGTGCTGTCCCCGGCGGGGACCTCCTCGAAGGCTACGGCCCGGGTCCGACATTCCAGGCGGCGATCACCGGCCGCCCGTGTTCGGTGCCGAGCCGGCACAGCGTTCCCGTCTCCAGCAGGAACAGCGCGCCGGCCGACGCGGGCAGTCCCAGCCGGCGCGCGGTGAGCACGCGCAGGAAGTGGCCGTGGGCCACCAGCACCACGCACTCCCCGGGGCCGGTGGGCGCCGCGTCGATCCGGGCGAGCACCCGGTCGGCCCGTTCGCCGACCTGTTCGGGCGTCTCCCCGGGGCGGCCGGGCGGGCCGGGGGCGACCCCGTCGGTGAAGAGGAACCAGTCCGGCCGTGTCCGCCGGATCTCGGCCGTGGTGACGCCCTCGTAGCCGCCGTAGTCCCACTCGCGCAGGCCGGCGTCGACGCGCACCCCGTGCAGGCCGGCCAGTTCCGCCGTCTCGCGGGCCCGCGCGGCGGGGCTCGCGAACGCCGCGGCGACCCGGTGGGCCCGGATCAGGGGCGCCAGCGCGCGTGCCTCGTCGCGGCCGTGCCCGGTGAGCGGCACGTCCGTCGATCCGGTGTGCCGGCCCGAGCGCGACCACTCGGTCTCGCCGTGCCGCACGAGAAGCAGGTCACCCACGCGCGCGTGCCCCTTCCTGCCGTGCCTTCCAGCACCGTGACACAGGACCCGGGCCCCCGCATGCCGGGCGGCGGCCGGCCGCCGTCGCCCGGCATGCCGCCGGATCCTCGCCTACTGCCGGTAGCCGCCGAGGAACCGGCCGATGCGCCCGATCGCCGCCTCCAGGTCGTCGGCGTGCGGGAGGGTGAGGATGCGGAAGTGGTCGGGGGTGGGCCAGTTGAAGCCGGTGCCCTGGACGACCTGGATCTTCTCCCGCAGCAGCAGGTCCAGGACGAACTTCTCGTCGTCGTGGATCTTGTGGACCTTGGGGTCGAGGCGGGGGAACGCGTACAGCGAGCCCTTCGGCTTCACGCAGGACACGCCGGGGATCTCGTTGAGCTTCTCCCAGGCCACCGTGCGCTGCTCGTGCAGACGGCCGCCGGGCGCGGTCAGTTCGTGGATGGACTGGCGGCCGCCGAGCGCCGCCTGGATGGCGTACTGCGCGGGCGCGTTGGCGCACAACCGCATGGAGGCCAGCATGGTCAGGCCCTCCAGGTAGTTCCTGGCGTGCTGCTTGGGGCCGGTGACCACCAGCCAGCCCGACCGGAAGCCGGCCACCCGATAGGTCTTGGACAGGCCGCAGAAGGTCAGGACGACCAGGTCGGGGGCGAGCGCGGCGACCGAGTGGTGCACGGCGTCGTCGTACAGGATCTGGTCGTAGATCTCGTCGGCGAAGACCATCAGGCCGTGACGCCGGGCGAGGTCGAGGATGCCTTCGAGGATCTCCTTCGGGTAGACCGCGCCGGTGGGGTTGTTGGGGTTGATGATGACCACGGCCTTGGTGCGGTCCGTGATCTTCGACGCCATGTCGTCCAGGTCCGGGTACCAGTCGGCCTGTTCGTCGCAGAGGTAGTGGACGGCCTTGCCGCCGGCGAGGGTGGTGACGGCCGTCCACAGCGGGAAGTCGGGGGCGGGGATGAGGATTTCGTCGCCGTCCTCGACCAGCGCCTGTACGGCCATCGAGATCAGCTCGGAGATGCCGTTGCCGAGGAAGACGTCGTCGACGCCGACCTCCAGGCCCAGGGTCTGGTAGCGCCCCGCCACCGCGCGACGGGCCGACAGGATGCCGCGCGAGTCCGTGTAGCCGTGCGCCTGCGGGAGCATCCGGATCATGTCCTGGAGGATCTCCTCCGGCGCCTCGAAGCTGAAGAGGGCGGGGTTGCCGGTGTTCAGGCGCAGGACGCTGTGACCCGCCGCCTCCAGCGCGTCGGCGTGCTCGATCACCGGACCGCGGATCTCGTAACAGACCTCGCTCAGCTTGTTCGACTGCCGGAACTCCATGCGCGCTCGCCCCTCCGGTTCGTTGTGATGCTTGGTTTTACCAAGTTCCAGCTTGGAAAGTCCAACGACATGTCTAGACTGCGTGCCATGTCACCTCGCCGAAGCTACGACCAGTACTGTTCCGCCGCTCGCGCGCTCGACGTCGTCGGCGACCGCTGGACCCTGCTGATCGTCCGGGAGCTGCTCGCCGGCCCGCGCCGTTACACGGACCTGCACGCCGACCTGCCGGGAGTGAGCACGGACGTGCTCGCCTCGCGGCTGAAGGACATGGAGCGGGACGGGCTGACCACCCGCCGCAGGCTGCCTCCGCCGGGCGCCGCCTATGTGTACGAACTCACCGGACGAGGCAGGGAGTTGCTGCCCGTCCTCCAGGCGCTGGGGGAGTGGGGCGAAGGGGAACTCGGTGAGCGCCGCCCCACCGACGCCCTGCGGGCGCACTGGTTCGCGCTGCCGCTGCTGCGCGGGCTCACGGACGAGGCTGCGGTGTCCGCAGGCGCCGGGCTGGTCGAAGTCCGGCTCGACGAGGGGGAGTTCCATCTGCACGTCGGCGCGGAGGGCGGGCCCGTGTACGGGGACGGGCCGGCGCCCGCCGAGCCCGACGCGCGGCTGGTCCTGGACGCGGGCACCTGTACGGCGGTCGCCCAGGGCCGGTCGACCGTCCCGCAGGAGGTGCGCGCCGGGCGCATCGAGGTCACCGGCGACGGCGCGATCGCCAAGGCCCTGAGAAACGCGTGACACCGGGGCGCCCGTGCGGTGCCGCTCGTGGCGGAAGGCCTGCCGCCGGTGGCGGCAGGCCTTCCGAGGGGGTGTCCGGCGGGCGTCAGGCGCCCGGCGGCACGTGCCTCGGCCGTCCGGAACCACGCGTCAGCGTGTACCCGCCGATACCGGCGAGGGCGGCGAGCACGGCGCCGACCGCGGTCCACACCCACCGGTCCGACCACCAGCCGGACGCCCAGCCGTCGTCCGGCTCGATGCTCGACAGCACGGCCGAGGCCGACGAGTCGTCCTCCTCCGCCTTCGTCCCGACGGCGATACCGGGAACGAGCGGCTCCGCGAGCGAACCGTCGACGGCCGCGGAGCCCCCGATGTCCTTGGATTCCACCCGCAGTTCCGCGCCGACCGGCAGGCCCAGGTCGGCCGCCTTCAGCCCGAGGACCGTCAGCCGGACGTAGTACGTGCCCGGCAGCGGGTCGTCGGCCCACGGCTCCGACCAGGCGCGGACCGTGCGCAGCACACAGGCCAGCTCCACCGAGGCCGTGCCCGGCGCGGCGGTGCGCGTCTGCGCCCCGTACTGGCAGGCCTGGCGGCGCCGCAGACCGTCGTAGACGTCGACCTGCCAGGTCTGCCCGGTGTGGGCCGCGGGCAGTTTCACCGTCGCCCGGACCGTCGGGCGCTGGCCGGTGTCCGCGGGGAACGACCAGTAGAGGTAGTCACCGGCCGATCCGCTCGCCGTCGCCGTCTGTCCCTGGTCGATCTCGGTCGCCGTACGGAACGACGTACCCGCCTCGGTCGGCGCGGAGGAGTCGTCCGAGGGGCTCGCCGAGGGGGTGGAGTCGGCCGCGGCCGAAGCGGCCGCCGGTCCGAGCGCCAGCCCGAGCACCGGTCCGAGCGCCAGCAGGGCGCCGCTCAACACTCGTGAGACACGCATCAGTTGGTCCTCCAGACCGCGATCCGCCAGCGTGACACCCAGCCCCACAGCACACCCGCGAGGAAGCCGAACAGCACCAGGACGCCCAGCAGCCACCAGCCGCGCCCGAGGCCGAAGGAGGCCACGTCGCCCGCCGGTGACGGGCTGCCGACCACGTCCACCGTCAGTTCCAGCGGCATGCCCGGCGTGGTCTTCACGCCCGCGGCGGCCGAGTAGGAGTTGGTCACCTGCACGCAGACCGTCTCGGCAGGAGCCTCGTCGTCGTCGCTCTCCGCCTTCGGGTAGCGCAGCCCGGTCGAGATGACGTCGGTACGGCCGTTGCCGGCCGCCTCGCCGCGCACGATCTCCCGGCCGTGCACCGTGACCGCCCGCAGCAGCACCCCGTAGTCGGGGTTCATGGCCCGGTCGGCCGCCACGCTCACCGAGGCGCGCAGTTCCTGCCCCGGCTTCACGTCGACCTTGTACCAGCGCTCCTGGCCGAACTCCTCGCGGTCGGTGTACAGCCCGGACTTGAGCGCCGGGGCCGCGGAACAGGAGGCCGCGCCCTCGGTGGCGACCGGCGTCACCACGGGGTCGGCGGCCCGGTCGACCAACTGGTTGACCCGGTCGGTGAGTTCGTCGGTGTGCTCCACCGAGGTGTAGGTGCCGCCGGTGGCCTCGGCGATGCAGCTCAGCTGCCGGCGCATCTTGACGTTGGGCACCAGCCCGAGCGTGTCGATGGTCAGGCCTATGCCCTTGGCCGCGATCTCGCGGGCCACCTCGCACGGGTCGAGCGGCGCGCAGGTGTCCTCGCCGTCGCTGATCAGCACGATGCGCTTGGAGCCGGTGCCGCCGTCGAGGTCGCCGGCCGCCTTCAGCAGCGCGGGGCCGATCGGTGTCCAGCCGGTCGGCGACAGGGTCGCCACCGCCGTCTTGGCCTCGGTCCGGTCCAGCGGGCCGACCGGGTAGAGCTGCGCGGTGTCCTTGCAGCCCGTCTTCTGGTCGTCCCCGGGGTAGTTGGCGCCGAGCGTGCGGATGCCGAGCAGGACGTTCTCCGGGGTCGCGTCCAGCACCTCGTTGAACGCCTGCTTGGCCGCGGCCATCCGCGTCCCGCCGTCCATGTCCTTCGTCCGCATCGAACCGCTGACGTCGAGGACCAGGTCGACCTTGGGCGCGGTGGCGGTGGTCTCGTCGGCGACCGCCCCGGCCGGGAACGCGAGCCCGGCCGTGAGCGCGGCGAGCAGGGCGCAGACGCCCGCCGCCAGCCGTTGTGTTCTGATCATCGGCGGATCCTATTGATCAGAGGTGTCCGGCCACAAAACGGCGGCGGAACCGATCGCGGCGCCGGTCGCGGACCCGGCGCGCCCGACCGGTCGTTCCGCGTCGACCCGATGGCTCGTCAGAAAATGCCGGTGCTCAAGGGGTTGGGCAGTGCGGCCCATCGGTCGCCCGCGGTGCCCTCCGACAACCGCATCAGCGTCAGCGCCTTCGCCGGAAGCGGCTCCTCGCACAGCGCCACGAGGTCCGGCGAGCGCGGCAGATCCCGCACGGCCGTCTCCAGCGCCGCCCCCAGGGCCGCACGGCTCCCCGCCGTCGCGGCCAGCGCTCCCGCCACCAGGGAACCGAACAGCTTGCGCCGCAGCGCGGTCACGTCGTCCGTGCGGATCCGCTCGGGCAGCCGGTCCGGCAGCGGGACGCCGTGCCGGGCCAGCCGGGCCGGACCCACCCGGATGTCGGCCAGATCGCGGTAGACCAGCCGCAGCGGGGCGCCCGAGGCCGACAGCACGACCAGCAGGTTCTGGCCGTGCGCCTCCAGCGCCACGCCCAGCTCCAGCAGCCTCAGTCCGACGGTCAGCGCGAGCCGCGTGAAGTCCGCCAGCCACCGCGGCGAACTCGGCAGCGCGGTGCCTGCCAGCGCGGCCACCGGCACGACGTGCTCGCCCGGCGCCGCGTACACCCGCGGCGACTCGCGCAGCACGGCCGCCAGATCGGGGGAGTGGGCGGTGGCCGCGCCCAGGGTGCGGGTCATGTGCAGCAGGCCGCCGGTGTACGGCGTCAGGGTCTGCGCGAACTCCGACAGCACCGCCGAGGAGGTGACGGACCCGACGGAGATGTCCCGCACGGAGGACGTCAGCCGCGTGCTCAGCGCGGTCTTGACGTGCCGGTCGCCGGGAAGGGCGAGCGTACGCAGCGACATCAGCGGGCGCGCGTCGATCCCCCGCTCGCAGGTCCGCTTCAAGACGTGCGAGGCCTGCCACGGATGGACCGGGATCACCAGCCGGTCCCCGTCCCGCAGTTCCCCGGGCCACTCGCCCGACACCAGACACTCGTCGGCCGGCACCGGCAGCAGCCCGAGCCGTACCGGCACCCGGTGCTCGGGCCCGTACGCCAGCTGCTCCGCCACCGTGAACCCGGGCCTGGAACGGCAGTTGGGATGGTAGGGATGCCCGTCCACCACGCGCTGCTCCCACTCCCAGTCGTGCACCGGCCACTCGTCCGGGTCCCGCAGGAGGCTCGTGCCGGGCTCCTGGCCGGCCCGCGACAGCGCCATCGACGCCACGCTGTGGGCGAGTTCGGCGGCGAATCCGGAGGCGTGCGGCACCCCCAGCTCCGTCATCAGCCGCGCCGGGTCGCCGTGGGCGACTCCGTCCAGCCGCACCTGCGTCACCCGCGCGGCGGTCGCGTACGGGTCCGGGAGGGGGCCGTGCAGACGACGGCCGTCCGCCAGCCGCAGCAGGCACTCCCCGCCGGACTCCTCCCGGCGGGTGATCCACGGCAGCGGCTCGTGGACCAGGGCCCGCCACAGCCTGGTCAGGACGGCCGCCCTCGCCCCGGGCAGCGCGGCCGTGAACCGGGGGCCGAGAGCGGGACGGACGACGGCCAGTTCCGCGGCCAGCTCGGCCTCGGCGGTGGGAGGAGGGTGCACGGGTGGGCTCCTGAGAGTGCGGGTACGGCGTCACCGATGGGCCGTGACGACGCGATAATGATCGTCTCCGCCCAGCAGAACCGTAGGGAACCAGGGAACCAGTGGATCGCGTGGACCTCATCCCCCCGCCCGCCGAGGCCACGGCGTCCGCCGACGCCATCGCCGAGCGCGCCGACGCCTGTGCCGCCGCGCCGCTCCTCAACTGTCTGTTGAGGGAGCTCGCCGAACCGCAGCCCGCCGCGTACAGCTCGGGCTCGGCGGGCACGGACCGGCCCGTGTACCGGCTGCCCGGCGGCGACGGCGGTCGCCTGCTGCGGGTGCGGGCCGGACGGCGGCCCGCCGAGCCCGAGCTGTACGCGGCGGGCGCCTGGCACCGCCTGGGGCACCGGCAGCTCGTGGCGCTGGCCGCCGAGGTGCTGCGGGCGCACACCGGCCTGTCCCACAGCGAACTGCCCGCCGAGATGACCGCCAGCCGGGACGCCGTCGCCGCGCTGCTCGCCGCACGCGCGCGTGCCACCCCGCCGGCCGGCGCTTACCTGCGCTCCGAGCAGTCCCTCGTCACCGGCCACCCCCACCACCCCGCACCCAAGGCGCGCGGCCGGGGCCCGGCGGCCGGCTGGCTGCCGTACGCCCCGGAGGCCCACGCCCGCTTCCCGCTGGTCCTGCTCGGCCTGCGCGAGGACGCGCTCGTCGAGGAGGGCGACACCGGCGCGCTCGACGCCCTCGGCACGGCCCCGCCCGGCTACCGGTTGCTGCCCGCCCACCCCTGGCAGCTCGACCTGGCCGCCCGGGAACTCGCGCCCGCCTTCGCCGACGGCCGGCTGGTCCGGCTCGGCACGACCGGCTTCGAGGCCTGGCCGACGGCCGCCGTACGGACGGTCTACGCGCCCGAGCGCGACCTGTGCCTGAAGTTCAGCCTCGACGTGCGCATCACCAACGACATCCGCCGCCTGTGGCGCCACGACCTGCTGAAGCTGCGCCGCACCGACGAGGCGGCGGTCCGCGCCTTCGCGACGGACGGCGGCCGCGCGGGCCGCGCGCCGGCGGTCTGGCTCAGCGACCGGGGCTACCGCACCGCGTCCTTCGCCTTCGAGGCGCTCGCCGTGCTGGTCCGCGACGGGCTGGAGGACCGGCTGCCGCCCGGCGCCACCCCGCTGCTCGCCGCGGGCCTCGTGGAGGGCTTCGACGGCGACCCGCTGGCCGCCGCGCAGGACCCGGCTGCCTGGTGGGAGGCGTACCTGGCGGCCGTCGTCCCTCCGGCGCTGCGCGCCTTCGCCGACCACGGCGTCGTCCTCGAGGCCCATCTCCAGAACACGCTGGTCGCCGTCGACGCCGACGGCATGCCCGTGCAGGCCCTGTTCCGGGACGCCGAGGGCGTCAAACTGCTGACGGACGTCGAGCGGTCGGCCGGCTGGGAGCGGCTGGTGTACTGCCTGGTCGTGAACCATCTGTGGGAGGTCGCGGCGGCGCTCGCCGAGTGCCACCCCGGCCTCGACCCGTGGCCCGCCGTGCGCCGCGAGCTGGCCCGTCACGACCTCCCCGAGGCCACCGCGCTGCTCACCGCGCCCACTCTGCCGGGCAAGACCAACCTGCTGCTGCGCTGGACGGGCGCGGACGGCGCCGACGCCCGCTACCTCCCGCTCCCGAACCCTCTCCTGCGCCCGTAGGCACGAACCCGCCGACGACCGCCGGGGAAGCGGGTAAGGTGACCCTAACTTTTCCTGGTGGGGTGCCGTTCCGGCGAGGGTGCCCGTCGTGGATGGAGGCTCCATGGAGGATCACGCGCGCGCCCGGAGCGGGAGCCCGGCGGACGGACCCGCCCCGGAGGGCGCGTGGGTCCTGGACCGGGTGCGGCTCGGCGCCGGCGGCCCCCTCGCCCGGGTGCGGGTCGCGGGCGGCAGGATCACCCATGTCTTCGCCGGGACCGGGACCGGGGGGCCGGTCGCGGCCGCCGACGGCGAGCGGGTCCTCGACCTGGACGGACGGGTGCTGCTGCCCGGTCTGTGGGACGCCCATGTCCACCTGGCGGAGTGGGCCGGCGCCCGGCACCGGCTGGACCTCGCCGGGACCGCCTCCGCGCGGGAGGTCGCCGACCTCGTGCGGCGGCGCGGCGGAGCGGGGGACGCGCGGGGCGGGGGCACGGTGCTCTTCGGCTACGGGTTCCGGGACGGGCTGTGGCCCGACGCCCCGCACAAGGCGCTCCTGGACGCGGCCCTGCCCGACCGGCCGGTCGCCCTGGTCAGCGCCGATCTGCACGCCGCGTGGCTCAACTCGGCCTGCCTCGCCCTCGTCGGCCGCGGCGGCCACCCCACCGGGCTGGTGCGGGAGACCGAGTGCCACGAGGTCCTGGCCGCCCTGCCCGGCGCACCGGCCGCGGTGGTCGACGGGTGGATCGCGGACGCCTGCGAGGCCGCCGCGGCACGCGGGGTCACCGGGGTCATCGACTTCCAGTACGGCGACACGGTCGGGGACTGGGAGCGCCGCTCGGCCGCGTTCCGGCCCGCGGTGCGCGTCGCCGCGGCGGTCTATCCGAGCCGTCTGGACGCGGCCGTGGAGCGCGGGCTGCGCACGGGCGACCCGGTCGGTGGGTCGGGGCTGGTGACGGCGGGCCCCCTGAAGCTCTTCACCGACGGCTCGCTGAACACCCGTACCGCCCTGTGCCGCGACCCCTATCCGGGCCTCGAGGGCACGGAGGGCGCGCACGGCATCGAGGAGACGTCACCGCGCGAGCTGGTGCGTCTGATGCGCCGGGCCGCCGCGCACGGCATCCGGCCCGCCGTGCACGCGATCGGCGACCACGCCAACACGGTGGCCCTGGACGCCTTCGAGGACGTGCGCTGCCGCGGCCGGATCGAGCACGCGCAGCTGCTCAGCCCCGAGGACCTCCCGAGGTTCGCGCGGCTGGGCGTCACCGCGGGGGTCCAGCCGCGGCACGCGACGGACGACCGGGACGTGGCCGACCGGCACTGGGCCGGACGCACCGCACGCGCCTTCGCCTACGCCGATCTGCTGGCCGCCGGGGCCCGCCTGGAGTTCGGTTCCGACGCCCCCGTGTCGCCGCTCGACCCGTGGCTCGCCGTCGCCTCGGCCGTCGGCCGGACCGACGACGGACGCCCCGCCTGGCACCCGGAGCAGTGCCTGACCGTCCCCGACGCGCTGGTCGCGGCGGCCCGCGGACGCCGGTTCGTACGGGTGGGCGACCCCGCCGACCTGGTCCTCGTGGACGTGGACCCCGCGCGCGCCGACACGGACACCCTGCGCACGATGCCCGTGCACGCCACGATGACGGACGGCCGCTGGACCCACGGGCCCTACCGGACGCACTGAGACGGCGGGCGCGGGTGGCCGCCCGCCGTCGCCGCGGGCCCCGGGCCCGGAGGGACCGTTTCCTCCGGGCCCGGGGAGCCGGGGCGGGTCAGACCGTCGCCCTCGCGGCCAGCACGGAGCGGTGGATCTCGTCCGCCCGGACCGCCACGGTCGACAGCAGCGTGCTGGTCAGGCCGTGGGTGTGCTCGGTCCCGCCCTGGAGGTAGAGACCCGCGGTCACCTCCGGTGCCGTCTCCACCCGGTGGTCGCGGCCCACCCGGACCTCGTCCCCGTCGTCGCGCAGGCAGAGCTTGGCCGCCTCGCCGAGCAGCGAGGCCAGGTCGCGGGGCCGGTAGCCGGTGGCGAGCACGAGGACGTCGGCGGCGAGCAGCCGCTGTTCGCCGGTCGGCAGGAACTCCACGGTGACGTCGAGACCGCCGTCGGCGCCCTGGTCGACCGCGCGGACCCGGGAGACGTTGAGGAAGCGCAGCCGTTCGCGCCCGGCCACCTTCTCCCGGTAGGCGGTGGCGTACAGGGCCTCGATCAACTCCATGTCCACCACGGAGTAGTTGGTGGAGCGGTGGTAGTCGAGCAGCGACTGCTTCACCTCGGAGGGCGAGGAGAAGTAGACGTCGACCGCCTCCGGGTCGAAGATGCGGTTCGCGAAGGGACTGTCGTCGGCCGGGGTGTAGCCGTACTTGGCGAAGACCGAGCAGACCTCGGCCTCGGGGAAGGTGCGGTGCAGGTAGTCCACCGCCTCGGCGGCGCTCTGCCCGGCGCCGAGCACGACGGCCCGCCGAACCGGGGCGCCCGAGTGGGCCAGCCGCTGCGCGCGCGGGATCAACTCGCTGTTGTGCCAAACGTGTTCGTCGAGCTCCAGGCCGGGCGGCACATGCGGCTCCAGGCCCGTGGCCACGCTGATGTTGCGGGCCCGGCGGGTCACGGTCGCCCCCGCGCCGGTGGCGCCGCGGCTGGTGACGTCGAAGAAGGCCACCTCCCCGTCGTCCCCGCGCACCGGCTCGACACGCACCACCTCGCTGCCGTACTCCACCAGGTGGGAGACGCGCCCGGCGGCCCATTCGAAGTACTCGTGGAACTCCATGCGCAGGGGGAAGAGGGTCTTCTGGTTCAGGAAGTCGATCAGTCTGCCCCGCTCGCGCAGGAAGCAGAGGAAGCTGAAGTCGCTGGTCGGGTTGCGCAGGGTGACGAGGTCCTTGAGGAAGGACACCTGCATCGTGGCGTCGTCGATCAGCATGCCCCGGTGCCAGCCGAAGCGCGGCTGGCGCTCCAGGAACAGCGCGTTGAGGCGGCGGTCTGCCGGAAGGCTCGTGTTGTGTTCCTCGACCGCGATGGACAGAGCGAGATTTGATGGACCGAATCCGATTCCGATGACGTCGTGTATGACGCCGGAACCCGTGAGCGGTGACTTCACCTTGGCATCGCCTCCTCAGGCAGGCCCATGCTAGATAAGGTAAGGCTTACCTTGCAATGAGTCGTTGAAGGGGAGGACCGTCATGCGGGTCGTCATGCTCGGCTACCAGACCTGGGGCCACCGCACGCTTCAGGCGCTGCTGGACTCCGACCACGAGGTGGTTCTCGTCGTCACCCATCCGAAGAGCGAGCACGCCTACGAGAAGATCTGGGACGACGACGTCGCCGAACTCGCCGAGAAGCACGACGTTCCCGTCCTGCTGCGCAACCGCCCCGACGACGCCGAACTCCTGGCCGCCGTCGCGGACGCCCGTCCGGACATCATCGTCGCCAACAACTGGCGCACCTGGCTGCCCCCGGAGCTGTTCGACCTCCCCCCGCACGGCACCCTCAACATCCACGACTCGCTGCTGCCGTCGTACGCCGGGTTCTCGCCGATCATCTGGGCGCTGCTCAACGGCGAGGAGCGGGTGGGCGTGACCGCCCATCGCATGAACGCCGAACTCGACGCCGGGGACGTCCTGGTGCAGCGCTCGGTGCCGGTGGGGCCCGCCGACACGGCGACCGACCTGTTCCACCGGACCGTCGACCTGATCGCGCCGATCGTGCGCGAGTCGCTCGACCTCATCGCATCCGGCCGTGACGCCGGCCGGTGGGTGCCGCAGGACCGCGCCCGGGCCAGCTTCTTCCACAAGCGGTCGGCGCAGGACAGCCGCATCGACTGGAACTGGCCCGCCGAACGGCTGGAGCGGCTGGTGCGGGCCCAGTCCGACCCGTACCCGAACGCGTACGCCTTCCACCGGGGCCGCCGGCTGAGGATCGTCTCCGCGGCCGTCTCGGAGGGGCGGTACGGCGGCACCCCGGGCCGGATCTTCATCCGTGAGGGGGACGGCGTCGTCGTGGTCGCGGGCGCCGAATCCTGGTCGGGCCGCTGCCGGGGACTCCTCGTCCGGCGGGTGCGCACCGACGACGGCACGGAGTACGCGGCCGGCGAGTACTTCCGCACGATGGGGGGATACCTGACGTCCCGTCCGTGAACGGCGGCCACGGGCGCGCGGGGTGCGCCCGCACGCCCGCATGCCCGAGTGCCGAGCACCCCGGGGGGCTCGGCACTCGGGTTCAGTCGGCGATCGTTGCCGGGACGGACCGTGGGGCGGGGGGCGTCGTGCCGGGGTCGTCGTGGTGGTGCCGGCCCAGCGGGATGACCATCGGGGTGCCGCTGACGGGGTCGGTGGTGATCCGGCAGCGCAGGCCGAAGACGTCCTCGACGGTGGCCTCGGTGACCACCTCGGCGGGCGCGCCCTCGGCGACCACGCGGCCGCCCTTCATGGCGATGACGTGATCGGCGTACCGGCAGGCCTGGTTGAGGTCGTGCAGCACCATGACGACCGTGCGCCCCTCGTGCCGGTTGAGGTCGGTGATCAGGTCGAGCACGTCGATCTGGTGGGCGAGGTCGAGGTAGGTCGTCGGTTCGTCGAGCAGGAGCACGGGGGTGCCCTGGGCGACGGCCATCGCGATCCACGCGCGCTGCCGCTGGCCGCCGGAGAGTTCGTCGACGGGGCGGTCGGCGAGGTCGGTCAGGCCGGTCGCCGCCAGTGCCC
The DNA here is from genome assembly GCF_016860545.1 of Streptomyces asoensis. NCBI lineage: Bacteria > Bacillati > Actinomycetota > Actinomycetes > Kitasatosporales > Streptomycetaceae > Streptomyces > Streptomyces asoensis. The sequence continues at coordinate 1,826,952 of NZ_BNEB01000005.1, read as the reverse complement.
CGTGCACGGCCTCCTCGTCCGCCGCGGACCACTGCCGCCACCAGGTCTGGTGCGGTGAACGGCCCCTGCCGACCAGGTCGAAGACGGTCAGTCCCTCCGGCGCCACCGGGGTCTGCGGCAGGATGCCGAGGGCGCGGGCGAGTTCGCGGGTGGGGATCGAGCGCAGGGCGGCACCGTCCAGCTCGACGACACCGTGACGAGGTGTCAGCAGCCGGGCGAGGGCCCTCAACAGGGTCGACTTGCCGCAGGCGTTGGCGCCGACGATGGCGGTGATCCGCCCGGTCGGCACGGTGAGGTCGAGGTCCTCCACCACCGTCCGTCCGTCGTAGGCGAGATGCAGGTCCCTGGCCCGCAGTTCGGGCCCCCGGGCGCCGGTGCGAGCGCCGTGCCCGGCCGGGGCGGGTGCGTCGGGCGCGCCGGCCGGCCCGTACGGCAGGCCGGCGCGGCCCTTCGTGGGGGTCGGCCGCGGGGTGCGCGGGTCGGTGGTCGACATGCGATCAGCCTCCAGAGCCCGCGCGGTTGGCGCGGATGAGCAGCCACAGCAGGACCGGCGCGCCGAGGGCGCCGGTGACGATCCCGACCGGCAGTTCCGTCCCGGGGACCGCCTCGCGGGCGAGGAGGTCGGAGCCGAGGACGACCAGCGCGCCGGTGAGACCGGAGACGATCGGCGGCGGCGACGCGGTGCCCGCCAGCCGCTGGGCGATCTGCGGACAGGCGAGGGCGACGAAGGCCACCGGACCGGCCGCGGCCGTGCCGAAGGCGACGAGCCCCACCCCGGCCAGCAGCAGGGCCAGACGGACGGCCTGGACGGGCGTGCCGAGGCCCGCGGCCACGTCGTCACCGAGCTGGAGCGTGCGCATCCAGCGGGTCATGGCCAGGGTGACCGGCAGGAGGACGGCCAGGGCGACGGCCAGCGTGTCGACCTGGCCCCAGGTGCGGCCGTTGAGGTTGCCGACCAGCCAGCCGATGGCCTCCTGCGCCTGGAAGCGGCTGCCCCGCGCCACGAGGAAGTCGGTGGCGCTGGTGCAGATCCAGGAGACGCCGATGCCGACGAGGACGATGCGGTACCCGGTGGTGCCGCCCTTCCACGCCAGGGCGTACACGAGCAGCGCCGTCGCGAGCGCGCCCAGCAGCCCCAGGGCCGACAGGCCGAGGCCGCCGGTCCGGCCGAGGACGACGGACGCCACCACGGCCGTCCCGGCGCCCTCGGTCAGCCCGATCATGTCGGGGCTGGCCAGGGGGTTGCGGGTCATCGTCTGGAACACGGCCCCCGAGACGCCGAACGCGACACCGACCAGCGCCCCGGTGAGCGCCCGGGGCAGCCGCAGGTCCCGTACGACGACGAGCGTGCCGGGGTCGCCCGCGCCGCCGAGCGCCCGGACGACGTCGGCGAAGGGCACGGGGTAGTCGCCGAGCGTCAGTCCCCGGCAGAACAGCAGGAACGCGCCCGCGGCGACGAGCAGTCCGGTCAGCGCCGGACGGGGGCGCAGCATGCCGGAGACCGGCGGAAAGGCCAGCCGGAACGGCCGGCCCCGCAGCGCGGGGCGCGGGGGAGCGGCGGGCGGTGGCCCGGCGGCCCCGCCCGGCGGACGCGCCGGCGCCGAAGGGGTGGTCGGTGAGGACTGTGCGGGCACGCTCACACCTCCGCGAGCTTACGGCGGCGGACCAGGGCGATGAAGAACGGGCCGCCGAGGAAGGCGACGAGGACGCCGGCCTGGATCTCCGTCGGTCTGGCCACCGTCCGGCCCAGGATGTCGGCGGACAGCAGCAGCACGGGCGCGAGCGCCGCGGACAGCGGCAGCAGCCAGCGGTGGTCGGGGCCGAGGCCGGCGTACTGCGCGAGGGCCCGCGCGATGTGCGGGACGACCAGGCCGAGGAAGACCACGGGGCCGATCACGGCGACGGACGCGCCGGTCAGCAGCATCACGGCGGTCACCCCGCGCAGGCGCACCGCGCCGAGGCTGCGGCCGAGGGAGGCGGCCACGTCGTCGCCGAGGGCCATGCTGTTGAGGGCCGGCGCGCAGGACAGGGCGAGGACCGCGCCGACGGCGAGGAAGGGCAGGATGCGGGCCACGTCGCCGGAGTCCTGGCCGGCCAGCGTGCCGGCCGACCAGAAGCGGTAGCGGTCCAGGGCGTCCTGGTCGGTCAGGACGACGGCGCTGGTGAGCGAGGACAGCAGCGAGGTGACGGCGACTCCGGCGAGCGCGAGTTTCACCGGCGTGGCCCCGGAACGGCCGAGCCGTCCCAGGAAGAAGACCAGGACGCTCGCGGCGAGGGCCCCGGCGAACGCGAACCAGACGTAGCCGTAGAACGACCCGGCCCCGAACACCGCCACCGCCAGCACGATCGCGAAGGACGCCCCGGCGCTGACCCCGAGGATGCCCGGGTCGGCCAGCGGGTTGCGGGTGAGGGCCTGCATCAGCGCCCCGGACAGCCCGAGCGCGGCGCCCGTCGTCAGTCCGAGCAGGGTGCGGGGCACCCGCACCGACCAGACGACGTTGTCGACCAGGCGGCTGGGCGGGCGGCCCAGCATCGCCCGCACGACCTGGTCGAGGGGGACGTCGAGCGCGCCCAGTGCCAGCGAGAGCAGGGACAGGACGACGAGGAGGGCGACGACCAGGGTCACCAGTACCGCGGTGCGAAGCCTTCTGCGTGAAGCCACGTGCCGGTCTCCATGTCGCGGTCCGGGGGTGCCGCCGGGGCTGTCGCGGGGTCATCACCCGTCGTGCGCAGCCCTGTTGGCGGACCACCGGACGATCCCGTCAGCAGGTTAGGTGAGCATAACCTCAGTCGCCTGCGCTTGGCTCCCGGTCGAAAGGGTCCGCCGGGAGGGCCCGTCGAGAGGGTCTATCAAGTTAGGCAATGCTTACCTTACTATTCGAGCGGTCGCGGCTCCGCTGAGCCGTTCCAACCGCACCTGGGAGGCACGGGCAGCTGTGTCGGGCAACACGCGCACTTCTGGACAGGCGACGGCGGCGGACTACTGGCGGCGGCGGTTCACCGCACCGGCACCACAGCCCGCACTGCCACTGGATCTTCCGCACCCGACCCGCCGGGACGGGGACGCGCCCCGCGCCCGGCGCACGGCCCCGCTGGAGACGGCGCCCGACGGGACGGCCGCGCTCACCGCGTTCGTGGCCCTGCTGCACCGCTACGGCGGCGCGACGGCGACCGCCCTCACGGTGGCCCACGAGGGACTCCCGCTGCGCGTCGGGACGGACGGCGGCACGACGTTCGCCGCACTGTGCGCACAGGTCGCGGACGTGCGCGCGCAGGCGGCGGCCCACCGCCTGCCGACCGCCGACCTGGTGCGGCTCCTGGCTCCCGAACCCTTCCGCGGCGGCGCCCTGTTGTGCGCCACGGGCTTCGGTCACACGCCCTGGGAGGACGCCGGTCCGCTGGACCTGGCGCTCTCGGTCGACGGCGCGGAGGTGACGGCGGACTACCGCGGCGACCTCTTCACACCCGCCACCGTCGACCGCGTCCTCGGCCACTACCGCACCCTCCTCGCCGACGCCCTCGCCCGCCCGGACACCCCGCTCGCCGACCTGGAGATCCTCGAAGGCGCCGAGCGCCACCGGATCCTGCGCGACTGGAACGACACCGCGCACGACGTGCCCGCGCACACCTGGCCGCGGATGTTCGCCGACCAGGTCGCCGCCCGCCCGCACGAGGTGGCCCTCGTCCACGAGGGCGTCCGCCTCACCTACGCCGAACTCGACGCCCGCGCTGCCCGGTTGGCCCACGCCCTGGTGGCCCGGGGCGCCGGTCCCGAGACCGTCGTCGCCCTCGCCGTACCGCGCTCGGCCGACATGATCGTCGCCGAGGTCGCCGTCCTGAAGGCGGGCGCCGCCTATCTGCCGGTCGACACCGACTACCCCGCCGACCGCATCGCGTACATGCTCGCCGACGCCCGGCCGGTCTGCCTGGTCACCACCGCGGACACGGTCGCGGACCTCCCCCGGACACCCGTCCGCTCGTCCTCGACGCCCCGGACACGATCGCCGAACTGGCCGCCCACCCCCCGCACGACCCCGCGGCCGCCGCCGGCCTGACGCCAGCGCACGCGGCCTACGTGATCTACACCTCCGGCTCCACCGGACGCCCCAAGGGCACCGTGCTCTCCCACGCGGGCGTCGCCGGACTGGTCGCCACCCAGCGGGAACGCTTCGGGATCGGCCCGCACAGCCGCGTCCTCCAGTTCGCCTCGCCCAGCTTCGACGTGGCGTTCTGGGACCTCTGCCTGGGGCTCCTGTCCGGCGGCCGGCTGGTCGTCGTGCCCGCCGACCGCCGGGTGCCGGACGCCCCGCTCGCCGACTACGCCCGCGAGCACGGCATCACCTTCATGATCCTGCCGCCCGCCCTGCTCGCCGCCCTGCCGGACGACGCCCTGCTCCCGCCCACGGCGACCCTGCTCGCCGGCACCGAGCGGGTCTCTCCCGAACTGGTCGCCCGCTACGCCCGCGGCCGGATGATGTTCAACGCCTACGGGCCCACCGAGGCCACCACCAACTCCACCCTGGGCCGGTGCGATCCGGACACCCCGGCCGGCACCCTCGTGCCGATCGGCGTACCCGACCCCGGGACCCGCGCCTACGTCCTCGACGACCGGCTGCGCCCGGTCCCCGCCGGTGTCACGGGAGAGCTCTACCTCGGCGGCGCCGGCCTGGCCCGCGGCTACCTGGGCCGCCCCGGCCTGACGGCCGAGCGGTTCGTCGCCGCGCCCGACGGCCTCGCCGCCGCACCCGGCGACCGCCTCTACCGCACCGGCGACCTGGTGCGCTGGAAGGCGGACGGCCGGCTCGAGTTCCACGGCCGCGTGGACAGCCAGGTCAAGATCCGCGGCTTCCGGGTCGAACCCGGCGAGATCGAGTCCGTCCTGCGCTCGCACCCCGGCGTCGACCAGGCCGCCGTCGTCGTCCGCGAGGACCGCCCCGGCGAACGGCGCCTCGCCGCCTACGTCGTGCCCGCGCTGGAGGCCGGCCCCGGCACCGGCGCCGAGGCGGGCGTCGCCGAGTGGAAGGACCTGCACGAACTGCTGTACTCCGCGGCCGGTTCGGAAGGGTTCGAGGAGAACTTCGCGGGCTGGAACAGCATGTACGACGGGCTGCCCATCCCCCTCGCCGACCTGCGCGAGTGGCGGGAGGCGACCCTGGAACGGATCCGCTCCCTGCGGCCCCGGCGGGTCCTGGAGATCGGCGTCGGCTCGGGGCTGCTGCTGTCCCGGCTCGCCCCCGACTGCGAGGAGTACTGGGGCACCGACCTATCCGAGGAGGCCGTACGCGCCCTGCGGACCCAGGTGTCCGCCGTCCCCTGCCTCGCGGACCGCGTCACCCTGCTGGCCCGGCCCGCGCACGACCTCACCGGACTGCCCGCCGGCCGCTTCGACACGATCGTCGTCAACTCCGTCGTGCAGTACTTCCCGGGCGGCGACTACCTCACCGGCGTGCTGCGCGCCGCCGCCGCCCTGCTCGCTCCCGGCGGCGCCCTCTTCGTCGGCGACGTGCGCAACCTGCGGCTGCTGCGCACCCTGAGCGCGGCCGTCGAGAGCGGCCGGATGCGGGACGGCGGCGACGCGGCGCAGGCGGACAAGGAGGCCCTGCGCGCCGCCGTGGACCGGGCGCTCGCCTGGGAGGGCGAACTCCTCGTCGACCCCGACTACTTCACCGCCCTCGACGGGCTCACCGCGGACATCCGCGTCAAGCGCGGCGCCCACCACAACGAACTCACCCGGTACCGCTACGACGTGGTCCTGCGGCCGGGCGCGGACCGAGCCGGGGACGCGGGGACACCCGAGTCGCCCTGGCCCGCGCTCGGTTCGGTGCCCGCCCTGGACGCCCTGCTCGCCGAAGGCCCGGACCGGGTGCGGATCACCGGCATCCCCAACGCCCGCCTCGCCGACGACCTGGCCGCGCTCGACGCCCTGCACGACAGCAGCAGGCCGGCCACCGCCTCGCACGGGGTGGACCCCGAGTCCCTCCACGACAGCGCCGCCCGGCACGGTTACGAGGCGACGCTCACCTGGAACGGCGACGCCGAGGACGGCAGCCTGGACGCCCTGTTCGTCCCCGCGGGCAGCGGCCACGCCGTCCGCTACCGCCCCGGCGGCGGCCGTCCGCTCACCAACCGGCCGGCGCCCTTCCGTACCGTCGGCGCGCTGATGGGGGCCCTGCGCCGGCACGCCACCGCGGCCCTGCCCGACTACATGGTCCCGGCCGCCTTCGTCCCGCTCGACCGGCTGCCCGTCACCCCCAGCGGCAAGCTCGACGCCGCCGCGCTGCCCGTGCCGGACCTCACCCGGACCCGTACCGGCCGCGACCCCGGCACGGACCGCGAGCGGCTCCTGTGCGAGCTGTACGCGCGGGCGCTGCGGGTGCCCTCGGTGAGCGTCGACGACGACTTCTTCGCGCTCGGCGGCGACAGCATCGTCGCCGTCCAGCTGCTCGTCCTGGCCCGCCGCGCCGGCCTCGAACTGACCCCCCGTGACGTGTTCCGCCACCGTACGGTCGCCGAACTGGCCGGCGTCGCCCGCACCGCGGCCACGGACCGGACGGACGACCCCGCGGCCGGTGTCCCGTGGCGGACGCCCACCGACGAGGAACTCCTGTTCCTGCGAGGGGAGTCCGCGCTCCGCATCGAGGAGACGCTGCCGCTCGGCCCGCTCCAGGAGGGCTTCTTCTTCCACGCACTGATGGACGGCGCCGAACACGACGCCTATGTGGTGCAGCAGGTCGTCGAGCTGACCGGACCGGTCGACGGCGTCCTGCTGCGCCGGGCCGCGCAGCGGCTGCTGGACCGCCACGCCCCCCTGCGTGCCTGCTTCCGGCAGACACCGGACGGCCGCCCCGTCCAGATCGTCGCCGCCGGCCCGCGGCTGCCCTGGCGCGAGGTCGACCTGACCGCGCAGGACGACACGGCGGTCCGCCACTCCCTCGCCGAGGCCGTCGCCGCCGACGAACGCGCCCGTCGGTTCGACCTCGCCCACCCGCCGCTGCTGCGCTGCGCGCTGCTCCGCCTCGGCCAGGAGCGCAGCCGTCTCGTGCTGACGTTCCATCACATCGTCGCCGACGGCTGGTCCCTGCCGATCCTGCACCGCGAACTCCTCGCCCTCTACGGCGAGGACCCGGCCCCGCTGCCCGAGGTCGCGCCCTACCGCGGCTACCTCCGCCGGATCGCCGGGGCCGACCGCGAGGCCGCCCGCGACGCCTGGCGCACCGCCCTCGCCGGGGTCGAGGAGCCCACGCGGCTGGTGGACGCCCCGGCGCCCGCCGGCCCGATCGAGCCCGCCCAGATCCGCGTCGAGCTGTCCGAACGGGTCACCGCGCGGCTCACCGCCCGCGCCCGGGACCTCGGAGTCACCCTCGGCATCCTCGTCCAGGGCGCCTGGGGACTGCTCCTCGGCAGGACGACGGGCCGTCAGGACGTCCTGTTCGGCACCACCGTGGCCGGACGCGACGCCGCCGTCGACGGCATCGACTCGATGATCGGCCTGTTCATCAACACGCTGCCCACCCGGCTGCGCTGGGCGCCCGGCGACACCCTCGGCGCCCTGCTGGAACGGCTCCAGGACGAGCAGAGCGCCCTCCTGGACCACCAGCATCTCGGCCTCGCCGACATCCGGCGCGCCGCAGGCCACCCGGGCGGCGGCGAACTGTTCGACACACTCGTGGTGTTCGAGAACTACCCCGGCGGCGAGGGCGCCCCGGCCGTCACCGACCCCTCCGGCACGATCGCCGTCGCCGGGCACGCCTTCCACGACGCCGTGCACTACCCCCTGGCGCTCATCGTCAAGCCGGGGCGCCGGCTCGACCTGCGTCTCAAGCATCACGCCCGCCGACTGGACGCCGACGCCGTGCGGTCGCTCGCCGACCGGCTCACCCTCGTCCTGCACGCCCTGGCCGAGGATCCCGCCGCCCGGGTCGCCGACCTCGACCTGCTCACCCCGCCCGAGCGGGCCGGCGCCCACCCGGCGGGGGAGACCCGTGAGGTCCCCGCGACCACCCTCGCCGCCGCCCTGGCCGCGCAGGCCGCGCGCACGCCCGACGCGACGGCCGTCGTCGCCGACGGCGGGGCCACCCTGACCTACGCCGAACTCGACCGGCGTGCCGAGCGGTTGGCGAGGACGCTGCGCTCGCGGGGGGCGGGACCGGGCCGGTTCGTGGCCGTCGCCGTGCCGCGCTCGGCGGAGCTCATGGTGGCCCTGCTCGCCGTCCTGAAGTCGGGGGCCGCCTATCTGCCGCTGGACCTGGACTACCCGGCGGACCGGCTCGCGTACATACTGGCCGACTCCGGCGCGACCACGGTCGTCACCACGGCCCGCGACCGGGAACGGCTGCCGTCGGCCGCCGGCCCGGACGTGATCGAGGCCGACACCGACGCCGGGACCGATGCCGGGGCCGTACCCGATGCCGGGGCCGTGCCCGAGGACGGCACCCGACCGGCCCGGCCCGACGACCCCGCCTACCTCATCTACACCTCCGGCTCCACCGGCCGGCCCAAGGGCGTCGTCGTCACGCACCGCGCCGTCGTCAACCGGCTGGCCTGGATGCAGGGCGCCTACGGCCTCACCGCCGACGACCGGGTGCTCCAGAAGACGCCGTCCGGGTTCGACGTGAGCGTGTGGGAGTTCTTCTGGGCGCTGTGCGAGGGCGCCGCCGTCGTCCTCGCCGTGCCGGACGGCCACCGCGACCCCGCCTACCTGGCCCGCCTCGTCCGGGCCGCGGGCGTGACGACGGCGCACTTCGTGCCGTCGATGCTGGAGGCGTTCCTCGCGTCCGAGGAGGTGACCTCCGACCCCGCCTGGGCGGACGGGCTGCGCCGTGTGTTCAGCAGCGGCGAGGCCCTGCCCGGGGCCGCCGCCCGCCGCTGGCGGGAGCTGACCGGCGTCCCGCTGCACAACCTGTACGGTCCCACCGAGGCCGCCGTCGACGTGACGTACCACGCCTACGACGGCGCGTCCGACACCACCGTGCCCATCGGCAGGCCGGTGTGGAACACCGGTCTGCGCGTGCTCGACCCCTGTCTGCGCCCGGTCCCCGACGGCGTGCCCGGCGAGCTGTACCTGACCGGGGTCCAGCTGGCGCGCGGCTACCACCGGCGCCCCGCGCTGACCGCCGAACGCTTCGTGGCCGACCCGTACGCCATCGGGCCGGGCGCCCGCATGTACCGCACCGGCGACCTGGTGCGCCGCCGCTCCGACGGCACCCTGGACTACCTCGGCCGCACCGACCGGCAGGTCAAGCTGCGCGGCAACCGGATCGAACCCGGTGAGATCGAGGCCGCGCTGACCCGCCACCCGGCCGTCGCGCGCGGCGCGGTCGTGGTGCGCGACGAGCGGCTCGTCGCCTACGCGGTCCCGGCGGCCGGTCACGACGTCGACCCGGCGCGGCTGCGCGCCGCCCTCGCGGAGGCGCTGCCCGCGCCCCTCGTCCCGGAGGCGTACGTCGTCCTCGCCGACCTGCCCCTCACCCCCAGCGGCAAGCTGGACCAGGCCGCGCTGCCCGCCCCCGAGGCCGAACGCGCCGACCGCCGCGAGCCCGCCGGACCGCTGGAACGCCGGCTCACCGAGATCTTCGCGGCCGTCCTGGGCATCGCGGACACGGGTCCCGACGACGACTTCTTCCGGCTCGGCGGCGACAGCATCAGCTCCATCGGGGTCGCCGGGCGGGCCCGCGCGGCCGGCCTGGACCTCAGCCCCCGCGACGTGTTCACCCACCGCACCCCCGCCGCACTCGCGGCCGCGGCGGCCACCGGCACGGCGGCGCCGGCCGCCGGTCCGACCCGCGCGGCCCCCTTCGTGCTCACCGAGGCCGGGCACGCCCGCGTCCGCGCGCTGGCCGCCCCGGCCGCCGTCGCCGACGTGTGGCCGCTGGCACCCCTCCAGGAGGGCCTGTTCTTCCACTCGGCGTACGACGAGGGCGCCCTCGACGTCTACACCGTCCACGAGACCTTCGACTTCGCGGCCCGGCTCGACACCGGACGGCTGCGCGCCGCCGTCCGCACCCTCCTCACCCGCAACCCGGGCCTGCGGGCCGGGTTCACCGGCGAAGGACTGGACCAGCCGGTGCAGTTCATCGTCGAGGACCCGCCGGTCCCGCTCGACGAGGTCGACCTCTCCCACCTCCCTGCCGCCGAACAGGACCTACAGATAAGGGAGTTGACGGACGCCGAACGCCACCGGCGCTTCGACCTCTCGGCGCCCCCGCTGTTCCGGCTGCTCCTGCTGCGCCTCGGCGCCAAGCGCGGCGACCGGCTCGTCATCGGCCGCCACCTGATCCTCTGGGACGGCTGGTCGGCCTGGCTCTTCCTCGACGAGCTGTTCGCGCTCTACGGGACGGGCGGCGACGCGACGGCCCTGCCCGACCGCGGCAGCTACCGCGACTACCTCACCTGGCTGGAACGGCAGGACGACTCGGCCGCCACGGCCGCCTGGCGCACCGCCCTCGCCGGTCTCGACGAGCCCACCCTGCTCGCCCCCACCGCCGCCGACGGCCTCGAACCGGTCATCCCCGACCGGCTCGACCTGCGCCTGCCCGCCGCGCTCGGCGACCGGCTGCGCGCGACGGGACGCGCCCACGGCCTGACCCTCAACACGTTCCTCAACGCCGCCTGGGCACTCACCCTCGCCTCCGCCACCGGCCGTACCGACGTCGTGTTCGGCACCACGGTGGCCGGCCGGCCCAGCGAGGTCCCCGACGTCGGCGACATCATCGGCCTGTTCCTCAACACGGTCCCCACGCGGATCGCCCTCGACCCCGCCGAGCCGGTCCTCGACCTGCTCCGCCGCGTCCAGGGCGACCGCCTCGACCTCATGCCGTACGAGCACCTGAGCCTCGGTGTGCTCCAGGCGGAGACCGGGCACCGCAAGCTCTTCGACACCCTGTTCGTGCTGCGCAACAACGACACCGAGGAGCGGCTGGCGGACCTGCGCACCCGGCACGGCGCCACGGCCGTCACCAACGCCGACGCCACCCACTACCCGGCCAACCTCGTCGTCACCCCGGGCCGCCGGATCACCGTCACCCTCACCCACCGTCGCGACCTCGTCCCCGCGGACCGCGCGCGCGACCTCCTCGACCGGTTCGCCCTGCTCCTGGAGCGGCTGAGCGCCGACCTCACCGCCCCCGTCGGCTCCCTCGACCCGCTGCTGCCCGCAGAACACGAGGCACTGCGCGCCCGGTCGGCGGCGAGCCGGGTACCCGCACCCGAGGACACCATCGCCGACCTGCTGGCCGCGCAGGCCGCCCGTACCCCGCACGCCCGGGCCCTCGTCTTCGGGACACGCACCCTGACGTACGCCGAACTCGACGCGGCCGTGAACCGCACCGCACGGCTGCTGATCGAGCGGGGCGCCGGCCCCGAGCAGGTCGTGGCGCTCGGCCTGCCGCGCTCCCTGGACATGGTGGTCGCGCTCTTCGCCGTGCTGCGCACCGGCGCCGCCTACCTGCCGCTGGAACCGGACCACCCGGCCGACCGGCTGTCGCTGATGCTGGCCGACGCCCGCCCGCTGCTCCTGCTCACCACCGCGGCCGTCTCCGCCACCCTGGACGCGGACCTGCCGCGCGTCCTGCTCGACGACCCGCGGACGAGGCGCGAACTGGCCGCGTGCTCCGACGCCCCGCCCGCGCTGCGCTTCAGCCTGGAGCACCCGGCCTACGTCATCTACACCTCGGGCTCCACCGGCCGCCCCAAGGGCGTCGTCACCCCCTACCGGGGGCTGACGAACATGCAGCTCAACCACCAGAAGGAGATCTTCGCCCCGGCCGTCGCCGCGGCCGGCGGGCGCCGGCTGCGCATCGCGCACACCGTGTCCTTCGCCTTCGACATGTCCTGGGAGGAACTGCTCTGGCTGGTCGAGGGACATGAAGTGCACGTCTGCGACGAGGAACTGCGCCGGGACGCCGAGGCGCTGGTCGCCTACTGCGAACGGCACCGCGTCGACGTCGTCAACGTCACCCCCACCTACGCCCGGCTGCTGATCGAGCAGGGACTGCTGGAGGGCCACGTCCCGCCGCTGGTGCTGCTCGGCGGCGAGGCCGTCCCCGAGACGGTGTGGACGGCGCTGCGCGACACCGACGGGACGTACGGCTACAACCTGTACGGTCCCACCGAGTACACCATCAACACCCTCGGCGGCGGCACCCTCGACAGCGACACCCCGACCGTCGGCCGGCCCATCCGGGGCACCCGCGCCCATGTCCTCGACGCCTGGCTGCGGCCGGTGCCCGACGGTGTGCCCGGAGAGCTGTACATCGCGGGCGTCGGTCTCGCCCGCGGCTACCTCGGGCGGCCCGCGCTGACCGCCGAACGCTTCGTCGCCGACCCGTTCGGGGAACCCGGCGAGCGCATGTACCGCACCGGTGACCTGGTGCGCCGCAACCCCTGGGGGTCCCCCCGGCCGGAGGCCGGGGGAGGCAACCTCGACTTCCTCGGCCGCACCGACGACCAGGTCAAGATCCGCGGCTACCGCGTCGAACCCGGCGAGATCGAGACCGCGCTCGGCCGGCACCCCCTGGTCGCCCAGGCCGCCGTCGTGGTCCGTGACGAGCGCCTGGTCGGCTACGTCGTGCCCGCCGACGACGACGCGGACCCCGCGGAGCGCTCCGCCGCCGAGGCCGCCCAGGTCGGGGAGTGGCAGGAGATCTACTCCGACGAGTACGAGGAGATCGGCACCGCGGTCTTCACCGAGCGCTACGACGGCTGGGACAGCTCCTACGACGGCCGCCCCATCCCCTTCGAGGAGATGCACGAGTGGCGCGAGGCCACCCTCGCCCGGATCGCCGCGCTGCGTCCCCGCCGCATCCTGGAGATCGGCGTCGGTTCCGGGCTGCTGCTGTCCCGGCTCGCCCCGGACGCCGAGGCCTACTGGGCGACCGACTTCGCCGCGCCCGTCATCCGCAAGATCGGCGAGGAGGTGCGGCGCGACCCCGCGCTGGCCGCCAAGGTCGAACTGCGCTGCCGGCCGGCCGAGGACCTGAGCGGCCTGCCCGCCGGCTGGTTCGACACGATCGTCATCAACTCCGTCGTCCAGTACTTCCCGAGCCTCGCCCATCTCACCACCGTGCTGCGCGGCGCCATGGACCTGCTCGCACCCGGCGGCGCCCTGTTCGTCGGCGACGTCCGCAACCTGCGCCTCGCCCGCACCTTCCACACCGAGATCCAGCGCGCCCGCGGCGCCGCCGGCGCCGAACTCGAGCGGGCGGTCGAGCGCGGTCTGCGGCTGGAGAAGGAACTCCTCGTCGACCCCGACTACTTCACCACCCTCGGCTACGGCGTCGACCTGCGCACCAAGCGCGGCCACCACCACAACGAGCTGACCCGGCACCGCTACGACGTCGTCCTGCACGCCGGCGAGCCGGACGTACGGCTCGACGGCCTCCCGGTGGTCGACTGGGCGACCGCCGACACCGTCGGCGAACTCGTGCGCGGCGACTGGTCCTCGGCCGCCGCCATCGGCGAACTGCTGCGCGCGAAGCGGTCGCCGGGCGACGGCGCCGGGCGCCGCCCGCGCGGTGCGGCGCCCGACGGCCTGCGCCTGACCGGCGTGCCCGACGGCCGGACGTCGCAGACGGGCGTCGACCCCGAGCACCTGCACGAACTCGGCGCGGCGGCCGGGTACCGGGTGCTGACCACCTGGTCGGGGCGGGACGGGACCTTCGACGCCGTGTTCCTGGCGTCCGCCGCCTCCCCCGAACCCCGGCTCACGGCCGGCCTGTTCCGCCCCGGCGGCGGCGCCGACCGCCCGCTCGCCAACGAGCCCACCGCCGCCCGCGAGGCGAGCGCCCTGGTGCGACGGCTGCGCGAGGACCTGGGGCGCGAACTGCCCGACTACATGGTCCCGGCCGCCTTCGTCACCGTCGACGGCCTGCCCATGAACGCCAACGGCAAGCTCGACGTGCGCGCCCTGCCCGAGGCCGAACCCGCCGTCGCCCTCGGTGGCGGACGCGGCCCGCGCACCCCGCGGGAGCAGGTGCTGTGCCGGCTGTTCGCGGAGGTGCTGGGGCTGCCCGAGGTGGGCGCCGAGGACGACTTCTTCGACCTGGGCGGGCACTCGCTGCTCGCCACCCGGCTGGTCAGCCGCGCCCGTACGGAACTGGGCACCGAACTCGCCATCCGCGACCTCTTCGAGGCGCCCACCCCGGCGCTCCTCGCGGGCCGCGCGGACCGTGCCGCCCCCGCCCGCCCGGCGGTGGTCGCGGTCGCCGCCCGGCCGGCCCGTGTCCCCCTGTCGGCGGCCCAGCGCCGCCTGCTCCTGGTCGAGGAGATCACCGGCACCGGCGTCGCCTACAACTTCCCGCTGGTCTTCCGGCTGCGCGGCGGCCTCGACACCGAGGCGCTGGGCGCCGCCCTGCGGGACGTCGCCGGACGCCACGAGGCGCTGCGGACGGTGTTCCCGGTGCACGAGGGCGTGCCGTACCAGCGGATCGTCCCGGCCGACGAGGCGGTCCCCGTCTGCACGGTGACCGGATGCGCCGAACGGGAGCTGCCGGAGCTGATCGGGGCGGCCCAGCGCCGGCCCTTCGACCTGACGGCCGAACTCCCGCTGCGCTGCGAGGTGTTCCGGCTCTCACCGGACGACCACGTGGTGGCCGTCGTGCTGCACCACATCACCACCGACGAATGGTCCGACCGGCCCTTCCTCGCCGATCTCGGCACCGCCTACGCGGCCCGGCGCGAGGGGCGCCCGCCCGTCTGGACGGCCCTGCCGGTGCAGTACGCCGACTACACCCTGTGGCAGGAGGACCTGCTCGCGCGGACCGGCGGCGACCAGCTCGCCCACTGGACGGACGCCCTGCGCGGCCTCCCCGAGGAGCTCGCCCTGCCGGCCGACCGGCCGCGCCCCGCCGAGCCGACCGGGCGCGGCGGCAAGGTCCGCCTGGAACTGCCCACCGCCACCGGCCACGCCCTGCGGGACCTCTCCGCCGCCACCGGGACCAGCATGTTCATGCTGTTCCAGGCCGGTACCGCCGCACTGCTGCACCGCCTCGGCGCGGGCGACGACATCCCCCTCGGCGCCCCCATCGCCGGCCGTACCGACGAGGCACTCGCGGACCTGGTCGGCTTCTTCGTCAACACCCTGGTCCTGCGCACCGATCTGACCGGGCAGGGACTGACGTTCCGTCAACTGCTGAAGCGGGTGCGCGAGTCGTCGCTCGCGGCCTTCGAGCACCAGGACCTGCCCTTCGACCGGGTCGTGGAGGCGCTCAACCCGCCCCGTGTCGCCGGGCGCAACCCGCTCTTCCAGGTCATGCTGGGCTACCACCACCGGCCCGACGGCGACCCGGACGTGCTCGGTCTGCGGACCGAGTGGTTCGACATGGACACCGGCGCGGCCAAGTTCGACCTCCACTTCACCTTCGTCGACGAGACCGGCAACGACCGGATCGTCCTGCTGCTGGAGTACGCGGGCGACCTCTTCGACCACACGACGGCCGAGCGGCTCGCCGGCCGCGCACTGCGGCTGCTGGAACGGGCGGCCGCCGAACCGGACCGGGCGATCCGTGACCTCGGGATCCTGGAGGACGCCGAGCGCACACGGGTGCTCGAGACGTGGAACGCCACCGACCGCCCCGTCCCGTCCACCACACTGCCCGCACTCTTCCGCGACCAGGCCGCGCGCACCCCGGACGCCACGGCCCTCGTCACCGAGGAGCTGCGGCTCACCTACGCCGAACTGGACGCCCGCGTGGAGCGGACCGCGCGGGTGCTCACCGCGCTCGGCGCGGGTCCCGAACGCACCGTGGCCGTCGCGCTCCCGCGCTCGGCCGACCTGGTCGTCGCGCTGCTCGCGGTCCACCGCGCCGGAGCCGCCTACCTGCCGCTCGACCCCGACTACCCGCCGGAGCGCCTCGCGCTCATGGTCGAGGACGCCCGCCCGGTCTGCGTGGTGCGCGACGCCCTGCCGACCGGCCCCGAGGCGGAACCTCCCGCCGCCTGCGACCCGCGCCACCCCGCCTACGTGATCTACACCTCCGGCTCGACCGGACGCCCCAAGGGGGTCGTCGTCCCGCACGAGGGCATCGTCAACCGGCTGCTGTGGATGCAGGACACCTACCGCCTCGACGCCGCCGACCGGGTCCTCCAGAAGACCCCGTCCGGCTTCGACGTGTCGGTCTGGGAGTTCTTCTGGCCCCTGATCAGCGGCGCCGCCCTGGTGCTCGCCCGCCCCGAGGGCCACCGCGACCCGGCCTACCTGACCCGGCTGATCCGCGAACAGGACGTCACCACCGTCCACTTCGTGCCGTCCATGCTCCAGCTGTTCCTGGAGGAGCCCTCCGCGGCGCGCTGCACCGGACTGCGCCGGGTGATGTGCAGCGGCGAGGCCCTGCCCCCGGCCCTCGCCCGCCGCTTCCACCGGACGCTGACCGCCGAGCTGCACAACCTCTACGGGCCGACCGAGGCCTCCGTCGACGTCACGGCCGTCGAGATCGGACCGGACGCGCCGCGGGTGTCCATCGGCCGCCCCGTGTGGAACACCCGCGTGCTGGTGCTCGACGCCGCGCTGCGACCGGTGCCGGCCGGTGTCCCCGGCGAGCTGTACCTCGCGGGCGTCCAGCTCGCGCGCGGCTACCTCGACCGGCCCGCCCTCACCGCGGAGCGTTTCGTCGCCGACCCGTACGGGGCACCGGGCACCCGGATGTACCGCACCGGGGACCTGGCCCGCTGGAACACCGACGGGACCGTCGACTACCTGGGACGCACCGACGACCAGGTGAAGGTCCGCGGCTTCCGCGTCGAACCCGGCGAGATCGAGGACACCCTGAACCGGCACCCGGACGTCGGACGTGCCGTCGTCCTGCTCCGCGACCAGCGACTGGTGGCGTACGTCGTCCCGGCCGCCGGGGCAGCGGTGGACGGCGCGCGACTGCGGGCCCACACGGCCGCGGTGCTCCCCGCGCACCTGGTGCCCGCGGCCTTCGTCCCGCTGGACTCGCTGCCCCTCACCCCCAACGGCAAGCTCGACCGGACGGCCCTGCCCGGCCCCGACTTCACCACCGCGGGCGGGCGGGGCGCCCCGCCCCGCGGGCCGCGCGAGGAGATCGTCGCCGGGCTCTTCGGCGACGTCCTCGGACTCGAACGGGTCGGCGCCGACGACGACTTCTTCGCGCTCGGCGGGCACTCGCTGCTCGCCATGCGCCTCGTCGGCCGGATCCGCACCCTGCTCGGGGCCGACCTCACCGTCCGCAGCGTCTTCGAGGCGCCCACCCCCGCCCTGCTCGCCGCCCTGCTCGACGACCGGGCCGGCGGGCCGCCCGCCCTCGTCGTCGGGGACCGGACCGGCGAACTCCCGCTGTCCTTCGCCCAGCAGCGGCTGTGGCTGCTGCACCGTATCGAGGGGCCGGGAGCCACCTACCACATCCCGGCGGCCTGGCGGCTGACCGGCACCCTCGACGCGGACGCGCTGGAGGCCGCGCTGAACGACGTCGTGGCGCGCCACGAGAGCCTGCGCACGGTCTTCCCCGAACGCGACGGCCGGCCCCGCCAGGTCGTGCTCGAACCGTCCCGGGCGACCGTGCCCGTGCACCGCGGCCGGGCGACCGAGGCCGAACTGCCCGCCCTGCTCGCCGGAGCCGTCGCGCAGGGCTTCGCCCTGGAACGCGAACTCCCTTTGCGGGTGCATGTGTTCCGCCTGCGGGCGGACGAGCACGTCCTGCTGCTGGTGCTGCACCACATCGCGGGCGACCAGTGGTCCGACGGTCCCCTCCGGCGCGACCTGGCCACCGCCTACGAGGCCCGCCGCGCGGGGCGCGCGCCCGAGTGGTCCCCGCTGCCCGTGCAGTACGCCGACTACGCCCTCTGGCACCGCGCGGCACTCGGCGACCCCGCCGACCCGGACAGCCGCCAGAGCGCCCAACTGGCCCACTGGCGCCGTGTGCTCGCGGACCTGCCGGACGAACTGACGCTGCCCGCCGACCGGCCCCGGCCGGCCGAGAGCAGCCATCGCGGCGGCGCCGTCGGGCTGACCCTCGACGCCGGACGGACCCGCGCCCTGCGCACCCTGGCACGCGACCACGGCGTCAGCGTGTTCATGGTCGCCCAGGCCGCCGTCGCCGCACTGCTGCACCGGCTCGGCGCGGGTGACGACATCCCGCTGGGCGCACCGGTCTCCGGGCGCTCCGACGAACGCCTCGAAGACCTGGTCGGCTTCTTCGTGAACACGCTGGTGCTGCGCACCGACGTCTCCGGCGACCCCACGTTCGCCGAACTGCTCGCCCGGGTCCGCGCCTTCGACCTCGCCGCGTACGAGCACCAGGACCTGCCCTTCGACCGGCTGGTCGAGGCCGTCAACCCGGCCCGCTCACTGGCCCGGCACCCGTTGTTCCAGGTGATGGTCGTCCACCTGGAGAGCGCTGGCGCCGTCCCCGGGCTGGCCGGTCTGACCGCCCGTGCCGAGCCGCTGGAGCAGCGGGACGCCAAGTTCGACCTCAGCTTCGACTTCGTCGAGCAGGGCGAGGACGGCATGCGGTGCTGGATCGAGTACAGCGCCGACCTCTTCGACGAGCCGACCGCCGAACTCCTCGCCGCGCGGTTGGAGTCGCTGCTGGCACAGGTGAGCGACGACCCCGGCCGCCGCGTCGGCACCCTCGACGTCCTGCGCGAGGACGAACGCGCGCTCGTCCTCACCGGGTGGAACGACACGGCCCGGCCGCTGCCCGGCCTCACCCTGCCGGAGCTGTTCCGCGCCCAGGCCGCGCGCACCCCCGGGGCCACCGCCGTCGTCTTCGAGGACACCGCCCTCACCTACGCCGAGCTCGACCTGCGGGTGGAGCGCCTCGCCCACACCCTCGCCGCGCACGGGGCGGGCGCCGAGACCACCGTGGCCGTCGCCCTGCCGCGCTCCCCAGGCCTCGTCGTGTCGCTGCTGGCCGTCCACCGCGCCGGCGCCGCCCACCTCCCCCTGGACCCGGGCCACCCGGCCGAGCGGCTCGCGTACACGCTCGCCGACGCCCGCCCGGTCTGTGCCGTCACCGGCGACGCAGCCACCCTGCCCGGCACCGGGGTGCCCGTCCTCATGGTGGACGCCGAGGGCGTCCCCGCCCGTCCGGCGCACGCGCCGCTGCCCGCCGCGTACGACCCGCGCCACCCCGCCTACGTGATCTACACCTCCGGCTCGACCGGACGCCCCAAGGGGGTCGTCGTCCCGCACGAGGGCATCGTCAACCGGCTGCTGTGGATGCAGGACACCTACCGCCTCGACGCCGCCGACCGGGTCCTCCAGAAGACCCCGTCCGGCTTCGACGTGTCGGTCTGGGAGTTCTTCTGGCCGCTCGTCACCGGGGCCGCCCTGGTGCTCGCGCGCCCCGAGGGCCATCACGACCCGTTGTACCTGGCCGATCTGATAGAGCGTCAGCACATCACCGTCACGCACTTCGTGCCGTCGATGCTGCGCGCCTTCCTCGACGAGCCGGCCGCCGCCCGGTGCACGGGCCTGCGCGAGGTGATGTGCAGTGGCGAGGCGCTGCCCGCACCCCTGGCCGCCCGCTTCCACCGCCTCCTGCCGGGCAGCCGCCTGCACAACCTGTACGGCCCCACCGAGGCGTCCGTGGACGTCACCTTCCACGAGGTGCCCGCCGACCCGGACCGCGTGCCGATCGGCCGCCCGGTGTGGAACACCCGCACCTACGTCCTGGACGCGGCGCTGCGCCCGGTCCCGCCCGGCGTGGCCGGCGAACTGTACCTGTCGGGCGTCCAGTTGGCCCGCGGCTACCTGGACCGTCCGGGACTCACCGCCGAACGGTTCGTCGCCGACCCCTGGGCCGACGCGCCCGGCGCCCGGATGTACCGCACCGGCGACCTGGCCCGCTGGACCCGGGACGGCGCACTGGAGTACCTGGGCCGCGCCGACGACCAGGTCAAGCTGCGCGGATTCCGGATCGAGCCCGGCGAGATCGAGACCGTCCTCGCGGCCCACCCGTCCGTCGGCCACGCCACCGTCGTCCTGCGCGACGCCCGCCTCGTCGCGTACGTCGTCCCGGCCGGTGACGGCGCGCCGGTGGACGCGACCGCGCTGCGCGCCCGTGCCGCAGAGGTGCTGCCCGACCACATGGTCCCGGCCGCCGTGGTCACCCTCGACGCCCTCCCGCTCACCCCCAACGGCAAGCTGGACCGACGGGCCCTGCCCGCACCCGACTTCACCGCCGAGGTGACCGGCACCCGGCCGCGCACGGAACCGGAGGAGACCCTCGGCGCCCTCGTCGCGGACGTCCTCGGCCTCGAACGGGTCGGCGTCGAGGACGACTTCTTCTCGCTCGGCGGCGACAGCATCGTCGCCATGCAGCTGGTCGCCCGCGCGCGCGCCGCCGGGCTCGCCTTCAGCCCCCGCGACGTCTTCCGGCACAAGTCCGTCGCGGGACTGGCCGCCGTCGCCGCCCCCACCGGCCCCGCCGCCGACCGCGAGCACGACGGCGTCCTGCTGCCCGGCCTCACCGACGACGAGCGCGCCGAACTCGCCGCCCTGCCCGCCGGAACGGCGGTCCTGCCCGTCTCCCCGCTCCAGGCCGGACTGCTCTTCCACGCCGCCCTCGACTCCGGCGAGGAAGGCCCCGACGTGTACACCGTCCAGGTCTCCTACGACCTGGAGGGGCCGCTGGACCCCGACCGGCTGCGGGCCGCCGGACAGGCGGTGCTCGACGCGCACGAGAACCTGCGCAGCGGTTTCCGCCACCTGTCCTCCGGCCGCCCGGTCGCCGTCGTACCGCGCACGGCCGTGCTGCCCTGGCGGCAGCTCGACCTCAAGGACGGCGCTCCGGACACCCCCCACGGCGCGGAAACGCACTCCGGCCCGGGCGACGACCCGCACCGGTGGACCCGTCTGCTCGGCCAGGAGCGGCGCCGGTTCGACCCCCGGCACCCGCCCCTGCTGCGGATGCTGCTCGTCCGGCTCGCCCCGCGACGGCACCGGCTCGTCCTCTCCCACCAGCACCTCCTGCTGGACGGCTGGTCGCTGCCGCTGCTCACGGCCGAGCTGTGGGCCCGCTATGAGGGCCGCGTCCCGACCGCGCCCGCCCCCTACCGCGACCACCTGAGGCTGCTGGCCGCCCAGGACCCGGCCGCCTCGGCCGCCGCGTGGGCCGACGCCCTCGGCACCCTCGCCGAGCCCACCCGGCTCGCGCCCGCCGACGCGGACCGGGCCGCCGCCGTGCCGCACACCCACACCGTCGAACTGGACGCCGGGCACACGGCGGAGCTGGAGACGTTCGCCCGGCGCCATGGCGTCACCCTCAACACCCTCGTCCAGGCCGCCTGGGGCGTCCTCCTCGGCCGGCTCACCGGACGCCAGGACGTGGTGTTCGGCGCCACCGTCGCCGGCCGCTCGCCCGAACTCGCCGGGTCCGAGTCGATGATCGGCCTGTTCATCAACACCGTGCCCGTCCGGGTACGGGTCCTTCCGCAGGAGAGCACGGCCGGTCTGCTCGCACGCCTCCAGGACGAGCAGTCCCGGCTCATCGCCCACCAGCACCTCGGACTCGCCGACATCCAGCGCGCCGCCGGACTCGGCGAACTCTTCGACACCCTGGTGGTGTTCGAGTCGTACCCGGTGGCCGAGCCTGCCGGGTCGGACGGGGAGGGCGCCGGTCCGCGCGTCACGGTCCGCGACCACGAGGACGCCACCCACTACCCGTTCGCATGGGCCGTCGAGCCCGCCGAACGGCTGCGCCTGACCGCCGAGTTCCGCCCCGAGCTGTTCACCCGGGCCACCGTGCGGCGGATCACGGCGGCCCTGACCACCCTGCTCACCGGTATGGCGGCCGACCCGGACCGCCCGGTCGGACGCCTCGACCTGCTCGGCCCCGCCGACCGGCACACCGTCCTGCGCACCTGGAACGACACCGCGCTGCCCGCCGGTCCGGACCGGCGGCCGGACACCGTGCCCGCCCTGTTCACCGCCCGGGCCGCCGCGTCCCCGGACCGGATCGCCGTCACGGACACCGACGTCACCTGGACGTTCGCCGAACTCGACGCCCGCAGCGACCGGCTGGCCCGGATCCTCGCCGCCCACGGCGCGGGACCCGAGCGGATCGTGGCCCTCGCCCTGCCCCGCACCGCCGGCCACATCGCCGCGATCCTCGCGGTGATGAAGGCGGGCGCCGCCTATCTGCCCCTCGACCCCGACCTCCCCGCGAGCCGGCTCACCGGCATGCTCGACGACGCCCGCCCGGTCCTGCTCCTGGCCACCGGCGAGAGTGCCGCCGCGCTGCCCGCGACCGGCGTCCCGGTGCTCCTGCTCGACGCCCTGGCCGACCCCGTGACCGACGCCGAGCCCCTCGGCCCGCCGCAGGCGGAACCCGTCGCCCCCGCCCCCGACCACCCCGCCTACGTCATCTACACCTCCGGCTCGACGGGCCGCCCCAAGGGCGTGGTCGTCACCCAGCGGGGCATCGCCGGCCTCTTCCACAGCCACCGCCACGACCTGTACGAAGCCGCCCGGCGCCGCGCCGGACGCCGTCACCTGCGCGTCGCGCACGCCTGGTCCTTCTCCTTCGACGCCTCCTGGCAGCCGCAGCTGTGGCTGCTGGACGGCCACGCCCTGCACATCGCGGACGACGAGACCCGCCGCGACCCCGAACTCCTCACCGCCTTCGTCCGGGACCGGGGCATCGACTTCATCGAGGTCACCCCGTCATTGCTGGCCCGCATGGCGGACAGCGGGCTGATCACCGCCGACGGCGACTGCCCGCTCTCCGCGGTCGGCTTCGGCGGCGAGGCCGTCCCCCCGTCGCTGTGGAGCCGGCTGGCCGCCCTGCCGGACACCGAGGCGTTCAACCTGTACGGCCCGACCGAGGCGACCGTCGACGCCCTCGTCGGCCGGGTCCGCGACAGCGCGGACCCGGTCGTCGGCCGCCCCGTCCACGGGGGCCGCGCCTATGTGCTGGACACCGCGCTGCGCCCGGTGCCGCCCGGCGTCACCGGCGAGCTGTACCTGGCGGGACCGGGCCTGGCCCGCGGCTACCTCGGGCGGCCGGACCTGACCGCCGAGCGCTTCGTGGCCGACCCGTTCGCGGCGCCCGGCGCGCGCATGTACCGCACCGGCGACCTGGCCCGCTGGACCGAGGACGGCCTGCTGGAGTTCGCCGGCCGCACCGACGACCAGGTCAAGATCCGCGGCTACCGGGTCGAACTCGCCGAGATCGAGGCCGCGCTGGACACCCACCCGGCCGTCGCGCGGACGGTCGTCGTGGCCCGCGAACACCGCCCGGGCGTACGGCAGCTCGTCGCCTACGC
Organism: Streptomyces asoensis; assembly: GCF_016860545.1. Classification (NCBI taxonomy): domain Bacteria; kingdom Bacillati; phylum Actinomycetota; class Actinomycetes; order Kitasatosporales; family Streptomycetaceae; genus Streptomyces; species Streptomyces asoensis. The sequence goes on along the minus strand of NZ_BNEB01000005.1, from coordinate 1,803,729 downwards.
CGTCGTCCCGGACGGCACCCGGCCGGACCCGGCCGCGCTGCGCGCCCACACCGCCGCCGTGCTGCCCGACTACATGGTCCCCGCCGCCGTGGTCGTCCTGGACCGGCTGCCGCTGCTGTCCAACGGCAAGCTCGACCGGGCCGCCCTGCCCGCCCCGGACTTCGCCGCGGCGGGCGGCGGCCGGGCCCCGGCGAGCGACACCGAACGCACCCTGCGCGACGTGTTCGCGGACGTCCTCGGGCTGCCCGCCGAGACGGTCGGCACGGACGACGACTTCTTCGCCTTCGGCGGCGACAGCATCATCGCCATGCAGCTCGTCGCCCGGGCCCGGGCCGGCGGTCTGCGGGTCACCCCCCGGCAGGTCTTCCGGCACCGCACCGTCGCCGAGCTGGCCGCCGTCGCGGTCCCGCTCGGGGCCGGCGAGCGGCACGGCGTCCACGACGACGGCACCGGCACCGTCCCGCTCACCCCGGTCATGCGCGCCCTGCTCGAACGCGGCGGCCCGATCGCCGCCTACCACCAGGCGGCCCTGGTCCGCACCCCGGCCGACCTGACCGGACCCGGGCTGCTGACCGTCCTCACGGCGCTCGCCGCCCGGCACGACCTGCTCCGCGCCCGCCTCGTCCGCGACCCCGAGGGCGCCCTGCTGGTCCCCCCGGCGCGGGACACCGACGTCGGCTCCTGGCTCACCCGGGCCGATGTGCGCGGCGCGGACGAGGCGACCCTGCGCGCCGCGGTCTGCGCCCACGCCGCGACCGCACGGGACGGGCTGGACCCGGACGGCGGGGCGATGGTGCGGGCGGTCTGGTTCGACGCCGGACCCGGACACCCCGGCCGGCTGCTGCTCCTCGTCCACCACCTCGTGGTCGACGGCGTCTCCTGGCGGGTCCTGCTGCCCGACCTCGCCGCCGCCTGGGCCGCCGTCCGCACCGGCCGCCCCGCCGCACCGGCGCCGGTCGAGATGTCGTTCGCCCGCTGGTCGAGGCTGCTGGGCACGCGGGCCGCCGACCCGGCGACACGGGACGAGCTGCCGTGGTGGACCTCCGTCCTCGCGGCGGGCGCAGGCCTGCCGTCGGCGCGCCCGCTGGACCCCGCCCGGGACACCGTCGCCACCACCCGCCACCTCTCCCTGACCCTGCCCGCCGACCTGACCGGGCCGCTGCTGAGCCGTGTCCCGGCCGCCTTCGGCGCCACCGTCAACGACGTCCTGCTCACCGCGTTCGCCCTCGCCGTCGGCGACTGGCGGTCGCGGACCGCGGGCACGCGGGGGCCGGGCGGACCCGTCCTGGTCGACCTGGAGGGCCACGGCCGCGAGGAGGAACTCGCGGGCGGCGCCGACCTGTCGCGCACCGTCGGCTGGTTCACCAGCGTGGTCCCGGTACGGCTCGACCCGGGCGACGCGGACCGCGCGGACGCCTTCGCGGGCGGGCCCGCGCTGGACGAGGCCCTGGCGCGGATCCGCGCCCACCTCGCGGCGCTGCCCGCCTCCGGCATCGGACACGGCCTGCTGCGCCACCTCGACGCGGCGGCCGGCCCCCGGCTGGCCCGGCTCGGGGAGCCGCAGATCGAGTTCAACTACATGGGCCGCTTCGGGCGCCCGGAGGCCGCCGACTGGTCCTACGCGCCCGAGGAGGACGCCGCCGACCTGGACGCGGACCCGGACATGCCGATCTCCCACGCGCTCACCCTCAACGCCCTCACCGAGGACCTCCCCGGCGGACCGGAACTGAACGCCCACTGGTCGTACGCGGCCGGGCTCCTCACCGAGGACGCCGTCCGGGACCTGGCACGGACCTGGTTCCGGGCCCTGGAGGCCCTGGTGCGCCGAGCGGCCGGGACCGGCCCCCGGCCGTGACCGGCTGCCCCCACGACGACCCCGACCACGCGACCGACGACCACGACCACTCACCCGACGACCACGACCACCACGACCGCCCCGACATCGGATCAGACCGGAAAGACAGGGACCCCGCCATGAGCAACCCGTTCGAGAACCCCGACGGCGTCTACTTCGTCCTCGTCAACGACGAGGGCCAGCACAGCCTGTGGCCCGACTTCGTGGACGTCCCGGCCGGCTGGACCGTCGCGCACGGACCGGCCGCCCGCCAGGAGTGCCTGGACCACATCGAGGCCAACTGGACGGACCTGCGGCCCAGGAGCCTCGTCGACGGCGCCTGAGCCCGGCGGTACACGGAAGGAGGGGGCGGCCCGCGCGGGCCGCCCCCTCCTTCCGTGCCGCCGGACGGGTCAGGACGCCGGCTGCTCCACCTTCGTCGCGGTCTTGCCGTCCACGGCCGCCGCGAGCTGCGGCACCAGGCGGTCGAGGACGTAGGGGATGCTGAGCACCGTGGACAGGGACACCGCGTTGCCGTAGTCGCCGCTCTCCTGGATGAAGACCTCACGGCCCTGCTTCACGACGTCCAGGTCGGCGTAGATCCTGTCGCCGTGCAGCTTGGCGATCGCCGTGGTGAGGTCGGGCACGATCCAGACGGCGACGTCCTGGTCGAGCAGGTCGAAGCGCTCCTTGCTGATGTTGGCGCCGAAGGTGTCCCCGATCACCTTGTCGAGGTCCTTGGGCAGCGAGAAGCCGAGGTCGGACAGGATCCGCGAGCGGGTGTCCTGGGTGCCGTAGACGAACGTGCCCTCGTACGGGGTCGCCATGACGGCCGTCGCCCCGGCGAACGCGGGCTGCGCCTTCCTGGCCGCCGCGAACTTGTCCTCGACGCCGGAGACGAGCGCCTTGGCCTCGGCCGCCTTGCCGAGCGCCTTGCCGATCTCCTCGGTCTGCCGCTGCCACGGCACCCCGTAGTCGTTGTAGGCCTTCGGCTGGGCGACCACCGGGGCGAACTTCGACAGGCTCTCGTACTGGGCCTTCGTCAGTCCCGAGTACACGGCGAGGATGAGATCGGGCTTCAGCGCGGCGATCTTCTCCACCTGGGGACCGGTGCCGGTGTCCTTGAGGACGGTCGGCGCCGCCGCGCCGCCCAGCTTGTCCTGCGCCCACGGTCCGACGGCGCCCTTGTAGCCGCCCAGCCATTCGGTGGTGCCGACCGGCACCGTGCCGAGCGCGAGGACGGCGTCCTGGTCGGTGAGACCGACGGTGACGATCCGCCGGGGCGCGGACTCGATCGTCGTACTGCCGTACTTGTGGTCGAGCGTCACGGGGAAGGCGCCGGACGCCGACGACGCGCCCGGCCCCTTCGCGTCGGCGGACGAGGAACCGGACCCGGAGCCGGAGGAGCCGCAGCCGACCGCGGCGACGGCGAGCAGGGCGACGGAGGCGAGCAGACCGGACAGCCGTGAGGCTCTGGTGGCGCGAGGCATCGGTGATCCTTCTGTTCGTCGTGGTGCGTTCGGCGAGGAGCAGGTGGGCGGACGGCGGCGGGACGGGGAGACAGGGGGGCGGTTGGCGGGAGGGCAACAGGGAGACGGGGAGCCGGGGAGCGGGGAGTGGCGTCCGGGGTCGGGTTCAGGGGCTGGTGCCGGTACCGGGGCCGGGGGAGCGGCTGCCGGACCAGGCCTGCCACAGGGCGGCGTACGTGCCCCCGGCGGCGAGCAGTTCGTCGTGGGTGCCGTTCTCCACGACCCGGCCGTCGCTCAGCACGACCACCCGGTCCGCGGTGGCGGCCTGGCTGAGACGGTGCGCCACGACCAGCGCCGTACGGCCCCGCAGGGCCCGCTCGGCCGCCTCGTCGAGCTGCCGGGCGCCCGAACTGCCCGCCTCCGCGGTCGCCTCGTCGAGGACGACGACCGGCGGATCGGCCAGCAGGATCCGGGCGAGCGCGAGTTGCTGGGCGCGGTCGGCGGTCAGCCGGTGGCCGCCGTCGCCGACGACGGTGTCCAGACCGTCCGGGAGCGCCTGCGCCCAGCCGAGGGCGCCCACACCCGCCAGCGCCTCCCGCAGCTCCTCGTCGTCCGCCTGCGGACGGGCCAGCCGCAGGTCGTCGGCGAGCGGCCCGGCGAAGACGTGCACCTCCTGCGTCACGAGTCCCACCAGGCGGCCCGACTCGTCCGGTTCGACACCGCCGACGTCGACGCGGCCGCCGTCCGGCCGGTGCAGTCCGGCCACCAGCTTCGCGAGCGTCGTCTTGCCCGCCCCGGTCGTGCCGACCAGCGCGACGCGTTCCTTGGGCCGGATCTCCAGGTCGACGCCGTGCAGCACCGGGCGGCCGGGCACGTACGCGTGCGAGACGGCGGTCAGCGTCACGGCGGGGGCTCCGGCGGGGACCGGACGGTCGTCCGGGTGCCCGGCGGACGCGGGCACCGGTTCGTCCACCACTCCGACCAGCCGGGCCAGTCCCGCCGTCGCCGACTGGGCGTCGTCGAGCAGCACCAGCGCGGTGTTCACCGGGCCGAACAGCGCGTGGAAGTACAGCGCGGCGGCCGTGGCGGTGCCGACCGACGCGGACCCCGAACGCACCAGCAGGAACCCGGTGACCAGGACGGCGCCGAGGCCCGCGTACTCGGCGATGTGCAGCCGGCTGTAGAAGCGCAGCACCAGCCGCACCCCGCGCATCGTCAGCTCCACCGACGCCCGCGAGCGCTCGGTGACCTCGCGGGTGTGGCGGGTCTGCATCCGGTACGCCCGGACGGTCCGCGCCCCGCCTATCGTGTCCAGCAACTGCTGCTGCTGGGCCCCGGTGGCGATGCGCTCCCTGGCGTACAGGGGCACGGCGTTGCGCACGTACCAGCGCGCGGTGTGCGCCTGCACGGGCACGGCGACCAGCGCGGCCAGCAGGAACCGCCAGTCCAGCACGGCCAGCGCGACCAGGGTCAGCACGATCGACAGCGCGGAACGGGCCAGCTCGGGCAGCGCCCCGCGCACGGCGTCGGCGACCCGCGACACGTCCCGGGTGACGCGGGCGTTGAGATCGCCCGAGCCGGCCTTCTCCAGCCGCTCCAGCGGCAGCGACAGCGCGCGCTCCACGAACAGTTCGCGCAGCCGGGCGAGCACGGTCTCGCCGAGCCGGGAGACCAGCGACATGCCCTGCGCGGTCGTGACGCCCTGCACCACGGCGACCGCGGCCAGCGCGAGGACGGGCAGGTCGAGCGCGTCGGCGGACCGGTGCTCGGTGACGACGTCGACGATCCGGCCGAGCAGGGGCTGGGTGAGCAGTCCGACGGAGGTGGCCACCACCATCAGCCCGAACCCCGCGAAGGCCAGGCCCCGGTGCGGACGCAGCAGTTCGCCCACCGCGGCGCGGGTGCGCGCGGCGCTCGCCGTGGGCAGCAGGGCGCGGCCGGCCTCCGCCTCCTCGGATCGCGTGGTCATGCCAGCACCGCCGTCCGGTAGGTCGCGTCGGCCCGTACGAGCTCCGCGTGTGTGCCTTCGGCTCCGACCCGGCCGCCGTCCAGGAGGACCACCCGGTCGGCGACGGCGAGCAGCGCCGGACTGTTGGTCACCACGAGCGTGGTGCGGCCGCGGCGGATCTCGCGCAGCCCTTCGGCGATGCGCGCCTCGGTCAGCGCGTCGACGGCCGTCGTCGGATCGTGCACGACCAGGACGGGCGGCCCGGCGCGCAGGGCGCGCGCCAGCAGGACGCGCTGGCGCTGGCCGCCGGACAGGGAGCGGCCGCCCTCGCCGACCCCGGTGGCGGTGCCGTGCGGCAGGGAGCGGGCCACCTCGTCGGCGTGCGCGGCGCACATGGCCCGTTCCGTCAGGACATCCGCGTCCGCGTCACCCGTGCCGTCCCCGGCCGACGGCTCCGCGGCGGATCCGTCCGGCGTCCCGTCGTCCTCCGGCTCCGCGCGAGGCGTCACGTTGTCGGCGAGCGAGCCGTCGAACAGCACGGCGTCGTGCGCGGCGACCAGTACCGCGGCCCGCAGTTGCGCCGGATCGAAGCGGTTCAGCGGCACCCCGTCCAGCTCGACCGTGCCCGACTCCGGATCCCGTTCCCGGCCCAGACAGCGCAGCAGCGCCTCCGCGCAGGCGGGGTCCGTCACGGCGATGCCGGTGAGCCGGCCGGCCGCCACGTCGAGGTCGATGCCGTCCGTGCCGTCGCCGAGCCGTACCCCGCGCAGCCGCAGTGCTCCGCGCACCGGCTGCGGCACCGGGTCGTCGCCGCCCACGACGGCGGGCTCCGCGGCCAGCACCTGCGCGATCCGGGCGGCCGAGGCCCGGCCCTGCGCCAGTTCGGCGTTGACCCAGGCGAACGTCTCCAACGGCCCCAGCAGGAACAGCGCGAGGCCCACCGCGGACACCAACTGCCCCAGGCTGAGCGACCCGTCGAGCGCCAGCCGGCCGCCCACCAGCGCTATCAGCGCGATGAAACCGCCGGTCAGGGCCAGGACGAGTCCGGTCTGCCAGGACTCGGCACGCGCCGCGCGCAAGGTGGCGGCCAGCGAGAGGCGGCTCGTCCCGCGGTACCGCTCGACCGCGGCCCGCTGGGCCCCCAGTCCCTTCAGCACCCGCAGCCCGGCCACCAGGTCGGCCGCCACCCCCGAGGCGTGGGCGGCCCGGTCCTGCTCGGCCTCGCTGCGGCGTTCCAGCGGCTTGCTCAGCAGGTGTCCCAGCCACAGCAGCACCGGCGTGCCGAGCAGCACGATCAGTCCGAGCGGCACGGACGTCAGCAGGAGCGCCACGGCGCTCGCGGTGACGCCCGCGACGGCCCAGGTCCCGCTCATCAGGGCCATGTTGACGGCGCCGACGCGCTTGGCGTCCTCGGTGGCGACGTTGGCCAGTTCGCCGGGCAGCCGTCCGTCCTCGGCGCCGCCGCGGGCGTCGAGCACCCGGCGCACGATCGCCAGGCGCAGGGTGTGGGCGGCCTCCTCGGCGCCGCGCTCACCCGCCCGCGCGCCCAGCCGGAAGCTCCACGACAGCGTCACGTACACCACGGCGAGGACGGCCAGCCACAGCAGGAGCCGCCCGGCGTCCTGTCCGGCGACGGCCTGGTCGATGACGACGCCGATGAGCACCGGCACCACGGCTTCCCCCAGTTGGTGCACGCATCCGAGCGCCGCGCCGAGACCGACGCGGCGCGCCTGCCCCCGGACCGAGCGTGTCAGGACGTCACGTCCCGACTGTTCCCCTGATCCCACCAGCCACCCTCCGGATCCGGTCAACTTAGGCAAGGCTACTCTAAGTGAATCAGGGCGAGTCAATGCCCGGACGGCGGGCGCGGTGCCCTCCTTCGCGGGCCGTGTGCTTCAGTTGGCGCTGCGGCGGTCCCGGCCGCGCCGCCCCTCGCCCCGCCCTTAGGAAGGGAACCCGGACGCCGTGCACGTACTGATCCTGGGCGGCACCGCCGAGGCCCGTGACCTCGCCGGACTCCTGGCGGCGGACCCCGCGCCCGGGTGGCGCGTGACGAGCTCCCTGGCCGGACGGGTGAGCACACCGAGGCTCCCGCCCGGCGCGGTGCGGGTGGGCGGCTTCGGCGGGGCCGAGGGGCTGGCCGCGTGGCTGACCGGACACCGGGTCGACGCGCTGGTGGACGCCACCCATCCCTTCGCCGCCGCCATGAGTCTGCACGCGGCCGAGGCCGCCGCCCGTACGGGCGTCCCGCTCCTCGCGCTGCGCCGTCCCGGCTGGACCCCGGCCCCGGGTGACGTCTGGCACGACGCCGGTTCGCTGACCGAGGCCGCCGGGCTGCTGCCCTCGCTCGGGCGGCGGGTGTTCCTCACCACCGGCCGGATGGGGCTGGCCGCCTTCGCCGCCCTGGACGAACTCTGGTTCCTCGTACGGTCCGTGGAACCGCCCGGGGAGCCCGCCCCGTCCCGGACGGAGGTGCTGCTCGACCGGGGGCCCTTCACCCTCGCCGGGGAGCGCGGACTACTGCGCCGGCACCGGATCGACGTCGTCGTGACCAAGGACAGCGGCGGCGCGGCCACCGCCCCGAAACTCCTCGCCGCGCGCGAGGCGCGGCTTCCCGTGCTCGTCGTCCGCAGACCCCCGCCCCCCGAGGGCGTCCGCACGGTGACCACCCCCGAACAGGCCCGATCCTGGCTCGCCCACTGCACCCCCTGACCCACCCCCGGTCCGGGCGGGGGCGCCCCCGCCCCGCCGCTGGTGACGGCGGAGGCGGAGGCGTCGGCGGGGCCGTCCCTCGGGGTCAGGACTTGTCGAGGAGCTTGGTCATCTCGGTGATCTCCGCGGTCTGCGACGTGACGATGGCGTCGGCCATCGAAGCAGCGGGCCGGTACGCACCCTTGTCCTTCTCGGTACCGGCCATCTCCACGGCGCCCTTGTGGTGCTCGATCATCATCGTGAGGAACATGGTGTCGAACTCCGCGCCGGACGCCTTCTTCAGCGCGTCCATGCCGGAGGCGTCCATCATGCCGGGCATGCCGGGCATGCCGGACCCGGCGGAGTGGTCCATGCCGGGCATGGACTCCGCGGCGCTGCCCGAGGCGGCCGGGACGTCCTCGCCCCAGGCCGTCAGCCAGCCGCTCATCGTCTTGATCTCCGGGTCCTGCGCCTTCTCGACGCGGGCGGCGATGTCCTTGACCTGCGCCGAGGAGGCCCGGCCGGCGGCCAGCCGCGCCATCTCCAGCGCCTGCCGGTGGTGCGGGATCATGCCCTGCGCGAAGGCGACGTCCTGCGCGTTGTGCGCGCCGGCGGTGGCGTCGGCCGAAGCGCCGGTGGACGCCGGCGCCGAGCCGCTGCCGCCGCCCGCCTCACCGGTGCTCTCCCCGCCGCTGCCACAGGCGGCGAGGACGAGGGCGGCGGTCACGGACGCGGCCCCGACGAGGGCGCGACGGGTCAGGGTACGGGTGTTGCGCATGGGGGAACTCCTGCTGTGCTGAGTGCTTCACGGGAAACGATCCGGACGTGCCGAGGCGCACCGCGTCCTGTGTGGTCGGACGGGGCGCGCGGGGCGGTCTAGATCCGCAGGAGTTGCAGTTCCGCCAGCGACGGCGGCGCGCGGGCGCCGTCGGGGGCCCCGGACGCGCACGAGCGGACGGATTCCGCGCGGGCGGGGACGGCCAGGGCGTCGGGCACCAGCAGGGGCGGGGCGGGCGTGCCGCTCACCGCGGCGGCCGCACAGGTGGCGTCGGCGTGACGGGCGTGCCCGCCGCCGCAGTCCCCGCCGTGTCCGGCACAGCCGTCGTCCGCGGCGACCGCGACGGCCGTCGACGGGCGCGACGGCCCGCCGTGTCCGTGGACCGCGCCGCCGGGAGCCAGGGCGTGCATCGCGAGCAGTCCCGCCAGCAGCCCGAGCACGAGCAGCGCCGTGCGCCACCGCGGCGAGGGCGGTGGCGCGAGGCGCTGCTCGGTGGTGGTCATCGGGATCATCCTAGGAGAGGCCGGTGCCCCCGGCTCACCGCCGGGGTCCGTCAGGGGTACGGCCGCCACCGCGCCCGCGTTCACCGCGACCCCGTCTGTTCGTCCGCCCGGCGCCACGGGCCGCCGGTCACCCTCGGTTACTATGCTCATGTCACGCCGGAGGCGGGCAGCGAGGCGGACGGACGCCCGGCGGCCTGCCGGAGGGGCAGGGAGATGCGCATGCCGGAAGGAACCGTCCGGACCGTCCCGACGAGGGTGGCCCGCACGACATGCTGAGAGAGGTCACCGCGACCCGCTACCTCGAACCGCTGCGCTCCGGCGGTTCCGTTCCCGGCATCGTCGAGGCCGACGACCTGGGCACCTACGTAGTGAAGTTCACGGGCTCCGCGCAGGGCCGCAAGGCGCTCGTCGCCGAGGTGATCGTCGGTGAGCTGGCGCGCGCCCTCGGGCTGCGCTTCCCCGAGCTGGTCCTGGTGCACTTCGATCCGGCCGTCGCGGACCACGAACCGCACCAGGAGGTGCGCGACCTGCACGCGGCGAGCGCCGGGCTCAACCTCGGGATGGACTTCCTGCCGGGCGCCCGGGACTTCACCCCGCAGGTCGCCGAGGTGTTCCCGGTGGAGCCGCGGGAGGCCGGGCGCATCGTCTGGCTGGACGCCCTGACCGTCAACGTCGACCGTACGGTGCACAGCTCCAACCTGATGGTCTGGCCCACGTTCGGCATCGCCCCGCCGCGGCTGTGGCTCATCGACCACGGTGCGGCCCTCGTCTTCCACCACCGCTGGGACGGGGCCGACCCGGCGAAGGCGTACGACTTCCGTCACCACGCGCTCGGGCACTCGGCCCCGGACACCCGGGCGGCCGACGCCGAACTGGCGCCCCTGGTGACCGAGGAGCTGCTGCGCCGGGTCGTGGCCAAGGTGCCGGACGCCTGGCTGAGCGGCGAGGAGGGGTTCACCTCGCCGGACGCGGTCCGGGAGGCGTACGTGCGCTACCTCCACGCGCGGGCGGAGGCGTCCGCGGCCTGGCTGCCCACCGACTTCCCCGCTCGGGAGGAGCTCGCCGCCGACGAGGCCCGGCGTGCGGCGAGGACGCGGCAGGGACGGCCGGACTGGCTCAAGCGGGTCCCCGACCTGCACGGCAAGCCGGCCGCGGAACAGGACTGGTCGGTGCACCTCGGATGAGCGACCGGCGCGGGACGGGTGGTCCTGACGACCCGGGCGGCCCGGGAGACCTGGCAGACCCGAGTGGCGTGAGAGGAACGAGCGGGATGGACGAGCCGAGCGCGGGGAGCGGGCCGCAGGAGCCGGGCGGGTCCGGCGCGCCGGGCCGGCGGGTCGAGATCGAGTACTGCACCCAGTGCCGCTGGCTGCCCCGCGCCGCCTGGCTGGCCCAGGAACTGCTCACGACCTTCGAGGCCGAGCTGTCCGAACTCGCGCTGAGGCCGGGCAAGGGCGGGGTCTTCGTCGTGCGGATCGACGACGAGGTGGTCTGGGACCGCCGCGAACAGGGCTTCCCGGAGCCGACAGCGGTGAAGAAGCTCGTCCGCGACCGGGTGGCCCCGGGAAGGTCCCTGGGCCACTCGGACCGCTGAACGTGCCGCGCGGCGGGGAGTCCGCCGCGGTGCTCAGCCCCTGAGCTGCTCGTACGCGGGCAGAGTGAGGAAGTCCGCGTAGTCGTCGTCGAGGGAGACCGTCAGCAGCAGGTCGTGGGCCTGCTGCCAGTGGCCGGCCGTGAAGGCCTCCTCGCCGATCTCCTCGCGGATCGCGGCGAGTTCGCGCGCCGCGATCTCCCGCGCCAGGCCGGGCGTGGCCCTGACGGTGCCGCCCTCGTGCTCGAACTCCACTCCCGCGTTGATCCACTGCCAGATCTGCGAGCGGGAGATCTCCGCCGTGGCCGCGTCCTCCATCAGGTTGAAGATGGCGACCGCGCCCAGGCCGCGCAGCCAGGCCTCGATGTAACGGATGCCGACCTGGACGGCGTTGACGAGTCCCTCGTACGTCGGCCGGGCCTCCAGCGAGTCGACCGCGATCAGGTCGGCGGCCTTGACGTCGACGTCCTCGCGCAGCCGGTCCTTCTGGTTCGGCCGGTCGCCGAGCACCGCGTCGAAGGACGCCATCGCGATCGGGACCAGGTCCGGGTGGGCCACCCACGACCCGTCGAAGCCGTCGGCGGCCTCGCGGTCCTTGTCGGCCTTCACCTTCTCGAACGCGACCTTGTTGACCTGCTCGTCGCGTCGGGACGGGATGAAGGCGGCCATGCCGCCGATCGCGTGCGCACCGCGCTTGTGGCAGGTGCGCACGAGGAGTTCGGTGTACGCCCGCATGAACGGGGCGGTCATCGTGACCGCGTTGCGGTCCGGCAGGACGAACCTGGGTCCGCCGTCACGGAAGTTCTTGACGATGGAGAACAGGTAGTCCCACCGGCCGGCGTTCAACCCGGAGGCGTGGTCGCGGAGTTCGTAGAGGATCTCCTCCATCTCGTACGCGGCCGTGATCGTCTCGATGAGCACGGTGGCGCGGACGGTGCCCTGCGGGATGCCGATGTGGTCCTGGGCGAAGACGAACACCTCGTTCCACAGGCGGGCCTCCAGGTGCGACTCCGTCTTCGGGAGGTAGAAGTACGGCCCCTTGCCCAGGTCGAGAAGGCGCTGTGCGTTGTGGAAGAAGTACAGCCCGAAGTCGACGAGGGCGCCGGGGACCTGGCGGCCGTCCGCGTCGACGAGGTGCCGCTCGTTCAGGTGCCAGCCGCGCGGGCGCATGACGACGGTGGCGAGTTCGGCGTCGTCCTTCAGGGCGTACGACTTGCCGGACACCGGGTCGGTGAAGTCGATGTTCCTGGTGTACGCGTCGGCCAGGTTGACCTGCCCGAGGACGACGTTCTCCCAGGTCGGCGCCGAGGCGTCCTCGAAGTCGGCGAGCCAGACCCTGGCGCCGGAGTTCAGGGCGTTGACGGTCATCTTGCGGTCGGTCGGACCGGTGATCTCGACGCGGCGGTCGTCCAGGGCCGCGGGAGAGGGGGCCACCTTCCAGGAGTCGTCCGCGCGCACGGCGGCCGTCTCCGGGAGGAAGTCGAGCGAGGAGGTGCGGGCGATCTCGGCGCGCCGCGCGACCCGCCGGGCGAGGAGCTCGTCACGGCGCGGGGTGAACCGCCGGTGCAGTTCGGCCACGAAGGCGAGCGCCGCCTCGGTGAGGACCTCCTCCTGGCGCGGCAGGGGCTCGGCGTCGACGATGGCCAGCGGGGACGGCGCTGGTGCGGACATGAGCGGTCACTTCCTTCAGCGGTGGCACCGGGTGCCGGTCGAAGCGGATTGCGGCGAGCGGGGCCCCGGACGGGGCCGAGCCTTGTGATCAGTGGATACTAGTTTCCTCATCGTGGAAGTTCAATCGTTTGTTGATGTCGAGATTCTCCGCGTCGAGGCAACCCGGCGCCCGGTGCCGGACCCCTCTCACTCGAGTCGGCCGAGGTCCGCGGGGGTGTCGATGTCGAAGGGGCGGGCCACGTCCGCGCACTCGACGAGCGTGAGCGCCTGCGCGTGCTCCTTCAGATAGGCCCGGGCGCCCCGGTCGCCGGTGGCGCTCGCGGCGACGCCCTCCCAGTGCGCCGACCCGAACAGGACGGGATGGCCGCGGACCCCGTCGTAGGTGGCGCAGACGAGCGACGAGCCGTCCTCGTGGGCGGCGAGCACCCGGGCCACGGCTTCCGGACCGATACCGGGCTGGTCGACGAGGAGTACCAGCGCGGCGCCCGCCCCGGTCCCGGCGAGCGAGGCGAGTCCGGCCCGCAGCGACGTGCCCATGCCCCGCTCCCACTGCGGGTTCGGCACGATCACGCACCCGTCCAGCCGCGCCCGCTCGCGTACGGCGTCGGCGGCGGCCCCGAGCACCACGTGCACGTGTGCGCAGCCCGCCGTGCGCAGGGCCGCGACCGCGTGTTCGACGAGCGGCCGTCCCCGGTGTTCGAGCAGCGCCTTGGGGTGTCCGCCGAGCCGCCGGCCCCCGCCCGCCGCGAGCAGCAGGCCGGCCACCTGGTCGGCGGCCTCTTCTTCCTTGTGCGTCATGCCTCCTGCATACCTGACACGTCGGTGACGGCACGGTGTGCGAGGGCTGAATTTCGGTACGCGCAGTGGCGCACGCCGCATCGGGTGGCGTTTACTGACCCGCGCGTCCTGCCGTGCCCGGCCGTGCCGCGGGACGTGCGGGGCGGGGCGGGGCGGGCGCGCACGCGCGCTCGGCGGAGCGTGAGGGGGGAGAGCTGTGTTGCGGAGCTTGGGGCAAAGAGCGGTGACCGGTGGCGACGAGGACCGCAAGGTGGCGGAACTGCGGACCGCGGTGTCCCGGTTACGCCGCGAACTCGCCACGTATCCGGCCGACTTCCCGGACCGCGGCATCGCCGAGGACGAACTCGCCGCGCTCGCCGCGATGGTGACCCACGGCACCCCCGAAGTCCCGCGGCTGCGCAGGTCGTTGCTGCTGATAGCGGGTGCCATCGGCTCGGTGAGCGCCCTGGCGCGGGGGCTGGCGGACGTCCGCGGCGCAGTGGACCGGTTCGGGCAGACGCCACGCGGCTGAGCGACCGACGGAGACCCCGGGGGTCGGAGCCGGGTCGGCTCTAGACCGCCGGTCCCGCACTGGTCAGCGCCTGGGACAGTTCCGCCGCCACCTGCTGGAGCACCGGCACGATGCTCCCGGTGGCCGCCTCGGTGACCCGGCCCGCCGGGCCCGAGATCGAGATGGCCGCGGCCGTCGGGGAGTCCGGCACCTGGACCGCCAGGCAGCGGACGCCGATCTCCTGCTCGTTGTCGTCGACCGCGTAGCCGGCGGCGCGCACCTCCGCGAGGGCGGCCAGGAAGCCGTCGGGGGTGGTGATCGTCCTGTCGGTCGCGGCGGGCATGCCGGTGCGGGCGAGCAGGGCACGCACCTCGTCGTCCGGGAAACCCGCGAGCAGGGCCTTGCCGACACCGGTGGAGTGCGGCAGGACCCGGCGGCCGACCTCGGTGAACATCCGCATCGAGTGCTTGGACGGCACCTGCGCCACGTAGACGATCTCGTCGCCGTCGAGCAGGGCCATGTTCGCCGTCTCGCCGGTCTCCTCCACCAGGCGCGCCAGGTAGGGGCGGGCCCAGGTGCCCAGCAGCCGGGCCGCCGACTCGCCGAGCCGGATCAGCCGGGGTCCGAGCGCATAGCGCCGGTTGGCCTGCTGGCGGACGTAACCGCAGGCCACCAGGGTGCGCATCAGCCGGTGGATGGTGGGCAGCGGCAGCCCGCTGCTCGCGGACAGCTCGCTCAGGCCGACCTCGCCGCCCGCGTCCGCCATCCGCTCGAGCAGATCGAAGGCGCGCTCGAGGGACTGGACTCCTCCGCCCGCGGACCTGGCGGAGTCGGTGGTGCTGGCGCTGGACGTCGGCACGGCGCGTTCCTTTCGAAACTGGCGGGAGGGGCTGAAGCCTACCCGGCGGTCGGTTGACTCCTCGCTGGTGTGTAGCTACCTTCTGCTGGTCGGAATAGTAATTCCGTTATGTGGAAACGTCCAGAGTGGCGCGACCGGGTGCATCGTGGGGGGAGGGTGCCCTTGACGGCATGCGGGCGGAACGGAAGACTCCTTCAACAGAACGTTGAATTCCGTTGCGTGGAAGTTTCCGCCGGATGAACGCAAGAGAGGGGTCCGGGTGTCCGACGCCGAACTCATACTGCGCTCGACGCGCGTCATCACTCCCGAAGGGTCACGGCCCGCCGCGGTCGCGGTCGCCGGCGGAAGGATCACGGCCGTCCTCCCGTACGACACGCCCGTCCCCGCGGGCGCCCGCCTGGAGGACTTCGGCGACCATGTGCTGCTGCCCGGACTCGTGGACACCCATGTTCACGTCAACGACCCGGGGCGCACCCACTGGGAGGGCTTCTGGACCGCCACGCGCGCGGCGGCGGCCGGCGGCATCACCACGCTCGTCGACATGCCCCTGAACTCCCTGCCGCCCACCACGACGGTCGACCACCTCCGGATCAAACGCGAGGTCGCCGCCGACAAGGCGCACATCGACGTCGGCTTCTGGGGCGGTGCCCTGCCCGACAACGTCAAGGACCTGCGGCCGCTGCACGAGTCCGGCGTCTTCGGTTTCAAGGCGTTCCTCTCGCCCTCCGGCGTGGACGAGTTCCCGCACCTCGACCGTGACCGCCTCGCCCGGTCCCTCACCGAGATCGCCGGATTCGACGGCCTGCTGATCGTGCACGCGGAGGACCCGCGCCACCTCGACGCCGCCCCGCAGCAGGGTGGCCCCCGGTACGCCGACTTCCTGGCCAGCCGCCCCCGGCACGCCGAGGACACCGCCGTCGCGGAGCTCGTCGCCCAGGCGAAACGCCTCCACGCGCGCGTGCACGTCCTGCACCTTTCCTCCAGCGACGCGCTCCCGCTGATCGCCGCGGCCAAGGCGGACGGCGTGCGCATCACGGTCGAGACCTGCCCGCACTACCTGACCCTGACCGCCGAGGAGGTCCCCGACGGCGCCAGCGAGTTCAAGTGCTGCCCGCCGATCCGTGAGTCCGCCAACCAGGACCTGCTCTGGCAGGCCCTGGCGGACGGCACGATCGACTGCGTGGTCACCGACCACTCGCCGTCCACGGCCGACCTCAAGACCGACGACTTCGCCACCGCGTGGGGCGGCATCTCGGGGCTCCAGCTGAGCCTGGCGGCCGTCTGGACGCAGGCCCGGCGGCGGGGCCACGGCCTGGAGGACGTCGTGCGGTGGATGTCCACCCGCACGGCCGCCCTCGTGGGCCTGTCCCGCAAGGGCGCCATCGAGGCGGGCCGGGACGCCGACTTCGCCGTCCTCGCCCCCGACGAGACCTTCACCGTCGACCCCGCGTCCCTCCAGCACCGCAACCACGTCACCGCGTACGCCGGCAAGACCCTGTACGGCGTCGTGAAGTCCACCTGGCTGCGGGGCGAACGGATCCACGCCGACGGGGAGTTCACCGAACCGAAGGGACGGCTCCTCACCCGTACCCCCTGAGCGCGGGGGCCGCCCGGACCGCCCCTCCGGCTCCCTCTCGCACCCGCACCCGCACCGGCCGACCCCCGAAAGGCAGACCAGAAGACCGTGACGGCGACAGAGACCTTCACCGGCGACGCGAACCCCTACGGCGGCGGCGACCCCTACGCGGACTACCGCACCGCCGACTTCCCCTTCACCCGGCACGTCGACCTCGCCGGCCGGCAGCTCGGAGCCTCGGTCGTCGCCGCCAACGACGAGTTCTTCGCCCAGCGCGAGAACCTGCTGCTCCCGGGCCCCGCCGAGTTCGACCCGGAGCGCTTCGGCCACAAGGGCAAGATCATGGACGGCTGGGAGACCCGCCGCCGCCGGGGCGCGTCGGCCGACCATCCGTGGCCGACGGACGACGACCACGACTGGGCGCTCGTCCGCCTCGGCGCCCCCGGGGTGATCAGGGGCATCGTCGTCGACACCGCCCACTTCCGCGGCAACTACCCGCAGGCGGTGTCGGTCGAGGGGACCTCGGTGCCGGGCTCGCCGTCCCCGGCGGAACTCCTCGGCGACGACGTCAAGTGGACGACCCTGGTCCCGCGCACGCCGGTCGGCGGCCACGCGGCGAACGGCTTCGCCGTGTCGGTGGAGCAGCGCTTCACCCACCTGCGGGTCAACCAGCACCCCGACGGCGGCATCGCCCGCCTGCGCGTCCACGGCGAGGTCGTGCCCGATCCCGCCTGGCTCACCGCTCTCGGCACCTTCGACGTCGTCGCCCTGGAGAACGGCGGCCGGGCCGAGGATGCCTCCGACCGCTTCTATTCACCCGCGAGCAACACCATCCAGCCGGGCCGCTCCCGCAAGATGGACGACGGCTGGGAGACCCGCCGCCGCCGCGACCGGGGCAACGACTGGATCAGCTACCGCCTGACGGCGCAGGCGCTGATCCGCGCCCTGGAGATCGACACGGCGTACCTCAAGGGCAACAGCGCGGGCTGGGCCTCCGTGTCGGTCAGGGAGGGCGAGGGCGGAGCGTGGACGGAGATCCTCCCGCGCACCCGTCTCCAGCCGGACACCGACCACCGCTTCGTCCTGCCTGCCCCGGCCGTCGGCACGCACGCGCGCGTGGACATCTATCCCGACGGCGGCATCTCCCGCCTGCGGTTGTTCGGCTCGCTCACGGAGACGGGCGCGGCGGATCTGACCGCGCGCCACCAGGAGCTCGGCGGCTGAGCCCGCCGCCGTCCCCCCCCCCCCCCCCCCCCGCGCGTTCCGCGGGGGGACGGGGCGCGCACAGGGACGGGCGTGGGCCGCGGTCCCGCGCCGCCGGCGCGGCGCGCCCCGGCGCTCAGGCCGCGTGTCCGCCGTCCACGGCGAACTCGGCGCCCGTGACGTACGCGGCCCCCGCGAGATGGGCGACGGTCGCGGCCACCTCGTCCGCCGTGCCGAAGCGGCCCAGCGCGGTCATCGTCGCCTGTCCTTGCGCGTACGGTCCGCCGGCCGGGTTCATGTCCGTGTCGATCGGCCCCGGATGGACGAGGTTCGCCGTGATCCCGCGCGGCCCCAGCTCACGGGCGAGGGCCTTGGTCAGGCCGATCAGCGCCGCCTTGCTCATGGCGTACAGCGTCCCGCCCGGACCGGGCACGCGCTGGGTCATGCAGGTGCCGATCGTGATGATCCGGCCGCCGTCGGGCATCCGCGCGGCGGCCGCCTGGGAGACCAGGAACACCGCGCGCACATTGACGGCGAGCACCCGGTCGACGTCGGAGCGGGAGAGGGTCTCCAGCGGGCCGAGGACACCGACGCCCGCGTTGTTCACCAGGACGTCGAGTCCGCCCAGTGCCCGGACCGCGCGGTCCACCGCCCCGGCCGCCTCGTCGGGGTCCGCCGAGTCCGCCCGCAGGGCCACCGCCCGCCGCCCGAGCTCCTCCACCGCCTTGACCACGTCCTCGGCGGCCGCGCCGCCGTTCACGTAGGTCACCGCCACGTCCGCTCCCTCGCGGGCGAGCCGCAGGGCGGTGGCCGCCCCGATGCCGCGGCTGCCGCCGGTGACCAGCGCCACCCTGCCGTCCAGTGTTCCTTCGGTCGTCGTCATGGGTCCATCCCAGCCGCCGGGGCCCGGGCCCGCCGGCGGTGAACGGACGTCGAGTCCCCGGGCCGGCACCGCGAGCGCCCGTCCGGACGGCCCGGCCGGCGTCCCTCGCCCCGCGGCCCGAAGATGTGGGGGGACCGCGGGGCGAGGGTTCTCAGCAGCCGTAGTTGATCAGGTTGAAGGTCACGTAGTGGTCGGCGGTGTAGTAGTCCTCGTCGGTCTTCTTCCCGGTGACGACGCGGCGCGCACCGCGCGTCGAGGAGCCCGGCGTCTTCACCGTGTACTCGTGGTAGTAGCCGGACGCCTGGCCGGGCAGGACGCCTTCCCGGTTCTGGAAGACGGCCCCGTCCTGGGAGTAGGGGAACGGTCCGCCCTGGCCGATCAGCCGGAGCGTGTCGTAGGCCTGCGAGGGCAGCTTCGTGTAGCAGACGCTGCCGACGGCGGCGTGGGCGGTGGTGGCGGAGACGGTGCCGCCGACGAGGAGCGCGGTGAGGGCCGCGGCCGAGAGGCCGGCGCGAGTGATCCGTGGGGGGAATCTCATGGCTTCATGATGACGCGCGTAGAAAGTGTCATGTCAATGACAAGAACGGGGAATTCGCCGTCGGTCCCGAGAAGTTTTCACGGTGTTAACCGCGGACCCCGGGCGGATCCGGGCACCGTGCTAGCGCGGCTTGCGGCTGTCCGAGGCCGCGAACAGGGCGAACGCCAGCACGACGAGCGCGACGCTCACGTACACCTCGTAGCCGTCGAGGAAGCCCAGGCGCTGCACCAGTCCCAGGTGCCAACGGGTGAACGCGTGCAGCAGCCCGAGGACCCCCTGCACCAGAGCGAGGAAGCCGAGCACTCCCAGCAGTTCCTTCATGACGAGGACTCTCGCCGCGCCCGGGCCCGGCGCGCCATCGGCCGAGCGGCGCGACCGGTCCGACAAAAGTGCGTGGTCCGGCGGTCCGGCCGCGCCGAAAGTAGTTGGCCGCGCGACCTCGGTCGACCGCTCCCGCCCATCGGTCGCGATTCCCGCGCACGCGTGGGTGCCGCGGCCCCGCGCTGCGTAGATTGCCGGTCATGAGGGCAGACGACAGCGTGGCGCCGGCGGCGCCCGGGTTCACCGGACACCGATGGCTGCTGCCGTCGGCCGTGGTCGCGGAACTCGCCCCCGACCCCGAGCGTCCCGGGCGCCCGCACCGGCGCACCGCACGGGACTGGGCCGTCGACTTCTGCTGCTTCCTCCTGGCCGTGACCGTCGGGCTGGCCGTCGCGGACAACCTGCCCGGCGAGCGGGAGCTTCCCGAGGCGGTCGCCGCGGCCGACCAGCTGCTGGGGGCGCTCGCCTGCGCGGCCGTCTGGCTGCGCCGCCGGTGGCCGGTCGCCCTGGCCGCCGCGATGGTCCCCCTCGGCTTCCTGTCGACCACCTCGGCCGGCGCCTGCACCGTCGCCCTCTTCTCCCTCGCCGTGCACCGGCCGTTCCGCTGCGTCGCCTGGGTGGGCGGCGCCGAGATCGCCCTCATCCCGCTGCTGGCCTGGGCCCGCCCCGATCCCACCCTGTCGTACGTGCCCGCGGTGGCGTGGAGCGTGCTGTTCACCGTCACGGCCATCGGCTGGGGGATGTTCGTCCGGTCCAAACGGCAGTTGATGCTCAGCCTGCGCGACCGTGCCCGGCGCGCCGAGACGGAGGCCCGGCTGCGCGCCGAACAGGCGCAGCGGCTGGCGCGCGAGGCCATCGCCCGCGAGATGCACGACGTGCTCGCCCACCGGCTGACCCTGCTCAGCGTGCACGCGGGCGGGCTGGAGTTCCGCCCGGACGCGCCCCGCGAGGAGATCGCACGCGCGGCGGGCGTCATCCGGGAGAGCGCCCACGAGGCGCTCCAGGACCTGCGGGAGATCATCGGCGTGCTGCGGGCCGGCGACTCCGACGACGCGGGCCGTCCGCAGCCCACGCTGGCCGCCCTGGACGGCCTGGTCGCCGAGTCCCGTGCGGCGGGCACGAAGGTCGTCCTCGAACGGCACGTCACCGACGCGGCGTCCGTCCCGGCGTCCGTCGGCCGCACCGCCTACCGCATCGCGCAGGAGTGCCTCACCAACGCCCGCAAGCACGCCCCCGGCGCGGAAGTGGCGGTCAGCGTCACCGGCGGCCCCGGCGAGGGCCTCGCCGTGACCGTGCGCAACCCGGCCCCCGAGGGCGACGTCCCCCCGGTCCCCGGTTCCGGCCAGGGGCTGATCGGACTGACCGAGCGGGCCACCCTGACCGGAGGCCGGCTGGAGCACGGGCCCTGGGGGCGCGGCGGGTTCGAGGTACGGGCGTGGCTGCCGTGGCCCGCCGCTCCCTGACCCCGCCCCGGCCCCCCGGCTCCGGCCCGGCCCCCTGACCCCCGCCGCGGCCTCCCGCGCCGGCCCGGGCGCGGTTCCCCCCGTCCCGCGCCGCCGTCCCGGCCGTCGTGAACCGTCGGCGCGGGCGCCCGCAACCGTGATTACGTGAGGGCCATGACTGCCATCAGACTCCTCCTCGTCGACGACGATCCCCTGGTGCGGGCCGGTCTGGCCTTCATGATGGGGGGCGCCGCCGACATCGAGATCGTCGGCGAGGCCGCCGACGGCGGCGAGGTCGCGGACCTCGTGGAGCGCACCCGTCCCGACGTGGTCCTGATGGACATCCGGATGCCTGCCGTGGACGGGATCACCGCCACCGAACGGCTGCGCGGACGCGAGGACGCCCCGCAGGTCGTGGTGCTGACCACCTTCCACGCCGATGAGCAGGTGCTGCGCGCGCTCCGCGCGGGCGCCGCGGGTTTCGTCCTCAAGGACACCCCGCCGGCCGAGATCCTCGACGCCGTGCGCCGGGTCGCGGCCGGCGACCCGGTCCTGTCGCCCGCCGTCACCCGGCAGCTGATGGACCACGCGGCCGGGAGCGCGGCCGACGACCGGCGCACCCACGCACGCGGACGCCTCACCGCCCTGGGGGAACGCGAGCGCGAGGTGGCCGTGGCGGTGGGCCGGGGGCTGTCCAACGCGGACATCGCGGCCGAGCTCTTCATGAGCGTCGCCACCGTCAAGGCCCATGTCTCCCGGCTCCTGGCCCGGCTCGGCCTCAACAACCGGGTACAGATCGCCCTGCTCGCCTACGACGCGGGGCTGCTGGACGACGCCGGTGGCCGCGCCGCGGACCCGGCCGACCCGGCGGACCCGGCGGGGGCCGACCGGGCGAACGGCGGGGAGGGGCCGCGCGGCCGGCGCGGCGGGCACTAGGCGGCCGGCCCGGACGTTGGACGGGTGACGCGAGCGTCGCGGAACGTGACCGGAGGGGGCGCACATGGCGGAGGAGATCGACCTGGGGGAGTTCGGCGACGGGTTCCGCCGGGACCCGCATCCGGTGTACGCGCGGCTGCGCGAGCGCGGTGCGGTCCACCGGGTGCGGCTTCCCGCGCCCGACTCCTACGTGACCTGGCTCGTCGTGGGCCACGAGGAGGCGCGCGCGGCGCTCGCCGACCCCCGGCTGGCCAAGGACTCCGCGCGGATCGGCGCCACCTTCCTCGACGAGGAGCTGATCGGCAAGCACCTGCTGGCCGCCGACCCGCCGCAGCACACGCGCCTGCGTGCCCTGGTCTCGCGCGCCTTCACCGCACGCCGCGTGGCGGAACTGCGGCCGGGCATCGAGCGCATCACCGGCGACCTGCTCGACGCGATGCTGCCCCGCGGCCGCGCCGACCTGGTGGAGTCGCTGGCCTACCCGCTCCCGCTGACGGTCATCTGCGAGCTCCTCGGCGTACCGGAGCGGGACCGCCCGGCGTTCCGTGAACTGTCCGGCGAGGCCGTCGCGCCCAGCAGCCCGCAGAGCGAACACGACGCCTTCGTACGGCTGGGTGCGTACCTCACCGAGCTGATCGAGGACAAGCGGTGCGCCGGGCCGAGCGGCGACCTGCTGGACGACCTGATCCGCACCACCGCGCAGGACGGCGACCGGCTCTCGCCGGGTGAACTGCGCGGCATGGCGTTCCTCCTGCTCGTCGCGGGCCACGAGACCACCGTCAACCTGATCGGCAACGCCGTCCACGCCCTGCTCACGCACCCGGACCAGCTGGCCGCCCTGCGCGCCGACATGTCCCTCCTCGACGGCACCGTCGAGGAGGCCCTGCGGTACGAGGGACCGGTCGAGAACGCCACCTTCCGGTTCGCCGCCGAACCGCTGGAGATCGCCGGCACGCCTGTCGCCCGGGGCGATGCGGTGATGATCGGTCTGACCGCGGCGGGCCGGGACCCGGCGCGCTACCCGGCACCCGACGGGTTCGACATCCGCCGCGAGAGCCGGGGCCACCTGGCCTTCGGGCACGGCGTCCACTACTGCCTGGGCGCCCCGCTGGCCCGTCTGGAGGCCCGCACGGCGATCCGGTCGCTGCTGGAGCGCGCCCCTGACCTGGCGCTCGACGGCCCGCCCGGCGAGTGGCTCCCCGGCGCCCTGATGCGCGGGATGCGCAGCCTCCCGGTCCGCTGGTGACCCACCCCGCCCGGACGGGGCGGTCGTGGTCAGGCCGTTGCGTCCGTCGCCGGGATCTCCGAGAGCCGGACCGCCCTGCGGTCCCGGCGCGACACCTCGCACGCCTCGGCGATCCGCAGGGCCTGAAGGGCCTCGCGGCCGTCACAGGGGTTGGCCCGTTCGCCCCGCACCACGTCCACGAAGGCGTTGAGCTCGGCCTCGTAGGCGGGCTCGAACCGCTCCAGGAACCCCGTCCACGGTTTGTCCGCGGCCGGGGGACCGGTCGGCTCGGTGGACGCGATCGGCGTGCGGTCGTCCAGACCGACGACGATCTGGTCCAGCTCCCCGGCCAGCTCCATGCGCACGTCGTAGCCCGCCCCGTTCAGCCGGGTCGCCGTGGCCGTGGCCAGGGTGCCGTCGTCGAGGGTGAGGACCGCGGCCGCCGTGTCGACGTCCCCCGCCGCACGGAACATCGCGGGCCCGGCGTCCGAGCCGGCCGCGTAGACCTCCATCACCTCGCGCCCGGTCACCCAGCGCAGACAGTCGAAGTCGTGCAGGAGGGCGTCCCGGTAGATCCCGCCGGAAACCGGCAGCCAGTCGGCCGGCGGCGGAGACTGGTCGGACGTCAGCGCCCGCACGGTGTGCAGCCGCCCCAGCCGTCCCGAGCGCACCGCCTCCCGCGCCCCGGTGTACCCCGCGTCGAAGCGGCGCTGGAAGCCCATGTGAAGGATCGTTCCGGCGCTCTCGACCTCGGCTATCGCCTGCAAGGTGCCCGCCAGATCCAGGGCGATCGGCTTCTCGCAGAAGACCGGGAGCCCCGAGCGTGCTGCCCGACCGATCAGTTCGGCGTGGGCCGACGTCGCCGTCGTGATCACCACCGCGTCGACGCCCCAGCGGAAGATCTCGTCCACCCCCGGGGCGGCGGTCTCGCCGAGCCGGTACGCCAGCTCCTGGGCCCGCGCGTGATCCGCGTCCGTCAGGATGAGGGATCCGACCTCGCGGTGACGGCTGAGTGTGTTCGCATGAATGGTGCCTATGCGGCCCGTCCCGATGACCCCGATGCGCATGAAACAAAAGTGACGTCGCAGGCCGCGCGCTGTCAATGCGCATGTCCGGACAACCGAACTGCACAACTTCCCGTCAACCGGCCACGGAGCTACGCTCGGCCCGTGCCGAAACCAGAGGTGGACCCGACCGTGCAGCTCGAACTCCGTGTGGACCGAAGCTCGCCGGTGCCGTTGTACTTCCAGCTGGCCCAGCAGCTGGAGGCGGCCATCGAGCACGGATCGCTCACTCCCGGCAGCCTGCTGGGCAACGAGATCGAACTCGCGGCACGGCTCGGCCTGTCCCGGCCCACCGTGCGCCAGGCGATCCAGTCGCTCGTCGACAAGGGCCTCCTGGTGCGCCGCCGGGGCGTCGGTACGCAGGTCGTGCACAGCCAGGTCAAACGCCCGCTCGAACTCAGCAGCCTCTACGACGACCTGGAGGCCGCGGGACAGCGTCCGGCGACGACGGTCCTGGTCAACACCGTGGTCCCGGCGTCGGCCGAGGTCGCGGCGGCCCTCGCGGTGGCGGAGGGCAGTGACGTCCACCGGGTCGAGCGGCTGCGGCTGGCGCACGGGGAGCCGATGGCGTACCTGTGCAACCACATCCCCTCCGGCCTGCTGGACCTCGACAGCGCGCAGCTCCAGGCCACCGGTCTGTACCGCCTGATGAGGGCCGCCGGGATCACCCTGCACAGCGCGCGCCAGTCCATCGGCGCCCGCGCCGCCACCGCCGCGGAGGCCGAGCGGCTCGCCGAGGAGGAGGGCGCGCCCCTGCTCACCATGCAGCGCACCACCTACGACGACACCGGCCGCGCGGTCGAGTACGGCGACCACATCTACCGGCCGACCCGCTACTCCTTCGAGTTCCAGCTGCTCGTCCGCCCCTGACCGACCGGAGCCGGTCGGGTCGTATTGTCCGGACAAGGTGACCGCATGTCCGGACAACGCCGACGACGGGCGTTCCGCCCCCGGGAGGGGCCTCGCGACGGGTGTGCGAAGGGCGCCCCCGTTGTTCGCCCGGCTCGGCACCCGGCGGGAGGGTGAGGCAGAATCGGCGACGATGAGCACCTACGGCAACTTCACGGCCCCCATCGGCTCCCGCCGCGCCACCGCACTGCGCACCGTGGGCACGAGGGAGCGCAGGTCGCACCTCACCGCACCCCGGGTGCCCACGGTCGGCATCGACATCGGCGGCACCAAGGTGATGGCGGGGGTCGTCGACGCCGACGGCAACATCCTGGAGAAACTGCGCACCGAGACGCCGGACAAGTCCAAGAGCCCCAAGGTCGTCGAGGACACCATCGTCGAGCTGGTCCTCGACCTGTCCGACCGCCACGACGTGCACGCCGTGGGCATCGGCGCGGCCGGCTGGGTCGACGCCGACCGCAACCGCGTGCTGTTCGCGCCGCACCTGTCCTGGCGCAACGAGCCGCTGCGCGACCGCCTCTCCGGCCGCCTGTCGGTCCCCGTCCTGGTGGACAACGACGCCAACACCGCCGCCTGGGCCGAGTGGCGCTTCGGCGCGGGACGCGGCGAGGACCACCTCGTCATGATCACCCTCGGCACCGGCATCGGCGGCGCGATCCTGGAGGACGGCCAGGTCAAGCGCGGCAAGTACGGCGTCGCCGGCGAGTTCGGCCACATGCAGGCGGTACCCGGCGGCCACCGCTGCCCGTGCGGGAACCGCGGCTGCTGGGAGCAGTACAGCTCGGGCAACGCGCTCGTGCGGGAGGCCCGCGAACTGGCCGCCGCCGACTCCCCGGTCGCGTACGGCATCATCGAGCACGTCAAGGGCAACATCGGCGACATCACCGGGCCCATGATCACCGAGCTGGCCCGCGAGGGCGACGCGATGTGCATCGAGCTGCTCCAGGACATCGGCCAGTGGCTCGGGGTCGGCATCGCCAACCTGGCGGCCGCCCTCGACCCGTCCTGCTTCGTGATCGGCGGCGGTGTCTCGGCCGCCGACGACCTCCTCATCAGCCCCGCGCGGGACGCCTTCAAGCGTCAGCTCACCGGCCGCGGCTACCGTCCCGAGGCCCGTATCGTGCGGGCCCAGCTCGGCCCCGAGGCCGGTATGGTCGGCGCCGCCGACCTGGCCCGGCTGGTCGCCCGCCGCTTCCGCCGCGCCAAGCGCCGCCGCGTGGAGCGCTTCGAGCGCTTCGAACGGTTCACGGAGGCCGCCCGCCGCACCCAGGACACCGCGTGAGCCCCGCACCACCCGGCACGACCCAGGACACCGCGTGAGCCCCGCACCACCCGGCACGACCCAGGACACCGCATGACCACCGCACCGCCCCGCACCACCCGGGACACCGCATGACCGCACCGCTGCCCCGCCAGGCCGCGTCCCCCGACGAGCCGCCCCGCCCGCCCGAGGACCGCCGGCACGTCGTCCGGCGCAGGGCCCTCACCCTGCTGATCATCGTGCTGCTCATCGGTGTCCCGGCCGGCTACCTGGTGATCTCCGCCAACCAGAGCCGCGACAGCGGCAAGGACAAGGAGGCCAAGTACTCGGCCACCGGTCTCACCGAGGGCTGGCCGTCCAAGGTCCAGCGCCGCCTGTACCAGGTGCCTATCCCGCACCCGTCGAACCAGGTCGCCTACTACGAGACGAACAACTGGAAGACCAGCCGTCTCTACGCGCAGTTCCAGACCACCCAGGTCGGCCTCGACCAGTTCCTCGCGGAGATCGGCGTCACCCGGGCCGAGCTGAAGAAGGGCGACATCACCATCAGCGCCCGCGACCAGGAGATCACCGGCTGGAAGTTCACGGGCGCCGGCTCGCGGCCCGGCGACGACTTCGGCATCGTCCACGAGCAGAAGCGGCCCATGCCGACGCTGGACATCGTGGTGAACACCGGCAACGCGATCTACCCCTTCGTCTACGTCGTCTCGCGCACGGTCCCCTGACCGGACCCCGCCGCTGCTCGGCCCGCCCGCGGCCGCGCGAACTGTCGGCCCGGGCAGGCCTGCGGGACCGATTGTCAGACCCCGCCCGTAGAGTCGAAGACGACTGATCCGGCAGACGGGCGGGAGGTGGACACAAGGCATGGGCGTCATGACCGAGGGCGCGGTCGAGGCCGGGCCCGCAGCCGTTCCCGTACGACTCGCGGCCCTGTTCCTGCCCGCCCCGCTCCCGCGCGAGGGGCGGGTCGCCTTCTGGGACCCGGCGGACGGCACCCTGCCCGCCGCGGCCGACGCGCAGCGCACGGAACTGACCGTCGTCCGGCGCCACGGGTCGTCCATCCGCCGGGCGCAGGTGCCCGCCCTCTCCCTCCCGCTCGACCGGGCGCTCCCGCTGCTCGTGCGGGCCCGCCGCGACCCCGCCGCCCACCCCGCGACCGCCTGCTGGGGCGCGGCCGCGCTGCACGCCCTGCGGCTCACCGCACGGGGCCGCCTGCTGCCCGGCCTGACACCCGCCGGACACGACGCCTGGCGGGCCGGCCCCCTGGACCCGGAGGACGTCGCCCACCTGCGCGCGGTCGCCGCCGCACTCCCGTACGAGGGACACGCCGTGCCGCTCCCCGGCTCCGGAGCGCTGCGGCTGCCCCGGCCCGAGGCCCTGATGCGGGCCTTCCTGGACGCCGTGGCGGACACCCTGCCCCGCACCCCGGCCGCGCCCCACGCCTGCGGTAGGCCCTTCGCGGACCGCCGCCCCCAGCGGCTGCCCGGCGCGCACGACTGGGCCGCCGAGGTCGCCGCGGGGATGGACGCGGGCGTCCGGGTCTCGCTCCGCCTCGACCTCTCCGCGTACGACATGTTCGACCGGGTCGACGACGGCGAGGGGACGCGCCGCGCGGGCGCGGCCGTCGTCCAGGTGCACAGCCTCGCCGACCCCACCCTGATGACCGACGCGGCGGCCCTGTGGGCGGGTGAGGCGGACGCGTCCTTCGGGCCGCGCGCCCGCGTGGACGCCGCCCTCGCCGTCCGGCGCGCGGCCCGCGTCTGGCCGCCGCTCGCCCGGCTCGCCGAACGGGACACGCCGGACGTCCTGGCCCTGTCCGAGGACGAACTGGGCGAGCTGCTCGGCGTCGCGGCCACCCGGCTCGCGGCCGCCGGGGTCGCCGTGCACTGGCCGAGGGACCTGGCGCAGGACCTCAGCGCGGCCGCGGTGGTGCGGCCCGCGCCCGGTTCCGCGACCGACGGCACGGGCTTCTTCGAGAGCGAGGAACTGCTCCGGTTCCGCTGGCAGCTGGCGCTCGGCGGCGAGCCGCTCAGCGAGGCCGAGATGGACACCCTGGCGGAGGCCCACCGCCCGGTGGTCCGGCTCCGCGACCAGTGGGTCCTCGTCGACCCGGCGCTCGTCCGCAAGGCCCGCAAACGGGAGCTGGGTCTGCTGGACCCCGTCGACGCCCTGGCCGTCGCCCTGAGCGGCACCGCGGAGGTCGACGGCGAGAGCGTCGAGGCCGTTCCCGTCGGCGCCCTGGCCACCTTGCGGGACCGCCTCACCACCGGCGTGCACCCCGCGCAGCCCCCCGCGGGACTGCACGCGACCCTGCGCGACTACCAGCTGCGCGGCCTGGCCTGGCTGGACCTCATGACCTCCCTCGGCCTCGGCGGCTGCCTCGCCGACGACATGGGCCTCGGCAAGACGATCACCGTCATCGCGCTGCACCTGAAGCGGGCCCGCCCCGAACCGACCCTGGTGGTCTGCCCGGCCTCCCTCCTCGGCAACTGGCAGCGCGAGATCGAGCGCTTCGCGCCCGGCGTCCCCGTCCGCCGCTTCCACGGCCCCGACCGCACCCTGGCGGACCTGCGCGGCGGCTTCGTCCTCACCACGTACGGCACCATGCGCTCGGCGGCGCCGTCCCTGGCCGGACAGGCCTGGGGGATGGTCGTCGCGGACGAGGTCCAGCACGTGAAGAACCCCTTCTCCGCCACGGCCAAGGCCCTGCGCACCATCCCGACCCCCGCGCGCGTGGCGCTGACGGGCACCCCGGTCGAGAACAACCTCTCCGAACTCTGGGCCCTGCTCGACTGGACGACACCCGGACTCCTCGGCCCCCTGAAGTCCTTCCGCGCCCGGCACGCGCGCGCCGTCGAGAACGGCGAGGACGAGCAGGCGGTGGAGCGCCTGGCCAGGCTGGTGCGCCCGTTCCTCCTGCGCCGCAAGAAGTCCGACCCCGGCATCGTGCCCGAGCTGCCGCCCAAGACCGAGACCGACCGTCCGGTGCCCCTCACCCGTGAACAGGCGGCCCTGTACGAGGCGGTGGTGCGGGAGTCGCTGCTCGCCATCGAGACGGCGGACGGCATCGCCCGCCGCGGGCTGGTGCTGAAGCTCCTGGGCGCGCTCAAGCAGATCTGCGACCACCCGGCCCTCTACCTCAAGGAGGAGGCCGCGTCCGTCGGGGACTCCCTGGCCGCCCGCTCCGGCAAACTCACCCTGCTCGACGAGCTGCTGGACACGGTTCTCGCCGAGGACGGCTCGGCCCTCGTCTTCACCCAGTACGTCGGCATGGCACGCCTGATCACCGCCCACCTCGCCGCCCGCGCGGTCCCCGTCGACCTGCTGCACGGCGGTACGCCGGTACCCGAGCGGGAGCGGATGGTCGACCGCTTCCAGGAGGGCGCGACACCCGTGCTCGTCCTCTCCCTGAAGGCCGCCGGGACCGGACTCAACCTCACCCGCGCGGGCCATGTCGTGCACTTCGACCGCTGGTGGAACCCGGCGGTGGAGGAACAGGCGACCGACCGTGCCTACCGCATCGGCCAGACCCAGCCCGTCCAGGTGCACCGGCTCATCACCGAGGGCACGGTCGAGGACCGCATCGCCGAGATGCTCCACGCGAAGCGCGCCCTGGCCGACGCGATCCTCGGCTCCGGCGAGTCCGCCCTCACCGAACTCACGGACCGCGAACTGTCCGACCTGGTCCGGCTCCGGAGGGAGGCGTGATGGACGGGACCGAGGACGACGGCACCCCCGTTGCGCCCGACACCGCTCGGGAGACGGACACCGGCCCCGCCGCCGAGGCCCGCCGGGCACTGCGCGCGGCCCGGGAAGGCGCCCAGGAACCGCAGCCGTCCGTGGCTCCGTCTCCCGAGCCTCCGCAGCGGCGGGGCGATCCCGCCGCGGCTCCCGCGCCCGTGTCCTCGCCCGCCTCCCGTCCCGCGGACGCGGCCCGCGCCGCTCTGCGCCGCCCGGCCTCCGCACCCCCGGCGGACACCGCTCCCAGGCGGCAGCCCGGGTCCGTCACGGGGCCCGGGGCCGTACCTGAGCCCGGGTTCGTACCGGAGCCGGGGTCCGTGCCGGAAACCGTGGCCACGGCGGGCGTCGGCGCCCCCGGGGATCCCCTCGCCGGGGAGCCGGCCGCGGGCGCTCCCGCCGACCCGGCGGCCGCGGCCGCCGACTCCGTGCGGGCTTCCGCGCAGCCGGGGGGCACCCCGCAGGGGGACGATCCGGGAAGCACCCCGTCAGGGGAGACCACCGCCGACGGCGCACGGTCCGAGGACGCCGCATCGGCGGACGCCGGGACCCGGTCCGCCCAGGCGTCCCCGCCGCCGAGGCCCGGGGACGCGGCCCGCGAGGCACTGCGTGCGGCACGCGCGGAGGCCCGGCAGGAGGCGGAGGCCCGGCAGGCCGCTGCCGGAGGCCGGCTCCGGACGGGCCGCAGGACGGCGGAGGATGCCCGGCGTCCCCGAACCGACGTACGTCCGGCCGAAGTCCGGCGGCCCGACCGCACCCGCGATCCCGTCGCCGACGGGCGGGCGCGCGCCGTACGGGAGATGCTCGCGGGCGCCTTCCGCATGCCGCCGGAGGACCCGGCCGAGCCCGACGCGGTCACCGGCGGCGGGGCCGTGTCCCAGGAGACCGCCCCCGACGCCGTCGCCGACGGGACGGCCCTCGGCGCTGTGACGGTGCCCGCGGCGCCCTCCGGCGACCGGCTCCCACCGGAACCCGCACCCGAACCCGCACCCCGCACCGAGCCGTCCGACGCCCTTCGGGGCGCTCCGGAGCCCGCTCACTCGCCCCGCTCCATGGGCGCCCCCGCGCGCGACGGTGATCACCGGCGTACGTTCCCGGCGTTCCCGCCCCGCGCGGACGGGCCGTTCGCCGGCACCTGGTGGGGCAACGCCTGGGTGACCGCGCTCGAGGAGGGCGCCCTCGACCTGAAGCGCCTGGCCCGCGGACGCGGCTACGCGGAGCGCGGGAGCGTGGACGCGATCACGGTGACCCCCGGGCTCGTCCTGGCGTACGTGCAGGGCAGCCGTCCGCGTCCCTACCGTGTGCAGGTGCGGCTGCGCACGCTGGGCGACGCGGACTGGGAGCGGTTCCTGGAGGCGGCCGTCGAGCGGCCCGGCCACATCGCCGCGCTGCTCGACAAGGAGATGCCCGAGTCCCTCGCCGACTGCGGGGTGCCGCTGCTGCCGGGGCCCGGCGATCTGGAGCCGCAGTGCAGCTGCCCCGACCGAGGACACCCCTGCAAGCACGCGGCGGCCCTGTGCTACCAGACCGCGCGGCTGCTCGACGCCGACCCGTTCGTGCTGCTCCTGCTGCGCGGCCGGGGCGAACGCGAGGTGCTGGACGCGCTGTCCCGCCGTAACGCCACCCGGGCGGCCCGTGCCGCGCAGCAGCAGGACCCGGAGCCCCTGCCGGGCGTGCGGGCGGCCGAGGCCCTGGCCGCACGCACGCTCCCGCCGCTGCCCGCGCCGCTGCCGGTGCCGCCGCATCCGGAGCAGCCCCCGGCCTATCCCTCCGCGCCCGACGGCCCCGACTCCTTCGCACTGGACCACCTCGCGACCGACGCGGCCGCCCGTGCGCACGCCCTGCTGGCCACCGGCCACGACGAGATCGGCGAACTCGACCTGTGGCGGGACGCCGTCCGGCTCGCCGCGTCCCGCCCCGGTTCCGGGCTCACCGTCTCCACCCGGGCCCTCTACGCCGCGCTCGCCGCCGCCGTCGGGCGCACCCCTTCCGATCTGGCCCGGGCCGTGGCCGCGTGGCGGCAGGGCGGGCCGGAGGGGCTCACCGTCCTGGAGGAGACCTGGGATCCGCCCGCCGGGCGCTTCGACCGGGCCCGGCCCCTCCTCCTCGCCGCCGACCTCCCCGCGTTCCGGCCGCGCCGCAACCACCTGACCCACCCCCGGGGCCATGTCCAACTCCGCTTCGGACAGGACGGGTTGTGGTACGCGTACGAATCGGAACCCGGGCAGGACGACTGGTGGCCGCGCGGCACACCCGACCCGGACCCGGTCGGCGCCCTCACCGGCCTCGGTACGGCGGACGACCTCTGACCACCGGCGCGAACGCGCCCTGCTCCCGCGTTCCGCAGGCCCCTGGTGCCTCGCCCCCCGTACCCGTGCGCGCGGTGTGACGTCCGGCCGCCGTCACGGGAGGACACCTCCGCCCTGACCTGTCGTGAGCTGTGCGGAACGGTGCCCACCGACCCCCCGTCGCCCGCGCGGCCGTGGGAGATGAGAGGGTCTGACGGGTGAGCGAGACACCACCGAACACCCTGCAATACCGCTTCGACGGGCCGGAAGAGGCTCCCGTCCTGATCCTGGCTCCCTCACTGGGTACCACCTGGCACAGGTTGTAAAGACCGTCCAGGGACGTCTACACCAGTCCGGCGCGGGCGGGAAATTGCAGGTCATAGCGTTTTGGTCCGGGACGGTCTGCCCAGTTGGTGATTGCGGTGTGACACGAGAGTGATACGGCGAGGCCCCACCGAGGCCCGTCGTGGCGGGGTCGCTGCGCGGATCCGTGAGACGGCGAAGCCACACCGGAGCACTCGGGTGCGGCTCCTCTGTCGAGATCGAACGCGCTGGCTGCGCGCGATGCGGTCGGTGATTCGTACGATCCGCGTGCCTGTGACTCTCTCGGGTGTCTGATTCGCGATCGCACCCGCTCATCCGTCCGTACGAGGGGTGCGGCCCCTCCCAGTGCGACCGGGTCGGTGAGTGCGGGAGGCCGGATCGGCTGGCTGGCCACCGGCAGTTGAACTGGGATGGCTTCACTCCAGTCTGCAGCGCGCGGCAGGCGACGAGCCTAGCTACGTTCGGCTTTATGCGCTTCGCGTTTCTCCCAAGTTTCGACGAATGGGAGTGGCGCGCGCCTGGTCGATGAGTTGTTTACTCGGGTGCCCGGTCAGGAGATCGTGTTGTCTGCGTGGGACCGGGAACTGTACGAAGTGTGGCTCAAGCTCGGATTTGCTCACGTCCCTGAACCCGGTGCAATTCAGGGGATGCGGATACTGCGGTGACATGGTGCGCTGGCCGGTAGCTGCTTCGATCTGAAGGATTAGGCATCGTCCGCCCGCTCTCATCGCGGACCGGCAAGGCCGGGGAATTCCCCCGCGGATCACGTTGGGCACAGGCGGTCCAGACTGCACGTGATTGCTGGCCTCCATTAGCCGCAGTCACGCACTGATTGACGGCAGACAAAGGCACTGCTCGGCTTGCCGTGACGTCGGGTCTTGCCTGCGCAGCCAGCGCCAGCACGTGGAACCGGTGGGCCTGGCGCCGGCGTGCGATCTCGCCGGTGACCAACCGCGGCGGCTGCATCGGTCTGCCAGAGGCGACGCTGCACAACACCGGCGACACCGTGCTTGCCCTCGTCCAGCGGCGTTCAGACGCACCTAGACGGACTCGAACGCGTGACGGGATCGATGTCCGGCCGTTGGGTCGGCCAACTGTCGCGTCATGCTTTGCAGCGGTCATGCCGATGCCGGGAGACAGTCAGTATCACTGGCCGCGCGCTGCTGACCAGTGCATCTGCGTCTGTGTTCAGGTCGCGTTCAGGTCCGGCGGAGCCTTGGGCAACTCCCGTACCGGAAGCGCCAAAACTCTGGCAAAGGGGTCTGGGGCGAGCGCCGGGCACCGTGTCATGGTGCCTGCCATGTCGACTGATCACCTCACTCACAACCGGCCCGCGGGCCACATCCGTCACGCGGCGAGCAAGGTGCCGGAGGTGACCGTCTACTTCTGGATCATCAAGGTGCTGACCACCGGGATGGGCGAGACGGCGTCCGACTTCCTGGCCCACCTGCTCGGCCCGGTCCCCGCCGTGGGCCTCGGCGGCGTCGCCCTGGTGGCCGCTCTGGCGGTGCAGTTCGCCGTTCGTCGGTACGTGGCCTGGGTCTACTGGACGGCGATCGTCATGGTCAGCGTGTTCGGCACGATGGCCGCCGACGTCCTGCATGTCGGCCTCGCCGTGCCGTACACGTTCTCGACCCCATTCTTCCTGGCCGCGCTGGCCGTCGTCTTCGTCCTCTGGTACCGCAGCGAGCGCACCCTGTCCATCCACAGCGTCCACACCCGGCGCCGCGAGAGCTTCTACTGGGCCGCCGTGCTGGCCACGTTTGCGCTGGGCACCGCCGCGGGCGACCTCACCGCCTCGATCGGCCTCGGTTACCTGGGTTCCGCGGTCCTGTACGCCGCCGCGATCGCCGTCCCGGCTGTCGCTCACCGGTGGGGGAGCATGAACGCGGTCGCCGCGTTCTGGGCGGCGTACGTCATCACCCGCCCGCTCGGTGCCTCGGTCGCCGACTGGATGGCCCTGGGCCACGGCCGGGGCGGGCTCGCGCTGGGCCTGGGGCCGGTCACGCTGTCCTGGACGGTGGCGATCCTCGGCTTCGTCGGCTACCTGGCCGTCTCCCGCAAGGACGTCCAGCGCGACATCGCACCGTGATGTCCGGGTGGCGTTGACCGCGGCACGGTCACCCGGCAGGCACGCCCACCACGAACCGTGCCCCGGGAGTGTGTCCGCGGTCGTACGTCACCTCGCCGTCGGCGAAGCGGGCCAGACGTCGTGCCAGCGGCAGACCCAGGCCCACTCCGCCGTGTCCGTCACCGGGATCCGTGCGCCGGCCGGGCTCGAAGAGCTGTCCGGCGAACGGGGGCGGTACGCCGGGGCCGTCGTCGATGACATCGATGCGCACGCCGTCGGGTGCGCGGTGGGCGCGAACGGCGATGTGTGAGCGGGCGTAACGGCAGGCGTTGGACAGGAACGGGCTGACGATGCGTTCGAGGAGGGCGGGTGGGACTCCGGCCTTCAGTGGCGGGCCGTCGGCGGCAACCGTCAAGTGGGATGGCATGCCGAGGACTTCGGTGAGGCGTCGCAGCGTGGGGAGGACCTCGGTGGTGCCGGGAGCGGTGAGTGTGCCGCCGCGGGCGTCGTCGAGGAGGGTGTCGCAGATGGTGCGCATGGTCTGGGCGGCTTCCGCGATTACCTTGTGGGTGGCGTGGGTCTCGGCGGTGCGGGGATGGGTCTGCCACCAGTCGAGTTCGGCGATGATCCGGCTGAGGGGTGTGCGCAGCTCGTGCGAGAGTTCCCCGGTGAGGTGCCGCTCGTGGCGCAGGAGGGTGCGGATGCGGTCCAGTATGGCGTCCAGTGAGGTACCGAGGCGCGCTGATTCGGCCGGGTGCCGCTCATGACAGCCGGTGGCCGACCCCGCGTGCCGTGCCGATGGTCCGCTCGCTGCCTGCCGCGCGCAGCTTTCGGCGCAGGCGGGTCAGATACTGGTCGAGGGTGTTCTCGTGGACCTGGGCACCCTCGGGCCAAGCCGCCCGGACCAGTTCGCGGCGGCACACGATGCCGCCGGATGCAGCCATGAGCGCCGCCAGGAGACGGAACTCGATCGGTGTCAGGTCGACCCCGATGCCTCGGACGCTGACCACGTGCCGGACTGCGTCCAGCGCCAGGTCGCCCGCAGTGACGGCATGCGGTGGTGCGGCCCGTTTGAGGGCTGCCCGCAGGCGGGCCGCGAGTTCGGTGAGGTGGAAGGGCTTGGGCAGGTAGTCGTCGCCTCCAGCCGAGAACCCTGACAGCCGGTCGCTCAGCCGGTGGTGGGCGGTCAGGAAGATGACGGGGGAGAGGAACCCGTTCGCGCGCATGGCCGTGCACACCTCCCGTCCGTCGGCATCGGGCAGCCCGATGTCGAGCACGGTCGCGGAGATGTCGGCGGTGGCAAGTCGCAGGGCGGTGGCGCCGTCCGGTGCGGGCACGGGGTCGAAGCCCTCGGCGCGCAGTCCGCGCATCAGCACGTCACGCAGGGCGTGATCGTCCTCGACGACCAGGATCGTCCGGCGCATGGTCCTCCCTCTGCTCTCGTGGGACGTCCATGTGTTCCGGTGTCGCGTGCGTCCGGCCCCCTGCTGTGCCGGCCGTCGGTTCTGCCGTGCCGCGCGCCGAGTCCGCCTCCGTGTCCGTGTCCGTGTCTGTCGTGCCGAGGGCCCATCGGCCGGGAAGCCAGCGGGCCACAGCGCTCAGATACAGGCCGAGCCACCCGAGGGCGAACAGCCAGCCGCCGACGACGTCGGTGAACCAGTGCACTCCGAGGTAGACGCGGGTCAGCCCGACCAGCGCGCCCCAGCCGCCGATGACCAGGGTGAGTACAGTCCTGCCACGCGGGCCGCGTATGCGGATGGCGATGATCAGCAGCCCCGCGGTGAGGGCCGCGGTGGTGGTGTGACCGGACGGGAACGCCCATCCCGAGGCATGCGTCGCCCAGTCCGTCAGGGGTGGCCGCGGCCGGGTGACAAGTGCCATCACCGCGTACCGCAGCGCCTGGCCCGCCCCAAGGCAGCCCAGACAGAGCGCCACGGCGAGCCCGCGCTGCCGTGGGGTGCGCCCCGCGATGAGCGCGGCCAGCACCGCCAGCGCGTACGGGATGACACCGGTCCCGGTGTCGGTCAGCCCGCGGGCGAGCGCCACCGCCACGTCGGGCCGGTGGCCGACGGACCACGAGAGCAAGTCGGCGTCCGCGAACAGCGGTGTGCCGTCGTGGCCCACCACGACCATGGTCAGCACGCCGAAGGCCGTCCACGCTCCGAGACCGCAGCTGCCGGCCAGTTCGGCGACCTCGCCGCGCTTCACGACACCACCAGCAGTGGACGCAGACGGGTGGCCGCGAGCCGCAGGGCTGCGGCCTCCGCACGCCTGCGCAGTGCCGACATGACGAGGAAGGCGGCGAGCGCGCCCACCACGACCCCTGCCAGCACGTCGTGGGGATAGTGCGCGCCCACCCAGACACGCGAGGCGGCCATCGCGCAGGCGGCCACGACGGCGACCGCACCGAGTCGGCGGGAGACGAACAGCAGGGCGACGGCCGCCGCGGCGGCGATGGCCGCGTGGTTGCTGGGGAAGGACCAGTCGCCGGGCGCCGGACACGCCTCCAGTGTGGTCACCCGCAGGCTCTGGCAGGGCCGGTCCTCGCGCACCAGCAGCTTCAGCACCGCGTCCACCCCGAAGGCCACGACCACGACGAACGGCACGGCGAGTGCGGTCACGGACGCGGTGGCGCCCACACGCCGGGCGTGCCACCAGCCGACGGCCATGAGCACCGCGAACAGGGCGAGACCGTACGTCGACCAGGCCGACACCGTGTCGTCCAGCCAGACGGGGGAGTGCCGGGCGAGGTTCACCACGTCGGTGTAGGCCGGGCCGTCGACCGGCGAGCCGTCAAGTGCGATGATCATCCGCGTGCCTCCTTCGCCTTCGCGTCCCGGCGCGAGCGGTACACCTCGGAGGCGACCGGAATCAGCGACAGGCCCACGATCACCGCGACCATCGGCAGCAGATAGCGGTCCACGTTCGGCACGGAGGAACCCAGCGCGTAGCCCGCCAGGGTGAGCCCCAGGCTCCACACCAGACCGCCGGTCACCTGCCAGACGGTGAACGTCCGCACCGGCACCCGCAGGGCGCCCGCCATCGGGTTCAGGACCGTGCGCACCACCGGAACGAAGCGGGCCAGGATGATCGCCTTCGCGTACCCGTAGCGTTCCAGCAGCTCCTCCGCGCGTCTCGCCCCCTCGTGCAGGCGGGCTGAGCGGCTTCGGGCGAGCAGGGTGCCGCCCGCTCGACGGCCCAGGAGGTACCCGCACTGCGAGCCGGCCAGCGCTCCCACCGCCGCGGCGACCAGGAGCGGGGCGAGCGACAGCCTCAGGCCGCTCCCGGCGGTGCCGGTGCACAGCAGGCCGGCCGTGAACAGCAGGGAATCGCCCGGGAGGAAGAAGCCGATCAGGAGCCCGGTCTCGGCGAACAGCACCACGCCCACGCCCAGCACGCCGAACGCGGACAGCAGCGACCGCGCGTCGAGCACATTGACGGCGAGCTGCGACGATAGGTGTACGGCTGTGGTCATCGTCGGAGGCCCCTTCATCGTTCTTCCGGAGTGTCGGATGCGGCGAAACGCTGAAGCGAGGGCATCCGGCGACTGACTACAATCTTGTAGACGGTCTACTGAACTGTAGACGATGGGGGAGTGAGGGACGTTCCCATGACCGACGCGAGGGACGAGAGGCGGCCGGCAGGCGAGCTCGAGGCCGCCGTCATGGCCGCGCTGTGGGCCGCCGGGGCCCCGCTCACGCCAGGGCGGGTGCAGATCGAGCTCGGCTCCGGCCTGGCCCGGACGACGGTGGCGACGATACTGACCCGTCTGCACGAGAAGGGCGTCGTCGACCGGGAGCGGCAGGGCCGCGGCTACGCCTATTTCCCCGTGCAGGACGCGCCCGGCCTGACCGCCCGGCGCATGCACTCCGAACTCGACCGTGACACCGACCGGGAGACGGTCCTGGCCCGCTTCGTGGCCCAGCTCAGTCCCGGCGACGAGCAGCACCTGCGCCGGCTCCTGGAGGGTGAGGAGCGATGACCGCTCTGCTGCTCCTCCCGCTGATCCTGCCCTTCCTCGCGCCGACACTGGCCCGCCGAACCCTCGACCGACTGGCTCCCGCCACCGCGCTGTGGGTCCTCACCGCCTCTACCCTGGCGCTGGCGGGAGCCTGCGTCGCCGCTCTCGGTGCCCTCGTCCTGACCGGGCTGCTCAAAGTCCCCGCCTTCGCCGTCCTCGGTGAACTCGTCCACCCCCTGCGGACCCCTTCGGACTACGTCGTCCTCCCCGCCGCCATGGCGGCCACGGGGGTGCTCAGCCTCGGCGTCTGGACTCTCGCACGCTCGGCCTTCCGGCAGACCCGCGCCTTCCAGACCGCCCGCAGGCAGGCCGACCGCCGTCCCGCCGCAGGTGATCTGTGCGTGATCGAATCGCCCGATCCGGACGCGTACGCCCTGCCCGGACGGCCCCATCGCATCGTCGTCACCACCGCCATGCTGCGCACTCTGGGACCTGCCGAGCGTGAGGCCCTTTTCGCCCATGAGCGCGCCCACAACCGGGCCGGGCACCACTACTTCCTGGCCGCCGCCGAACTCGCCGCCCACTGCCACCCCGCCCTGCGCGCCACCCGCGCCACCATCCGGTTCGCCGCCGAGCGGGCCGCCGACGAGGCCGCCGCGGAGGTCACCGGGGACCGGCGCCTGATCGCCACGGCCATCGCCCGCGCCGCCCTCGCCGGAAACGCCTCTGCCTCCACCCGACCGGACTTCGCGCCCGCGGCGACGACCGGACCGGTGCCGCAACGCGTCGCGGCGCTCCTCGCGCCCGCCCGGACCCGCCCGCGCACCACCCGCCGTACCGCGTTCCTTCTCGTGGCCTGCACGGTCCTGTCCGTCGCCGCCGGAGCGGCAGGCGTCGTCGACTTCCACCACGAGGTCGAGGTCGCCCAGGGTGAGGAGGCTCCCTGACCGGTTCGGCCCCGGAGGCCCACCGCCGGAGACGGGATCGGCCCGCCGCGTGATCATTCGCGGGCGAGGACCAGCTCCAGCAGCCGGAGCAGGTCGCCGGTCGCGTCGGCGGCGCCCAGTGCAGTGAGGGCGCCAAGCGCCAAAACGGTCCCCGCCCTGCGGCCACAGGTGTGGAGGTGGGGTGGCCTTGAGGGCGACTATACGGCGGGAGACCGCGCGGCCGGTGGAGCCGAATCCGTGCGGTGGCGCCGGGCGGCCGGCCCGCGAGCGCTGCCCGGGCGAGGGCGCGGGCGGTCGACGCGCGGTCCGTGACCGCCGCTTCTGCATGGAGTATCTCCTTGCCGGCGGCGCCACCGTACTGCTTCCCACCCCGAGTGGTCCGGGCTTGCCGGGGTGCCGGCAGCCGCGGCCCTGTCGGCGGTCTTCGGCTACCGGCCGCTGGCGGCCTGGCTGCCACTGTTCCCCGGCCTGCTGGTGCCGGGGCCAGTGATCCGCCGCTCCGTCCTGTGATGCCGGCTGATGCCAACGGAATCCGAGGCTGCACGGCGCCCTGCCGGCCGCCGTGCCGTCCTGCGGCGCCTGGCGAGCGGTGCCCCCGCGCGAGTGCGGGCCCTCTGGTCCCGCCTCCCCCGCCGCACGTCATGACGAGCGCCTTCCCTGGGGCCCCTGTGCCACGCGGGTACTGGCCGACGCCGCGTCGGACGGCGAGGCCCCTGGTCGAGAAAGGGCCCGGTGCGCCGCAGGCGCTGGGAGGGCGCCCGCTGTGACGGCTGTGGGGCCGGCGAACACGGAAGCAGCGCAAGTGGCCACGTAGTACCGCGGTACTACGCGCCCGCCGCGGTTCAGCCTCCCGGTACCACCGGATCCGGGTGATTCGGCACCTAGCGTTGCCGGTGAGGCGTCCGAAGTGACGGACGCCGGAGCCCGACAGGGAGAACGCGAATGATCGACGCACGGCGGTTGACCAAGAGGTACGGCGAGAAGACGGCCGTCGACGGGCTGGACTTCGTGGTGAAGCCCGGCACGGTGACCGGCTTCCTGGGGCCCAACGGCGCGGGTAAATCCACGACCATGCGCATGATCGTCGGCCTTGACGCGCCGACCAGCGGTTCCGTCACCGTCAACGGCCACCACTACGCCCGCCACCAGGCTCCGCTGCAGGAGGTCGGCGCCCTCCTGGAGGCCAAGTCGATTCACCCGGGCCGCTCGGCGTACAACCACCTCAAAGCGCTCGCGCTCACCCACGGCATTCCCGGCAGCCGGGTCGACGAGGTCATCGGCCTCGCCGGGCTCGACAGCGTGGCGAAGAAGCGGGCCGGCGCTTTCTCCCTGGGGATGGGCCAGCGGCTGGGCATCGCGGCCGCGCTGCTGGGCGACCCGCAGACGGTGATGCTCGATGAGCCGGTCAACGGGCTGGACCCGGAAGGGGTGCTCTGGATCCGCAACCTCCTGAAACGACTCGCCGACGAGGGTCGGACGGTGTTCGTGTCATCCCATCTGATGAGCGAGATGGCCCTGGTGGCGGACCACCTGATCATCGTGGGGCGCGGGCGGCTGCTGGCCGACACGACCGTGGCAGACCTGATCCGCGAGGCCGGCGGCGACACGGTGAAGGTCGTCACCCAGGACCCGGCCCGGCTGCGAGACGTACTCGCCGGGCCGGACGTCGACATCACCGGCCGGATCGGCTCCGAGGAGCTCCAGGTGACCGGGCTGACCGCCCGCGAGATCGGGTTGAAGGCCGCCGAGCACGGGATCGCGCTGTTCGAGCTGAGCGCGCGGAGCGTGTCACTGGAGGAGGCGTTCATGGACCTGACCAGGGATGCCGTGGAGTACCACGGCTCCACGACCGGCATCGACACCCTCGGGAGGCCCGCATGAGCACCCTCACCGCGACCGCGGAGGAACCCAGGACCACTCCCGCCCGCCCCGCCTACCGGGTGACCGGACGGCGCGTGCTCGCCTCCGAGTGGGCCAAGCTGTGGTCCCTGCGCTCGACCTGGATCACCCTGGGCCTCGGCCTGCTCTTCCTGGTGGCCTTCGGCCTGATCTCCGCGAGCCGCTACAAGTCGGGGATCGGCTCCGGCCACATGGACCGGGACTTCGCCGATTCGACGGCCGTCAGCCTGTCCCTCTTCGGCACGAACTTCGCCGAGCTTGCCCTCGGCGTGCTCGGCGTGCTGGTCACGGCGGGCGAGTACTCGACCGGCATGATCCGTTCCACGCTCGCGGCGGTGCCCCGCCGGCTGCCCGTGCTGTGGTCCAAGGCTGCTGTCTTCGGACTGGTCGCCCTGGTCGTGGGGACGGTGGGTGGATTCGTCGCCTTCCTGTTCGGCAGTGGAATCGTCTCGGGCACGCCCGCGGCCATGAGCCTCTCGCACGCCGGCGTACTGCGGAGTCTGCTGGGCGCCGGGCTCTACCTCGGCCTCGTCGGAGTGATCGGAACCGCGCTGGGCGCGCTGCTGCGGTCGGTGGCCGGTGGGATCTCGGTGCTGGTCGCCGCCCTGATGCTGATCCCGGGGCTGATCTCCCTGCTGCCGAGTTCCTGGCGGGACGACATAAGCCCCTATCTGCCGTCCAACGCGGGTGAGTCGATGTTCGCGCTGACCCACGACTCGACGACCCTGTCGCCGGGCGCCGGGCTGATGGTCTTCCTGTGCTGGACGGCGCTGGCGCTGGGCGGCGCGGCGTACCGGCTCGCGCGCACCGACGTCTGACGCCCGCACCATGGACAGGTGACGTCCGTGACCAACGATGACATCAGCGGGATGGGACCGCTGGTCGCCCGGCTGTCCCGGGGTGGCCAGCGGTTGCGGCAGGCCGACCGGACACATCCGTGGGTGCTGGACACCGCGGTCCTGATCGTGGTCTTCCTGATGTTCTGCCTGCCCGACCTGCTGCGCGGCGGTGTGGACGACGGCGACGGACCACGCCGCTTCC
This sequence comes from Streptomyces asoensis, assembly GCF_016860545.1. NCBI lineage: Bacteria > Bacillati > Actinomycetota > Actinomycetes > Kitasatosporales > Streptomycetaceae > Streptomyces > Streptomyces asoensis. The sequence continues at coordinate 1,761,470 of NZ_BNEB01000005.1, read as the reverse complement.
GGCTCGCCTTCACCGAGCTGCCCGTCGCGGGAATGCTGGCACTGCAGGCAGGACTGGTGCTGCCCCTGCTGTGGCGGCGACGCAGGCCGATGGCGGCCTTCGGCGTCATCGCCGCGGTGTTCGTCCTCCAATGGTCCCTGGGCGCGGCGCTGCGCGCTGACGTCGCCCTCTTCATTGCCCTGTACAGCCTGGCCCTGCACGGTCGGCTGCGGCAGCTGCCGTGGGCCGGTGCGGTGATGGCCGGGGCCATGCTGCTGGTCGCCGTCCGCGCGTCCTCGGCCGTGTCCGTCTGGGACGCGCTGTTCTTCCTGCTGAGCACGGCGACCGCGGCCCTCGCGCTCGGCCTCGTGGTACGAATCCGCCGGGCCCAGCTCGCAGGACTGCGGGACCGGGCGGCCCGGCTGGAGATCGAGCGCGACCAGCGCAGCAGACTCGCGGCCGCCACCGAACGCACCCGGGTAGCGCGCGAGATGCACGACATCGTCGGCCACAACCTGTCCGTCATCATCACGCTCGCCGACGCCGGCGCCTACGCCACCGACATCGCACCCGAACGGGGCAAGGAGGCCCTGCGGCTCATCGGCGACACCGGCCGGCAGGCCCTCGGCGAGCTGCGGCGCGTGCTCGGCGTACTGCGCGAGACCGGGGACGGCCCGGCCGGCGGGCCCGAGCTCAGCCCGCAGCCCGGCATCGCGGACGTCGGCGCCCTGTGCGCCACGGTGCGCGCCGCTGGACTGGAGGTCGTCTACCGGACCTCCGGCGACGCCGAGGCCCTGGACGACGGGGTCCAGCTGACGGTGTACCGCATCGTCCAGGAAGCCCTCACCAACACCATGAAGCACGCCGCCGACGACGCCCGGGCGCACCTGGCGGTCGCCGTGACGGACACCCGGCTGAGCATCCGGGTCCAGGACACCGGCCCGGCCGCACAGCCGGGACCGCCGAACGAGGAAGGGCACGGCCTGGTGGGCATGCGAGAAAGAGCCGCTCTGTACGGCGGCACCGTCAGCGCGGGACCCACGGACGACGGAGGGTGGAGCGTCGAAGCCGTCCTCGACCTCACGCCCCGGGGCGGTGACCGGTGACCACCGTCCTCATCGTGGACGACCAGCCGCTGCAACGCTACGGCTTCCACCTGCTCCTGGACTCCGTCCCCGAGACCGACGTCGTCGGGGAGGCCGCCCACGGCGCGGAGGCCGTCCGCAAGGCCGCCGAACTGCGCCCGGACGTCGTCCTCATGGACGTCCGCATGCCCGGCATGGACGGCATCGAGGCCACCCGCCGTATCGTCGCCGCCGGCGGCCGCTCACGCGTCCTTGTGCTCACGACGTTCGACCTCGACGAGTACGTCCACGCCGCGATCCGGGCCGGCGCCAGCGGCTTCCTCCTCAAGGACGCGCGCCCCGAGGAACTCCTCGCTGGCATCCGCGCGGTCGCCTCCGGTGACGCCGTGATCGCACCCGCCCTCACCCGCCGCCTCCTGGACGAGTACGCCCAGTACGTCCCCGCCCACCGGGGGAACGCCGCCGACGACCCGAGGCTCGGATCCCTCACCGACCGCGAACGGGAGATCCTCGTCGCCGTCGGCAAGGGCTGGACCAATGGCGAGATCGCCGCCCGGTTCGTGCTCTCCGAGTCCACCGTCAAGACCCACGTCGGCCGCGTCCTGGCCAAGATCGGAGCCCGCGACCGGATCCAGGCCGTGATCTTCGCCTACGACCACGGCCTCGCCCGGCCCAACGCCGACTGAACCCGATGAGCGGCGGCCGGGAAGACCGGCGGCCTGCTCGCTGCTGCCGCGCCGCGGGGCCCGTCAGAGTTCCAGGCGGTAGCCGTGCCCGCGCAAGGTGCTGATGCGGGGCAGGACGGTGGGGCGGACCGAGGCGTCGGCGGCCTGCGCGAGGCGGCGGCGCAGGCCGGCCATGGTGACATCGAGGGTCTTGGTGGAGCCGAACCAGTTCTCGTCCCAGACCTCGGCCATCAGGGTCTCCCGGGAGACGGCCTCCCCTGCGTGCCGGGCCAGGACGGCGAGCAGGTCGAACTCCTTGGGACGCAGGTCGATGTCCACGTCGAGCAGCGTGCAGCGGCGGGCCACGACGTCGAGGACGAGGTCGGCCAGCCGGACGGGTTCCTGCGGCGGCGAGGCGACGACCCGGCGGCGCAGATGGGCGCGGAGCCGGGCGAGCAGCACGGTCAGAGTGAAGGGCTTGACGAGGTAGTCGTCCGCCCCCGCGTCCAGCCCGGCGACTACGTCGATGTCGTCCGTGCGGGCTGTCAGGATGACGATCAGCAGGTCAGGGTGCCGGGCGCGCACGGCGCGCGCGACGTCCAGACCGTCCATGTCGGGCAGTCCCAGGTCGAGCAGCAGCACGTCGTACGGCGTCCGCGCGGCCTCGGTCAGCGCCGCGGAGCCCGTCCGGCTCCAGGTCGGTGCGTAGCCGTTGCCGCGCAGGCCGGTCTCCAGGTGGCGGCCGATGGTCTCGTCGTCCTCGACGATGAGGACGCGGTGACGGCTCGGGTCGGCGGTCGCGTGCGTACGCATGCTGGACAGCGTAGGAGCGGGCGACGCACGCGGCCCGTCCACTCCCGTCCGCTCACAGGTCACGCAGCTCCTCCACGGCGGGCCGGCCGGCGCTGCGGATGCCGTTCAGCGCGGCCGCCAGTACGGCGACGACGGCCGCGCCCGCGGTCAGGGCCAGGTAGCCGCCCGGCACCGACAGACTCGCGGGCGGCGGATCGAAGACACCCGTCAGGACCTTCACGAGCATCTCGGACAGGGCCCAGCCGATGAGGGCGCCGCCCGCCAGGCCACCGGCGGCCAGCAGCAGGGCCTCGGTGAGGACCATGCCGCGCAGTTGGCCGCTGCGAGCGCCCAGGACGGTGGCCACGGCGAAGGTACGGCGGCGCTCGGCGAGGCCCAGGGCGAGGACGAGCCCTCCCGCCCCGGCGGCCAGCAGCACCGCGAAGGCCAGCTCGATCCGGGTGAGTCCGGCCAGGTCGACGGAGGTCAGACTGGTGCCGACCGTGCCGCGCGTCTGCGTCAGGTCGGTGACCGTGGCGCCGGTGCCCAGCTGCTTGCGCAGATGCGCGGCGATCTGCTGCTGGTGGCTGCCGCCCGTGTCGAGCAGGAAGGCGCCGACCGCGTCGCTGCCGGTCGCCCTCGCGACGTACGCGGCGTTGGCGACGAAGAAGCTGTCCTTCGGCGCGGTCGGGAACTCCTTGACGATCCCGGCGTAGTGGAAGGGCACGGTGCGCAGCGTTTTCGTGCGGGCGTCCTGGATCCGGAGGTTGACGGTGTCGCCGGGGGAGAGCTGGAAGTCGTGCACGGTCTCCGCGCTGACCAGCAGGTTGTCGGGGCGCTGGGCGAGCCGGTGCATCAGCTGACCGGCCGTGCCGCCCGAGAAGTAGGCGTCCTGGAGCGAGGTCGCCTTCGCGACGGTGGCGGGCCGGACGCCGTAGAGGTCCTGGAGGTCGGAGCCGACGTAGGCGTAGCGGTGCTGGAGGGGCTCGACGTTCCGGACGCCGGAGACCTTCAGCGTGTCGGCCGCGCTCGCCCGGACCTGTGCGCCGGGCGGTTCGGTGACGGTGACGTCCGCGCCGTTGGTGAGGCGGGCGTCGACTTCGGACTGCTGACGGTAGGTGGAGTTGAAGACGGCCGTCGAGATCGCGAACGACACGGCGAGGGCGAGCAGTACCACGGAGCGGGCCAGCGGCCGCCGGCGGCGGGAGAGCACGGCCGCCGTGGTCGTGGCGAGGGTCGCGGTCAGCGGCCGGGCGAGGCGGGCCAGGGCCGGCCGGCCGTGGGCGAGGACCAGCAGGGTCAGCCGCCACAGCAGCAGGGCCGCGCCCAGCCACAACAGGGCCGGGCCGAGGAACGCCCAGTAGGAGACGGACACGCTGGGTACGCCCTCCGGGGCGAGGACGAGGGCGTACTGGTTGCCGGAGGAGGCGCGGAACACCAGCCAGGAGCCGGTCAGCAGCGCGAAGTCCAGGCCGTACCGCAGCCACCAGGGCGAACGCGACCCGCGCGGCTCCCGCCTGGTGTCGGCGACGGTCACCGTGCGCAGATCCCGCAGGGCGGGCACGAGCACGGCGGCGGCGGCCACGGCCACGCCGAGGACGAAGGCGACGGCGTACCAGAGGGCCCAGGTGCCCGCGCCCGCCCCGAAGGAGGCGGCCCCGAAGGCGAGGCGGCCGGTGAGCGCGGCAAGCCCGAGCCCCGCCAGGCCGCCGACGGCCCCGACCAGCGCGGCCTCCAGGCCCGCGAGCGCGGTGATCTGACGGGGACGTAGCCCGCGCAGCCGTAGCAGGCCCTGCTCCCGGCGACGCCGTTCGCCGCCGGCCGCTGCGACCGCCACCGTCAGGGCGGCGGCCAGGACGGCGCCGGGCACGCCGAGGAAGAGGAAGAGGATCTGGGCGTAGAGGGCGTCCTGGCGGGCGGAGTCGAGGGCCGCGCCCAGGTTGTTGCCGACGAGCGCGGAACCGGCCGACCTGGCCTCCAGGTGGTGTGCGGCACCGGTGACCGAGGTGAAGGCGGCGGCCGGGTCGGCCGGCAGTCTCGCGTCGCGGGCCACGTGGATCTGGGTGGTGACGTCGGTGGCTCCCCGGGTGAGGGAGGCGAACCGGGCGGCGGGCAGGAGGACGACGTTGTCCGGGGGAGCGGTCGGCTGGGACTGTGTTGGCGCGCCGACCTTCTGGAACAGGGAGTCGGCCTGGGGCAGGTCGACCACGCCGTCCACCCGCACCTGCCGCAGTCCGGCGCCGGGCAGCCGTACGCCGATGGTGTCGCCGGGGGCGGCGTGCAGGTTGGAGGCGGTCTGCTGGGCGAGCAGGACGCCGGTGCCGGAGCCGGAGAGCGTGCGCAGTTCGTCGGGGAACTGGCTGCGGTAGCCGGCCGGCAGGCCGAGCGCGACGCCGGGGCCGGTCGTCTGTGTGCTGCCTCCCACGGTGGCGGTGAAGCCGGTGGTGCGGGCGAAGCCGACGGGCAGCGCGGCCCGGGTGCCGCCGGCGGCCTGCACCAGCGACCGGACGGCGTTCGGGTCGGCGCCCGGCTGTACCTCGACCTGCCAGTCCACGGCGACCGAGCGGACCGCGCGCTGGGTCATGGTCGCCTTGGACGCGGTGAGGAAGGAGCCGAGCGCGGCGACCAGGGCGACGGCGAGGGCGATCCCGGCGACGGCGGCCAGGAGCCGTCCGATGCGGTGGCGGGCCAGTCCGGCCGCCCAGGCGGTGATCATGACAGGCTCCCTCGTGGGTCCGGCGCTGGTGCTGCTTCGAGGGCGAGCAGCCGGCCGTCGCGCATGTGCCGCCGAAGGGTGAGCCGGGCGGCGACGGCGGGGTCGTGGGTGGTGACGACGAGGGCCGCGCCCGTCCGGTCGGCCGCCGCGAGCAGGGCGTCCAGGACGCGGGCGCCGGTGGCGTGGTCGAGGCGGCCGGTGGGCTCGTCCGCGAGGATCAGCCGCGGCGCCTGCGCCAGCACCCGGGCCACAGCCACTCGCTGGGCCTGGCCGCCGGAGATCTCGTCGGGCAGCCGGTCGGCCAGCCCGGCCGCGCCGACCACGTCGAGCGCCTCGGCGACCGGACGGAGGGTGTCCTCCTGCGGACGTCCCGCCAGGACGAGCGGCAGCGCGGTGTTCTCCGTGACGTCGAGGGCGGGGATGAGGCTGTCGGCCTGGAAGACGAGGCCGATGTCCCGGGGGGCGTGGAGTCCGGGCCGGGTGATCGTGCCGCTGGTGGGGCGTTCGAGCCCGGCCAGCAGATGGAGCAGGGACGACTTCCCCGACCCGGACGGTCCCACGATCGCCAGCCGGTCGCCGGAGCGGACGTCCAGATCGGCGCCGTGCACCGCCACCACGGCGGTGTGGCCCCGGCCGAAGGTGAGCGCGACGCCCCGGCAGGAGACGAGCAGGTCAGCGGAGGACATGGCTGCTCTCCTTCGCCTGAGCGGTTCCCTCGTGTCCCTCGTGTCCCTCGCGGGCCCGCCCATCGTCCAGTGTGATCACTCGGTCGGCGCCCCGCACCGCTTCCGCGCTGTGCGTCACGATCAGCACCGCGCAACCGTCTGCCGCCCGGTCCCGCAGCATCCGCAGCACCAACTCCTCGGTCACGCCGTCGAGTTCGCCGGTCGGCTCGTCGGCCAGTAGCACGGCGGGGGAGTTGGCCAGCGCGACGGCGAGCCCGGCCCGGGCCAGCTCACCGCCGGACAGCTGCCGCGGCAGCGCGCCCGACCGCCGCCCGAGCCCCATCTGTTCCAGCAGCGCTGCGGCCCGCACGGCGGGACGGCCGCGCACCGCATGCTGGGCGAGTCGGATGTTGTCGCGCACGGTCAGATGCGGCAGTAGGTTATGGGACTGCAGGAGCACTCCCACATGGCGCGCGCGCAGCCGGGCGCGTTCGGTCTCGGGCCGGTGGCTGATGCGCACGCCCGCCACCCGGACCTCGCCGCCCGACGGCTCGTCGAGCCCGGCCAGGCACGCCAGCAGGGTCGACTTGCCCGCCCCTGACGGGCCGACGACGGCGACCGTCTCCCCCCGCCGTACCCGCAGTGACACTCCGCGCAGCGCGAGCGTCTCCTCCTCGCCGGCCCGGTAGAAGCGGTAGAGCTCCCGGGCGGCCAGCACCACGTCGTCGTCGGACGGTCCGGCGGGCATCGCACTCACCGCCACGCGAACGAGTCGCTGACGATCCGCCACGGGTCGACGTTGTCGGCGTTGACCGGGCCGGACAGCGTCAGGTCCACCTCGTGGCCCTGCCGGTAGAAGGCGTACCGCTCGAACGCGTCGCGCACCACCTTGCCGGTGACCGGGTCCTTGGCCGAGTCGCCCTGGTAGGCGAGGAGGACGACGGGGCCCGCTTTACGGGTCACCTGCGACACCTTCGGCGATGCGAACTTCGGCACCTGCCCGCGCAGTCGAGGTACGACCGTGTTCTTGACGGAGGTGACGGTCGGGGCGGTGGAGGCGTTGGCCGTGGCGATGGTGACGCTGTTCAGCTTGTCCGTGAAGACGGTCGTTGCGCCCTTGTCGGTGCGGGCCCAACCCTCCGGTACCTTCACCGTGAATCCGGTGAAGCCGCCGGTGGGACGGTAGGCCACGAACACCTGGTTGTCGGGGATGTCGCCGGGCGGGTTCGACTCGGTGGGGGCCGGGTTCGCCGCCCGCACCGGGGCCGTCGAACCCGAGCCGGAATGCGCCCCGGACGACGATCCGGAACACCCCGCGATCACGGCCGCGACCACCGTCACTGCGACGAGGCCGGCGGAGATACGTTTGTACGACATGCCACTGCCCTCCCGAGCTACTGCCGGGTCCTGCTCTCCTGCCATGTCACCGACGCTAGAGAGCCGTCGGTTAACGCCCCGCACGCCGACGGTTAGACGACGGCAAAAGCGCGTGGCGCACCGCCCACGGACCGGCCGGGCGCCCGCAGGATGGGGGCATGAGACAGCGCGTGGTGCGAGTCGCCCTCACCGCCGCCCTGGTCGCCGTCGTCCTCCTCGCCGTCCCGCTGGCCCTGGCGATCAGGTCGTCCCTCTACGCCGACCAGCGCGACACCCTGGAGCGGGCGGCTCTGTCGGGGGCGGTACGCGTCAGCCCGGACTACGCGACCGGCGACCCCGTGGAACTGCCCGCGCCACCGCCCGACGGCGGTCTCGGTCTGTACGACCCCTCGCTGCGGCTGCGGGCCGGCACCGGCCCCCGCACCGGCGACGCGGCCGTGCGACGGGCGCTGGCCGCGGAGGTGGTGCGCGGCCGGCCGGGCGGCGACCTGGTCGTCGCGGTACCCGTCTCGCACGCCGAGCGGGTGATCGGCGTCGTACGGGCCTCCTCGCCCGCAGCCGCCGTACGCCACCGGGTCCTGATCGCCTGGGCGGTCCTCGCCGGGGTCTGCGCCCTCGCGCTGACCGTGGCCGTCCTCGTCGCCCGCAGGCAGGCGCGGGTGCTGGCCGCGCCGCTGGAGGACCTCTCCCGGCACTGCCGGGCCGTCACCGCAGGCGACCTGAGCGCCCGGGCCGCGCCCAGCAGCGTCGCCGAGATCGACCAGGTCGCGCGGACCCACAACGAGATGCTGCACAGCCTGACCGAACTCCTGCGCCACGAGCGCGACTTCACCGCCAACGCCTCCCACCAGCTGCGCACCCCGCTCGCCGGGCTGCAGCTCACCCTGGAGGCGGGGATTGCCCAGGACGACGACGCCCGGCTGCGGCCCGCCCTGGAGGAGGCCCTGGCCACCACACGCCGCCTGCACCGGACGGTGGAGGAGGTGCTGCGCCTGTCCCGCTCCCACGGCCTGCCGCGTCGGCCCGCCCCCGACACGCCCGTGTCGCAGCTGCTGCGCGAGACCGAGGAGCGCTGGCACGGACTGTTCGCCCGCGACGGCAGACGCCTGGAGGCCGCGGTCCTCGAGACGGGGGACGACGTTCGCGTCCTCGGCGCCCCCGTCACCGAGATCCTCGGCGTCCTGCTGGAGAACGCGCGCGTCCACGGGCGCGGCACCGTGCGCCTCACGGCCCGCGACCTCGGGGAGGCCGTCGCTTTCGATGTGACCGACGAGGGCGCGGTGGACGGCGAGGCGTCCCGGCTGTTCGACCGCGGCCGCACCGGCGCGGGGGAGGGCTCCGGCATCGGCCTGTCCCTCGCCCGCGATCTGGCCGTGTCCCTGGGCGGCAGACTCTCCCTGACCAGCCGCCGTCCAGCCGCCTTCACCCTGCTCGTCCCCGTACGCCGCGAGGAGCCCGGCTCCGAGGGCGACGGCTGAGGAGGGTTCAGGCGCCTGCTGCGGTGGGAGCCGGTCGCAGCCGGGTGACGATCCGGTTCGCGGCAATCTTCTGCAGCAGCCCGTAGGCGAGGACCGGCAGCAGCAGGTGCGGTTTGTCGGGCAGGGACGTGGTGATCAGCACCGCGCTGGCGCTGCTGTTGTTCATGCCGCAGGCGAGCGTCAGCGACGAGGCGGTCCCCGCCTCCAGCCGCAGGAAGTGGGCGGCGACCCGGCCGAGGACGAAGGAGAGCAGGCAGACCAGGGCGGCCACGGCCAGGGCAGCGGCGAGCAGGAGCGGTCGTGGCCGTGTGAGGACGGATCCGAGGGCGCCGCTGGCGTTGACGTAGGTCAGGACCAGCGAACCGGCCATGGCCGACGGCGTCACCGTCGTGACCAGGCGGCCCAGCCATCGCGCGGGCAGGACGAGTGCACCCAACAAGCCCGCCGCGCAGGGAAGGACCACGGCGGTGAGGGCGAAGTCACCCTGGGTCAGCCGGCCGGTCGCGGCGAGGGTGTGCGCGTAGCCGCCGCTGAGCAGCGGCGACAGCGTCGCCAGCAACACGGGGGTGGTCAGCGGGCTGAGGAGGGTGGAGGCCAGGACGAGACCCACCATGGTCGGCTGATCTCCGTCGCCCTTGTCGGTCCACACGGTCGCCCCGGCGGCGACGGGCATCGCCACGACGAGGATCATCGCGGTGAGCAGTCCGCTGCCGCCGTCGGCGTCCGGGGTGCGCCGCAGCAGGAGGGCGACGAGCGGCACGACCGCCAGTGGGATCGCCAGGTGCAGCACGAGGCCGGAGAGCAGGGCCTTCGGACGCCGCAGCAGGGCGCCCAGCGCGCGGACGGGGACCTGGAGCCCGGCCGAGAACAGCACCAGGGACAGCAGGAGCGGTGCGGTGTGCACTGTCAGGTGCGACGGCGGCAAGTGGTGGGGGCGGCGCAGCCACAGGCCGGGGGCGGGCAGGACCAGGGCGAGGGCGTAGGACAGGACGACGGCGCGGCCGAGCCGGTGCCGCAGCCAGGACGCGGCGCTGGTGTGCATGGCCCCATCGTGATCAGGCCGGACGCGGCGGGCCGGGAAAGCCGCGCGGCAGTCAGGATGCGTTCAGGTAACCGCTGGCAACGTCCTGCCCATGACCTACGAACTCTCCGAGCCTCCCGAGGCCGAACCCGGCACGAGTGCCTCCGCTCGCCCTTTCCACCGTCCGCGCTGAAACAAGCTCCCCGAGGTCACCGCCTACTTCTGGATCACCAAGGCAGCGCTGGTAACAGGCGTCCTGGTGGTGCTGGTGGCCCTGATGCGGGTGCCCGTCGTGCCGAACGTGCTCCTGTTCCGGATCGCCTTCGTGCTGATTCGCCCGCTCGGCGCGACAGCCGGAATTTCCTGACCAAGCCGATCGCGAAGGGCGGTCTCGACCTCGGTACGGCGGGTGCGTCGGCCGTGCTGTTGGCCGTACTGGTCGGTCGGACGGGTTACGCCCACACTCAGGAGCACCGCAGTCTCGCCCTGTTTGCGGCCCTGCATCCTGTCCTGCGCCCGCTTCCCCACCTGACTGCTGCAGCGTGTCGAGAGAAGATGCGTCTGCCGGATCGTCCGGTGAAGAGGAAAGCGCCCCCCCCCAGGAGGTGGTCCGGCGTCCAAGAAGCCATGTCCGGCCTGCCGGGCACGCGACACCCTCGGGAGAAGTCCATGAAGCCTGCCCGCACCACGTCCGCCACGCCCGAGCCGTCGAACCCACCTGCCCGGGAGCTCTCAGCGTGGCGGTTCGTGGCGGTGTTCGGGGGCGTCAGTCTGCTGATGGACTTCGTCTACGAGGGCGCTCGTTCCGTCACTGGCCCGCTGCTCGCTCACCTGGGCGCCTCCGCGGCTGTGGTCGGCGTGGTCACGGGGGCGGGCGAGGCCGCCGCGCTCGGACTGCGTCTGGTTTCGGGACCGCTGGCCGACCGTAGCCGCCGGTTCTGGGCATGGACGATCGCCGGATACGTGCTGACCGCGGCCACCGTCCCGGTGCTCGGCCTGACCGGACTGCTGTGGGTGGCCTGCACCCTGGTGATCGCGGAACGCGTCGGCAAGGCCGTGCGCTCCCCTGCCAAGGACACCCTGCTCTCGCACGCCACCGCCGCCACCGGAAGAGGCCGTGGCTTCGCGGTCCACGAGGCGATGGACCAGGTCGGCGCTCTTGTCGGCCCGCTCACCGTGGCCGGGGTCCTCGCCCTCACCGGCGACGACTACGCCCCGGCGCTCGGGCTGCTTGCGCTGCCCGGCGTGGCCGCTGTCGCGCTGCTGCTCTGGTTGCGTGCCAGGGTTCCCGATCCGGTCGGCTACGAGACCACCATCGGCACGGCGGCGCCCGGGGAGCCGCCTCCTGCCGGGTCCCGGGAGAGCAAGCTGCCGCGGGCCTTCTGGGCCTACGCGGTCTTCACCGCCGCGACCCTGACCGGTTTCGCCACCTTTGGTGTGCTCTCCTACCACCTGGTCGTCCGGCACTTGATGCCGACCGCTATGGTGCCGGTGCTGTACGCGGCGGCCATGGCCGCGGACGCGGTGGCGGCGCTGGCCACTGGCTGGCTGTACGACCGGTTCGGCGCCCAGGTCCTGGTCGTCCTGCCGCTGCTGTCCGCCGCCGTTCCGGCCCTGGCCTTCACCGACACGGTGGGAGTGGCCGTGGCGGGGGCGCTGGTGTGGGGCGCCGCGGTCGGCGTTCAGGAGTCCACGCTGCGTGCCACCGTCGCCGACCTCGTACCCGTGGGACGCCGGGCCACCGCATACGGCGTCTTCGCCGGGATCATGGGAGCGGCCGCGTTGGTCGGCGGCGCCTTGGCCGGGGTCCTGTACGACATCTCCATCCCGCTTCTGATCGTCGTCGTCGCAGGCATCCAGACCGCCGCGCTCGTTCTGCTGTGGGTCACCCGGGCCGTGCGCTCCACGCCCGCCCACTGAGTGGTGAACGTTCGAACAGGCACCGGGCATTCTGGTCACCACGCCGCTGCGCGGCCGGGCATGGAGCGACGGACACCTGCGAAAGCCGGGGCGGCAGGGCAAAAGGACGAGCTTGAGGAATCCGTGTCAGCTCACGAGCATCCCGCGGCCGAACCAGTCCTTGGTGTCGCGGACTCCGGGCAGGGCGAAGAAGTAGCCGCCGCCGGTGGGTGAGATGTAGTCGACGAGGGGTTCGTCGATCAGCCGGGTCTGGGTGGCCTCGAACTGGCGCTTGACGTCCTGCTGGTAGCAGCAGAAGACCAGGCCCATGTCGAGGTTGCCGACATCGTCGATTCCGCGGTCGTAGTTGTAGCCGCGGCGCAGGATGCGGGAGTCGTCCGTGGCGGCGGTGCGTGGGTTGGCGAGGCGGATGTGGGCGTCGAGGGGGATCGCGTTGCCGTGCGGATCCTTGGCGTAGTTGGGGACATCGGTCTCCTTGACGCCGTCGAGCGGGGCGCCGGTGTCCTTGCGGCGGCCGAACATCTTCTCCTGCTCGGTGAGGGACACCCGGTCCCAGAACTCGACGAGCATGCGGATGATCCGTATGACCTGGTAGCTGCCGCCCCTGGCCCATGCGGGCTCGCCGGCGCCGCCCCCGACCCATATGAGGCGGTTGCTTTCTCGGGACGAGGCGACGTCTGGGTTGGCGATGCCGTCCTTGAAGCCGAGCAGGTTGCGCTGGGCGCCAATGGGGCGGGGCGTGTTCTGGAAGCCGTCGATGCGCCACTTGATCTGCATGGCCCCACGGGTGTGCCGGGCGATGTCGCGCAACGCGTGCAGGACGGTGTCCTGACGGTTGGCGCAGATCTGCAGGGACACGTCGCCGTGGCACTCGGCGGGCTTGAGGTTGTCGTTGGGGAAGGTCCGCATGGGAGTCAGGCGGCGGGGCTTGGCCGTGGCGAGGCCGTAGCGGTCGTCGAAGAGGGATGCGCCGACGCCGACCGTGATGGTCAGGCCGTCGGCGGGGACGGTCGGGCCGAGGATGCCGCTGTCGGAGGGCGGGGCGCCGACGCCGAGGTCGGCGGGGGTGCCGCCGGAGGTCAGGAAGCGGGCCCGGCTGGTGAGCGTCTTCAGCAACTCCACCAACTGCGCGCGGTCGTCGGCGATGACGGTGAAGGAGACGAAGGTGGCAGCGGCCGGCGCCGGGGTGATGATGCCGGCCTGGTGGAGGCCGTGGAAGGGCACTTCGGCGGCGTTCTCCGTCTGCGAGGCCGCCTGTGCGGTGCCACCGCCGCTCTCGGCGAGCGCGAGCCCGCCGCCGGCCAGAACCGCGCCGGCCGCTCCGGCGCCGAGGGCCGTCTTCACGAAGGAGCGGCGGTCGGCGCCGGCCGGGCAGCCACCCTGCGGGGCGGGGGTTTCGGCGGACGGCATGGGGGCGTTCCCTTCGGTGCGGGCGAGGTAGTCGATGCGGTGGTGTGCGGTGGTCATCAGGCGGACTTCCGGATCTCCAGCAGGTCCGGGACGGGGGAGAGGTCCTCCAGCAGCTGGCCGGTGGCCCCGTTGACGCGGGCGCGGGCGGTGGCGCCGAGCTGTCCGACGGGGGTCCAGTGGCTGCCATGGTGGGCGGAGTCCAGGAGCTTTTGCAGTCGTGCGACGTCTGCGTCGACGGTCGGCAGCAGGTGCGGAGAGCGTCTGGTGAGCAGCGGCCTGAGGACGGTGAGCAGCTCGCGGGTGCCGGCGAGGTTGGCGTCGGCGGTGGCGAGGTTGGTGTGGCTGCCCTCGTCCGTGTCGCCGGTCAGCTCGAACTGCAGTGTGTTCTCGAGGACCTCGTGGGCGCGCAGTGGCAGGTCGGACGGGTCGAAGTCCTGGTGCGGGAAGGCTTTCCGCAGGCCGGCGGCGTCGGCGGCCAGTCGCTGGGCCGGCGCGGTGAGCGAGGCGGCGGGCTCGCCGTGCCACAGGCCGTACTCGATGCGGTGGAAGCCGGTGAAGTCCTTGTCGTGCACTCCACCGGTCAGGCCGTCGGCCCTTCCGTCGATCTTCCGGTCGAAGTCCTCGAAGGTGCCGTAGGCGGCGCCGAGGGAGGCGTAGGTGCGGTGCGCGGTGAGCCAGTCGGTGCGGGCCTGGCCGAGGTGGTTGTGCCTGATGTCGTCGGCCAGGGTGCGGGTCTGGGGCACGAGAGCGGCCAGGCCCTCGTCGACGTACGTCCGGTACTGCGCGAGCGGGCCGGAGAGGTCGTGTTCCGAGACCGGGACGACCGCCTTCGCAGCCCCGCCACCGGTGACGCGGACGGCCTCGGAGGTGACCGCGGTTCCGCCGCTGGGCACGCACCGCCAGGCGTATGCGCCGCCGGCGACAGTGGCGACCAGGGCGCGGGTGGTGCCGGGGGCGAGGCCCTCGATCTCGCCGTAGACAGCGTTCGTGGCCGGGTCGATGAGGTACACCTCGGCGGTCTTGTCGCCGGTGTTGTGCATCTGGAAGGTCTGCCGGCCGGGCCTGGGCGCGGTGAAACCCTCGCCGCAGTCCTTCTCCGAGACGGCGACGGTCTGGGCGGCGCCGGGCTTGGGGCGGCCGAAGGCGACGGCGAGGCCCGCGAGGAGCGCGGGGACGGTGACGACGGCGACGGGAACCACCCAGGCAGGGCGGCGCCGCGGGGGCGTCGGGGCGTCCGGGGCCGGTGCCGCCTTGCCGGAGGCCGGCTTCGGCGCCGTGGCGCGCAGGCCGCGCACGAACAGCGTCATGACCACGGCGAGATAGCCGGCGTAACCGAAGACCTGCAGCCAGGTCATGGTCGGCGTCAGGTTGAACACGCCCTGCACCAGCGTGCTGTACCAGGAGCCGGCGTCGATACTGCCGCTCAGGTCGACCGCGTAGGCCGCCTTGCCGGGCAGCACTCCGCCCTCTTGCAGGTCGCGCAGCCCATAGCCGAGAACGCCGGCTGCGATCACGATCAGGACCGCTCCGGTGGCGGTGAAGAACTTCGTCAGGTTGATCTTCAGGACCCGCCGGTACAAGCCCCAGCACAGGGCGGCCGAAAGGATCAGCCCGATGGCGGCGCCGGTCAGAGGGCCGGAGGACTCGCCGGCCGCCTGGGCCGTGGTCCACAGGAACAGCGCGGTCTCCAGACCCTCCCGGCCCACGGCGAGGAAGGAGGTGAGGATCAGCACACCCGAGCCCATGGCCAGGGCTCCGGTGATCTTCTCCTTTATCTCACCGGACAGGCTGCGGGCCGAGCGGCGCATCCAGAACACCATGGCGGTGACGAACGCGACAGCGATCACGCTGAGGGTGCCGCCGAAGGCTTCCTGCGCGGTGGCCGACAGGGAGGCCGCGGTGAAGGTGAGGACCGCGCCGAAACTCATGGCGAGCGTTATCGCCGCGAGTACGCCCGTCCACACCTGCGGCAGCCGGGAGCGGGCATCCGCCCGCACAAGGGTCGCGACGAGGATGGAGACGATGAGTCCTGCTTCGAGCCCCTCCCGCAGCCCGATCAGGAAACTCGGAAACGCGTCATCCCACATGCGACCCTCCCCGGGCGGCCTCCGTACGAGCAGCGCCCATTAGCGTAGGCAACCCTAACTAAGGCTGGACCATCATGACTACAGATCTGTAGTCAGATGGTCATGGAGCAGTAATGCAGGGGTAAAACCCGGGAGCTCTTTCAGTGCGGTCTGCGGGACGACGTCGCCTTCGCCCGGCCCGGTGTCACCGACCGGGACATTGCCGACTTCCGTACGGAGTTCGTCCGTGCGCTCGGGTTCTTCACAGGGCCATGAAACCGGCGCCCCGTCCTTCACGCCGGCGATCTGAGTCCCTGGACCTGCTTGCGGCCGTGCGCGCAAGCTGCCGCAGCATGTCCTCGCGGTGCGACAGGCGTCGATACCTGTGACCGTATGGTTCTATGCGGGTCGGCCCGCACGTGGGGCCGTCAACAGTGGCCTGCTCCCCACCCTCAGCGGCTGACCAGGGAAGATGGAGAACTGGGACGGGAGTATCTAGGGTCGGCGCGTGGCTTTCATCATGGTGTGTGAAGACGACGCGGCGGTCCGCGGCGTCCTCAAGCGCGCCCTGGAGCACGACGGGCACACCGTCTCCGTCGCCGCCACGGCCGACAGCCTGCTGCGGCAGCTCGCACCGGCGCCCCACCTGGTCGTCCTGGATCTCGGCCTCCCGGACGCCGACGGCCGAGACGTCTGCCTGGCCCTGCGGGCTCGCGGCGTCGACGCGCCGGTGTTGATGCTCACCGCCCTGGACGGCCTGCATCACAAGGTGGGCGGCTTCGAGGCCGGCGCCGACGACTACATGACCAAACCCTTCGACATCCCGGAACTGCTGGTCCGCGTCCGGGCGCTGCTGCGCCGGGCCACCGTGGTGCCCGCACCGCGCGAGGTCGTCCTGGATCCAGCGAAGCACGTGGTGACCTACCATTCGGTGAGCATGAGCCTGACCCCGACGGAGTTCCGGCTGCTGGGCCGTTTGATCGCCTCGCAGGGCGACGCGGTACGCCGCCACGCGCTCGTCGCTGCCGGCTGGCCGCACGGGGCGCAGGTCAGCGACAACACCCTCGACTCCTATGTGCGCCGGCTGCGGGCGAAGCTCGGTTCGCTGGGTGTGGCCGAGCGTCTGGCGACCGTCCGCGGCGTGGGCTACCGATGGCAGTGACGGGATTCCGTAAGCGGGTCGTCGCACTCACCGTGCTGATCGCCACCGCCGTGGTCGCGATCCTGGTCGTGGTCTCGCACGTACTGCTGAGCCGGGTGACGGACGCCGACGCGCACGATCTGGCACATACGCGCGCCGAGGCGGTGGCGGCGACCGTCACCGACAAGGGCGGCCGTGTCGTACTCACGGAGAACAGCAGCGAGGCGCTCGACGAGGTCGCCTGGGTGTATGCCGACGGCAGCCTGATCGACGGAAACGTCCCGCCGAGCCTGGTCGATCGCGTCGAGGAGCTCGCGGGCTCGGGGCGATCGCAGACCGTGTCGGTCGGCGATCACCTCCTGTACGCGCGGCAGATCCCGATCCACGGCCACCACGCCATGGTGATCGTCCGGGTGGACCTCACGCCCTACGAGACGTCCGAGCAGCGCAGCCTGACCTTGTCCCTGGTACTGGGCGGCCTCACGATTCTCCTCGCCGGCGGGGTCGCACACCTCGTGGTGCGCCGCGCGCTGCGGGTCGTGCACGAGATGGCCGCCCTCGCCGACGACTGGGGCCAGCACGAACCCGGGCGCCGCTTCAACCTCGGCGTCCCCCGCGACGAGTTCGGGGAACTGGGGCGGACCCTGGACCACCTCCTGGAGCGCGTCGACAACGCGCTGGCGGACGAGCGCCGGCTCACCGACGAGATCGCCCACGAGCTGCGGACACCGCTCACGGTCCTGCGGGCCGAGGCACAGCTGGCGCAGCTGTCCGGCGAGCCGGTGCCGACGGAGGCGGTGCTGAGCGAGGTCGACCGCCTCGATACGGCGATCACGACGCTGCTGCGCGCCGCCCGCGCACGGACGGACGAGGGGACCCGGTGCGACCTGCGCTCCGCCGCACGGCAGGCGATCGCCGGCCGTGCGGTCGAGGTCGCCTTCCCCCCGAAGGTCGAGGTCGCCGTGGCGGCCGACGTCGCCGTGTCGCTGCTGTCACCCCTGCTGGACAACGGCCTGCGGCATGCGAAGTCCCGGGTGTGGATCACCGCGCGCAACCAGGGCGAGGCCATCGTGGTCGATGTCCTGGACGACGGCCCGGGATTCGATCCCGCGGACGTCGACCGGGTCTTCGAAGCGGGGGTGACCGGTGGCGGCGGGTACGGGCTGGGGCTGCCGGTGGTGAGGCGCATCGCCGCCTCGGCCGGTGTGGAGGTCCGCGCGATCGCGGACGGCCGCGGGCATGTCGAGGTGACACTCCCGGCCGCCCGTGCAGCCGCGTAGTCAGGTTAAGTGCAGATTCCCCGCGTCAACCTTCTCGCATGACAACGGCAACGGAAGCACGCGCGCGCAGCGGGCGTCTCATGCTCAACAAGGTTCCCGAGGTCACCGTCTGGTTCTGGGTGATCAAGGTCCTGTGCACGACCGTCGGTGAGAGCTTCGCCGACTGGATCAACATGAAGCTGGGCGTCGGCCTGGTGAACACGGCCTGGATCTTCACCGCGGTGTTCGTGGTGGTCCTGGTCGTCCAGCTGCGGCTGAAGCGGTACGTCCCGTTCCCCTACTGGCTGACCGTGGTCGTCGTCAGCGTCACCGGCACCCTGTACACCGACATCCTGACCGACCAGCTCAATGTGCCGCTGTGGATCAGTTCCGCGGTCTTCTCGGTGCTGCTCGCGGCGGTCTTCGGCGTGTGGTGGGCGCGGGAGCGCACACTGTCGATCCACTCGGTCACCACGCTTCCGCGGGAGTCGTTCTACTGGCTCGCCGTTCTCGTCACCTTCGCGCTCGGCACCGCGACCGGCGACTGGACCTTGGAACTGACCGGCTGGAGCCCGGGAGTCTCGGTCCTGCTGCCGCTCGGCCTCATCGCGGCGATCACCGCGCTGTGGAAGTTCGGCGCCAACCCGGTGCTGTCCTTCTGGCTCGCCTACATCCTGACCCGCCCGCTGGGCGCGAACATCGGCGACTGGCTCGCCTCCCCCAAGGTCGCCCAGCCGGGCGAACCGACCGGTCTCGACCTGGGCACGTTCACCACCAGCCTGATCTTCCTCGGCCTCATTCTGGCGACGGTGGTCTACCTGACGGTGACGCGCTCTGACGTGACCGAGACCCACGAGGCGACCCACGCCGCACACACCACCGGCGACCCGCGCAAGGAGCGCGTCGCGCTGGCCGGCTTCGGACTGCTCGCCGTCGCCACCGCGGGCCTGCTCGTCTGGGCCCATGGCCAGCCGCACGTCGGCCCGGCGCCGGAGGAGGACAACACCTCCGCCGTCCAGATGGCGCCCGGCCAGGCGGTGAAGAAGTTCCCGCCAGCCAAGGTCGCCGCGCTGAAAACCCTCGCCTCCACCTCGCTCAAGGACGCACGCTCGGGGAACGCCAAGGGCGCCCACGCGGCCGCCCAGAAGCTGCGTGACCTGTGGGACGCCGACCAGGCATCGCTGCAGCCGCTGGACCAGACCGGCTGGACCTCCATCGACGCCCAGATGGACAAGATGCTCAAGACGTTCGGCATCGACCACTCGAACCCGCCGATGTCGCCTGCGCAGCAGGAGAAGGAACTGAACACCCTGCTGACGGACATGGGCTGACAGGCCGCACAGCGCCCCGGCCGGGCAGGCTCGGTGTACCGAGGCAGCGCAGAGAACCGCCATTCCTCGGCACACGCCCGGGAGCCTCGGACACCGCAGTGCGGCCGCAGCCTCGCGTGGGGCGGTCGCTGACCGGATGGCGTGGGCCGAATGGTGCCCTCCGCAGGTCCAGCGGAAGCGCCATTCTGATGCGCTGATGCTGCTGCATCTCACATCTGCCGGTCGCGCAGCGCTCTGGCCGGACGGCCGGCGTGAGTCGCCGCGGAGCGGCTGTGAACGCATCGCGCTGGTAGGGCCGTAGGGACGGCCTGCTATTCCGGATGGACCGACACTACCGAGAAGAGTCGCGGTTGCACGTCCGACGCGATCTTGGCGGCCTGGTCCATGTGGACGCGGGCCTCGGGGTTGTCGAGCATCGCCCTGTAGTGCTCCTCGCTCTCCCACTGGGCGTAGTTGACCACCCGCTCGCCGTCGAGGGAGGCGTGGAAGTTGGCGCAGACGAAGCCGGGTTGGTGCTTCATGGTCTCCTCCGTCGCGCGGGCGAGCAGCTCGATCAGCTCCTCCTGGCGGTCGGGGGAGACCGTGAACACGTTGATGAGGGTGGCCACAGGGCGGGTGGTGTCGACCTGAACGGTAACAGTCATGTAGTTACTACTCCCCTTACGGCTGTGGGGTTGTTGCTTTCGGCTGCTGCATTCGCTCGAACGGATGCGAGCCGCAAGACTGCGGTAATGGGCGAGAGTTGTCGGTCCGGACTCCGGGACGTGCCGCGTACTGGACGCCGATGAGGGCCAGTTGTGCCAATCCGCCGCCCCGGAGTCTGTTCCGATCATCATGACTCCAGGGCACTCGGCACGGCGGGCTCCGGGGGCTACAAAGGCTGGACGGCCAGGGCTCGGGCGGGGTGGCGGGGGCCGAGGAACACCGCGATGCCGTGGCCGTCGGGGGAGGGGTGGGTGGCCTGGGTCCAGCCCTGGCGACGGTAGAAGGCCATGGCCCGGGGCGACTTGAGGGAGGTGAGCAGCCAGGCGCGGCCGTCCGGCGCGTCCTCGGTCACCGCTCGTAGGAGGCCGGCAGCGATTCCGGTGCCATGGACGGTGGAACGGACGGCGAGTTCATCGATCTCACGGGCACCGCACAGCCACTCCTCGGTGCGGCTCGGGCCCAGACCGGCGGCCGCTTGCGGATGGCAACGGTCGACCGGGAAGGGGGTGGGAGTGGCCCAGGCGGTCGCGAAACCCACGATGTCCGGCCCGTCGAAGGCGAGCGCTGCGGTGAACCCCGGACGCCGTACGTCCGAGCCGAGCCGTGCGACGAAGGCGTCCGCCCTTTCCTCGTCCTCGTTCCAGGGCGGCGCGCAGAACGCGTCGGCGTAGACGGAGCGCAGGGCCGCGCTGTGAGGCAGGAGAGCGTCGTACGGGACGACATGGATGTCCGTCACGCCGCCACCGCTCCGGCCACGACCGGATGCAGGGCCGCGCACTGAAGCGGTGCTGACGGGTCGATCGACACGTCCAGCGGGGCCGGCTCGGCCCCGGCCCGTACGAGGAGGTCGCCGACGGCGGCGATCATCGCGCCGTTGTCCGTGCACAGGCTGAGCGGCGGCACCCGCAGCGTGATGCCGGCCGCCCGGCAGCGCTCCTCGGCCAGCGTCCGCACCCTGGAGTTCGCGGCGACCCCGCCGACTACGACCAGCGTGCCGACCCCGTGCTCCACACAGGCGGCCACGGCCTTGCGGGTCAGGACGTCGGCGACCGCCTCCTGCAGTGACGCGGCCCCGTCGTGGACGGGCAGCTCACGACCGGCGTGGGACTCGGCCCAGCGGGCCGCCGCCGTCTTCAGTCCCGAGAAGGAGAAGTCGTACGACCCCGGAAGCGGGCGCGGGAAGGGAACGGCGCCGGGGTCGCCCTCGCGGGCGGCCCGGTCGATGGCCGGACCGCCGGGGTACGGCAGTCCGAAGACGCGCGCGACCTTGTCGAAGCACTCACCGGCGGCGTCGTCGAGGGTGTCGCCGAGATGGGCGATCGGATCGCGGGCCAGGTCGCGCACGAGGAGCAGCGAGGTGTGGCCGCCGGAGACGATCAGCACCATGCACGGGTCGGGCAGCGGCCCATGCTCCAGGGTGTCGGCGGCGACATGACCGGCCAGGTGGTGCACGCCGTGGAGCGGGACGCCGAGCGCGTAGGCGATGCCCTTCGCCCCCGCGAGGCCCACTTGAAGGGCGCCGGACAGCCCCGGGCCCGTGGTCACGGCGACCGCCCCGATGTCGGAGAGCCGCAGCCCCGCCTGGTCCAGTGCCTGACGCACCACCGGGCGCAGGGCGTGCAGGTGGGCGCGGGAGGCGATCTCGGGCACCACTCCGCCGAAGCGGGCGTGCTCGTCCATGCTCGACGCCACGGCGTGCCCGAGCAGGCGCCCGTCCCGGACGAGCCCCGCACCGGTCTCGTCACACGACGACTCGATCCCGAGCACGATCGGAGAGCCCATGCCCTCCCCTTCCTGCGGAATCTACGTTATTGCGAACAGTGTGCAATAAGATTCGACCGGATGTGAACCCGGACTCGGTAGCACGGGTGATCGCTTAGTAGAGTGCGCGCCTGTCGCACCCCTGAACTCCGAGGTAGCCAGCAGTGACCCCCGCCCCACAAGGCCCGCCCTCCGCCGTCACCGTCGTCGGGACAGGAGCCGACGGCTGGTCGGGCCTGGCCGAACCCTCCCGCGCGGAACTGCGCCGTGCCGACGTTCTCATCGGGGGTCCGCGCCATCTGGACCTGCTGCCCACCGAGTGCGCCGGCGAGCGCGTCGCCTGGCCCTCACCCCTGCGCCCCGCCGTCCCCCGCCTGCTCGCCGCTCACGCCGGCCGCCGTATCGCCGTCCTGGCCACCGGTGACCCGATGTTCTACGGCATCGGACGCACGCTCGCCGAAGAGGTCGACGCACTGCGCGTCCTTCCTCACCCGTCATCCGTGTCCTATGCCGCCGCCTGGCTGGGCTGGCCGCTGGAGGACGTCGAGGTCGTCACCCTGGTGGGCCGCCCCACCGCCCGCCTCGCCGCCGCCCTGCACGACGGCCGGCGACTCCTTGTCCTGAGCGCCGACGCCCGCACTCCCGAAGACGTCGCCGCGCTGCTCATCGACCGCGGCTTCGGACCGAGCAGGATGCGTGTCCTGGAACAACTCGGTGGCGACCGGGAGCGTGTGACCGCCGAGACCACTGCCGACGACTGGGCGCGGACCCAGCAGTCCGGCGATCCCCTCAACATCGTGGCCGTCGAATGCCGCCGGGCACCGGACGCCCTGCGACTCGGTGCGGTGCCGGGCCTGCCCGACGAGGCGTACGAGCACGACGGGCAGCTCACCAAGAGACACATCCGAGCCGCCACGCTCGGCGCGCTCGCCCCCGCTCCCGGCGAACTCCTGTGGGACGTCGGTGGCGGGTCGGGTTCGATCGCCATCGAGTGGATGCGCACCCACCCGTCGTGCCGGGCCGTCAGCGTCGAACGCGACCAGGTACGTGCCGAACGTATCCTCCGTAACGCGGAGCGACTCGGCGTGCCGGGACTTCGGGTGGTCACCGGTGACGCTCCGGGCGCGCTGGCCGAACTCCCCGCGCCTCACGCCGTGTTCGTCGGCGGGGGACTTACGGCCCGCGGTCTCCTCGACGCCTGCTGGGCGGCCCTGTCACCCGGCGGGCGGCTCGTCGCCAACACGGTCACGCTGGAGTCCGAGGCGCTGCTCGCCGACGCTCACCGCCGCCATGGTGGTGAGCTGGTGCGGCTCGCGGTGGCGCACGCCGTGCCCGTGGGCGGCTTCACCGGCTGGCGGCAGGCCATGCCGGTCACCCAGTGGTGCGTGCAGAAGACCCCCAACCCCCCTCCAGGAGCAGACAGATGACCGTGTACTTCATCGGCGCCGGACCCGGTGCCGCCGACCTGATCACGGTGCGCGGCGCCCGGACGCTCGCCGCCTGCCAGGTCTGCCTCTACGCGGGCAGCCTCGTCCCGCGCGATCTGCTGGCCGAGTGCCCGCCGGACGCACGCCTGGTGGACACCGCCCAGCTCGATCTGGACGAGATCACGGCCGAGTTGCTTCGCGCCCACCAGGAGGGGAACGACGTGGCCCGGCTGCACTCGGGCGACCCGTCCGTCTTCAGCGCGGTCGCCGAGCAGATGCGACGGCTCGACGCGGCCGGGATCCCCTACGAGGTCGTCCCCGGCGTTCCCGCCTTCGCAGCCGCGGCCGCCTCCCTCAAGCGGGAGCTGACCGTGCCCACCGTCGGCCAGACCGTCATCCTCACCCGCGTCGCCAACCGCGCCACCGCCATGCCGGACGGCGAGGACCTGGCCACGCTGGGCCGCAGCGGCGCGCTGATCGTGCTGCACCTGGCCGCCAAGTACGTGGACCGCGTGGTGGAGGAACTCCTCCCGCGCTACGGCGCCGACTGCCCCGCCGCGGTCGTGGCCTACGCCTCCCGCCCGGACGAGCTGATCATCCGGGGCACGCTGGAGGAGATCGCCCAGAAGGTGAAAGAGGCGGGTGTGCTGCGTACCGCGGTCATCATGGTGGGGCGGACGCTCGGAGCGGAACAGTTCCGCGACAGCCACCTGTACTCGCCGGAGCGGGAGCGTCATGGCTGCTGAGCAGGTGATTCCCGTCCTGCGGGTGAGGGACGCCGCCGAAACTGTCAGGTGATACGCACGTCTGGGCTTCACTCAGTGCACCGGTCCGAGCCGGGACTCCCCGTTTTCACCGAGGTTGCCCGAGGCCAGCTACGCGTCTTCCTCTCGGAGCACGGGGGCGACGCGCGGCCAGACACCTTGGTGTATCTGAGGGTCGCCGATATGGGCGCCGTGGCCGCCGAGTTCGGGGTCTGTGTCGAGGAGGCGCCGTGGGGGCGCGAGCTAGACTCCGCGACCCCGACGGGAACCGCATCAGGGTGGGTCTGGCCTACGAGTGACCGGCGGGCCCGGTGCCTCGGCGCGGGTGAATCATGTCACCGTACTGCGGCCCACGACCGTCCCTGCACGGTCGATGCAGATGACGTCCACCGCGACGGGCGCGCCGCGCAGCACGGCCAGCGCCTCGTCGCGGGCCGTCCTCGCCACCAGGTCGCCGAGCGGTACCCCGGCGGCCTGGCACAGCTGGAGCGCGGCGAGCCCTGTGTTCGCGTCGGCCACGACGGCGGCCAGCGTCTCGTCCGCGCCGCCCCGCCTGGCCAGTTCGGCGAGGAAGCCTTTGTCGACCTGGGAGCGGCCGGAGTGCAGGTCCAGATGGCCGGCGGCGAGCTTGGAGAGTTTGGCGAAGCCACCGCAGATCGTGAGGCGGTCCACCGGGTGCCGGCGGATGTACTTCAGCACGGCGCCCGCGAAGTCCCCCATGTCGAGCAGGGCGTCCTCGGGCAGGCCGTACTCGGCGACGACGGTCTTCTCGGACGTCGACCCGGTGCACCCGGCGACATGGGTCCGTCCGGCCGCGCGGGCCACGTCCACGCCCCGCCGGATGGAGTCGATCCAGGCCGAGCAGGAGTACGGCACGACGATGCCCGTGGTGCCGAGGATGGACAGGCCGCCGAGGATGCCGAGCCGTGGGTTCCAGGTGGAGCGGGCTATCTCCTCGCCGTGGTCGACGGAGACGGTGATCTCCACGTTGCCGCTGCCGCCGTGCCGGGCGGCCACTTCGGCGACGTGCTCGCTCATCATGCGACGGGGCACGGGATTGACCGCCGCCTCACCGACGGGCAGCGGAAGGCCGGGCCGGGTGATCGTCCCCACGCCGGGGCCCGCCCTGAAGACGACGCCACTGCCTGCGGGCAGTCGCCGGACGGTGACCCGGACCAGCGCGCCGTGCGTGACGTCGGGGTCGTCTCCCGCGTCCTTCACGATCCCCGCCATGGCGGAACTCTCGGTCAGCTCCTCGGCGGCCAGCGCGAAGGACGGCGTCTGCCCCTTGGGCAGCGTGATCGTCACCGGGTCGGGAAACTCACCGGTCAGCAGGGCGGTGTACGCGGCCGTGGTGGCCGCCGTCGCGCAGGCCCCCGTGGTCCAGCCGTGCCGCAGCCCCGTGTGCTCGAGCTGGGCGCGGCGACCGCCCTTCACCTGACCGGAACCATGCGCCCCGCCCGCCTGCACCACGTCTCGACCCTCACTGCCACTCATGAACGGACCCACCCCCTCATGCACGTACTGATCCTCGGCGGAACCACGGAAGCCCGCCGCCTTGCCGAACTCCTCCACGGCACTCCGGGGCTGAAGCTGACCAACTCCCTTGCCGGACGCGTCGCCAGCCCCAGGCTGCCCCCGGGCGAGACCCGCGTCGGCGGCTTCGGCGGGGCCGAAGGGCTGGCGGCGTGGCTGAGCGAGCAGACGGTCGACGTGATCGTCGACGCCACCCATCCCTTCGCCGGGAAGATCAGCTTCAACGCGGCACAGGCCGCTGCCGCAACCCATGTTCCCCTGCTCGCCCTGCGCCGGCCCGGCTGGGTCCCCGCCGAGGGCGACCGGTGGCACGAGGTGGGCTCGCTAGAGGAGGCAGCCCAGGCGCTGCCCGCCCTCGGCCGGCGAGTCTTCCTCACCACCGGGCGCATGGGCCTGGCGGCCTTCGCGGACCTGGAGGACCTGTGGTTTCTCGTCCGATCCGTCGATGCACCCGAGCCACCGCATCCGGCCCGCATGGAGGTACTGCTCGACCGTGGCCCCTTCACCCTCGACGGGGAGCGAGAGCTGCTGCGGCGCCACCGCATCGACGTGGTGGTCACGAAGGACAGCGGCGGGGCGGCCACGGCGCCGAAACTGACGGCTGCCCGCGAGGCGCGGTTGCCCGTGCTCGTGGTCCGCAGACCACCCGTTCCCGAGGGAGTGACCGTCTTCCCGGATCCCGAGAAGGCGGCCCAGTGGGTCCGCGAGCACCTTGAGCAGGGAGCTTTTCCGGTCATTGACTGAAACCTGGCGCCGACTTTACTGCGGCCTTCTTGTAGCTGCAACTTCTTCGCAGAAACCTGGAAGGCGCGGCTGAAAACAGCCGCTCGCCGAGAAGTAAGGGTCACGCCCCATGACCACCGCTCCTGATTCCGCTTCCGCCAGGCCGACCGCTCCGGCCACCGGCCGCGGCATCTCGTGGCACCGCATCCGCACATCAATGACCCGCAAGGAATGGGCGAGCGTCGGCGGAATGGCCGCGTTCATCCTGGCGCTGCATGTCATCGGCTGGTTCACGCTCGTGGCGATCGTCGCCCCGGAGCACTACAGCCTCGGCACGAAGACCTTCGGCATAGGCATCGGAGTCACCGCGTACACCCTGGGCATGCGGCACGCCTTCGACGCCGACCACATCGCCGCCATCGACAACACGACCCGCAAGCTGATGAACGAGGGCCAGCGCCCGATGTCGGTCGGCTTCTGGTTCTCCCTGGGGCACTCGTCGATCGTCTTCGCGCTCGCTTTCCTGCTGTCTCTCGGCGTCAAAGCGCTGGCAGGGCCGGTCGAGAACGACAACTCCACGCTGCACAGCATCACCGGCTGGATCGGTACGACCGTCTCGGGCACCTTCCTCTACGTCATCGCGATCATCAATCTGGTGATCATGGTGGGCATCTGGAAGGTGTTCCGGCAGATGCGCACCGGCCACTTCGACGAGGCGGCCCTGGAGGAGCAGCTCAACAACCGCGGCTTCATGAACCGCCTCCTTGGCCGCCTGATGAAGTCGATCACCAAGCCCTGGCAGATGTACCCTCTGGGCCTGCTTTTCGGTCTCGGCTTCGACACCGCCACCGAGATCGCGCTCCTCGTCCTCGCCGGCTCGGGCGCCGCCTCCGGCCTGCCCTGGTACGCCATCCTGTGCCTGCCGGTCCTGTTCGCGGCCGGCATGTCCCTGCTTGACACCATCGACGGCTCGTTCATGAACTTCGCCTACGGCTGGGCGTTCTCCAAGCCGGTCCGCAAGGTCTACTACAACCTCACCATCACCGGCCTGTCCGTCGCCGTCGCCCTGATCATCGGCACCGTCGAACTTCTCGGTCTGGTAGCCGAGAAGGCGGACCTGCACGGCGCGTTCTGGGACTGGATCTCCGGACTCGACCTCAACATCATCGGCTACGTCATCGTCGGCCTGTTCTTCGCCACCTGGGCCGTCGCCCTGGTGGTGTGGAAGGTCGGCCGCATCGAGGAGAAGTGGACGGCCGGCCTGGCCCAGCCGGCCACGGCTCAGGAGCACGGCGAGTAGAGCAGGAGGCGGTGGCGCCCGCACGGCGCGGCACCGCTCACCTCACGCCTCCGGATACCGGCGGGGCGTCCAGACGATCTCCTCGCCGTCTCCGCGCCGCACCACCTGGGTCTGCGAGGAACCGACCAGCAGGATCGTGCGCATGTCGACCTCGGCGGGATCCAGCTCACCCAGCCGCACGATCCGCACCCGCTCACCCGGGCCGCCGACGTCCCGGGCTACCACCACCGGAGTGCCGGGCGCCCGGTACTCCAGCAGCAGTTCCTGTGCCTTGCCCACCTGCCAGGTACGGCTGCGCGAACCAGGGTTGTACAGGGCCAGGACCAGGTCCGCCGAGGCCGCTGCCCGCAGTCGCTCCGCGATGACCTCCCACGGCTTGAGCCGGTCGGAGAGGGAGAGGGCGGCGTAGTCGTGTCCGAGCGGGGCGCCGGCCCGTGCCGCGGCAGCGTTGGCGGCGGTCACGCCCGGCAGCACGCGCACCGGCACATCCAGGTGCTCGGGCTGCGACGCCACCTCCAGCACGGCGGTGGCCATCGCGAACACACCCGGGTCGCCGCCGGAGACCACGGCCACCCGCCGCCCCTTGCGGGCCAGTTGCAGCGCGAACTCGGCGCGCTCGGCCTCCACGCGGTTGTCCGAGCCGTGCCGGGCCTGGCCCGCCCGCTCGGGCACCCGGTCCAGGTAGGTGGTGTAGCCGACCAGATCGTCGGCGGCGGCCAGCGCGCCCCGCGTCTCGGGTGTCAGCCACAGCGGACCGGCCGGCCCCGTCCCGACCACCACCACCTCGCCCCGCTCACGTACAGGCCGCTCGGCGTCCACCTGACTGGGCAGCACGGCCACCGAGAAGTAAGGCACCGACTCCGCGTCCACCGCCGCGAGTTCGGCGACGCGCTCCTTGCTCATGGTGGCCCGTTCCACATAACGGGCCTCGGTCAGGCGTCCCGAAGTCTCCAGCGCGCGGCGCACCTTGGGGAAGGTGCGGCCGAGCTTCATCACCACCGCGGCGTCCGTCGTGGCCAGGCGAGCGGTCAGCTCCTCCTCGGGCAGGGTGCCCGGCAGGATCGTCAGCACCTCCTCGCCCTCGGCAAGCGGTGCGCCCAGGCGGGCCGCAGCGGCCGACACGGAGGTGACGCCGGGGATGACCTCGGTGTCGTAGCGTTCGACGAGCCGCTTGTGCATGTGCATGTAGGAGCCGTAGAAGAGCGGATCGCCCTCGGCGAGTACGGCCACGGTGCGCCCGGCGTCGAGGTGGGCCGCGAGTCTGGCCGATGCCTCGGCGTAGAACTCCTCCATGGCGCCCTTGTAGCCGCCGGGATGGTCGGTGGTCTCCGTCGTGACCGGGTAGACCAGTGCTTCCTCGATGTGGTCTTCGCGGATGTGCCGCGCCGCGATCGACCGGGCGATGGACCGCCCGTGCCGGGCGCTGTGGTACGCGACCACGTCCGCCCCTGCGATGACCTCGACGGCCCGTACGGTCATCAGGGAGGGATCACCGGGGCCCAGGCCGACCCCGTACAGCTTGCCGCTCACTCTTCCTCGCTCGCGATCGCGTTGAGTGCGGCGGCCGCGATGGCGCTGCCACCGCGTCGGCCGCGGACCACCAGGTACTCCAGCCCGGAAGGATGCGCGGCCAAGGCGTCCTTGGACTCGGCAGCGCCGACGAAGCCGACCGGGACGCCGATGACGGCGGCGGGCCGGGGCGCGCCCTCCTCGATCATCTCCAGGAGGCGGAAGAGGGCGGTAGGGGCGTTGCCGACGGCAACGACCGCGCCCTCCAGCCGGTCCCGCCACAGCTCCAGCGCCGCGGCGCTGCGCGTGGTGCCCAGCCGTTCGGCCAGCTCCGGGACGGCCGGGTCGGACAGGGTGCACAGGACGTCGTTCCCGGCGGGCAGCCGTTTGCGGGTCACGCCGCTGGCCACCATCTGCACGTCGCAGAGGATAGGGGCGCCGGCGCGCAGGGCCTCGCGGGCCCGGGCCACCACCTCGGGCGTGTAGGCCAGATCCTCGACCAGGTCGACCATCCCGCAGGCGTGGATCATGCGTACCGCGACCTGGCTGACATCGGCGGGCAGACGCGTGAGGTCCGCCTCGGCGCGGATGGTGGCGAAGGACTGGCGGTAGATCGCCGCTCCGTCCTTCTCGTAGACGTGGGTGGTCACGGTGCTCTTCTCACTGCTCTCGGTCGTCGTGCGGGTCATGAGATGATCGCCGCCAGGGCGGCGCCCATCCGGGAAGGGTCTGCTGCGGAGGCGGTTCTCGTCTCACCGCCTGCCGGGGCGACCGACAGGCGGTAACCGCCCTCCGGGGTCGCGAGCACGTCGACGTGCTCACCACTCGGGTGTCCGCAGCGCCGTGCACACCCGGACCAGTACAGGGGGAGGGCGGGGCGGCCTGTCGCTTCGAGTGTGCGCGCCACGTCCGCCCGGACGTCGGCGTGTGCCTTGGCGCATCCGGGGCGGCCGATGCAGGCGCCGACGCGGAGCCAGGGGGACGCGGGGTCGGTGACCAGTCCGGCCGCACGGAGACGCTCGAGCGACTCGGAGACTCGTGCAGCGGTGGCGGCCACGGTGGGGACAACGACGCCACGCCAGGGGGTCAGCCGCAGCTCAGTGTCCGCGACCATCGTCAACGCCTCCCACTGGAGGGCCGAGAGCCGCCCCAAGGGAACGTGCGCGGACAAGGCTTCGCCCACGACTCCCGGGGCCGGCCCGTCGGCCGAACCGACCGGCTCGGGACCTTCATCGTGCGCGATGCCCGCGGCCGTCAGCCGATCACGTATCAGGCGGTCCAGCTCGCCTTCCGGCAGGGGGAGTTCTGAGACCCTCCAGGTGTGTGCCGTGTGCGATCGCGCGGCCTGAAGGAACGTCTCGGCTGCCACCAGTGCTGCGAGCGGCGCGTCATCGACCGCCACGCGGACCGACCCGGGGGTGAGCCACGCCGCGCCGTCCCGTATCGCGCGCACCGTGACGTCGGCGCCGAGGCCGGCCACATCACCGCGCCCGTCGTCCAGAGCGAACAGGAACCGACCCGACAGACCCCGGGCGGCATCGCTCCCGCACAACGCGGCGTCCAGGGCCGTCAGCCATGGCCGCACGTCCCGCACGCCTTCGCCGTCCAGGCCGGACAGGGGCGAGGCGACGATGTTGCGCACCCGCTCGTGCTCCCGTGAGGGAAGCAGACCGGCCGCGTCCAACGCCTCCGCCAACTCCCCGCCACACCCGGCTGCCAGACCGCGCAGCTGCACGTTGCCGCGCGACGTCAGGTGCAGGTCGCCATCGCCCAGCCGCCGGGCGACGCGCCCGAGTGCTGCCGCCTGCCCGAGCGTCAGGACTCCACCGGGAAGCCGGACACGGGCAAGGGCCCCGTCGTCCGCCGCGTGCAGGCGCAGCGCTCCGGGGCAGGCGTCACCGCGCTCCCGTGTGGCCTGGGGCGTTGGAGGAAGGGCTGCCGTGGGCATGGCGGTGAGCATACCTACGATCATGGGCGATGTATGCCCCGCGCTGTTCCAGTGACCCTTACTATGCTCCCCAGTGGATCACCCGGTCCACGAACCGCCATCACGGCGACAGGAGAGGAAGCCGGTGCGAATCCGGCGCGGTCCCGCCACTGTGATCTCGGCCTCACCAGGCCGGGTGAGCCAGGAACTCCCTTCCCTCGCCCTCGGCTTGGTCCGAGGGGGAGACCCATTCCGACACCGCCCGGGGCGCGGACCCCGAGGAAGGCCAGGCGACGCATGCCCACTCCGTCCGGGGAGCGAGTCCCACCCGCCCACGAGATCCTGCTCCTGTCGACGTCCGACACGGACCTGCTCAGCGCCCGCGCGGCCGACGGCCCGGTCGGCTACCGCTTCGCCAACCCCGCCCGCCTTCCCCTGAACGACCTCCCGGCCCTCCTCGACGGCGCGGACCTGGTCGTCGTACGCCTCCTCGGCGGTATCCGCGCCTGGCAGGACGGCATCGACCTGCTGCTCGCCGACGGCCGCCCGGTGATCGTCCTGACCGGCGAACAGGCCCCCGACGCCCAGCTGATGGCCGCCTCCACCGTCCCCGTCGGCATCGCCGCCGAGGCCCACGCCTACCTCGCCCACGGCGGCCCCGCCAACCTCGAACAGCTCGCTCGGTTCCTGTCGGACACCGTCCTTCTCACCGGCCACGGCTTCGACGCGCCGGCACCTGCTCCGACCTGGGGTCCGCTGGAGCGCCCGGATGGTCCGGCCGACGGTCCGACCATCGCCGTGCTGTACTACCGCGCCCACCACATGAGCGGCAACACGGCCTTCATCCATGCACTCTGCGACGCCATCGAGGACGAGGGCGGCCGGCCGCTCCCGCTGTACGTCGCCTCCCTGCGCGCCCCGGAGCCGGAGCTGATCGCCGAACTCCGGGCCGCCGACGCCCTCGTCACCACGGTCCTGGCGGCCGGAGGCACCAGGCCCGCCGAGGCATCGGCCGGCGGCGACGACGAGTCCTGGGACGCGGGCGCGCTCACCGCCCTCGACGTCCCCATCCTCCAGGCCCTGTGCCTGACCGGGTCACGCACGGCCTGGGAGGAGAACGACGAGGGCGTCTCCCCGCTGGACGCCGCCAGCCAGATCGCGGTCCCCGAGTTCGACGGCCGCCTGATCACCGTGCCGTTCTCCTTCAAGGAGATCGACGCCGACGGACTCCCGGCCTACGTCGCCGACCCCGAGCGTGCGGCCCGGGTCGCCGGAATCGCCGTACGCCACGCCCGCCTCCGCCACATCCCGCCCGCCCGGAAGCGCCTGGCCCTCGTCCTGTCGGCGTACCCCACCAAGCACTCCCGGATCGGCAACGCGGTCGGCCTGGACACTCCCGCCAGTGCCGTATCCCTGCTCAGGCGCCTGCGGGAGGAGGGTTATGACTTCAGCTCCGACGCGGACATCCCCGGCCTGGCCTCCGGTGACGGTGACGAACTGATCCGCGCGCTGATCGAGGCGGGGGGTCACGACCAGGACTGGCTCACCGAGGAGCAGCTGGCTCGCAACCCGATCCGGATCCCGGCCGCCGACTACCGGCGCTGGTTCGCCACGCTCCCCGAAGAGCTGCGGACGGCGGTGGAGGAGCACTGGGGCCCGGCGCCCGGCGAGATGTTCGTCGACCACAGCCGCAACAAGGAGGGCGACATCGTCCTCGCGGCACTGCGCTTCGGCAACCTGCTCATCCTCATCCAGCCCCCGCGCGGCTTCGGCGAGAACCCCATCGCCATCTACCACGACCCGGACCTCCCGCCCTCACACCACTACCTGGCCGCCTACCGCTGGATCGCCGCCCCGCAGACGGAGGGCGGCTTCGGCGCCGACGCGATGATCCACCTCGGCAAGCACGGAAACCTGGAGTGGCTGCCCGGCAAGAACGGCGGCCTGTCCGCCGCCTGCGCCCCGGACGCAGCCCTCGGCGACCTGCCCCTGATCTATCCCTTCCTGGTCAACGATCCCGGCGAGGGCACCCAGGCCAAGCGCCGCGTGCACGCCACCCTCGTCGACCACCTCGTCCCGCCCATGGCCCGGGCCGACTCCTACGGCGACATCGCGCGCCTGGAGCAACTCCTCGACGAGTACGCGCAGATCTCCTCGATGGACCCGGCCAAGCTGCCCGCCATCCGCGCCCAGATCTGGACCCTCATCCAGGCGGCGAAGCTGGACCACGACCTCGGCCTGGAGGACCGGCCCGACGACGACGGCTTCGACGACTTCCTCCTCCACGTCGACGGCTGGCTGTGCGAGGTCAAGGATGCCCAGATCCGCGACGGCCTCCACGTCCTCGGCAACCCGCCCACCGGCGCCGACCGCGTCAACCTGGTCCTCGCCATCCTCCGCGCCCGCCAGATCTGGGGCGGCGCCAAGGCCCTTCCCGGCCTGCGCGAAGCCCTCGGCCTGGACGAGTCCGCCGCGACCCGCACGACAGCGGACGCCGCCGAGGGACAGGCCCGTGCCCTGGTCCAGGCGATGGAGGACGCGGGCTGGGACCCGGCCGCCGTACCCAACGAGCACGGCGAACAGGTTCGCGCGGTCCTGGACTTCGCAGCGCGCGAAGTCGTCCCGCGCCTGGCGGCGACCACCGCCGAACTCGACCACACGGTCCACGCGCTGGCCGGCGGCTTCGTCCCGGCGGGTCCGTCCGGCTCACCGTTGCGCGGCCTGGTGAACGTCCTGCCGACGGGGCGCAACTTCTACTCCGTCGACCCCAAGGCCGTCCCCTCCCGCCTCGCCTGGGAGACCGGCCAGGCCCTCGCCGAGTCCCTCCTGGAGCGCTACCGCGCGGACAACGGCGACTGGCCCACCTCCGTCGGCCTGTCCCTGTGGGGCACCAGCGCCATGCGTACCGCCGGCGACGACGTGGCCGAAGCCCTCGCCCTGCTTGGCATCCGCCCCGTCTGGGACGACGCCTCGCGCCGTGTGACCGGCCTCGAGCCCATCCCGTACGAGGAGCTGGGCCGTCCCCGTATCGACGTCACCCTGCGCATCTCGGGCTTCTTCCGCGACGCCTTTCCGCACACCATCGGCCTCCTGGACGACGCCGTGCGCCTGGCCGCCGCCCTGGACGAACCGGCCGAGATCAACCACGTCCGCACCCACGTACAGGCCGACCTGGCGGCCCATGGCGACGAACGCCGCGCCACCACCCGCATCTTCGGATCCCGCCCCGGAACGTACGGCGCCGGCCTGCTCCAGCTCATCGACTCGCGCGACTGGCGCACCGACGCCGACCTCGCCGAGGTCTACACCGTCTGGGGCGGCTACGCCTACGGCCGTGAACTCGACGGCCGCCCCGCCCGCGAGGAGATGGAGACGGCGTACCAGCGGATCGCGGTCGCGGCCAAGAACACCGACACCCGCGAGCACGACATCGCCGACTCCGACGACTACTTCCAGTACCACGGCGGCATGGTGGCCACCGTCCGGGCCCTGCGCGGCACGGCCCCCGAGGCGTACATCGGGGACTCCACCCGCCCCGAGACGGTCCGCACCCGCACGCTGGTGGAGGAGACTTCCCGCGTCTTCCGCGCCCGCGTCGTCAACCCGAAGTGGATCGACGCCATGCGCCGCCACGGCTACAAGGGCGCCTTCGAACTCGCCGCGACGGTCGACTACTTGTTCGGCTACGACGCCACGACCGGAGTGGTCGCCGACTGGATGTACGACAAGCTCACCGAGACCTACGTCCTGGACCCGGTCAACCGGGAGTTCCTTCAGCAGGCGAACCCCTGGGCCCTGCACGGCATCGCGGAGCGGCTGCTGGAGGCGGAGTCGCGAGGGATGTGGGCGAAGCCCGACCCGGCGGTCCTGGACGAACTGCGGCAGGTGTACCTGGAGACGGAGGGCAACCTGGAGGGCGACGCATGAGCCCTCCGCTTATTGCGAGTGAATCGCAATAAGGTCTAGATTCGACGGAGGTCGGCCGGCTGGGGTGCTGAAGCGGTACCGCGCCGTCGGCCGGGTGTGGGGCGTCGTCGTCATGCCTTTGACAGCGTCCGTTCCGACGGCGGCGCCCCGCACCCGTGACAGGAGCCCACTTACCCGCTGCACCGGGAACATCGGCCGTAGAGCAGCAGCGAGCCCCCTTCACCGGTGTGTAGTCCGGTCAGTTCGGTGATCTGTTCCACGGCTTCCCTCATGTCGGCGATCGCCACGTCCTGTACGCGACCACATTCCTCACACACGGCGTGATGGTGCGGTTCGGAGCTGACGCCGTAGCGCTTGGGCCCCGGGCCGTGCACGGCGTGCGCCAGACCCGCCTCCGTGAAGGTCTCCAGAGTCCGGTAGACGGTCGCCTGATCGAACGGCAGACCCATCTCCTGTAGTTCAGCGCAGACTTCGGCGGTGGACAGGTGCTGCCCCGACGCGGACAGCAGCCTCAAGGTGCACAGCCTGCTTGCCGTGCAGCGCAGGCCGTGGCGTCGCAGCAGTACCGAGTGCTCCGGTGCCGCCGCGCCGTGCTGTGCCGACGGCGGGGTCATGGTCACGTACCTGCCTTCCTTGCCGCCGTCGAGAAGTCCGGATCGCGGACAGCCGTCACCCGGCCGGCGGCGCGACATGGGGGAGGGGAGTCCTAGGTCCAACGCATGATCGCAAGGTACCGTTCTTACTGCTAGCGTGCACCTGCATACGACTCGCAATAACGTCGGAGGACGTTGGACATGGCGCTTTACACGCTCCCGGAACTTCCGTACGACTACTCGGCGCTCGCCCCGGTCATCAGCCCGGAGATCATCGAGCTGCACCACGACAAGCACCACGCGGCGTACGTGAAGGGCGCGAACGACACGCTGGAGCAGCTGGCGGAGGCGCGGGACAAGGAGTCGTGGGGCTCGATCAACGGCCTGGAGAAGAACCTGGCCTTCCACCTCTCCGGCCACATCCTGCACAGCATCTACTGGCAGAACATGACCGGCCCGAAGGACGGCGGCGGCGAGCCGCTGGCCCAGGACGGCGTCGGCGACCTGGCGGACGCGATCACTGAGTCCTTCGGTTCCTTCGCCGGCTTCAAGGCCCAGCTGACCAAGGCCGCCGCCACCACGCAGGGCTCCGGCTGGGGCGTCCTGGCGTACGAGCCGCTGAGCGGCCGGCTGATCGTCGAGCAGGTCTACGACCACCAGGGCAACGTCGGCCAGGGCTCCACCCCGATCCTGGTCTTCGACGCCTGGGAGCACGCCTTCTACCTCCAGTACAAGAACCAGAAGGTCGACTTCATCGACGCGATGTGGGCTGTCGTCAACTGGCAGGACGTGGCCAAGCGCTACGCCGCCGCCAAGGAGCGCGGCGACAGCCTGCTGCTCAAGCCGTGATGCCGTAGCCGCGCCGCACAGACGTCCTGCTCGTGATCGTCTTCTCACCCTTCACGGAGCAGGCGGTACAAGGGAAGGCTCCCGCAGGCCCGATGCCTGCGGGAGCCTTCCTGTTGCAGAGGCCGGCGCGGGGGGCTGTGGTGCGGGCTCAGGCGGTGGTGAACCGCAGCTCGGGCCGTTCCCAACGGACCTTCGGTGGTGAGGGGGCAACGGTTCCCACTCGCTCGGCGCCCAGGCGTCGGTAGAACTCCTCGGCGGGGGACGGGAGACCACCCGCACCTCGGTCAGGCCGGCGGCCCGGGCCTGGCGGATAGTGTGCTCGATGAGGAGCCGGCCGACGCCCCTGCCCTGAACGTCGTCGGCCATGAACGCCCAGCTCCGGGGGCTGTTCCAGCAGGGCGTAGAAGCCCTGAGGGCGTTCGGCCGTATCGACGGCCACGAAAGCCCGGTGTCTGGCGATGTAGTCGGGGGGGGGGCCCGGTAGCCGGAGATGATCGAGGCGTATGGTCCCCGGCAGGCGCCGGAGTCTGGATCAGGCTGGTGAGGCGGTCTGCGTCCTGCGCGACGCCGCGCTTGATGGTCGTGGACTGCATCCGTTTACTCATGGACTGCGACGGTCAGTTTCTTCCAGTGGACGGTGCGGTCGCACCAGCGGTCCAGGAGCACCTGGTCATGGCCGACGGCCAGGAGTCCGGCGCCGGTGGCGGTGCGGTACTCCTCGACGGCTGCCACCAGCGCGGCGGCGGTGGAGGCATCCAGCATCGCGGTCACCTCGTCGCAGATCAGCCAGCGCGGACGCAGGACGAGAGCGCGGGCGAGGCAGGCGCGTTGGAGCTGGCCGTCGCTGACCTCGTGGGGACGGCGGTCCATAAGGTCGGGTGTGAGGCCGACGGCCGGGGCCAACTCGGCCAGGCGCTCTGGTATTTCGTCGCGGCGGCCAGTGGCGCGCAGGGGCTCGGCGATCAGGTCGGTGAGCCGCAGCCGGGGGTCGCAGGAGAGACGGGGCTGCTGGAAGACCACGCCGATGGCGGTGCGCTGGGTGCGTGGGGCGCTGTAGCGCCAGCCGCGTACGGGATCACCGTCGAGGGTTACGGTGCCGGCCTCAGGGCGGTGGAGCAGAGCCGCGACCCGGGCCAGGGTGGACTTGCCGCAGCCGCTGGGCCCCAGCAGGCCGACGCTCTCGCCGGGGGCGAGGGCCAGGGTGGCGTTGCGGACGACGGGGGCTCCTCTGCCGTATCCGGCGGTGATGTCGTGCAGTTCAAGCACGGAGGTCCTCCGGTACGTGCGGGTGGTGGCAGGCGATGCCGTCGGCCTGCTGGGGCAGTGCGGTGCAGGCGTGGGTGGCCCGCGCGCAACGCGGAGCGAAGGCGCAGCCGTCGGGAAGATTGCCGAGTTCGGGCGGCATGCCGGGGATCGGGGTGAAGGCGCGGTGGGGGAGAGCCTGGAGGAGACCCCGGCTGTAGGGATGGCGGGGACCGGGGGCGTCGAAGAAGGCTTTTGCTTCGGCGACTTCGACGATACGGCCCGCGTACATCACGGCCACGCGATCGGCGATGCGCTCGGCGGCAGCCAGGTCGTGGGTGATCACGAGCAGGCCCCGATGGCCGGTGTCGGTGTGGCGGCGCAGTTCGTCCACGGTGTGGTCGACCAGGTCGCGGTCGAGGCCGGTGGTGGGTTCGTCGGCCACGAGCAGGGGCGCGTCGCCGACGAGGGCGAGGGCGGTGGCGGCGCGCTGGGCCAGGCCGCCGGAGAGTTCGTGCGGATGGCGGTCGAGGTGGCCGGCAGGAAAGGCGGCACGTTCTGCGGCTGCCTCGGCCGCGGATCGTACGGCTGCCCGCTTTCGCACGCCGGTCAACGCGACCACGGTTTCGCTCAGTTGGGAGCGGACGGTGCGCACGGGCGTGAGGTGCGCGGCGGGGCTCTGCGGGATGAGGCCGATCAGGCGGCCCCGTACCGTTCGCGCCAGCGTGCGTTCGTCGGCGGCGAGCAGGTCCAGGTCGCCGAGGCGGGCGTGTCCCGCGGCCTGGGCGTTGGCGGGCAGCAGACCGAGCAGGGCGGAGGCGAGGACCGACTTGCCGCAGCCGCTCTCGCCGATCAGGGCGAGACACTCGCCGGCCGCCACGTCGAAGTGCGCGTCGGTGACGGCGGCGATCCGCCGTCCGCCCGGCATGAGGAAGCGCACGGACAGCCCGCGTACCGAGAGGACCGGGGTTCGGGCGGTCACAGCATCAGCTCCGATCGGCGGCGGGGGGTGATCCGTTCCCGCCAGGCTCCGGCGAGCCCGGCGATGGCGAGGGTGGGGATGATGATGAACAGGCCGGGGAAGAGGGTGGGCCACCACTGCCCGACGAGCAGCGAGCCCCGCGCGCCCTGGATGAGGTTGCCCAGGCTGGCCATGTGGGTGGGCAGGCCGAGGCCGAGGAAGGACAGCGCGGACTCGTGCCACATGGCGTGCGGCACCATCAGGACGGCGGCCAGCGCGGCCTGGGGCAGCACGGCGGGCAGCAGATGCCGTACCGCCACCCGCCACCGGGAGGCGCCACCGGAGACGGCTGCGTCGATGTAGGGGCGGGCGCGCAGGGACAGCACCTCGGCGCGGACGATCCGGGCGGTGGACAGCCAGTGCGTGAGTGCCACCGACACGACCACCGGCCACACCCCGGGCCGGAACATGGCCACGATGAAGATGCCCAGCAGCAGATGCGGTACGGAGGAGAACGTGTCGACGACCCGCATGAGACCACGGTCGGCCCAGCCGCCCAGCGCTCCGGCAATCGCCCCGACGGCCGTGCCGATCACCGTCGCCGTGAGCGCTGCCGCCACCCCGACCAGGAGGGACACGCGCATAGCGTAGACACAGCGCAGGAGCAGATCCCGGCCGAGATCGTCGGTGCCGAAGGGGTGCGACCAACTCGGCGGCAGTAGTTTCGAGGACAGGTCGACGGCCTGCTGGTCGAGGTGGACCAGGGGCGGGACGAGGAGTACGGCCAGCACGATCGCGGCCACGAGGGCGACGGAGACGCGTACGCGTACCGCCCGAGTGGAGCGGCGGCTGGCGCCGTAGGACCGCCAGGCGGGATCCGCCGTGGTCGTGGGTTCACATGTCACTGAACTTCACCCTCGGGTCGAACAGGCCGTAGAGCAGGTCGGCGAGGAGGTTGCCGACGAGCACCGCGGCGGTGGCGAGCGTGGTGAGCGCGGCGAGCAGCGGGAAGTCGACGGCGGTGGCCGCCTCCACGGTGGCCGCCGCGATGCCCGGCCAGCTGAAGACGCTCTCCACCAGCAGGGCACCGGTGATGAGTTCGGGCACCCGGGAGCCGACCAGGGTGAGGACCGGCAGCAGGCCGGAACGCAGGGCATGGCCGAGCAGGACCGTTCGCTCGCTCAACCCCCGTGCGCGGGCGCCGCGTACGGGATCCTCCCCGAGAGCGTCGCCGACGCCCTGACGGACGTACAGGGTGAACCAGGGCAGCTGGGAGACGGCGAGCACCCCGGCCGGCAGCACGAGGTGACCGGCTACCTGATGGGCTGTGACCTGCTCGCTCGCGGTGTCGGTCAGACCGCCGGCCGGGAGCACTCCGAGTTGGAGGGCGAACAGCCAGACGGCCAGGAGGGCCAGCCAGAAGACCGGCGCCGCCTCCAGCGAGTAAGCCACCGAGGTGATCATCCGGTCGAGCGCGGATCCGGGGCGGCGGGCGGCGAGCACACCCAGCACCGTGCCCGCCGCCAACGCCACCACGAACGCGACCGCGCACAACAGCGAGGACCACACGAGGCGTTCGCCGATGACGTCGGCCACCGGCTGTCTCAGCACGCTGGACTGGCCGAGGTCGCCCGTGAGGGCCGCGGTCAGCCAGTGCCACCAGCGGGAGGTGAACGGCTGGTCCACGCCCAGGTTCTCGCGCAGCCGCTCCAGCGTTTCGGCGTCGGCGCCGAGGGCGGCCGTGCCGGCGTATGCCTTGACCGGGTCGAAGGGGGAGGCGGCGGCGATCGCGAAGACGCCGAAGGTCACGAAGAGCAGGATCGGGACGGCCAACAGCAGCCGCCGCCCCGCCAGTCGTGCCATCGCTCCCCAGGGAAGGGAGAACCTCACTTCTTCGGCTGCCAGGCTTCGAGGTTCCACCACGGGCCGGAGGCGAAGCCGTGTTCGTGCGGCTCGACCTGCGTGGTCAGGCCCTTCCAGCGGTCGGCGAGGACGTACACGTGGTCGATGTGGGTGAGGAAGGTGTAGCCGGGGTTCTTCACCAGTTCGCGCTGCAGGCTGTCGTAGGCGGCCTTGCGGGCCGTCGTGTCGGAGCTGTGGCGGCCAGTGTCGAGAGCCTTGTCCACGACCGGGTCGTCATAGCGGGCCATGTTGTTGA
The DNA here is from genome assembly GCF_016860545.1 of Streptomyces asoensis. Taxonomy (NCBI): domain Bacteria; kingdom Bacillati; phylum Actinomycetota; class Actinomycetes; order Kitasatosporales; family Streptomycetaceae; genus Streptomyces; species Streptomyces asoensis. Next base: position 1,721,183 of record NZ_BNEB01000005.1, on the reverse strand, counting down.
ATCCGTCGCCGGCAAGGGAGGAGTGCAGCAGCGTGTAGAGGCCGTAGTCCGGGTCGCCGCTGCTGCCGAAGCCGGCCAGGACCGCGTCCGTCTTCATCCGCGGCTCGATCACCTCCCAGGTGGCGCTCTCCACCTTCACCTCGATACCGGCCTTCTTGACGTCGGAGGCGTAGGCGAGGGCGTGGTCCTGGCGGACCTTGTCACCGGAGGGGTAGAGGAGGGTGAACGAGGCCCGCTGCCCGTCCTTGGCACGGATGCCGCCCTCCCCGCTCTTCCAGCCCGCCTCATCCAGGACGCGCCTGGCCTTGGTGAGGTCCTGCTTGCGCTCGATGCCCTTGGCGAACCAGGGGTCGTCGACCGGCAGCGGCCCGTACGCCGGACGCCCGGCGCCGTCGAGGATCTTGTCGACCATGGCCTGCCGGTCCACGGCCGCGTCCAGGGCCTGGCGGATGGCGCGGTCGCCGGTGACCTTGTTCTCCTGAGGGAGGGTGACTGTGCGGAAGTCGTACGTCTTCGCGTCGTACGTCTTCTTCGCCTTGTCGTTTTTGAAGGTGGCGGCGAGGTTGGGCGGCAGGATCGCGCCGTCGAGGTCGCCGGACCGCAGCCGGGTGGCCCGCACGTCGTCGTCCTCGATGATCGCCATGGTCACCCTCTTCACCTTCGGTGCACCGCCCCAGTAGTTGGGGTTGGCCTTGAAGGTGAGCTTCTCGCCCTTGCTCCAGGAGGCGAGCAGATAGGGGCCGGTGCCGACCGGCTTGGTGTTGAAGGAGCCGGTGTTGGGGTCCTGCTTGCCCGCGACGTGTTCGGGGACGATGGGCAGCACCGTACGCCCGGCGAAGGAGGCGTACGGGTACTTGAGGGTGAAGACCACCTTGTCGTCACCCGCTGCCCGCACGTCCTTGATGGCGTCCAGTTCGCTGCGGTTGGTGTTGTTGGTCTTCGCGTCGAGGATCGAGTCGTACGTGAAGACGACGTCGGCGGAAGACAGCGGCTTGCCGTCGGAGAACTTCACGCCGTCGCGCAGGGTGTAGGTGTAGGTGAGGCCGTCGGCGGTGACCTCGGGCAGGGCCTCCGCCAGCGCCGGTCTCAACTTCAAGCCGGCGTCCCGGGCCAGCAGACCGTCGAAGATCTTCGAGTTGCCGTCCTTGCCGTAACCGAGCAGCGGACTGAGCGTGTCCGGCTCGGAGGCCACGCCGATCACGACGGAGTCGGCCGCCTCGCCGCCTCCCGTGCCGTTGCCGGGGGCCGAGCAGGCGGCGACACCCGTGAGTATCGCCGCCGCGGCGGCTGTCCGTATCCGTCGGACCGTCATGGACCTCACACCCTTATTGCTGGTCTGTAGCTGTTGCATGTTAATCGCAATAAGAGTTACCCGGGTCGGTGGGCGGACAGTCCGCCGCGGTGTCAGGCGTGGACACCTCCTGGCGCACCTCCCGGTGGTGCATGCGCCGGATCCGGGCCGGGTGAGTCAGCACGGGCTGGAGCTGGTCATGGCCGTCTGCTCGCACTTCGAGGTGCACCGCGAGCCGGTCGGCAAGCGGGTGATGGCGGCGGTGATGCTGGCCGACGATGCCCTCGGAGACACGGCCGGCCGCCCGGGCTGACGACGCTGACCAGGAGGAGAGGGTGACGCGGCTGGTTGACGCTCCGGTGACCGGTCGGTCCGGGCAACGTTGGGCTGGGCGGAGCGCGTGCACCGGCGCTCCGAGGTCCCCGGCTTGCTTCCTGCTGTCGCGCCTGGGCCATGGCAGACGTCCCTTGGCCGTCACCGGCCCGGTAACCGGCCAAGGGACGTCGCAGATCAGGCGGCTTCGTCTGTGCCCCTGCAGCTGGTGAATGGCTGCCAGGACGGCCGGTCCGGATCGGCGATCGGTGATAGGCACGTCGCGGAGGGCGCGGTGGGAGGATTGCTCGAGTGATGGCAAGAACCCCCGATATCGAGAAGGCAGTCGAGGTACTGCGCACCGGCGGCCTGGTGGCCCTCCCGACCGAGACCGTCTACGGTCTGGGCGCCAACGCCGAAGATCCCGTCGCCGTTGCCCGCATCTTCCGGGGCAAAGGTCGCCCGCCGTCCCATCCGCTGATCGTCCACATCGGCGGCGCGGAGCACCTGGACGACTGGGTCCAGGAGGTGCCCGCCACCGCGCGCCTGCTGGCCGAGCACTTCTGGCCGGGACCGCTGACGCTGGTCCTGCGGCGCGGCCGACGGGTGCCGCTCGAAGCGACCGGCGGATTGGAGACGGTGGCCGTGCGCGTCCCCGACCACCCCGTGGCGCTGGCGCTGCTGTCGGCCTTCGGTGGCGGTGTCACCGCTCCGTCCGCCAACCGCTTCGGCTCGGTCAGCCCCACCACCGCGGACCACGTCCGGGCGGAGCTCGGTGATGCCGTCGACTTCGTGCTGGACGGTGGCCACTGCGAGGTGGGTGTCGAGTCGACCATCGTCGACGCCACGGGCGACATCCCGAGCATCCTGCGGCCCGGCGGGGTGACCCGCGAGGACCTTGAAGCGGTGCTGAAGTGCCCGATCACGGTCCCTTCGACGAGCCAGGTCCGCGTGCCGGGCCAGCATCCGTCGCACTACGCGCCCCGGGCGCGGGTCGTCCTCGTCGAACCGGAGAAGGTCGTCGCCGAAGCGGAGCTCGCCCAGGAGCTGGGCCACCAGGTCGGCGTCTTCCTTCCGCCCTCCCTCACGGACGCCCCCGTGAAGGTGCACGCCGTGGTGGCCCTTCCCGCCTCGACGGCTGCCTACGCGCGCGGGCTGTACGGGTTCCTGCGCGAACTCGACCAGCGAGGGTGCGACCTCATCATCGTGTCCTTGCCGACGGAGGAGGGGCTGGGGCTGGCGATCGCCAACCGGCTGCGCCGCGCCGCCGGGCCCCGGCCCACGGTGTGACCAGCACCCACGCCGCTCGGTGTTCCCGTCGGCGCGACCAACCCTGATGGCGCCCGTGGAGTCCCTTCCGGCCGCGGCACATTCTCGGGGCAGCCGCGGCCGGGGTGGTCAGGACGTGGTGGCGACGTGCGTGTCGAAACCGCAGGCCGCAACGAGCTGCGCGCTGCCGTCGGCCAGCCGGTAGCACAGGCCCACCACGGCGGCCTGGCCAGCGGCCACCTTCTCGGCGAGGACGCGAGAGCGGTCCAGCAGCAGGTCGACAGTGTGCCTTACGTGCTCGGCGAGGACCTCCTGTGGCTCCACCCGTCCGGCGGCTCGCGCCGCCAGCACGCTGGGGGTCACCCGCTCGACCACATCCCGGATGTAGCCGGCCGGGGCCATGCCGTCCTCCAGCGCGGCGCACGCCGCGCCGACCGCCTTGCACGAGTCGTGGCCGAGCACCACGACCAGCGGGCAGCCCAGCACGTCAACGCCGTACTCGATGCTGCCCAGCACTTCCGCCCCCACCACGTGGCCGGCGGTGCGCACCACGAACAGGTCGCCCAGGCCGCGGTCGAAGATGATCTCGGCGGCCAGCCGGGAGTCGGAACACCCGAACAGCACGGCGAAGGGCTGCTGGCCCGGGGCGATCTCGGCGCGGCGGGTGGCGTCCTGGTTCGGGTGCTCAGGGGCGTTGGTGACGAAGCGCTGGTTACCGGCCAGCAGCAGTTCGAACGCTTCCGAGGGCGTCGCAGTGGGGATATCGCTCATGGCCCGCAGCCTACGAGACGGCACCAGCCGTCGCACCGCCTGATCGCCTCGGTCGTCGCCGGGGCGGCCGATCCCGACGCCTTGGGCATCATCCCCAGCCGCGACGCCAGAGCGGCCTCGGCCCGTGTCCTCAGCGCGCCACCCAGTCGCCACGCCTCCTGCGGCCAGCTGCCGCAACGCCGAATTCGACTGCTGGCTGGCTTCACCGGACGAGTTCGCTGCGACCATGGACCGTTCAGGACTGCCCTGCGTTCGTGCCGTGGCCGACGAAGGACAGCCGGTAAGGCAGCGGCAATGACTGGCCGTCAATGCCGGTCACTAGTGGGCGACTAGCCAAACCATCGTCAGCCTGCCCAGGCCAGGTTGAGCGCTGGTTCGGAAGAAGCCATCCGACAGTGATCGAGTCATGCCGTTGTGCCGAGATCAATGGGACGGTTACGCAGTGCCGTTCCGCATGGGGGTCTGACTCATGAGATCTATGACCGAAGTGTCCAGCCACGGACCTGTCGACTGCCGTTGCGGGATGCTGCCTGCCACCGAGCCACAGGCGTGTCCCAATAGGGGCCTTGCCGAGTTTCAGGCGCCATCACGGTTCAGACCGCCCGAGCAGGCTGGTGCCATTCACCCAGCACGTCACCACGCGGGAGGCGAACCACCATGACGACCAGAAAACGCAGCATCCCCTCCAGTACGGATCCTCCCGTGCGGAGCGAGGTCGTGCTGGGCGTGGACACGCACGGTGAGGTGCACGTCGCCGCCGTGAGCTCCACGCTCGGGAAGATGCTGGGCACCGAGACCTTTCCGGCCACGGCGGCCGGCTACCGGCGGCTCCTCGTATGGGCACGCAGGCGGGGGACGGTGCGCCGGGCGGGCGTGGAGGGCACCGGCACCTTCGGCGCGGGCCTGTCTCGCTACCTGCTGGCGCAGCAGGTCGAAGTGTACGAGGTGAACCGCCCCGACTGCTCGGTTCGCCGGCTGCTGGGGAAGTCGGACCCGCTCGATGCCCAGGCCGCAGCGCGAGCCGTGCTCAGCGGTCGCGCCCGGGCCCGGGCCAAGTCCGGCGACGGTCCGGTGCACAGCGCCCGGATGTTGAAACTCGCCAAGGACTCCGCGGTCAAGGCCCGTACCCAGGCGATCAACCAGCTCAAGGCCGTCCTGGTCATCGCCGATCCCGCACTGCGGGAACGGTTGTCGAGCTTGGGCAATGCCGTGCTGTTCCGCACCTGCGCGACCCTCAGCCCACCCGATGGTGGGGGAGACGAGGACGCGGTGGCCCAGGCCACCCACATGACCTTGCGCATGCTCGCCGAGCGCATCGAACAGCTCACCGGACAGATCAATGAGCTGAACCAACGCCTGACCCGGCTCGTCGAACGCCACGCCCCACAGCTGCTCGTACCGGTGGGCATCGGTCCGGACAGCGCCGTCACTCTCCTGATCACCATGGGGGACAATCCCGAGCGGCTGAACACCGAAGCGTCCTTTGCTGCCCTTTGCGGAGTCAGCCCCATCGAGTACTCCTCCGGGCGTCGGAGCACGCGACGGCTCAACTACGGCGGCGACCGGCAGGCCAACGCCGCCCTGCACCGCATCGTCTTCACCCGGCTGCGTCACGATCCGCGCACCCAGGCGTACTACGAACGCCGCACCCAGGAGGGCAGGACCCGACGTGAGATCATCCGATGCCTCAAGCGATATGCCGCCCGCGAGGTCTTCAACCTGGTCAGACCGGTTTCCCGCACCCCCACGCTATAGGGGCGTCGGTGATACGGCGAAGCCCCGTCGGAAACATCACGACGGGGCTTCCGCATGGAGGGGGCTATGACAGAGTGCGGCGTCCGGCAGCACGGGCACTGACGCTTGGACTCCCGGCTCTGGAGCACCGGGAGCAAGGATGCCGGGCGTGGTAGGGCCTGGCCGACCACACGGCACACACGTTCGCTCAGCCCGCCGAACGGCTTTGCCTTCGCGAATGTGGCGAGTCCCTCGACTGGCCAGTGTGCCTTCAGAGCGCGACCAGGAGGCGGTGTCCAAACCATCGACGGAAGATCGCGGTGCCCCGTCATAGGGGCAATGCGGCCAGCGTTGCTGCCGTTCGGCGTGGCGGCCTCATCTTCGAGGCCGCCACGCCGAACGGCTCGGAGCCGTCCCGGTATCTACAGGTCGGTGCCGCTGGCTTCCTTCAGGATTTCCATGCTCTCAGGGTCCTTCGGCTCGGAGCGTCGGTACTGGGGGTGGCCAAGGTCCATCTGAAGCGCGGCGTGGAGCGGGGCCGGGTATCGCGTCCGGTCTGACCAGGAGAGCGCCTGGTGACAAAGCCGCGCCGCGGCAACCGCGAGAATCTCTCGGTCGTAGCCGTCCCGCGTGTGCATCGGGGTGATCTCCCTGGTGGTCATGCTGTACCAGGGTGCGTTCAGTTCGTTCTCCTTGCGCTCGTCGGCATTCTTCGATGCTTTCCCCGGGGCGGCGCGCCAGCGGGTCTTCCACTGCCCATGGCGCTTCTTGCCGTAGTTGCGGGGTTCGGTGAACAGGAACCAGGGGTGGCCTTCGGGCCGGGCTTCCGGGTAGTAGAGGTCGCTGGAGGTCTTGAGCGGGACGGTCTTGCCGTTCTTCTGCTTCTCGGTGACGGCGACCAGACGGGGCATTTCCGCCTGCGCGCAGTTCATGCGGATGATGCTGACCGGATTCCAGGACGGGGGCAGTCCGCTTGCGGGGAGCCAGAGGCGCGGGTCCCCGGGATCTTTTCCGAGGCCCTGCTTGTTGTTGTGGAGGCCGGGCCATACACGGCGGCTGGCGTGACCGTCGATCATCAAGGCGTAGGGCAGGCCGTCGAGCTCGTCGTGGAGCTCTTGGAGTGCGGTGCGGACGTCTTCACCGGCCTGTGCCCAGCGCTGGATTTCGCCGTCGCCGTTTTCAGTGTGAAGAGGGTAGTTGGCGGCGTGGAAGTTGCTCTGTGCGAGGGCGTAGTGCTCCCACTGCGGGTGGATGTTGCTCCAGCCGATCATGCGCCACGGGCCGCTGGGTTCAGGAGAGGGGATGATCGCGCTGGCGGTGATGATCCTTTTGGGCTGGCCCTTGTACTTGCGGTCCGTGGCCTGCTTGCGGATGTGGATGCCGCAGAAGGCCATGCGGGGCAGCGGGTAGGGGTCGTCGCCGGGGTAGAGGGCACGCTCGAAGCGGTCGTCCACGACCCCGCACGAACGGTAGAGGTCCAGCAGACCCATGTAGACGCGGTGATCCTCGAAGGCTTTCGCCGGCCTCTTGATGATGGTGAAGGTCTTGGTGAACGGGTCGTACTCGCGGCCGACGAGGAATTGGGACGGCACTGCGGCCTTGGCGAGTTCCCGGACGACTTGGTGCTTGGCGTCGTTCTCCGCCAGGGCGGTCTTCACTTCGGCGGGCTTCATGCCCTCGTGTTCCTCGCCGCGCACTGGGATCTCTGTTTCACACCAGGCGGCGAGGAGGACGCCGGGTTCTGCGAAGGTGCCGGCGATCCTTTGGGCGTCAGTGGCGCGCTGAGTGCCGGGGCCGTGCTCCAGCAGGGCTTCGGCGTTGCAGAAGACAGCTTCGATGCCGTCCGCGAGCGGGAAGGACTTCTTTCCGCCAGGGTCCGGATCGATGCCCTCCGGGTCCAGCCCGTAGGGGTGGGCGAGACCGTGGATCATCCGCGTGAGGGTCGCGTCGCGGTACCACAGGCACAGGATGCGGAGTTTCTTGTATCCGGCCGCTTCGATGGAACGGCGAATACCCTCCGGGGAGGGCTTGCCGATGAGATCGACGTATTCGCCATCCTGCTTCTTCTGTTTCTTCTCTTTCTCCTGGGCGGCGGTGGCGGGCTCGTGGGAACGCTTACCGAAGACATTCCCCTTCGACTTCAGGTCGAGCAGGGAGACGGCGTCACCGAAGACTCGCTGGATGTGTTCCCGCAGCAGGGAGAGATGGTAGATGCCGGCGCCGGTACCGACAGCGAAGGAGTCCGTCTTCGGCATGGTCGGCCTGATCGCTCCAGGAGGAGGAGTCAGGATGTCGATCCTCTTGCCATTTTCGTCCCTGGCGTTCAGGCGGCTGCGCTCACCGGCGACGCGTTCCTCGATGGCGTTGAGCGATGACCGGTCGGCGTCCATCTTCGCCAGGATTTCCAGCGCGTGCTTGTTCGTCTGCCGCAGACCGCGCCCATCCAGGGACACAGACATGATCGGCCGGTCTGTTCCCTGGTCCACGAGAACGGTGCTGGCGTGGATCACCGTGTTGTTGATGCGCCGGATGTGAGCGTCAAGATTCAGGACGGGGTTCGGCTCGGCCGTGTAGGTGGCCATCTTCACCGACAGGCGGGACAGCGCGTACTGGACTTGACTGCGGGTGGGGTTCTCGGGACGGGCCTTGAGCGCTTCGGCGAGGTCGACCGGGTGGGCGAGGGCGGCGAAGACCGGGCCGATGGGCTGTTCCCAGGCGATCAGGTCACCGTTGCTGATGGGCCGGTACTGCACTGCCGCGACGTTGTCGGAGGGCTGCCAGCCGACGGTCCTGTGTTTCACCTGGCCGTTCGTCGCCTCGTACGCCTCACGGACCGGCTCGACTTCCCGGTCGAGGAAGGGCTTTGCCGCCAGCTTCTTGGCGATGTGCCACTTCACCGCCTCATAGGCCCAGCTGTCGGGACTGGCGGGCTTGCCGTCTTCCTCCTGGAGGATGTTCTTAGCCAGGCTTCGGCGCTCAGGAGCGACGTCCGCGACCAGTCGGGGCAAGGCGGGTGGATCCATGAAGGGGATCTCATCCAGAGGAATCCGGCGGACGATGCCTTCCAGGTAAGTGAAGACCCTCCTGAGGGCGTCGGGCTCCACGGGGTTGAGCGTCACCATGAAGGCCAGGTACTTGTCCAGGTAGACGTAGCCATCGGTGATCTGCTGGAGCACGGTGACAGCGATGGAATAGGGGACCAGGAAGGGGTCGGATTCCTGGACATCCTTGATCCATTTCGCGTTCTTTGAGGCCGTGCTCCCCAAATCCCGCCAGGCCGTGCGGATGGGCGAGTGGTAGTCGCCGAAGTCCCAGACCAGGGCGGTCATGCCGTCCAGAAGCTCGGGGGTGCACCGGATCGATGTGGTGTGCGCGGTGAGATCCCGCTGCGTGTTGCTTCGCCCCATGAGCGGGGGTACCTCGTCTCTCGGTCTCTCCGTTTGGGAGAGGATGCGGGTCCGTCTCCGCCGCGGCAAGGCGGCGACGCGTGGTCACTTCAGAGCGTCTCGCGGTCGAGCCCTGCATAGGTCAGGAATGCCTGAAGCGCTTGACCGTAGAGCTCATTCATGATGTCGCGCTGTTTCGGAGTCCAGTCGCGGTAGATCTGTTCGATGATCGTGGCCAGGTCGGAGCTGAACTTCTTGTCGTGGATGGAGTGGTCCACGATGTGGAGGGTCATGTCGGTCTCGCCCCGCCGGGCACGGCCGGCGAGCTGGATGAGCAGGACGAGCATTCCTGCGACGAGTTCCTTGCGCAGGTCGTGGTCCATGTTGGAGAACCGGGCCGGGGAGCGAAGGATCTTGGTGAGTTGCTTCCAGGAGGCTTCGCCTGCTGCGCGCAGGACGGCCAAGGGCTCGTCGCTGCCGTCGGCGGGAAGGGTGTTGTAACCGGCGGCGTTGACGCTTGCGTGCAGCCAGTCGGTGTCCTCGATGCTCAGGACAGGCCGGACGCACAGATAGATGTCGCGGACTGCCGAGCGCGTTCCGACGACGATGTTCAGGCCCCGGCCGATGACGGCGAGGGGGGCGATAAGGATCTCTCCGCGGTCGGGGAACTCCTTGAGCTCTTCGCGGACCATCCGGTCCACGTGGGCAGGTAGGTGCTCCTCGTAGTTCTGTTTCTCCGGCTTCTTCACCAGCAGGCAGATCCGGTGGTTCAGCCCGTCGGCCTGTGCCACCCCGGAGGCGAGGTAGGCGGCCTGCTCATAGGAGTTGACGGCGAGGATGACGCGGGCCCGTTCCGGTTCGTGCTTCTCCAGGCGGGCCAGGCGCTTGGCGAGCTGCTGCTCGTACAGGCCCCGGCCGAGATCGCGCAGTGCGTTGGGCTTCAGCTCTGGCGGGAGACCCCCGATCCTCATGGCATCCCCGCTGCTGCCCCGTACAGGCGTGGCGAGGGTGACGATGGACTCCGGACGGGTGTCGGGGAGCCACCAGCGGACCGGGGCATGGATGTGTTCCTGTACGGCCTGTGGTAGGTAGGCGGTGGCGGACAGGCCCATGACGGGGCGCTGCACGCCGGCCGCCAGCAGGGCGGTGAGGCCGCCGAGTTCGCTGACGAAGGTGTGCGGATCGCCGCCGAAAGAACGTGACAGGAGTTCCGCTTCCTGCTCCTTTTTGTCCATGCCCTTGACCTGGTAGCCGTGGATGGAGCGGCCCAGCATGGCCAGGGGGTAGAGGGTGGCGACCGTGCTGCTGCGCATGCTTTCAAGGATCTTGCGGACCGATCCCAGGTCGAGATAGCGCAGGGTCTGGGCCTGCATGCGCAGCTCGTCCAGCGCGCTGTCGAGTTCCCGTAGCACGGTGCGGGTGATCAACAGGTTCACCACGGCGGCCTGCTGATGCGCATCGGGCACGAGCTCACGCAGGAGCGTGCGCATCGCGTCGCGAGTGTCGGTGAGGTGGTCCTGGCCGCGCTGCGCGGTGAGGATCGTCAGGGCTGTTTGGATGGCGTCCCAGTCGGCTCCGTCGGGAAGTTTGGCCTCCTCATCCGGTCCGGCCGCGTACCAGCGGGCGGGCATGATCTCGTCGAGGAAGGCGAACAGCTCGGGCGGAACGTCGTCGGCCGCGGTCTGGTGGGGGAACAGGAGCTGAAGGATTTCACGGTCCCTCGAGCGGGCCAGGCGCCAGCCGGTGTTGTCGCGGCTGGCCCCGTCAGGGCTGTCCGCCTCGTTGCCCGGGTTCAACCTGAGCCCGCTGCCTGAGCAGAGCCACAGCAGCAGCATCTCGGCCATGAGCCGCGCGTGGCTGACCGGCGCTGCAAGGGCCATCTCATGGACGACGGGCAGGTTCCTGGCGTCCGAGTCGATCTCCCGCAACGCGGTCGTCCGTTTCCGGGAAGCCAGAGTGAGCTCCGAGGTACAGCGGCTGATGGCGGCCGTCTGGAAGGCATCGATCTCATCGATCACCAGCGCATCGCAGGCGCGCAGCGTCATCTCCAGCACGCTCATGCCCCTGGTGCCACGTGCCTTGCCGCGGAACTCCTGCCCGTCCAGGACGACACCGATGCGTGTGCGGCCTTCCAGGAGGTTGGCGTGGTTGGTGACGATCACGGCCGCGTCGGTGGCCCGGTAGAACTGCTGGAACTTGCCGCACACCGGGGCGAAGGAGCAGGTGAGCCGGGTGGAGCCGGTGGCCGGAGAGGTCAGCGAGGTGCAGTTCTCCTCCCCGTACGGATACAGGGTGGGCGGGTCCATCAACGCCCGCTGCGCGCAGCCGCCCGACAGCAGCGCGATGTCGGTCCTGGCGCGCCGGTCCCATTCGTCGATCTGGGTGGAGGTACCCAGGGCGGCGTAGTCCATGGCCCGCCGGTGCATGCTCGATGGGGACATCAGCGGAGTGCAGTGAGCGGGCTCGGCTAGGTGCTTGTTCTTGTGCAGATAGGCCAGGTCGTTGTTGATGTCCCAGGCCATGTCCAGGGTGGCGCGGACATCGGTGACGGCGAGGGCGATTCGCCGGTCGTTGAGCGCTGCCCAGGACGCCATGACCCGTACGAGTACCGTTTTGCCGCTTCCCGTGGGGGCGTTGAGGACCTGCAGGTCTCCGGACGTCAGGTCCAGTTCGGTCAGCTCGCCGTCGGTCGTCTTCATTGCCTTGAAGAAGCGCTTGAGCACCTTGTGCAGGTAGGCGACGCTCTTGTCCTGGCCGCTAAGGATCTTGGCGACATCCAGGAGTTGGTTCACTGTCGGCGCGACCCGGTCGCGCTGCGGGCGGGTGTGCACCTGCGGGAGCACCTCGTGGCCGGGCGCTTCAAGGAAGCCGGGAGTCGCCTGGATATGGATCTCTCTACTGGTCGTGCCGTGCTCTTGGCCCAGGTAGGCCGTCCTCGTCTTGAGGGTTCCTGGGCCCGCGAACGCCTGTGCCTTGGGGCGCTTGCCGAAGGTGAAGAACGGCCCGGTGACGCGTTGTGCGTATCCGAGGAAATCCCCTCCCACCCTGGGGATCACCGCCTCGGCCAGCTGTGGGTCTCCGGCCGGCAGCCGCAGCGAACCTCCCGACCTGTCCGCGAGGTCGGGATCGGGGGCCAGGGTGCCTAGGAGCGCGAGGACGGCGGCCCTGAGTTTCTTCGCATCCGTCCATTCGGGAGCCATCAAGGCCATCACCTGACGGATCAGGTTCCGCTCGGCCACTGGCAAGCTCGCCCACTCCGACCATGCATGCGGCTTGCGGTGGGCGAAGAACGTGGCTTCTTCGAAGCCGGCCAGGATGCGCCCCTCGTCGTCCTTGCGGGGAAAGTAGTGCGCGGCCAGAGCGAGTGCTCCAGCCAGGCCGGCTTCCTTACCCGTCATCTCCCCGCTCACGCCTTGCCCTCCTTGATCTGCGTGATGACCATCTCGAGGTAGTCCGTCGCGGTCATCGCCGCCTTCATCCTGTATGTGCGGCACACCGCGTGGAGCTGGGCCACCTGGTCCTGGCGATGGTCGGGCACTACCAGGTACTCGGCGCCGCCCTTATCGCCGCCGTCCATATGAAGTTTGCCGACCAGGTGATTCGGCCAGGTGTAGTCCTTGAAGTCAGCAGGAAAGTGCGGCTGTTCGCTTCCTTCGTGGGTGATCCACAGGTCACACTGGTCCCCGTTGGGCCACAGATGTGATGTCCAGGCGGTTCCCTCCAGGGCCGCCGCGGCGGCTCGGTGCAGGGCCAGTTCGGGTAGGCCAGGGATGACGGTGTAGCGCCACACCGGCCGTACCAGCGCCATGTACTCTGCGGCCGGCTTGGCCTGCGGCACGTGCGGTACGGCCCCGGTCCATAGGCGTGCGAACCGGCCGGCAGGGACCCGGCATTCGAACGTCGGACTCAGTTCGGGGGCCGACTTCTTCCGGGCGGTCACGACGAACTCGTACGACGCGCCCGTCTCCTCGTGCCAGGGGTACAGACACCGCACCCTTCCCCTTGTGCGCGCGCCGGTGCGGGCAGCTGTCACCTTCATCGGCCACTTGCAGGCGGGGCAGGGCCACCACCAGCCGTTGAACTGCGCGTACTGGGCGATCGGCTTGTAGAAGTCGTTCGCCCGGGAGGGCAGCTTGAGCTCCGTGAGACTGCCCGTCGGCACCGTCGGGTTCTCAACCAGAGTGGTGCGGTGCCTCTGGTAGAAGGAGCCCTTGATCGCGCTGAAGACGGCTTCCTGGCTGTACTCGTCATCCAGCTTCGGTTTCGTTACCTGCCCGGTGAACTTCCCGACCTTCTGCGCGGCCCGCAGGACGCGCTGGGCTTCGTGCCGGAAGTCGAACCCGTCCTCCGTGGCAACGCCCTCGCTGTCCATGAGCCGCACGCCAGCGAGAGCCTCGCTGTCGATCCAGTCGGGCAGCAGCCCTTCCAGGGAGCCAGCCCGGTCGCCAGTGAGCCTGCCCATCAGTTCGTCGAACAGGATCAGGTGCCCCGGGCCGCATGCCGCCATCAGGATGCCGTGGGCCTCCATGAGGCGGTCCAGGCGTCTCGGCCCGTCTAGTCCCTCGCCGACCATCGCGTGCTCGCACACGGCGAACGCCTTGACGATTTCCAGCAGTGCGTGAGTCTGCTGAATGTCCGTTGTGTCGTCAGCTTGCATCACGTGCCGGACCATACGGCAGGCCACTGACAATGGGCCCTGGGAATCCCGAGGGGAGTTCAGCCAGAGCTCTCGTCGAGGCCCTCGGTGTCGATGCTGGGATACAGGCCGCGGTAGGCGTCGAGGTGGTCGGCGATGTGGCTTCGCCCGGAGTCGGTGAGGAACCACCGGTACGGTCCGTGAGTCACTCCGTCGGGGTGCCGCAACACGATGAAGCCCCGACTCGGGGTCCGTCCATCAGGGCTTTGCCCCACCGCCAGGTAATGCGGCCCACGCCCGGCGAGGCTGCCGTCCACCCCCTGCGCTCCGGCGCGCGCGACCCGGACCATGATCTTCCAGAGCCACAACGACAGCAGCGGCGCAGGTGGTCCTGCTTCCCGGGGAGCCCCGAGGGCCGCACGGGCCACCGCTCGCCCGTGCCGGGTCATCTCCACCCGGGTACGGGGGATATCCCCCAGACCGTCGACATACAGCCGGTCCCGGTACACGACGATCAGGCCACGCCGCTCCAAAGCGGCCACCGACGATCCAGCTCCTGGGTCATGTACCCCCGCTGCGCGCAGCCCCTCCTGAATGCGGGTGTACCCGACTACATCAGACGAGGCGGAGACCGCCAACGTCATGCGCCGCCATTCGGCTGCCGGTCGCTGTTCCGCTCCCACCAAGCGGGCCTGCCGCTGTTCTTCCTCTACCTCCTGGTCGTGACGGAAGATGCACCTCAGGTAGGTACGTTGCCGCTCGTTGAGGGCCCTCCATACAGCCATCGACTCCTCGGAAGGCTGACGGGGACGTCGGACGGGAAGCACTGGGAGAGGGTCCTCCGGGCGGCTGCGGCGCCAGGCATCCATCACCACCCGGTCGGGGACTCTATAGACCTGGGCGATCATGTGCGCCACTCTCCCCAGGGTCTCGGGAGATCCCCACATCCAGCCGCGCACACGTCTGCCGCGTTCAAGATCGCGGATCTTCTCAGCGCTGATATGCAGACCGTGTGCACCACGCTTGCGTCGTAGAGCTGAGGCGGCCTCTTCCGTGCTCAAGCCAGCATCACGACGCAAGTCGGCCAGGCTCTCAGTACCCGGTTCGCGCCCTGTCAGATCCTGCGCGCCACATCGCAGAACCTCTAGCAATCGGCCGAAAGATCGGTCACCAACAGTCCGTGTTCCCGCTTCCCAGTGGCGTACAGCACGTGGCGTAACCCCTACAGCCTCGGCGAGCTGTTCCACGCTCATGCCTCTGAACAGTCGTTGGCGTTGCAGGGCCTGGGGACGGAGGGACTGTGCCATACCGGAAGCAAAACGTAGTGAACAGTTCACTGCAACTGTTCAGGGTGCGGATCTCGATCCCGGCCAAGGTGGTTGCGGACCCCGTGGCGCAAGCACCGGACCGTCCACGACCCTGGGAAGGTCCTCTTGGACGTCGCTCTCGCGGTCGGGCTGGGCGGGGACTGCCTCGCCGATGTGGGCATGCTGCGGATGTAGCCGGCCGTGTTCGGGCCGGTGGCCTCCGACCCGACGGCCTCCCGCCTGATCCGTCGACTGGCCGCAGGAGGGCAGCGGGTTCTGGCCGCGCTTCGCATGGCCCGGGCCGAAGTGCGCGAACACATCTGGAAGTTGGCCGGTGATGCGTCGTCGAACCCGATGACGACATCCGCGACGGCGCCTGGGTCGCCGAACTCGACGGCGACTGCCTGACCGGCTGGCCCAGAGGGATGCGGCTGGTCGTCCGCAAGGAACGGCCGCACCCCGGTGCCCAGTTGCGTTTCACCGACGCCGACAGCATGCGCCTGACCTGCTTCGCCACCAACACCAAGCATGTTCCGATCGCCGCTTTGGAGCTGCGGCACCGCCAGCGGGCCCGCGCCGAGGACCGCATCCGCGCCGCCCACGCCACCGGCCTGCGCAACCCGCCCCTGCATGACGCCGCGCAGAACCAGATCTGGCTGGAGATCGTCCAGCTCGCCCTCGAACTGCTCGCCTGGACGCCCACGCTCACGTTGACCGGCGCCGCCCGCCGGTGGGAACCCCGCCGCCTACGACTGCGACTGTTCTCCGCCGCCGCGCAGCTCGTCACCACTGGCCGCCACCGCATCCTCCGCCTGGCACAGCACTGGCCCTTCACCGACGTGATCACCAGCGCCCTGGCCCGGCTCGATGCCCTCCCGAACCCCGGCTGACCAGCGGTGTCCCGTCCCTACCAGCAGCATCATCTCGGAGCCCTGGAAGCCGGCGCTCACCCGACGGACAGCCGGGCCATCAACCTGCCCAGGCAGAAATCTCCGCTCCGAACGAGCAGAAAGGGCCCGACAGCAAGCTGACCCTCATGCAAGATCGAGGCTAAGGGAGTCCTATTAGGTGATATCCTGAGAGTGCTCAGTCCGGGACAGTTCCCCGGTAATCGGTGCGGGTTCTGACGGCCAGTCATCGAACTGTTAGCTCACTGAGTATTGAGATCCACTTCGAGTTTCGATCCGCGACGCGCCTTCATTGAAGGAAGACGTTGCACGTCAGGGGCGAACTCGGTTCGACGACATGCGTATTTGCATGGGTCGGATCGAGCGCCCGTGCCCGGTCCGACCCCTACAGAAGGGTTGAGGGACCGGATGGAAACCGTCAGGTGGGCTGCCGCGATCGTCGGCGTTCTCAGCGGGGCAACGTGGATCGCGGGACACGCGCTGGATCAGGTGCCGGTCATTTGCCGCAAGGCGGCCAAGGCGGTGCGCTCGGTGCGCGCTCTCAAGCAGGAGCTTCGCAGTCCCAAACCGGAGTTGGACGCCACAGGCCGAGAGCCCGAATGACTGCGGACACATCCACCAGGATTGACGGAGCGTTACCATGGCGGCGCCCCGGCATCCGATGTATCGGCCGGTCCCGTAGATCTCCACGGCCGTACCGTCGGGGCGCCGGATCTTCCGTCCCTGCCGGACGTCAGCGCGGCCCCAGATACGCAAGCCGTCGCCGGACGCGGACACCTCTACGCAGGTGGCGCGCGCGTGGCGAACGATGGCCTGGCCCATGGGGCGAGACTCCTCCAGTGAGCGGGTTCAGGCAGTGAGCTTCTTCGAGTTGGCCACCGATCGAGTGATGGGCCGTGAAGCGCAACGAGCGAGGCCCCCGGGCTGTTGATCGAGGTGCCTGACGGCTCAACCACGCTGCTCAGGGTCCTCGTTGGTCGTCCATCCTGCCGCACTCGACCTTCTGCATGCACTCGCGGAGTGGGTCACCATGCTCATCGTCACCCGTGAGGGCGACCGACGCTGCAAGCTCCGCCCGTCCCAGCGCGCGATGGTGGCACTGGTGTACCTGCACGAACACACCACTCTCGCGAAGATCGCCGCTGGATTCGGGATCAGCGAGTCCACCGCCCACGCCTACACCAGCGCGGTCGTCGACCTGCTCGCCGAACGTGCACCGGGTCTGTTGAAGACGCTGCGCGAGCACGAACCCGACTTCGTCCTGCTCGACGGCATCCTCGCCGAGTGCGACCGGGTCGGCGACGGCCGGGCCGGCTAATCCCACAAACACCGGCGCCACGGTTTGAACGTGCAGGTGGTCACCGATCCGGACGGCCGGTTGCTGTGGCTCTCACCCGCGCTGCCGGGCCGGTCTCATGACCTGACCGCCGCCGGCACCCACCGGATCATCCACATCTGCGAGCGCCAGGGCGTCCCCATCCTGGCGGATCTTGCCTACCAGGGCGGTGGCCCCTGGCTGACCACGGGCATCAAACGCAGGCCCCTGCAGGAACTCACCTGCACCGAGAAGACCGTCAACCGGGCCCTGCCCGCGGCACGGGCACCGGTCGAACGCGGTGTCGCCCGCCTTAAGTCCTGGCGGATCTTCCGCAGAGCCCACGGCAGCCCGAACCGCATGACGTCAATCGCCAAAGCTGTCCTCACCCTGGAGCGGCAACGCTGAAGAAGCTCACCGAAGAACCACCACACCACGTCGCCGCTTGCGGCTACGGTGGGCGCGTCGTTTCAGAAGGAGGGGAAGTGCCAGAGCTACGGTGGCAGGTCGTGGCCGAGAGCCTTGAACGTAAGTGCAAGGCGCCGACGGCCGAGCAGATTACCATCGCCCGCGCCTTGGCCTTGCCCCTAGGACAGGCCACACCCGCGCTGGTCGCTGCCGCCGAGCTGCGCGTCCTGCTTCGAATGCCTCTGGCGCTCACGCTCGCCGGTGACTTCGGCGACGACGAGTACGAGGTCCTCCTCGATCTCGCGAACCGCACGGACCTGGCGGTTCCCGAAATGGACAAGCTCGGATGCCGGGAGCTGCTTAACGCCTGGCTGCGCGTCGCCCGTGACCGCGAGTCCGCCGCCGCCCTGCGTCGGCTAAAGCCTGCGGTCGATGACGTTGTTACCGCTCGCGACCGGCGCAAGGGGCCGGATATACACGGCGAGATCTCATCAATCGGCGCCAATGGCCGACTGCACTTCCGGGGCGGCCACGGGCTCGGCACTGCCCCACACCGGGTCACCCGCATCACCCGCCCCGGTGAGGACGGCTACCTCGATCAGCTCCATCTGGCCCGCGAACACGCCGCTGCGGTTCAGAGCAACCCGGCTCGAATTACCCGAGCACAGGAGGCGCAGCTGGAACGCTGGCGGATCAACTTTCCAGCGACCCCGGCGGCGATCGAGGCACTGCGCAACGCACTGGAGACAGCGGACGAAGAGGCCGCGATGCAGCGGCTCTTGGAGAAGCACCCGGCGCTGCTGGCCGGCACCGTAGTGGGCACCCACGACACCTGGATCCGGCCCCAGGTCCAGCTCGGCAACCACTACATGGCCGACTTCATGATCGCCGGTCAGACCTCACTCGGAGTTCGGTGGACGCTGGTCGAACTGGAGAGCCCGGTCAGTCGCCTGACCAACCCCGGCAATAGGCGGGCGACGGCCACCCTGCGGCACGCGGTCGACCAGATCGAGGACTGGCGCAGGTGGCTGTCCACCAATCTGCACTACGCCCGCTCCGCGCGCGACGCCGACGGACTGGGCCTGCCGGGTATCACGGCTGAAGTCCCAGGCTTAATCATCATGGCCCGCGAGACTTACGACGACGCAGCCGCCGAAATCCGGGAACTGCATGCCCGGCGCTCCCACATCCAGGTACGCACCTACGACTGGCTGATGCGCATCAACGAGTCCCCCGACCCTCTCCGCCGAGACGCCCCCGACCAACGCCTTCGGCTCGCTTGAAACCAGATGTCCCTCTGCAAGCAGCGTCAGCCTGGAAGAACCGGGGCCCTGGTCGCGGACAGGACCGAGATCGCCGGGGTGATCATGCTGTCGCCGAAGAACAGCGACGCTCCGAAGATGCCCAGCGCGGCCAGTACGGCGGCGGTTTTTCCGGCCGGCCGCGAGGTGTATCGCCGTAAGAGGGTGATCAGCGCCATGATGCCGGGCCGTCGTTGTCGGCGCGCATCGCCAAGAGCACGTAGGTAACCAGGACGATGACCACCACCGACCAGAACACCAGCGACACCACCCCGTACACGTTCTGCGTCGTGACGGGGACGAGGTGCGGATCGCTCGGGTTGAAAACCGTCTGGAGGGTGTAGATCGGGCTGGTGCCGATGTCACCGAAGACCACACCGAGAGCACCGATCACCAGAGCCAGGCCGTGCCGTGCGCGTTCGTATGATGAGCCTCGGGTGTCCGCGATGGGAATCCGTCGCGCCCAGGGCCAGGGCGGCCTCCCGCTTGGACTCCGACCGCGACAGCACGGTGACCTCGGCGCCCATCGCCTTGGCGATCTTGACTCCCAGGTGGCCGAGTCCGCCCAGGCCGAGGACCGCGACGTGCTTGCCGGGGCCGGCGCCCCAGCGCTTGAGCGGGGCGTACACGGTGATGCCCGCGCACAGCAGGGGCGCCGCCGCGGGGTCGAGCGTCTCGGGCTCGCGCAGGACGAAGTCCTCATTCGCGACGATCGCCTCGGGGTAGCCGCCCTGGGTGATCGTGCCGTCGCGGTCGGCGTTGCTGAAGACCAAGGGTGTGTCCGTTGAGGCAATACTGCTCCTCGCCCTGTCGGCAGTTTTCGCACTCGCGGCAGGAGTTGACCATGCAGCCGAGACCGACTCGGTTGCCGACCTGGTGCTTGGTGATCTGGTCGCCCACTTCGGTCACCGCGCCGACGATTTCGTGGCCGGGGACCAGCGGGCTCACAGGCAGGGTCAGAAGTCGCCACCGGCGAAGTGGATGTCGGAGCGGCAGATGCCGCAGTACAGGATGTCGAGCTTGACGTCGTGCGGCCGACGTCCCGCCGTTCGATCTGGACCGGGCTCAGGGGCTGTCCGGCCTCGCGGAGCTGCCATGCCCTCCGAGAGGGATCCGCACTCCACGAGACCATGGTAACCGATAGTCAAATTGCGGTCACTTATTGTTGACAGATCGCCCCTGCATGTGCCGCTTACGCGGAAGGAATGTCTAATGGAATGGAAGCGCGATGTAAGGGCTGCAAGGAGTTGCGTCATGGCCGGACCCGGCAGGGCCACTGCGGCGGCAATCTCGGTTGTATTGGCGACGGCAGTCGTCATCGTCGTGACTCTATTTGTCTCGGGCTGGGCCTGGCCACTGGGAGCCGCCCTGTTGGCGTTGGTGGCGACGCAAGCTGGGTTCGAAGCTTGGCGCGCTCGCATGAACGCATCCTCCAGCGGTACATCGAAGCGCTGGAGCGTACGTCAACGCGTGCGCAATATGCGCAATAGCTCAGTCGCCGGCGTTCGCAAGCAAATGGGATCAGGGGACTTGAGCGTTCGACAGCGGGCACGAGATATGGAGAAGTCGAAAATTGTGGGGATAGATGGCACTGATGAGCCGGAAGGTCCGCCCTCAGGGGCTGATCCGACCGACTGAAGGATTCAATGAGTCGCAAACAGCAGAGCGCCGTGCCAGCAGAAATAACCGAAAATGAGTTGTTCATCGGCCGAGAATGGGCACTGAATGCGGTTGCCATGTGGCTCTCTGGCACAGGGCGCGTGTTGCTGATCGAAGCAGAGCCCGGTGGTGGCAAGACGGCGTTCGCAGCCCGCTTGATGCGGTCCTGCAGCGACGGGCGGCTGGCAGCCGTCCACTTTTGCCAGCAGCGCCGGCAAGAATCCCTGAGTGCCGTGCAGATTCTAGAGAACCTCGCTTCGCAGTTGGCTGAATCCGTTCCTGGATACGCGCACCGCCTGGTGGGGAGCCGCCACCGGGAGATCTTTCTCAAGATTGAAGCCAGGCAGAAGGTCAGGTCCATGGTGAACTCGACGTTGACCGGAGTTCATCTGGCTCTGGGGGAAATTGAGCCGCGACAGGCGTTCGATGAAGTGCTCCGCGCGCCACTCAAACGCCTTCAGGAGGACGGGTCGCTGGCCAATTCAGTAGTTGTCCTCATCGATGCGTTGGACGAGACGGTGGAAGGTGCCCAAGGTGTCACCTGGGCACAGTTGCTGGCAAGCGAGATGGGTCGTGACCCGCCCCCGGCTCTGCGGCTGATCGCCACTAGCCGGCCAGGATTTGCCGCTGCCCAATTGTCCCACTATGTCGGCAGCCACCTGCAGTCTTTGAACCTACTCGATGACGAGCCACCAGACGTGGACGACGTCGCTGCCTACGCACGTCACCGACTGCGTGCCGCCCCCGCCTCCGGGCGGAACACCCTCGCTGAGAGGATCGCTGAATCTGGAAAGGGCAACTTCCTTTACGCAAAATACGTCCTCGACGATATCCTCGGCCGACACCCAATGCCAGTAGACCTCGCGGAACTTCCGCTTCCCCGTGGCCTGACCAACGTTTACCGAGATTTTATGAGCCGGGCAATATATGCGGCGCCGGACGCCTGGCAACAGCGCTTTCGGCCTCTATTGGCTGCATTGGTCGAGAGTCAAGGTGATGGCCTCACCAGGGCCGAGCTAGTCTTCATTACTGGGATTCGAGAACGCGAACTTGACGACACCTTGCATGTATGTCGACCATACATGCATATCACCCCTGAGGGTGCGATGCGCCCTTACCACCAGTCACTGCGTGATTTCTTCCGTCAGCCCGGCGACTTGCACATCTACCCTCGCCACACCCACGCCGAAATCGCCGAACACCTCATAGCCGCCCACCAGGAGCGCTGGGTCGACTCCCCCTATCTAGTCGAGCATCTGGCCACACACGTTGCAGCTGCTTGCGCTCCCGGCCAGAGTGCGGAGCCCGGCGTCCAGAGGCTCGCGGTCCGGCTCACGGATCCCGCTTTCATTCAGGCCCGTACCGCTTTGGCTGGCATCGATGCCCTGCTTTCCGATTACGCCCGCGTTCTCGCCGCCATGAGCTACCCACCCCCCGAGCTGAGCGCCGTGTACCGGCTGGTCAGGCGTCAAGCCCACCACCTCCGTAAATGGAACAAGGACGCAGAGCAGGGTTTCTTGCTCCAGCAACTGCTGTATGAGGCTGTTGCTGGCGGGCACCGCGATCTCGTGCATGTAATCGCCGCCTACCTAGATGAGGAACGTTTGCCGCATCTACGAGCCGTGTGGGCTACAAGCAGTGATTCCTCCTGTCTCACTCACACCCTCGCCGGCGCCGGGGCGGTTGCGATCACGCCGGACGGCAGCCGGGCTGTCACAGCCTCAGGGGATGGCACAGGCCGGGTGTGGAACCTGGCCACGGGGCAGGAACTGCACACGCTCACCGGTCACACCAAAGGGGTGGTGGCCGTTGCGATCACGCCGGACGGCACCCGGGCCGTCACAGCCTCAGGGGATGGCACAGGCCGGGTGTGGGACCTTGCCACCGGCCAGGAACTACACACGCTGGCGGGACACCAGGGGTGGGTGCGCTCGGTGGCTGTCACGCCCGACGGCACCCGGGCCGTCACAGCCTCAGGGGATGGCACAGGCCGGGTGTGGAACCTGGCCACGGGGCAGGAACTGCACACGCTCACCGGTCACACCAAAGGGGTGGTGGCCGTTGCGATCACGCCGGACGGCACCCGGGCCGTCACAGCCTCAGGGGATGGCACAGGCCGGGTGTGGGACCTTGCCACCGGCCAGGAACTACACACGCTCACCCACGGTTACGATTTGGAGGCGGTCGCGGTGACACCTGAGAGCGGCCGCGCCATCACTAGCTCTCTGAACGGCACGGGCAAGGTGTGGGATCTGGCCACCGGACAGGAGCTACGTACGCTTGTTGGCCACCATTTCACAGCAGACTACGTGGCAGTTTCTCCAGACGGCACATGTGCCATCACCGCGTCTCGAGACCGGACTGCCCGAGTCTGGGACCTGGCGACGGGGCAAAACCTGCACATACTCGCCCATGCGGATTGGGTAGAAGCAGTCGCGATCACGCCGGATGGGACGCGAGTCATCACCGCGTCCCAGGACCGCACGGCCAAGGTGTGGGATCTGGCCACTGGACAGGAACTGCACACCCTCAGAGGGCACGCCCAGGGCGTGTACGCGGTTGCTATTGCTCCGGATGGCACTCGGGCTGTCACAGCCTCCGGTGACGGTACGGCTCGGGTTTGGGACCTCGCCGAGGAACAGGCGCACTACAGCGTGAGCCACTCCAAGCCGGTGAGTGCGGTTGCGGCGGTGCCCCATGGCACTCAGATAGTCACCGGATCCAGCGACGGTACGGCCCGGGTGTGGGACCTCGCCACTGGAGAGATGATTCACACCCTTGCGCATGGCACGAACGGCTACGTGAGCGCGCTTGCCTCGAGCGGTACCCACGTCATAACGGCCTATCATGAGTTCAGCACCCAAGTGTGGGGGGATGCAGACCGGGTTCACATATGGGACCTGGCTACCGGACAGGAGCAGTGCATCCTCACGGGTCATACGGACGTGGTGAATGCGGCGGCGGTCACACCAGATGGCACCCACGCCATCACGGTATCGCGTGACGAAACTGCAAGGGTCTGGGACCTGGCCACTAGAAAGGCCGTGCACATCCTCCAAGCACACACGAGCAATGTGATTACGGTGGCGGTCACCCCTGACGGTTCTCGTGCTGTGACGGGATCAGCAGACGGCACCGCCCGCGTATGGGACTTGGCCACGGGCGAGGAGCTCCACACTCTGGCTAAACATGCTGGCCTCATATACGCCGTGGCAGTGACCCCTGATGGTTCTCGTGCCATCACTGCGTCGATAGACCGCGCTGCTCGCGTGTGGGATTTGGCCACGGGGCAGGAGCTGCACACCCTGAGAGGCCACACCAGCGCGGTGCACGCGGTGGCTGTCACGCCGGATGGCACCCGGGCTGTCACAGCGTCGTGGGATGGCACAGGCCGGGTGTGGAGCCTGGCTACCGGACGGGAGCTGTACACTCTCATCGGCCATGCTCAAGACAGCAGAGTGAACGCGGTGGTGGTCACCCCGGACGGTGCGAACGCCGTAACCATCTCCTGGGATGCCACAGCTCGCCTGTGGAGCCTAGGTGATGGCCAGCAGATCTTGCAGTTCACCCCTCGCCACATAATTGAGTGCATCGCGGTGGCCTCCGGAGAAAGACCGACAATCCTCTGCGGCACCCAGGGCGGAGATCTGCTCTGCCTGGAACCCCGTCTCTGACCCTGACGCCTGCGTGGCGCTGTGTGCTCATCGCGAGTGCCCCATCAGACTGGCTTTCGTACGCAGCCAGAGTCTGTGAATTGAGAATTCGCGCTTACGGTTACCCACGCGCTGATCGCCGCCGCGGCCTGGTCGAGCACCAGATGCCTCCATCGCCGGGTGATCCTCCTCGTCAGGAGCGCCATCAAGTAGTCAACCTGCAGCGCGGTGGACGGCTACAGCTACACGTCCTTGGTGACCGAGGGGACGTCGTGCCCCAGCAGCGTGGACAACGCGTACCAGAGGTCGCCAAACTGCTCGCGTAGATTGGCCAGTTCGTCGGACACGACCCGCACGTACGGGAGTTGCTTGTACTGGCCCGTCCGTTGAGCCCGCCGGATCGCCTCCGTACGCGAGCCCCAACGGGTCGCAATAGCCCGCGACATCCCGCAACCCGCGGCGCGGGACCGTCGCCGGCGCGGCAAGTCGGACTCGCTCGATGGCCAGAACGCGGCCCGGGCGGTGCTGGGCGAACGGGCGCGCGCCCAGGCCAAGTCAGGGGGGGCCGTGAGGCGGTTCATCGACGAGTGCGGCCCGGCCTCCACCGACCTCGCGACTCATGCCGGGCCGGTGCCCATCACGTTCGGTGGGTTGCTGGTTCCGTGCGTACGCCCAGGCCGGTCGAGCCGGGAGCCGTTCGCAGATCCTCGACCTCTTGGACGAGCTGTTGTTCTTCGGGTCGTACGGAGTGGCAGAGCGGTCGCGGGCGTCGATCGGGGAGAGAAGGGACGCCCGTATGAGGTGCGGAGTGCCAAGGTCCGATTCCCTCTGCTCTCCCAAGGGTTGGCGACGTATCCGATGCCGGCGACGAGTCGTGGCAATCCGCAGGAAGGGCGGCGTACGGTGATCGAATGGTGGCGATACTGCGGTGCACCCCAGGCGAGGCCAAGTTCCTCGGCAGCCGGAAGCGGCAGGAGCAACTCGATGCCGGCTGGGAGTCGGTCGGAGAACGGGACGAGTGGAAGAGCAGACATGTCGTCCTGGTGGTGACCGGGCAGGAGAGAGGTCGACCGCGAGTCGAATACGTGGGGCAGGCCCGGTGCGGTCGCCCCGCCGGGACCTTCCGGCGTGTGGTCGAGGTGACTCAACTCCATCGAGTCGCGCCTCCGGTCCCGATGGAAGATTTGTCCGACCAGCTTCCGCTCCGACACAGGGACGCAGTCGACCGGTCCGGCGTGTTGACGAAGCGGTCCGGCGAAGAGTTGCTGAACGCTCTTACCACGCTCCGCGCGGATCTGGCTGCGGTCATCGCCCAGTTGCAGGAAAGGGTGGGCGGTGTCCGGATCCTCGGCAGAGTGCGGGAGTTGTTCCTGGAGCAGAGAGATGCCACCGGACTGGCACTTCAACTGGGCGGATTCGACCGGAGCATCATCGAAGAGGCGAAGTTCCCGGAAGAGGGCGGGGATCAGATCCCCGTCTTCGCCACCCTGCCGGGACATCCGGCGCACGAGGATCACCTCGTCGCTCACGATGCGCAACGTTTCTCTGACTGGATCGGAAGTGACGCGGAGCATCTCGCGAAGCGTGTATTCCACAAGGGCGACCAGCAACTGTTCATCGCCAACGTGAACCGCCTGCCGGCTGAGGACACGCTGGGGGTCGACCTGATCTATCACCATGTGAGCCGGGACAGCTTCATCCTTGTCCAGTACAAGAAGATGGTCCAGGTCGGAGCCGGGCGCAGAGAGTGGGGATATCGGCCGGACGGTGATCTTGACGACCAGCTCAAGCGCATGAGGCAGGTAGAAGAGGCGTGTATGCGGCTGGAACAGGATCCGCCGGCCGATTACCGCTTCGTTCACCAGCCGTGCTGGATCAAGTTCTGCAAGTCCGAACAAGTGGCGCCGAAGGGAGATGCGCTGATCGGCGGGATGTACCTCACGCGCGAACACGTCGAGTGGCTGCGAGGGCGGCCCGGACTGGCCACCGGTCCGAAAGGGGGTGAGCTGTTCGGCTACCACACGGTGCCCCGGTATCTCGACAACACGACCTTCACCCAACTCGTGCAGGAC
Source organism: Streptomyces asoensis (assembly GCF_016860545.1). NCBI lineage: Bacteria > Bacillati > Actinomycetota > Actinomycetes > Kitasatosporales > Streptomycetaceae > Streptomyces > Streptomyces asoensis. Next base: position 1,695,161 of record NZ_BNEB01000005.1, on the reverse strand, counting down.
GGCTGGATCGGAACCCGTGGCAGGGCCAGTGACATCATCCAGGCCCAGATCAAGGCCAGTCTCGACGGCTCACGCGCACTGGTCTTCGCCGGCCTCATCGGCGACGACACGACCCAGGCCGAGCGTACGCGGGAACGCAGGGGCGGTCTAACGGGCTGAGAGTGTGAGGGGTGGGGCCGACCGTGAACCGGTGGATCCGCCCTCACCACGGCAAGAAGCGGACTTGAGCCGCCGGTCCCGGGGAGAGCGGCGGGGTATCGGCGCGCCGCCGGCTCGGTCAGCGCGTTGGCCCGCTTGGCATGGAGAAGGCTGGCCATGTGAGGATGCGGTCACCGCGGCAGCGGAACTCGGCGGTCACGGTGCTGCGGGTCCTGATCACGCGGCAGTCGGGGCACGCAATCATTGCGACAGGTTTTGCCGCCTTGTGCGTGATCGTCAAGAGATGCGCAACGCTGCAGTGTATTGGCCGGCGGTGCGGTCATAGATGACCAGGTCGGGGTGAACGTTGGCATCGTGGACACGGCCGAGCGTCACCGCAGCCGAAACGGGCATAGCTGCCAGTACGTGCAGTCGTCGTAGGTTCTTGTGGTTGGCCTCCAGCTCGGAGAGCAGTTGCCGGAGCACCGAGGTGAACTCGTTGAGCGTGGGAACGGAATTGATTACATCGACGGACGGGGTGACGTCGTGCGGGTGAATCGTCCAGCGCGGAAGCAAGGCAAGCTGTTGGGGTAGCTCTTCTGCCTGGATCGATCCGGAGATGTTCAATATCAGCACTCCGTCAGAGGCGTCAGGGGCAGGAGAGATAGGCGGCTCGGTGACGAAGCGCACCATCCGGTCCGTCGTGTCGGGCCAGGACCAGGATTCCGTGCTGCGGTGCCGTTGGTAGATGGAGACGGTGAACGTGTCGTCCAAGCGGGAGCCGAAATAGGCAAGCAGTGGCAAGCGGGCGAAGGCGAAGGCACTCACGTGGTGCACCGAGTCCTCACGCAGCGCTTCCGCCAGCTTGTGTTCCAGGACCCGATCGATTTGCTGCTGGCACTGTTTCCAGTACGCTGGCCCGCCGGCCTTCTCACCGGGTATGCGTCGTAGATCGATCTCGAAGCCGTCGCCGTGCAGGCTGAGGGGGAAGTCGGGGAATCGCTCTTCGGAGCGGATGACGGCCTCGGCGGCAGTGGGCTTGGTGAGTTCGACTTCCTGGCCGCGAACTTGTCCGATCAGCCGGATTACCACGGTGCCGGTTTCCGGGTTAAGACCGGTCAGCCGCCGGATCCACTCCTCCCGATCGCGCTTGATGCGCCGGAGCCGTTCGACCGTCATGACGTCGAGAGAGCCCTTGCGGTCGATTTCGTTATGCTCGCCGCGGCACAGCAGCATGAGGTTGTCAGCCAGGTCGCGCTGGTCCTTCGGGAGGGGGTCCATGCCGCGCGGTGACTTCGGCGTTGCGTCCTGCCCCACGATGTGGGCGAGCTCTCCGAGGGTGAAGTCCTGATAGGTGAGTTTTCCCTCGAGAAGGTAGGTTCCGCAAAGTTCACATCGTCCGCCGGCGCGGACCCAGACCTTGAGCCGCTCGACGTCGGGGATGGACTTGCGTGCCACAGGTCGACTCCTCTTGGCGCAGGCGGGGGTTGAGTGTGTCATGGGCCTTGGTTCGGGGACACCGGTCTGTTGCTGTGGTGCCATGCAGCGGAAGTATGGGGTATGGGCGCTCGGTCTGGCCGCACCGGCCGGGCTAGGGGACATGGGGAACGTAGTGATGATGCGGTCCGCTGCGGGCGTGTGGAAGAGCGACCAGGTGGGTTCCCGACTTCGACGCGGCCAGCTGCATGCCGAGAAACGTGGTGAGCGTGGCGGCGACGGCGGCGAGGTCGGCTGAGGATCCGTGGAAGGTGGGAACGGAGCAGCCGCGGGTCGGTATGAGTTCGTCGTCGGGCTCTGCTTCTTGCCACAGGGCGTGGTACAGCTCGAGTTGGTAGTCGTCAAGTACCGAAAAGCCAGCCAGGGAGTCCAAGCTGTGGGGGCCTTGGAGGGTTCCCGGTGCGCAGACGGTGAGGATGCCAAGTGTCCCGGTGCGGGTGTCTGTGGCGATCTGGGCGAGGGTTGCCTTGCGGTTGGGTGTGCGGGCGAGGGCATCGAGGCATTGCCCGATGGCCAGGCTGACCGTGGCGTCGATCACGAGATCGGCGTGGTTCATGATCTGTTCGGCGTCTTCGGGGACGAGGCCCTCAGCGATGTCGACGGTCAGGCGGTCGTCGATGTTACGCAGTCGGTCAGCCAGTGCGGCGGCCTTGGCCGCGCCGAGGTCGGTCTCGAGGAAGTTCTGCCGGACGAGCAGCCCGCCGGTGACGACGCTGGGGTCGCACAGCGTGATGCGTGCTGCTCCTGCGCGTGCGATGAACTCGGCGGTCCAGGATCCGATGCCTCCGCAGCCCCAGATGTGGATGTGCTTGTTCTGGTAGCTGTTGACGGGGCGGTTGTCGTCGCGGCGGGTTGTGACGGCATGCCGTTCGTCGGACACTTGGCACCACTCGATCGGGAGGGCCGGGTTGACCGCGCTGGGGGTGAGAGTGCTCAGGCAACCGGGCTGGCGCCTTGCGAGGCTGCGGAGTTCGTTGGCGGCGCTTGCGGGGATTCGGCCCGCGAGCAGGTGGGGTGGGCCGCCGGCGGGGTGGGGTACGGCCAGGAGGAGGTATTGGGGTGTGTCCTCAGCGTTTCTCACCACGCTGGTCGCGAGGGAGGTCAGCACGGCTGGCGCGAACGGCCTGGCGGTGGGGGCACGGCTGGCGAGTGGCGCATCGATCTGCTGGAGGAGTTCGACGAGTGTGGTGCCGGCTCCCATTGGCAGGGGCGCGGGGAGGATGATGACCGGCAGGCGTGCCGTGGGAGGTTCTTGTGGAGTGAAGGTGAGGTCCAGGCGCTGAGCGGTCCTTGGGATCAGGTATCCGGCCTGGACGCACTTTCCGAGCACGGGTTCACGCACAACGATGGTGGGTGTTCCTGCGGACTGATGCAGGACTCCGCCGACCGCGTGATAGAGGGCGGTTGAGGCGTTGAACCGGTTGCCGGCGGCATCGCCGAGCCAGGCCCACAGGCGGTTTAGGCTGGAGCGGATGCCGCCTGCCGGGTTCCATTCTCGCGCCGGGTCCAGGTACAAGCACAGCCGGTAACCCTGCAGGACGTGGGGGTGTCCGATGAACCGGGTGTGCGTTACGTCGACTTGTGGGGGGAGCAGCGGGGAGGACGGGACGCTGAGAACGAACCGCTCGCGCGGCTGGAGCTGAATCCCTCCCTCCACCGAGACGGTCCCCCTCGTGTCGATCTCGATCGTGATTGCCAGGGCGCCGTCGTCCGTACGGTCAGGCACTCCCACCACGCGCAGGGTGTCCGGCTGCTCGGCGCCGATCGCGCGGAGATCCGCGAGCGCCTGTCTCTGCCACGGTGTGGGAGCGCCGAACCGCCCAGGCTTTCGCTTGCTCATCCAGCGCGCCCCGACCGCCCCGTCGTCGTCACGGCGGCCACGGACGCGGCGGGGAACTTCGCGCTGCTCTGCTGGGCGTCGGGCTCCTTGAAGCCGGTGCCGAACAGACCCTGCCACAGCTCGATGCTGGTCTCCTTGTCCGCATGGTGGTAGGCAGCCTCGATCTCCTCCGTGTGCACGCGGATTCGCTCGCGGAAGTAGGCGTAGGTGTCCTGGGTCCAGCGGTGGTCAAACGTGACGCCCGACCCGGAGGGGTCGGCGATGGACGGCTTGTTGGGGTTGGCCTGCAGGTAAGTGTTGAGGTCCTGGACCAGGTGGAGCAGGGACGTGGGGACGTTGGCGTAGTAGCCCGGATCGATCAGCGTCTTGGTGTCGCTGACCTGGTTTCCGAGCAGAGTCGTGAGGATGATCGACCGGGTTCCGGTGAAGGAGTTCTTGTGGTCGCGCAGGTACTTCAGCAGCCGGATGACCCTGCGCAGGTTCCCGCCGGTGATGTCGTCCTGATTGCGCATCCAGGCCGTGAAGCCCTCGGGGTCCGTCGCCTCCCAGCAGTTGTCGTCCCGGTTGACGATGACCTCGCGGCCGTCGCTGAGCTGGACGTACGGGACGATGTCCACGTGCATCAGGTTCTTGTATTCCAGACGCACGCAACGGCACTTGCGCGAGTGCGGCATCTCGCGGTAACGGCTGTGGCGGTCCAGTGCCGCGTAGACCTTGTCGATGTAGGTCTTGGGGCTGCCGTGCCAGTCCGGGTTCTCCTCCATCAGAAGGAGGAAGTCGGCATCGAACTCCTTGTCGCCGACCGGGTTGATGATGGTTCTCTGCGCCCACGAACCTTGAGGGATCTTGTCGAGGACGAGGTGTCCGATCTCCTTGTCTGCCTTGAGGGCTCGGTAGACACTGTCCACTCGGTTGTCGAGCATGTCGAGCTTGAGCCGGCTCAGGTTGACCGTGTCCGTGAGGAGCGTGTTGAAACAGGTGGTGAGCTGCACTGGCGCCATCCCGTAAATCGTCTTCACCGAAGATGATGACACCGTAGCGTGGGGGTACGACAGCGACGGTGACACGGCTGGCCAGCCTGCCTTCAGAGCGGGGTAGTTAAAGGGCGCGCTTGGAACGACGAAGCTCCGCCGGAAGCGAAGCCTCGTCGAAGCTGGCTTAGGGCGTGGGGCGGCATCCGGCGCGCGCATCGTTATACTCCGGATCTCCGCTTTCGAGGACGCGGAGTAGAGACGCCGTGACAACACGCGTCTTACGGCCGATGCGTAGCACACGGCACGGAAACTGCCCGTTGCGGATCAGGTCGTATCCCTTGGCCCGTGAGAATCCCAGCGCCTTTGAGGCGTCCTCCACGCTCCCCGTTCCGTCCCAGGTGGCGCGGATGTGAGCGGGGCTATAGCGAGGGCCCAGAGTCTCTTCGATCTGCGTGTTCATTCCGATTACTTTCGTCTTGGCGGGTAGCCCGTGCCGGGCCTACGGACACCGCATGCGCCGGTCATCGCGGTGACCGTCAATACTCCGCGTTATCGCCGGTTTGGCTAACCGGCGGTTTGGGGCTATGTTGCCTCGCTCGCCGTGGAGGGGCTCACTCTGACAGCGTGAGGCACGATGCCGGAGAGGAGTCGGCAGAGTCCAGCACTTCACTGCACTGCCCAGCACTGTGACGAACGGTTACCACGGATGAGTTGGGTGTTGCCTGGGTCGCAGTTCGCCCCGTTGCGCCACTGCAGGTCAATTGGGGTCTGGCTCTTCGGGGTCAGGCCCCTTAATTTTGACCGTGCTGGATAGGTGCTGGATTTCCTGACCCCTCGTCACCTGCTGTCAACTCCGCATCTCCCGTAGTGTGCTGGATTCGTGCTGGACGCCGACGAATCACGGGTACCACCGGCCTGCGTGCTGCGCGCCGGGGCAGCTGACTCAGTCGATTGGGCATCGGCACACCTTCTTCACGTGACTCGCGCCGGTTGCGGAAACAAATCTCTGCCCGTCCGACGTTGTCGATCTCCTATGCGATAACGGGGGTGGTCGGCTTGAAGTTGTTCCGGACGGACGCATCGAAATGTGGCGTGAGCGAGGTCATGCCGCGTCTTGCTGAGGTCGAGGCAGATGTGCAGGGTCTCGTCGAGGCGCACATGGAGACGCTGCTAGGTGTCCGTTTCCTGGCGAGTGAGTACGGCACCGGGCCGGTCCACAAGGGCCGGATCGATTCGCTCGGGCTGGACGAGAACGGATCGCCGGTCATCGTCGAGTACAAGCGCGGCATCGACGCCGGCGTCATCAACCAGGGCCTGTTCTACCTGGCGTGGCTAATGGACCACCGTGCCGAGTTCGAGCACCTGGTCCTCGACCGGCTCGGGATGAGGGCCGCGTCCCAGGTCTTGTGGAGCAGCCCTCGCCTGATCTGTATCGCCGGCGACTTCACGCGTTACGACGTGCATGCCGTGCACGAGCACCGGCGGTCGATCGACCTGGTTCGCTACCGACTGTTCGGGAGCGACCTGCTTGGGCTTGAGACCGTGGCGTCCGGGAGCGGCGGCATGCAGGCGGCACGCCGAGCCCGCCGCCAGGCGGTTGCCCGGGCGACAGCCGGCATCCAGGACGCGTCGATGGTTGAGCTGGCGAGCGCGGTCGATGAGGCATTGCTTGGGCTCGGGGACGGTGTGAACCGCGTCGAGCGCAAAACGTACCGGGCGTACCAGCGGCTGCGGAACTTCGCCTGCCTCTGTCCGCCGCAGCGGAGCAAGCTGCTGGTCTACCTGAAGGTTGACCCGAAGGACGTCGACCTTGTCCCGGGATTCACCCGGGATGTCTCCGGTCTCGGTCACCATGGGACGGGTGATCTGGAGGTGCAGTTGCGTACGCCGAGGGATGTGGAGCGGGCGCAAAATCTGTTCCTGGCGAGCTACGCGGCAGCGTGACTCGTCCTTTCTGTGGCCTGCCCAAGGGCTGAGCCTGTGGCGGGTGTTTGCCTGGCTCCTGGCGACTCCGATTCTTCCGATGCTCCAGCTGCGTGACCATGCAGTGCCAGTGCGGTAGGAGTGCACCTTCCGCGCGCAGGTTCCTGCACCAGAGCGACGATGAGGGGGCAGCATCATGGACGTGGTCGAGCGCTGGACCGGCCGCTACGCCTGCCTGCTGCAGTCCGCCTTACGCCTCGGCAACGAACGCAGTCGAGAAGATCGATGTCATGTGGGTCCCAAGAAACTCGGTCCCCCGCTTCATCCCCGTCGATACGATCTTCCCACCCATCCTGGCTGTCCTGGAGGAGCAGACGTGACGCAGCAGAACGCGGAGGAGCAGCCGGGCATCGCCGCGGCCATCGTCGTCAGCGAGGGGCGCGTGCTCATGGTGCGGCGCCGGGTCAGCGAGGGACAGCTCTCGTGGCAGTTCCCGGCCGGCGAAATTGAGCCGGGCGAGAGCCGCGAAGACGCCGCCGTACGAGAGACCCACGAGGAGACCGGGGTGGAGGTGGCCGCCATGAAGCTGCTCGGCGAGCGGGTCCACCCGAAGACAGGTCGGTTGATGTCGTACACGGCCTGTGAGGTGGTGGGCGGTACTGCTCATGTCGCGGACGCCGAGGAGTTGGCTGAGCTTGCGTGGGTCGCCCATGGTGATATCCCGCAGTATGTGCCATATGGGCTGTTCGAGCCGGTGCAAGAGTATCTCGACACGGTCATGGCGACCTGAGTGGTTCCATCTCAAATGGGCGATCTCTTGAGCTCGAGTAAGTGCGTTGGTACCAGGACTGGAACTGGGGCGTGGCTGCTGGAGGCGGACCTCGATCTTGGTGAGCAGGACTTGCCTGCCCCTCGTGGTGCAAGCCTAGGTGGGTAGACGGCACCGGCGACCGCATCGACATCGAGACAAGCGCGAGCGTCCTCCAGGCCGAGAAGGACCTCAGCCGCCCGAAAATTCGCCTGTGCTCCGGGTTGTTCAGGTGCCCCATTCCATCCGTACGGGCTCGCGGGTTGCGGCGAGGGCGCCGTCGAAGTCGGCGAGGCGTTCGGCGAGGGTGGTGGTTGCGATGCGGGGCGGTAGGGCCGCCGAGAACTTGAGGCCGCGGACTGCCCGCGGGTCAACGGTGGGCAGGGTGAGGGAGTCGGGGAGTTCGGCGCGGGCGGTTTTCCAGTCGGTGGGGGAGAGGTCCTGGCGGAGCCGGATATGCGTGTCCGTGGGGCGCTGGACGGGGTCGGCGAGGTTGCCGAGGGAGGCGGCGAGGGTGGCGTTGGCGCGATACCCGGCCCAGGTCCACCAGCGGGTGGCGTCCGCGTCGCGGACCAGCAGGGTGCCCGCCGGGTGTACTTCGTGGGGTGCGCGGTCCATACGGAGTTCAGCAAGGGCCGCGACGGCGCGGCGGGTGAGGCGGACGTTGGGATCCGTGCCGAGCAGGACGTCGCGCATGGCGCGGGTGAGGACGTAGGACAGCCCGCGGGCTTCGCTGCCCTGCCATTTGGCGATGCCGCCGTCCTCGACGGGTTCCACGAAGGCACGGCGTCGGGCCCAGTCGATGAACGTGACCTGCCAGCTGCGGCCGGCCAGCAGCAGGCGGCGCGGGCCCGGTCGTTCTTCGGTGAGGACGGTGGGGTCGGTGGTGCCGATCTCGGTGCGTCCAGCGAGCACCGTGAACTCGGGGGGTGCGGTGAAGGAGGCGGTCAGCTCCATGAAGTGCCGGCGGCCGAAGTGCTTCTCGGCTTCGGAGCCGATGAACAGCATGCCGCCGTCGCTGTCGAGGAAGCCTTCCGCGACCAGGTGCGACAGGAGGGGCGCGGCAGACTGGTCGAAGGGAGCCAGGCCGTTCCACTGCTCGGGCCACAACCGGTCGCCGACGCGGTGTTCCTGCAGGGTGACGGCGAGGAGCTGCTGGGCGACGAGATGGCGGGGTGAGGGGGGCGGGGTGACGGGTTCCACCCAGCCACGGGCCCACAGAGTGAGCAGGCCGGCGGCTTGGAGCAGGGTGTCGGGCCGGGTGGCGAGGAACAGGCAGTTGCGGGATGTGCCGGCGCGACGCCCGGTGCGGCCGATGCGCTGCAGGAACGAGGCCACTGTGCCGGGGGAGTCGATCTGGATGACACGGTCGAGGTCGCCGACGTCGATGCCGAGTTCCAGGGTGGAGGTGGAGACGATGACGCAGTCGCGGGCTTCGGCGAATGCCTGCTCGGAGCGTGCGCGTTCGTCGGTGGACAGCGAGGCGTGTGAGAGGAACACGGTGACGTCGCGGGCGCGCAGTGCCGCACCGAGTTCTTCCACCTGCTTGCGGGAGTCGCAGAAGACGAGCCGTTTCTCTCCCCGGTGCAGGGCGGAGATCACCTTGGCGGCGTTGGCGAGCGATCCGACGTAGTCGAGCTCCGCCTCCCCTGCGGGGCGCGGGTGTTCGGTCGTGCCGGTTGTGGCGGGCAGAGTCACGCCGGGGGCGACGACCAGGCCGGGGCGATCGGCGGGGCGTGCGCCCTGGAGCCAGGTGAGCAGGGCGTCGGGGTTGCCGACTGTGGCGGACAGCCCGATGCGCTGGATGCGGTGGCCGGCGAGCCGTTCCAGGCGTTCGAGCACGGCGAGCAGGTGCCAGCCGCGGTCGTCCCCAGCGAAGGCGTGCACCTCATCAACGACGACGGCACGCACCCGGCCCAGCATGTGTGCGTGGTCGGTCTTGACGCTGATGAGCATCGCTTCGAGCGACTCGGGTGTGGTGAGCAGGAAGTCGGGGGATTCGGTGCGGATGCGACGGCGTACGGACTCGGGGGTGTCGCCGTGCCAGAGGGCGGCTCGGCGCCCCAGCCACTGGGCGTAGCTGTCGACCCGGTGCACCAGGTTGTTCAGGAGCGCCTTGAGCGGGGCCAGGTAGAGGACTGAGGTGCCGGTCCAGCGCTGCTCTCGCATGGCGGACAGCAGGGGGAAGGTGGCGGCCTCCGTCTTCCCGCCCGCCGTCGGCGCGAGCAGGACCGCGTCCTCACCGTTCATCAGCGGGTGCACGGACGCCTTCTGCAGCGGGCGCAGATCGGGCCACCCGAGCGTGTTGACGATGTGATGCAGGACTACCGGGTCAAGGCGCTCCAGCGGGTCAGTGCCGCGCGGCTGCTCCTGCACGTCTGCAACTCCCGGGCTGTTCGTCAGAGTTCGGGACTTCGGGAACTGGGGCGTCAGAGGTCGATCTCGAGGTCGTCAGCCGAGGCGGCCGGTGCGGGCGCGGCGAAGTTCCGTTCGGTGGCGGTGAGCTCACTGCTGCCCACGGTCAGCTTGTAGTGCCTGCGCGGGTCGAAGTCGGGGAACTGGTCGATCCGGTCGAGTACGTCGCCAACCAGCTTCTTCAGATACAGCCGTGGTGCGACTCCGACCTTCCCGCCCAGTGCCCCGCCCACAGCCCGGGCCAGGTCGGTGAGGTAGGCGTCGTCGGCAAGCTGCTTGATCCTGTCGGGGGACTGGGAGCCTTCGGTATACAGGTCGCGGATGGTGGCGCCCAGGCCGGTCAGTGATGCCTCGGTGAATCCGGGCAGCCGGATCTGGACGGCCCGCGGGTTGTCGAAGCGGGGGTCGGTGGTGAAGTCGGTGGCGAGGCGCTGGGCGAGCGGTGCGAGTCGCTGTACGCCCTGTTGCCCATCGTAGAAGGCGGGCGTGCCGGTGATGATGAGATACAGGCCGGGGAAGCGGCCGGAGTGGACCTCGTCGATGAGCTGCCGCAGCGCGTTGAGTGCTTTGTCGCGGGCGTCGGAGCGGACCCGTTGCAGGGTTTCTACTTCGTCGAGGACGAGGACGAGGCCGGCGTGCCCGGCGTCTCTCAGCACGGTGAGCAGGCCCTGAAGGAAGCCGAAGGCACCGAAGTGGTCGAGGTCACCGCGGACGCCTGCACTGCGCCGGGCGGCTGCGGCGACGTGCGGCTGGCCGCCGAGCCAGGCCATCACCGCAGCGGCGGTGGCCTCGTCGCCGGCATCCAGGGACTGCTTGTATCCGCGCAGGGCGGTGGCGAACGCGGGGGCGTGTCGGGACACCTCGGCCAGGCGGGCAGTGAGCAGCCGGTCCACGGCCTGTGGCAGCTCGCTCTCGCTCGCGCCGTCGGCGAGTGCGTCCTCCTCGAGTGCGTAGAACCAGGCGTCTACGACCGGCCGCAGGGCGCTGGGCGGGAAGCTGGCGGTGGCCAGGCGCTCAGTGAGTCGCCGGTAGACCGTCTCCAGCTTGTGCAGCGGGGTCTCGGTCTCTGACACCTGCACCTCGGCCACGGCAAAGGTGCGCCGTTTGGCGCGCTCGCCGAGCCAGCGGGTGAAGAAGGTCTTGCCGGATCCGTACTCGCCGCGCACGGCCTTGAACACCGAACCGCCTGCGGCGGCAGTGTCCAGTTCCTCATCGACGGCCCGCTCGAAGCGGTCGAGTCCGGTGGCGAGCAGGTCGAGGCCGCTCTCGGGGACAGCGCCGCGCCGCAGCGCGTCCACGACAGCACGCCGCCGCACCGCGCTGACCGGGGTGGCAGCCCCGGATGCTGAAGATCCAAACGCGTTCACCCGAATAGTCTCCCATCCGGCTGCCCACCTGGCCGGACACCCGTGCGTGCACCGCGCCGCCGGTGCCCGGAGCGGCCGGGCGGGCCGACTGCACCGCCCGGCATGGCCGCAGACCCCCGGTTCACAGTCCGAACTGCTCGATCAGCTGGCCCCGGTGCAGGCGCAGGGTGCGGTTGTCGGGGAGAATTTCCAGGATCTGGGCGCCGTCATAGTTGAGAAGCTGGGCCAGGGTCGCGGCGAGGCCAGGGGCTCGGGTGGCGGGCTGGCCGGCGCGTTCGGCCAGGGCGGTCATGGGCAAGGTGCCCGCTTCGACCAGCGCGGCCAGAGCCTTCGGCAGAACCGCCTTGTCGCGTGGCACACGGGCGAGCAGTGCCAGCTGTTCCTGGTACAGCTCGGTGGCCATGAGGCGATTCACCAGTGCGGTGGCAGGGTCCTCTGTTTGATCGGAGACGGGCACGGCCGCAGGCTTCACTACAGGGGCGACAGGTTCCTGTGGTGCGGAGGGTGCGACCTCGTCCTCGCCGAAGAGACTGATAGCGCCCTCTGTCACGGGCGGGGCTGACTTCTTGGCCTGCTTGCGGCTTGGGCGTGCAGCGGTGGCCTCGGGTGCCGCGATGGCATCGGCTCCGGCCTTCGTCTCGGCCTCGAGTCCGGTGGTGGCGTCGTTGTCCTGCTCCCACCATCCGGGCGTAAGGTCGCCCAGCTCCCGCCACCCCGTAGGTGGCTCCGCGCCGAACGGCAGTAGGGCGAGGAGGGGGATGGTGAACTCGGCGAGGGTTGCCCCGCCGTGGTAGCCCGCCTTGAGCGCGGTGTACCGGGCGTCGTGGTCCCGCAGCGCGACGATCCGCGATCCGGGCTCCGGCCAGACCACCCGTGGTCCGGACAGCTCAATTTCGGCCGGTGCGACGGGTCCGCCGGGGGCGCGGTGACGGGCCGACCCTATGGCGCCGGCGGCCGTGTCGATCTTGCTGCCGCGTCGCTCGACCACATGGCCGTGGTCGGAGGTGAGGAGCACGGTCATGTCGTTGGCGCGGGCGGCCCGCAGCAGCGGTTCCAGGCCGCCGATCTCCTTGATCTCCCAAGCGCCGTCGCCGAGCTTCTGCTCCTTGGCGAGCCGGTCGTCGACGGTGTTGAGGACGACCGCGACATGGGTGCGCTCGTCGGCGAGCGCTTCAGTCAGGGCGGTGGAGAAGGGCGAGCCGGTGTCGGGGCTGCGCAGATCGTCCTTGTGGAAGACAGCCGCAGGGGCCCCCTTCCAGCACGGGTGCTGAGGGAAGAGCCGCTTCTCGTCGTTCTGGTCGCCCTTCATCAGGGTGCCGGCGAACAGCGAGGTGCGGGAAACGGTGGTGAGAGTGGGCAGCGCAGCGGCCACGGCACGCCTCACCGGGGCTCCGGTCGCGACCTGCAGCGGGTCGAACTCGGACCAGTGTGCGTGCAGTTCCTCACCCAGTTCGGCTGCGATCGCCGCACTCATTCCGTCGATGAGGAGGAGCAGGACCCGTCGGCCGGGACAGTCCACGACGGGCGCGACGACCCGGTCCAGGAAGCTTTCGACGGTGAGCATGGCGCCGGGGGCGGTGCCATCTGCGGTCCACACCGCGAGCCGCTCGGAGAACGCGCGGTCCAGCTCACGACGTTTGCTGCGCACCTGCTCACCGATCCGGCTGTAGGCGTTGGCGAGTGCGTCATCTGCGTCGCCGCCCGCGTCCAGGTGTTCCAAGGCTCGGTCTACCCAGCCGAGTTCGCGGATCTGGCGGTCGGCGCCGTCTGCCACCGAGGCGATGTCGACTTCAGGCTGGGACGCCAGCCACCGCCGCAGCCGCCCTGCCATCCGTACCCGTTCAATACGGGCCTGGGTGGCGCCGTCGACGGCCAGGGCGTGTTCGGCCAGCGCGGTGATGGCAGCCGTGACCGTCTCGGGACCGCCGTCGGCGAGGGCGCGGCCCGCGGCGGTGAAGCGGGCATCGAGTCCGGCGGCGAGCAGCGGACTGGCAGCGGCGGCGGTCTGCGCCCCGAACTGTGTGACGAGCTGTGCGGCCCTGCTCAGGACCGGGTCGGCGAGCCGGTGTTCGCCCCGGTCGACGAGGCCGCGGACGTACGCCTCACCGCTTTGCCCGAAGGAGGTAAGGAGTCGGTCGAGGTCGTCACCCTGGGCGGGGGGCTGGTCACCGAGCCATCGCTCGGCGCGCCCGCGCGCCCGGTACAGGTCGTGGTCGGCCTCCGCGTGCCCCCACAGAGCCGCGCAGACGACCGCGTAGGCGGCTGCGTCCGCCCCGTGGTCGGCGTCTACCAGGGCGGTAATGATCTTTCCGGTGGAGCCGGCCTGTTCGGGTTCGGCGAGGAAGCGGGCCAGGCCGGCCCGTTCCGGTCCGCGCAGGTCGCGCAGGAGGTTGGGGCTGCCGGGGATGTGGGTCCACCGGAACAGGGTGATGGGGTCGATGCGGTCCCCGTCGTCGTGTGCGGCCGGCCCGCCCAACGCGTCCGTGTCACGGCGGCCGAGCCGGAGCCGACGCCGGGCCAGCCGGGTGAGGGCCTCGTCTCGGGAGAGCAGTCCCTTGCCGAGCGAGGGCCAACCGCGGCTGGCCGCCGCGTCAAGGAGCGCTTCGGCCGCCCAGGTCTCCCTCCGCAGCCGCCCGTCGAGACCGCGCGCGTCGAACGCCTCCTGCACGACCTCCCAATTGTCGACGGACCGGATCCTTCCGCCGTAGACGCGGGCGAGCAGCCCGGGGTCCAGGTCGGTGTCCTCGCGGTCGGTGAGGACGACCAGGACTTTGGGGTCGGGAGGAGTCGGCGCGTCGAGGTGGCCCAGGATCTGCTCGTGCACGGCCAGCACCGAGGGCGCGACGACCACCCGCGCCTGCAGCCCGCTCGCCGTACGCTGCACGGCGGGCCCGTCCCAGACGGGAGCGGCCCGCAGCAGCAGTACGCGGACCGTGCCGTCACCGAGCCGACTGCGGGCGGCGAGGTACTGACGGACGGTTCCTGCCGACAGCCGGGCGGGGCCGGCGGTCGCGGGGGCTGTGGTGACCGTGTCGGACATCAGTCGACGACCTTCCAGGTGACCTCGACGGTGGCGTTCGGGTGCTCGGCCGCGAGCGCCGCGATCTCCGCCTGCAGTTCGGCGGCGGCCCGGGCGGCGGTAGTCCGCCCGCCGCCGGAGCGGGCCACGGACCGCGAGGGTGTGCGCGGCCCCGGCTGCTGCGGCGGCTCCGGCAGCACCTGCGGGTGGGCGGATCCACCGTTCAGGTCCACGCTGTCGGAGCTCGGCGGGGGAGTGGGCGACGGCTGGGGGCGCTCGGCCGTGCTCTGGCGAGACCTCAGCAGGGACAGCACTTCCCGGCCGCTGGCGTGCAGCACGCCCGGCAGGTCGGGGTAATCACCCGGGTCGCCATCAGCAGCATCCCGCACCCGCTCCAGGACGGCCGCTCCGTCCACGCCGAGGGTGTCGGCCAGGCTCAGCTGGTCCCAGCTGGTGTTCTGCAGCGCGCTGGCGACCTTCCCGGCGCTCTTCAACGACATGCCGTACCGGTGTGCGGAAAAGTCGCCGAGAGGGAAGCGGGCGAGCCGGTCCACGACGGTCTTCGCCTCGATGCCCCCTTCCGTCACCTCCTTGACCAGCTCCTGCGCCCGCCGGGCAAGAACGAGGCGGGGGGAGTCGTCGTTCAACTGGAGGAAGGCACGGTGCTTCTCCAACTCCCCGACGAGCCGTCCGGCGTCCTGGCCGAGTGAGGCGGCGGCGTGCTTGATCTGTGCGGCGAACTGGTTGACGATCCGGCCGCGCCGCAGTTGCGGCGCCTGGTCGCCGAGCATGGTCTCGAACCGCTTGCGCGCCTCTGCCCAGTCGCTCTCCGTGGGCAGTTGCTGCTCACGCAGGGCGTAGTCCGGCTTCAGCTCGTGCGGTGCGGGCGCGGGTTCGATGGGGACGCCGCCGCGCACCCATACCCGGTCGGTCATCTCCGCGTACGCGGCGGCGAGCAGCCGGCGCAGCGGCTCGGGCAGTCCGCGCGGCTCGGGAAGGTCGCACCAGTCGGAGAGCTTGACCAGGGTCGGCTCGGCGGTGCCGTTCCGGCGGGCTTGGTCGTTGAAGTGGTCGGACCAGGCGGTGGACTGCCGGTAGTACGCCTCCCGCATCGCGCCGAGCCCGAGGCCACCCGCGATCCGCGCCATGGTCTTGCGGTCCTTGGAGTCGACCTCGGTCTGGCCGTCACGGTTCTCGGCGGCCTTGCGGACGTACTCGAAGACGGTCTTGATTTCGGCAGGCTTCACGGGCCTGCCAGTGCCGTCCGGGTCCAGGTCGGGGTGGGCGGGGTACTGGTGGGCGAGCAGCTTGCCGGCCAGGTCACGGGCGGCGGTATCCAGTGTCGCGCCGAGCGGAAGCCGCAGCTCGGGCACGTCCTGCTGGGCGACCAGGTGGGTGTCGAAGCTGAGGTCGACGACCCCTTCCTGCTTCTGCGTGAGCCCGTACGCCTGCCGCAACGCCTGGCTGACGCGCTCGGTGAGGATGAGGAGCTGCGACTGGAGCATGCCCTTGGCACGCTCTTTGTCGTCCGCGTTGAGGCTGCGCGCGAAGTCGGAGTCGAAGCGGGTCTCGTCAGCGAGGGCCTTGTCGATGACGACGAGGCGCTCGAAGTCGCCGCGGGAAGCATCGGTCAGGTGGGTGGGCAGCCAGGCCAGGGTGCGTGCGTCACCGCCCGGCTTCTCCCGCAGGGCGCGCAGCCGCTGCAGGTCATCCATCGGCCCGAACTCGCCCTCGTCATAGGGGAAGTCGACAATGAGCCGCCAGGCGTCCTCCTGGCTCGGCCGCAGGGTCGCCTCGGGCAGCGAGTCGACATCGGCGACGTTACCGAAGACCACCTCGACCTGCCGTTCGGTGCCCTTCCACACCAGGTTGAGCACGTCGTACGCGTCGAAGCCGCCAGGCCCGTCGCTGACGCCGAGCGCCTCCTTGAGCAGGCCGCGCATCTTGGCACGCCGGTTGTTCTGGTTGTTGTGGACCTGGGCGTTGGCGAGGACGGCGTCCAGATCGACACCGGTGAGTTCCAGTCGCACCACCGCCCCCGGCCCGGTACCCGTCACCTTTATCTCAGGGAAGGTCGCCGCCCACTCCTTCGCCTTCTGCTCAAGCCGGCCGACCTCGGTCCCCGCGATGCGGGTAGTGATGGAGCCGTGGTTGAGGGCATGCAGCCGCGCCAGGGTGAGGTCGGCCAGCGCGGGCACACTGGGCGCGAGCGCAGACAGCAGCAGGGTCTGCAGCAGTCGGCTGTCACCGGTGAAATCGCGGCAGCGTGCAGCGAGTTGCGGGTCGCCGAGTGTCTCGGGGCGGCGCCGGTACGCCTCGACCTGGTCCTCGGTGACCTGGTTGGTCTTCAGCAGGTACGGGCGCAGCTTGTCCCGGTACAGCTTGTCGGCAGCCTCGAAATGAACACTGGTCTCCCCGCTGAACGCCTTGTCGCCGCCGCCCGCGATCGCCGGGTAGAGATCACCCAACGGCACAAGCTGCCCGAGCCGCCAGTCGTCGCGGTGGTCGACGAGCAGCTGGCTCATCAGCTTCAGACCGGTGCGGGAGCGCTGCAGGGCCGCGGAGATGTGTACCAGGGTATCCATGAACGCCGGCGGGAACGGGTACGTCCGCCTGAACGCGCCCTCGTCCGCGCCGGTGGTGGACTTGTCATGGCCGAGAAGGGTGTCCCACACGTCCGGGCCGAGCCTCTTGGCCTCGGCGAACGCAGCCTCCACCTTCGCATCGGCCTCCGGGCTGGTGGGCTTGAGCAGGCGGGCCTGCGCGATCTGCGGGAGGTTGCGGTCCTCCAGGACGATCTTGTCGAAGCGCCCGCCGCTGAGCTTCAGACTGTCCTGGACGGCGGCCTCGGCGGCCCCTGACATCTCCTCGCCGACCAGCTCACGCAAGTCGCGCTGGCGGGCGATGAAGGACAGCACCGGGATGGCGCGCCGTTCGTCGCCGCCCTCCACAAAATTCGTGATCTTGTCGGCTTCGCGGGAGACGAACTTCTGGTCGTGGATGCGGGAGGCCAGCCACAGGATCAGCTCGTCCATGAAGAGGACGAGCCCGTCATAGCCAAGGGACTTGGCGTGCACGGCGATGATGCCGAGCCCCTTGTCCAGCGAGACGAACCCGTCGGCATCTTCCGAGGCGTTGCGCGAGAACGACGGGAACAGGGTTTGGGTGAGGTCCTGCACGAGCCGGGCCCGCAGTTCCCGCGGCGTGGAGGGGTTCTCCAGGTCGAGGTCCTTGGTGTTCTCATGCTCCTCCGGGGCGTT
Organism: Streptomyces asoensis; assembly: GCF_016860545.1. Lineage (NCBI taxonomy): Bacteria > Bacillati > Actinomycetota > Actinomycetes > Kitasatosporales > Streptomycetaceae > Streptomyces > Streptomyces asoensis. The sequence continues at coordinate 1,677,920 of NZ_BNEB01000005.1, read as the reverse complement.
CACCGCCTGATCCAGCAGTTCGGTGGTCCAGGCGAAGGAGTCGCCCCACTCATCCTCCTGGCCGTCGCCGGCATCGGCGAGCTGCGCGATCACCCGCTCATCGCCGTTACGGCGGCGCTGCTCGGCGAAGTCCTCGAAGAGCCCGTCGGTCCGGTAGACCTGCGGCAACGGGCAGCCGGGGTGGAGCTTCCGTACATGCTCGACGTACTTACCGAGCACGCGCTGCTCCAGCGACTTGGAGCCCAGCATGTGGTAAGGCACCAGCAGGAACTTGCGGCCGTCCGCATCCAGCCAGGCGTGCCGGGCTCGCACGGGGTCGAGGTCGCGGCGCGCCCGGGCGGCTTGGTTCCGCGACAGCAGCGCGTAGAGCACCGCCATGAAGTGCGACTTACCGGAACCGAACGAGCCATGTAGATAGGCAGCCTTCGACGAGCGGCTGTCCAGCGCGGACTTGATCAGGTCGAGGGCCTCGTCGAAGTTGCCGAGCAGCCGGTCGGTGACGACGTAGTCCTTCAGCGCAGCCTCGGCCCCCTCGGGCGTGACCGCTTCGTTCAGCTTCAACACGAAGTCGGAGGTGGACACCGACTCCGGGATGTCGATCAGCTCCCGAAGCAGCGGCCGGTCCTCGGGACGAGGATTGTTCCTGTTCATGAACGCCATGGTGTGTCTGCTCCTCGCCCTACTCAGGCGGACTCTGCGCCGCTGACGGCATCGGTGACGGTGTCGTTGTCGGCGTCGATGATGGACGTCTGGACGGCGGCCTTCGTGCCCGTGCGCGTCCTCGATGTGGCGGCCTTCGACGCGCCGCGTCCACGGCTGGCGGCCGACGGACGCCAGGCCCGCAGTGCATCGTCGGTCAGCCCGAGCTCGCCCTGTTTCTGCTGCCTGAACGCCAGGATCTCGGCGGCCGGCGACGCCCCGAACTCGGGGTCGTATTCGCCATACCACTGCTCCAGCCATGGCTGCAGCTCAAGCAGCCCGGCCAGGTAAGGCACGAGGTCGTCGTCGCTGAGCCCAGCCTGCTGGATGTACGAGGCGAGCGCGAGTGCCTGCTCCAGGTGATCCCAGCCAGCCCACCCGTACAGCTCCGGCGACTGCGCGTTGACCGTGCCGTAGGACACGAACCGCTCCTTGGGCACATCCAGCTTGCCGCGCGCACGCCAGTAGCTCGGCTTCAGGAAGTCCGCCGAGGTGTACTTCGGCGGCACGGGCGTCCGCTCACGGACCTTCCGCTTGGCGGGCTCGTCGGGCGCGGCGTCCTCCTCCCGCTGCAACTTCCACACCTGTTCCCAGTCGGCACGCTTCTTCAGCCCGGACGGCTTGTACCGCAGCGCGGACACGAACGGCACATGCTCCTCGGACAGCAGCTCCCGCACGGTCTTCACGAGGTCCTGCCGGGGCGCGTACAGCTCAGCAACGGACGTGAAGTCCTCGTCAGCGGAGAGGGTTTCGGAGAGCCGGGCGAGGGTGATGACAGTAGGATTGCCATTGGCGTCGAACCAGTACGCGCGGTCCTCGACCCGGTCGAGCAGCCAGGACTTCAGCGCCTTCTGCCGCATCGCATCCCAACCCTCAGTGGCCCAGCGCCGTTTGTACTCGGGACGCTCCACCATGCCGATGGCACGGTTCGACTCGATGACCCCGATCCGCCTCCGCACGAGCGCCTGATAGTCGGCGGGCCAGTGCGCTGGGATCTCCGTGATCGGCGTGGAGGCGTGTCGCTTGAACCACTCGCCACTGGCCTCACCGGCCGCAACCCGCCGAGCGAGCACAATCTCGAAAGCCCGCTCGCCAAGGGCAAGTTCGGGCACGGCGGAGGTGTCGGGCAGGCGCAGATCCTCGGAGTGAAGGTCGTAGAGGGAGTACACCTGCCAGTCCAGCTCCTCCTGGAGGGCGATCATGCGGCCGCGAATCGAGTCGTAGCTGGCTTGGGCAGCGCGGAGGGTCGGAGCAAGGGGGGTGGCCTTGGCAGCGAGGGCAGCGGGGGTCGTCGCTGCGAGTTGCTGGGCAAGCGAATCGAGCTCCCCAGCGAGGGCGACGGGGTACTTAGCAGGAAGCGGGAATTCTCCGACCTTGCTGCCGGTGAACTCGTAGAAGCGTTCCCACGCCTGTGACTTGTAGCCCTCGTTTACGCCCTGGCTACCCTTGTCATGGCTGACCATCTTGAGCCAGAACCCGGCTGTAGAGCTATTGAGCAGCCCGAGCAGTCGCACGTGATCCTGCTCAGTCGCCCCGTCTCGCAGCTTAATTACAGGTGCGTGGCGATTAAAGACACTCCCACCTCGGTCCAGAACGAAGTGGTTATGGGTGGAGACAAATGCAAACATTACCGACAGGGGTGTAGCGTATGCCGATGACGTGAATTGCATGTAATCCCACCAGTTGAGGCCAGCGGCAGCCATATCCCCCTGGAAGGTACGTCGCTCCCGGAGGAGCGTCCGGTAAGGCCAGAGTTCCTCTTGAAGTTCTTCTGTCTTCATTCCCTCCGCATACGGAAACCAAATGGAATCCTCTGCCGCGGCATGCCAATCTCTGACGACATCACCAGTCAGAAAGGGAAGGAGGCTCGACTTGTCGGCTCTGGTTTGGTATGTGGGACGGCTTGGCCTAACGTAGGCGCTATCGGCGCCTACGCGGACGGCGCGACCGATACCAGGGTCGATGACATTCACCAACGATTTTGCGGTCGCCGCTGACAGGGCTTCAACCAACTCCAGTCCGCCATCAGCCAGGATCCACGGCTGCTTCCCGAAATACCGACCTCGCTCCAGGTCGTCCACTGACACCCACTGTCCCGCGCTCCCCGGTCGGTCGATCAGCTCAACGATCGCCCGCCACACCAGCCCCTCCGCTTCCTTCCCCTCCTCCGGTGCTGAAGGCTCCCCTTGCACGCTGCGTACCGTCCGGATCGTCGCCTGCCGCTTCGATCCCTCCCTTGGTCGCCCGACGAGAATCACCGTCGGCGTCCCATGCCCCGGGATGACTGCCCCCGACGTGTCGATGACCTCCGTCAGCTCGACCTTGTGCGCGAAGTACTCTTCGATGAGCGTGGTGCCGAACTCTCGCTTCATGAACGAGTTCGCCGTGATCTGACCGACCATGCCGTAGCCGGTTCCGTCAGCTCTGCCTCGCTTGGCCAGCTCGAAGAACCGCTGGGCGAAGGGGACGGACAGCGCGTATGTTCCCGCGCACGCGTCGTACAGCTCCCGGTACAGCTGGTTGAGTTGCTTGTCCTTGACCGTGATGTATGGCGGGTTGCCTACGACCACGTGGTAGCGCTCCTGCTCCAGGATCCCGGGATGCTCGTGCACGTCCTCCGTCGCGTACGAAAAGTCGGCCAGCGGGTCACCGGCTGCGCTGCCGCCCTCCTCCTCAAGGGCGAGCCCCAACTGCAGTTCCAGCTGCCGGTCCTTGATGAGCGAGTCGCCGACTGCGAGCTGGATGGGCCACTCGTAGCGCCGCGCCTCCTCGAAGGTCCTGATGCCGCTCGCAGCCATCGCCGCGACCAGGAGCCGGAAACGGGCCACTGCGACCGCGAACGGGTTGAGGTCCACCCCGTGCACCGAGTTCAGAGCTGCTCGAACCCGCTCGTAAGCGCCGACCTCAGGCCGCTGCTCGGCCCACATTCGCACAAGCCGCCGGAATGCGCCGAGCACGAAGTGGCCAGACCCGCACGTCGGGTCGATCATCTTCAGCTCTTCGAAGCCGAACTCCCGCACTGCCGGGGGCATCGTCCGGTCGAGGATGAACTCCTCCACGAACTCCGGTGTCTGCAGCAGCGCGTACGTCTTGCGGGCCGTCTCGCTCAGGTCTTGGTACAGGTCGCCCAGGAACCGGGTGTCCCAGCCCTCGGTGCCGTCCTCGCTCAGCGGGTCGCTGAAGTCGTGCACGAGGACCGGACCGTCCGCCCCTTCGTCCTCGTTGACCTCACCGACGCGCTGCTCCCGCCAGAATGCGAGCAACGCGCCGGCGCCGTCGTGCGACAGCGGGATCTGGTAGAGCGGGTTGTGGTCACGATCGAAGAGCAGCCGCCCGGCCTGCCCGGCGCCCAGCTCGGCGAACGCCGTCTCCAGCCATCCCCGGTACGTCGGGTCGGCGTCCTTCTCCAGGTATTCCTCGAAGCGCGCCTGGGCGGTCTCCCGCCCCGCCACGTCGGGGGAGGTGATGTACGGCTCGGCAATCAGCCGGTTGTCCTCGCTGAACCGCACGAAGACCGTGCCGAGCACCCAGGCAACCGCGACCTGGGTGATCCGCTCGCCAAGCCAGGCGTTCCACGTCGCCGCCGTACGGCCCAGCTTCCGGGCCTGCTCATACTCACCGCGCAGCCGCGTCCCGACCTCAGGGACGGCTTCGACCTGCTGTTCCAGATCGGTCTCTGCCGCCTTGACCTGCTTCTGCAGGTCGGCGAGGAGGATCTTGCGGACGATCACGAACGGCTCCTGAGGAGAAAGGCGAGAGGACGGAAGAAGATCAGGTTAGGAGGAGGGGCGTCATGCGTCCGGCTCGAGGTGTTTGCGCGCGACCCAGGCGTCAGGCACAACGATCCACTCGTCGAACCCCGCCTGGTACGGAACACTCTGCCCGGCCAACCGCGGAGCCCGTGCCGGATCGGACTGGGCGACGAGCAGCCACAGCGGGCTGCCGCCCTGTCGAGCCTCCTCCGAGAGGCGCCCGAGCAGGTCGAGCGCGTCGTAGCGGGCCAGCACCGCAGTGTCGGTGAGCAACAGCGGACCATCGGCCTCCGCTAGCTGCTCCCGCAGCTGCGGCTCGATCCGCCCCCACGCCTTGTCGGTGCGTATGCGCAGCTGTTGGTGAGCCCGACTACCCGGCTCGGCGGCGTCCGCCTTGAGGACGGTCTCCCAGGTCGGCCGGGCAGCCTCGCCGACCACGCCGCGCAGTTCGGCCACGAACAGTGCGGTCACCGACACCGGCCGAGCCCTGTATGGTTCGCCGGCCAGCCGCCGCACCGCGTCCTCGGCACGCCGCTGGGGCACGGTCAGGACCCGGAAGCCGTCCTGCCGCGCCGAGTGCGTAAGTCGCTGCTCAGCCTTGACGGCAGCGGCGACGGCCGCGTCCGCGTCGTACTGGGTGGGGGCCGAGCGGCGCGCAGCCGAGGCACCCCAGCTCGCCGAGGTCAGCCCGGCAGTCGCGTCCCCGGAGGGGCGGTCGGGGATGAGCCGGAGCACCTTGTCGTAGCGGGTGGCCAGTTTCAGCTCGAAGCCGGCCTGCTTCAGGGCGCGGACCAGGGCGCTGCCCGTGGGCAGCTCGCGCGGAGCCAGCGGATCGGTGCCCAGGTCGGGGAAGCGGGTGGCGACCCGCTTGTGCAGCGCGTCCACCGTCAGGCCCGGCTGCCGCTCCTCCTCGACGCTCGGCTGCACGGCGACCACGCCGGCCTGGGTGATCCGCAGCGCACGCACCAGGTCCAGGTCGCGCGGGTAGATCTCCAACCGCGGGGTGAGCGCGGCCCGGGTGGAGGCGGCGACAGCGATCTCGGCCGTCCGCCGCTCGTCCCAGCCCAGGCTGCCCGGTGGCCGTCGCACCGCGTCCAGCTCGGTGAGGACCGTGCTCGCCGTCGGCAGGGACTCAAGCGCCGCGAGCCGGTCGGCCCGCATGCCCAGGTTCAGCGCGTACTCCTGCAGGGCGGGCAGCGCCGGGGTGTCCGGGCCGTCCACGTCCTCCCGGACATCCAGGGCGAGCAGGCCGAGTACCGGATCGGCGCCCTTGGGCATGCGGGCGTGGAAGTAGCGGAAGAGCGGCGGGGACTCGTTGTCGTAACTCTCTCGTTCGACCACCGCACGCAGCAGCGACAGGGCGAGTGCACGCCGGTTGCGCCGCTCCACGTGCTGGGTGCCGCGCCGGGCGATGAGGGCGTCGGCGAGTTCGATCACCGGGGCCACCCGGCCGCGCTCAGCCAGGAGCTCCACGACCTGCTCACGCAGCAGCCCCAGGGCCGCGTCCTTGTACCAGCGCTCGCGCGCCTTCTTCACGATCTGCGGGATCCGGCCCGCGGTCAGGCCCACCGCATCGGCGACGTCCCGCTGCCGGACCCAGGCCAGGCCCCCGGGCAGCGTGCCTGTCTCATCGGGCAGCCGCAGCAGCAGCCGGATTGCTTCGCGCTCCTTGGCATTGGAGCGGGCACTACCGCTGGATGGCTTCGGTACGAGACGGGCGGCGAGCGCGTCCAGGCTCAGGCCGCCCAGCACCTGCGGGTCGGCGCCGTCCCCGTCGGCGGCGACCGACTCTGCGACCGCCCGCTCCAGGTCGGAGAGCTCCTGGCCCGCCGCCTTGCGGGCCTCCGCGCTGAGCGGCGCGGGAGCCGCCTTGCCCAGGCGTGCGTTCCACTCTTTCTGCCGGCGCTGGATCTCCTCCCGGGTGCGCGAGCCCATGCCCGGCGCGGTGAGGAACTTCTTCGCCGAGTATTCCAAGACGTCCCCGACGGTGTTCAGCCCCATCGCGAACAGCTGCGACTGCGCTGCGACCGTCAGACCCGCCACCGACAGCGGCGTGTTCCGGTCGGCGCGCTCGGCCTGCTGGTCGCGGACCTGCTCGGCAGAGACGTCGTCGTCCTCCCGCCCGATCCGCGGCTGCGCCGCCGACCCCGCAACCGCGTCGGTGCCGCCCTTCGCCCCGCGCCCCGACTTCTCACCGTGACCGGTGCTCGGCGCCGTGGTCTGCTGTGCGTCCAGGAAGATCCGCTGCCAGGCACGCTCCATCGGCTTGAGATCCGGGAAGCGGTCCTTCACATCTCGGGCCAGCGCCTTACGGAAGAACGCCACCAGGCCGTCCCGGACGGCCGGCTCAAAGGCGTCTGCCGCCAGCTGCGGGTACGGCCATTCCTTCGCATCCGTCTGCCGGGCCGTGACCGAGCCGTCACCCCAGCGGGGCAGCTCGTTCGACGCCATCTCATGCAGCGTCACGGCCAGCGCATACCGCTCGGCGTGCCCGTCGTACGAGCCGCGCGTGATGACGCCCACGAACGGGTCGAGATAGCCCTCGGTGCCCGCCTCGATCTCCTTCGCCGGGTACCCGGCGAGCGAGAAGTCGATCAGCACCAGCTGACGGGTGCCGTTGGGGCGGACCCGGATTGCGATGTTGTCCGGCTTCAGATCCCGGTGCCAGATCCCCTCCGCCTCCAAGTGCTCCACAGCACCGAAGAGGTACTTCCCGTACGCCTCCAGCTGGTCCATGCCCAAGCGGCCGTTGTCCCGCAGCTGGCGGGCAACGGTGTCCTCCCTGCGGCGCGGGCCCTTACTCGCACTGCCGTCCTGGTCCTTCAGCTCCCGGCTGTCGCCCACGTACTCCAGGACCAGGACCCGGCGCCCAGCCAATGTCAGGGGCTGCGGCTCGTACAGCGAAATGATGCTGGAGTCCCTGTGGATCCGGCCTAGGACCTCCGCCTCACGATCCAGGACAGCATGCTTGGCCTCGCTCAGCGCGACCTTCAGCACTGCCACCGGCAAGCCGCCGCTGCGCCGAGGCTCGCCCTCCAGATCCCGCACCAGGAAGGCCCGCGCGGTCGAGCCTGTACCGAGGCGGCGCACGACCTCCCAGCGTCCGGCCAGTACGTCCCCTGCCACGGCCTCCAGCGGGTCCTTCTCCGGCTCGGATCTTTCCTCGCCCACGCCTGCGGCTGAACCGCCGTCCCCGCCCGCGGCTGCAGCCGCATCCCCGCCGCCCGGGACCTCCTCGACGAATGCCTGCTCGACGTACTCCAGCATCTCCAGGAAGTCGTCGACCGTGGACAGACGCCGACCCGGTTCGTACGCGGTGGAAGCCTCCACCAGATCGTCGATGTCCGGATTGAGACCGTCGACGAGCGCGCTGGGACGCAGACTCTCGCCGGCCTCCAGACGTGCCATGACCTCGCTCTGGCTCGCGCCAGGCGCTTGCCCGGTCACCAGTAGATACGTGAGCACGCCAAGCCCGTACACATCGAGGCGCACCGGATCGGCCTTCGGAATCCTCAGCTCCGGAGCCAGATAGGGATCAGCCTGCTCGGCGACATGGAACCCCGTCACGTTAGTCGGAGCCAGGGTCAGCGGCCGGCCGCGGCTGGAGCTTTGCCCAGTGGCGATCTGCCAATCCGCGATCTGCGTCCACGGACGCAGCCAGCGCTGCTCCTCGCCGAGCTCCCGCCCGATTGGACCGCGGTCGCGCGGAATCACATGCACCGCGTGCGCCGACAGCGTGCGGTGGTGGACCCGCCGGGAGTGCGCGGAGCGCACCGTCTCGGCAAGCTGCCGCACCAGCGCGAGGCGCCCCTGCAGATCGAGACCCTCACCGTGCTGGACCAGGTAATCGTCCAGGCGCAGCGTTTCCGGGTGGTAGTCGAAGAGGATCGCGGGTCCAGCGGGATGCCCCGACGGCAGATAATTCTTCAGCTGTACCGCACCGGGATGACGAAAACGGCTGAGTACCGATGCCTCGCGGGCGGCGGCACGCTCCACCGAGCGCCGCTCGTCGTCGGAGGCACCACGTTCACTGAGGAAGACCCGCACCCGTGCCAGATCGTGCAGCTGGGAATGGCGTCCCAGATAGTCGGCCCAGGACGGCCCGGAGTCGAACGCCTTCGCCTCCAGGAGGTAGGAGCCCACCTCGTACTGGCGGCGGATCGGTGCGATACGGAGCTTTTTCAGGGCTGCATCGACAAAGCGGGATGCCTCGGCTGTGATCTGGTAGCGGGCGTCTCCCGGCGGCACGGCCAGCATCTCCACCAGCTGCTTGACCGTGAACACGCCGTTCATGTCGGCAGCCGGAAGGTTCACCTGAAGCTTGTCGTCCGTGAAGCAGACAGCCTCACCCACCCAGATCTTCGTTCGGTGCGCGGGCCGACCGGAGACGCCGTTGATCAGGCCCGACAGCTCCTTGGCCTTCCGGTTCGCCAGGTGCAGCGGGTTGCCGTGCCGACGGCTGGTCCCGCTGGGCGTGGTCTGCACCCAGTCGTTGCCGCCGCCGTGGACCGAGCCGTGCCAGTCCTTCAACTCGACCAGGAAGACCCCGGCCGGCGCTACCACCAGAAGATCGACCTCACGGACGTGCCCGCTGTTCGCGGTGAACATGAAGTTCGTCCAGGCACGCCACGGCTCCTCATCCGGCAGACGCCGGCGGATCGCCTCAAGACCACGGCGCTCGTGCTCATACTCGGACTCGGTGACCATCGTCCACCGGTCTTCCAGCATGCGGCTCCCCGTCCGTGTCTGTAAGCCTGCCGTAGTTCCTGCCGCTGCGTTCAGGAAGCACAGCTCAACCCTCGGACCGAATCCTAAAGGGTGTCACTGACATCAAGAGCGGCCTGAGCGTGCTACGACCGGGGCCGCGGAATCCCAGACCTGGCGTCGATGGAACGGGGCAGAGTGCGCCGCGAACGAATGTGCGCGGGATCGCTGGTTTGACCAACCGGCGATCCCGCACTGTGTTGCCCCGCTCGTGTGCGCCAATGCTCAGCGTGAACGGCTGACGGCTGGGTCGGCCGTAAACATGGGCGTGGCCGGCGGACTGGTAGCGAGGCTGGTCCTGTGTTCGCGGCGCGCAGGCTGTGCCTGGCGCGTGCCGGTCTCGTGGGCGAGGGTTTCGGAGAGATCGGCCAGCAGCGAACTCGGGGTATGCGGGGACGCGGTGATGGCCCAGATGGGCCGGTCCGGTCCGGGGCCGGCCCAGACGGTCCAGGTGGCCAGGTTCTGATTCGGGTGTTGTGCTGTGAAGGCGTCGAACTGGACGCCCACGTTCCCGTCGGGGGATGTCCAGCGGATCCATCGCCCGTCCACGGTGTGCTTCCATCCGGCGTCGGAGAGCGGCTGGGTGGCCGCGGTGACCCTCTTCTCGTCCACCGGGACGCCGGTGGTCGTGTCCCAGCCGTCGTCGTCGGCGAGGTGATTCAGAAGTTCCGCTATCACCGGGGCGGGGGTGGCGCCGGTCGCGGTGAGGACCCACATGCGGTCGGAGACGGGCGTCTCGTAGGCGGCTACGGTCCACGCGGTCTCGTGGGCCGGGGTCTCGTGGACGCGCTCGATGCGCAGGGTCTGCGACTCGTGGATGACGTGGGTTGTCTCGTCGGACCAGGTCCGCCACTTCTCGAACTCGCCGTGCCGGTCGAGGAAGGAGTCGAGGAGGGCGTCGTGGTCGCCTGCATCGGCCAGGTAGACGGGGACGGTCTCCGGCTCCGGGCGGTGAGGCCCGGGTTTCGCTGCGCCGAGGTCCAAGGTGGCGCGGGCCTCGACGCCGGCGCGCTCGGCGTCTGTCAGGGGTGCCGGACCGGGGCGCATGTCGGTGCCGTGGATCTTCTCGAAGGCGAGCAGGGCCTGGGCGGGTGAGTCGAAGGTGTCGGCGACCTGGCGCAGGTGGTCCTCGCCGTGGAGGTAGACGGACTTGCCGTTGCGGCCGAGGTACGTGCCGACCGCGACGGTGGTGTGGCCGTCGTGGGCGTGTGCGTGGATGAGGAGATGGCCGTAGCGGATGTCGTCGTGGATCTTCTGCGCCTGGTTGGAGACCTCGCGGATCTCGCTGCGGGTGCACCACGGCATCGGATAGTCCGCCCAGGTCCATTCCTCGTCCATGGCCTCCCGGAGTCGAGGGGTGATTTCGACGGTGATGCCGTCGGCGGACAGGTGATTGGCTGCATCCTCAGCCCAGTAGGGCTCCTCGTGGTCGATGCGAGCCAGGACCAGGACGTTGTCGGCGAGGACGGCCCAGTCGGCTGCCTCCAGAGCCATGAGAGCGATGCGGGCCTGGCTGCCGGTCAGGACAGCGGTCACGGCGCTGGGATGGGTTGGGTGGGTGTCGAGGCGGACGTGAGCGTCGATGGAGGTAGTCACGTTGGGTGTCGTCTCTTCTGCCGGTGGCCGGGCCTTCGGGTCCGGCCACCGGCGTGAGTGGGGTGCTATCGGATTGCTCGCGCGGCGCGGGCGGCGTGAGCGGCCGTCGTGGTCGGCGGGCCGGCGCGAGTGGCGGGTGCCGGGCGCGGCCGTGGTGGCGGGACAGTTCCGGTGGCGTGCTGCCAGCGGGTGTGAACGGCGCTGATGTCGGCGAGGGAGCGGCGGGCGCCCACCACAAGCTGGAACGGGGTGTTCGCCGGGTCTCCGGCGTACGCCGAGATGCGCCGGCCAGCGTGATCTGCGGTGGCCAGGAGGGAGCGCTGCAGGGCACGTTCGCCCCAGTGCTCCACGGAACCGGCCGGTTCGGCCAGCAGGCGGAGCACCTCGCCGGGTTCACTCGCGTTGTCGAGCAGGCCGCGCTGTTGGGCCTCCCATAGGACGGTGACGGGGTCGACGGGCTCGCGGCGGCGGGCCAGGGCGGTCAGGCATTGCCACAGGCCGGCGTGCAGGGGCCGGGTGAGGTCGTCGGGGAGCAGCCACCGGACGGACTCGATGTCGGCGGGGTGGGCGGTGGCGGTCGCTAGGAGCAGCTGCTCCTCCTCGACCGCCTCGGTGCGGTCGGTGGTGATGGCCGGCGGCGGTGCCGCGGTGCGGGGCAGCACTCCGGTGCGCGGCGGGAACCGGCTCGCGATGTCGTCCACGACCGCGGTGATCGCGTCGGCCTCGGCGAGCACTTTCTCGACTGGGTGCGGGTGGGAGGCGTCGTCGACGGTCTGGATGAGGCGTTCGGCGGCCGTCTGCAGGCGACGGCGGGCGGCTTCGGCCTCGACCATGCGGGCGTAGGCCCGTGCGTGGCGGGGCCAGGGGCAGACCTGGACGAGGGTGTGGAGGTAGGAGGGGGTCAGTCCGCGCGCCTGTTGGCGGCTCATTGCGAGCACTTGGTCGAGCCACTTGGTGTTCTTCACGTGCTCGGCGGGGTCGGGCGGAGGCAGGGTGCTGATGGCGGCGAACAGGGCGGCGTGCGTAGCAGTGGAGAAGGAGCCGGCGGCGATGCCGCTGACGTCGCTGAGACGGTGTGGTTCGAGGAGGAGAGCGCCGAGGAGGGCCTGCTCGACGTGGAATACCGGCTGCGTCGGCGCGATCCAGTCGAGGTCGTCTTCGTCGGGTTCGGGGGTGTGGGGCATCAGGCGGCGAGGGTGAAGTCGTCGGGGTCGAGGGTGACGCCGAGGTGCGGGGCGAGGAGGTGGCCAGCGAGCAGCGGGGGTACAGCGTTGCCGATCTGCGAGAACTGCTGGCCCTTGTTGCCGGCCCAGGGGTAGTTGGCGGGGAAGGTCTGCAGGAGGCCGGCCTCGCGGGCGGTGATCCGGATTGGCTCCGGCACCGCTGGCACGTCCGTGTCGTTGGCCGGAGCCGACACCGGTTCGGCGACCCAGGTGCACTCGTTCGCGCGGTGACCGAAGAACAGCGTGCCCGCCGGCTCGGACAGCGGACGGACGGTGGCGTTGGCCTGGTTGTTGCTGCGCAGGGACCAGGACCAGCGGTGCGCCTCGGAGGTGAACGTCGGCGCCGGAGCGTCGGCGGCACGGTTCTCGCGGGTGCCGTGCCGGGCCGCCCATCCAGCGCCTTCGCGACGGGACTGCAGGACCACACCGTCCAGCCTGGGCATCCAGGTGCCGCGCTCCCGGGCGTCGGACAGCGTCTTGCGGGAGCCCGATGGGAACGGCTCGGGCCCGCCGCCCGGTCCGCCGCCGGCGCAGACGGTGGGAACGGGCCGGTCGGTCGCGCCCCATCCCAGGGCTTCGGCCATGCTGACCCAGCGGGCGCGGCCCGGACCGAACAGCGATTCCGGCTCGGCGACTTGGGCGTGCGTGGGCGTGGGAGGCTGTGCCGTACGGACCCGGGAGGCGAGCAGGATCGCCCGCCTGCGCGTCTGTGGAACGCCGAAGTCGGCGGCGTTGAGGATCCCGTACCAGACCGAGAACCCCCAGGACCGCAAGATTGCCGCGTACTGCTTCCACAGCGGCAGGACGTCCGGCACCTCCTCCATCGCGACCCACTCGGGCTCGCCGACCGCGTTCAGGGCATGCAGGTAGCGCATCGGCTCTGCCGCGAGCAGGGAGCGTTCGTCGCGGCAGGCGGCGAGGAGGCGCTCGCGGGTGTCGCGTCCGGCGGCGAGGTCCTCGACTGCCGTGTGCACCAGCGGCTGGTCGAGTAGGCCGAGGCGTTTGCCGGCCATGCTCCATGCCTGGCACGGCGGGGAGGCGATCAGGCCGTACGTGCGGCCGAGGAAGGGCCATGTCGGATACATGGCCACGTCGGCGCGGATCGTCAACTGTCCAGCGGCCACGCGGGTTTTGCAGGCCCACTCGTCCCATTCCAGGCCGATGTCGCGCTCACCGAGGACCTTCAGTGCCCTGCTCCAGCCACCTGGACCCGCAAAGAGGTCGAGTATCACGTGGCCAGCCCGAAGTCGGACTGCGTCGGTGCGTGCTTGGCGATGGCCCGGGCGGTGATTGCCTTTGACGCGCGGACGGACGCCGCGGACAGTTCTGCCGCGCCGGGCTCCTGGTACCACGGGCGCAGGTCGAGCATGGCTGCGCGCATACCGGTGGCGAAGCAGAGCGCCGTGCCCTTGGGCAGGGCGCGGATCTCGTCGGCGGGCAGGATCCGCTGCTGTCGCATCGACACCGAGGTCGACTTGCCGGACTCGGAGTGCGAGGTCGAGGTGGTCTCGACGTCGTGGTCGCCGATCAGGCGGGACAGCTTGTCCGCGAAGTCGGGGTCGTCGATACCGGAGCCGATGACCTTGACGGTCGAGGCGGACCACATGGCGTCCATGCCGGCGTCCCCCCAGACCTTCTGGCCCTGGCGGTAGGACTGCAGGATCGTGATCGGGATGATCCCGCGCGACCCGAGGTGCGAGTACAGATCCGGAAGGTCCGAGATCTTGCACACGTTGGCGGCCTCGTCGAGGATGGCGAGCATGGGCGGGTCGAGGCGTCCGCCGGCGCGTTCGGCCTGCGCGGTCGCGGCCCGCATCACCGAATCCGCGCACGCGGCGATCAGCGCCGATGCTCCGCCTCCGCCGTCCTTGCTGAGCAGGAAGAGGGTGTCGGTGGAGGTGACGAACTCGGACGGCTTGAACTCCGGAACGTTCTTCTGCGGGGTGACCCAGGCCGTGATCTCGCTGTTCAGCAGCGCGGCGGCGTACTGGCGGGCGGTCTCGTAGATGCCGTCCCGGGTTTCCGGCGGTCCTTCCACGGTGCCCTTGAGCTGGGCGGCGACGGCGGTGTATCCGTGGTCGCGGAGGATGTCGAGCGGGGTACGGTCGGCGGGGAAGGCCAGCCACTGCATGACGTCGGTGATCGGCCGCTCGTCCAGGGCCGCGGCGAGGAACAACTGGGCGAGGATGTTGGATCCGGCCTTGGACCAGAAGTCGCCCTGCTGGCTGGCGTCCACGGAGGCGGCGAGAAAGTGGCCGGCCAACCGCCCGGCGTCGTCGAGGGTTTTGGCGCCAGCCAAGGGGTTCCACCACATCTCGCGTGCGGCGTGCGCGATCTGCTGCGGGTCCATCGCCCATACCCGTCCCACCGCGGCGCGGGCGTCGTAGGTGGCGGTGAACGCATCGCCGGCGGCCTTGTTCGAGGTCAGCAGGACCGGGCCGGGCGCGGCGAGGATGGAGGGGATCGCGAGCGAGGTGGTCTTGCCCGAGCGGGGCGCCATGATGGCGACGGCCACGTCCTCGTAGCCCATGCGGATCTCGTGCTTGGTGCCCTGCAGGTTGCCGAGGAGGATGCCGGTGTCCCGGGCCTCGATGTGCTTGGCGTCCTTCAGGCTCGGGCGCAGGGAGCGGGCCTTGTCGGTGATCGCCTTGGCCATCAGCGGTTCGATGTCCCGGGCCTTGGCCATGCCGGTGATCTTCTTCTTCCGGCCGCCGCTGCGGTTCTTGTGCCGGGCCCACAAAATGCCCGCCGCTGTCCCGAGGGCCAGGAGCAGGAGAACGGGCACGATGCGTGCCCCGATCAGCAGGGGCGTTTCTCCCGCGTGGGGCCAGAGGCGCTCGGGGTGGAGCAGGGCGTTGGTCGGTTGGTACGGCGCCCAGCCGGCTCCGGTGAGGGAGGCGGCGATGTTGCCGGACAGCCAGGCGAGGTGGGACAGGGGGACGACGACGGCTGCGGCGCCGATCAGGAGGCGCAGGACGATGTCGTATCCGTCGGTGGAACTGTTGGAGGAGGTGGGGGGCAAAGAGTTACGTGCCTTCCGGGCGGGGGCGGGGCATTCAGCGGCTGCGGCTCTTCCTGGCCGGCGGCTGGCGCGGCGAGCTTGGAGTCGTCGGCGGAAGGGTGCGGCGGGCCGCGAGGGCGTGGACGCGTTCTTCCAGGGCGGCGGCGACGTGCACGGCGAGGACGTCCGTTGTCCGGCGGGTGACGACGTCCGGGGCGCGGGTCGGAAGACTGCGCAAGCTGTTGGTACGCGCTGCGGGGTGGGGATCGGTGAGCGCGGTGGTGAACGCGGCGACCAGTCGTGCAGGGGTGTGTTCGCCGAAGCGGGCCTGCCACACCGGCTTTCGCTCCGGGCCGAGGGAGGCGGTGACGAACCAGGCTCCCGGCTCCTGCGCGGTTCCCAGGCGCTGCACGTAGGCCGTTCCGTCGGGCGACACGAGGCCGTCAGCCCCGATAGTGGGGGGCTGCCACGCGCTCTGCCGGAGCGGTTCGTACGGATCCGAGGGTGTGCTCGCGGCGGGGGCGGGGTCGGTGAGGGCGTCGGTGAAGACGGCGATGAGTTCCACCGGGGTGCGGGCGCCGAAACTCGCGTACCAGGCGGGCCGGTCCGCCTCCGCCGCATGGTTGAGCGTCCACCACTGTCCGTCGGGGTCAGGTTCCAGGCGCAGGAGGGCCTTCTGGTCCGGGCTGGAGAGCAGGACGCGGGGCATCAGGGGGTCGTTGCCGTGGCTCCAGCCGCAGGCACGGTGCAGGGGGACGGTGATCCAGGCGGGGTCACCGCCGCCGGCCAGGTGGCGCGGCGCGATGAAGTCGACCTCGACGGTCTCGGGGGTCGGGGGCATGCTCACTTCCGTGCCGCAGCTCGCCGGTCGGGCGCGGTGGCCGGGGCCGGTGTTGGTGTGGGAGCCAGGGGTGAAGGGGCTTTGCGGGCGGCCGTGTTGATCTCGCGGAGCGCCTTGCCGTGGGTGGCCCAGTCGTCGAGGTAGCTCCACGATTCGGCGTGATGTTCCGCGAGGGCGTCGTCGAAGTCGGCGGTGCCGGGCTTGGCGGTAGCGGGGAGGGCGTCGCGGGTGACCAGCCATTGATCGTGCAGTTCGTCGAGCCGGTCGATGGCGTCGCGCAGGACGCCCAACTGGTAGACCCAGCGGCTCTGCACGGCATCCTCCGGCAGGTCAGCCAGTTGAGTCTCGGCCGTGGCCAGCAGGTGACGGGCGCCGTACCGGAGCGGCTCGAACGCCTCGGCGGTGTCGGCGTCGCGCTGGCTCGCGCGCCTTCCGTAGGCGTGGTCGTCGTAGGGCCAGCCGTCGAGGTCGGTGTGCTCGTCGGAGTAGGTGTCCCAGGCGTCGAGGATCTTCTTGCTGTCGTTCACGTAGGCGTCGAGGTGGCGGAGGAAGGCGCGGTGGGCGCGGTGATCGGCGGGAATGGGGAGGATCCTGTCGGTTCAGCGGCGGGCGGCCGACTGGGCGGTGTGGGCCTGCGCCGGGGTCTGTGCGGGTTTCGTCTGCTGCCGTAGGGCGGAGCGTGCCCAGGCACGGAGCGACTCGATACGGGCGGTGTGGGCGTCGACCACCTGCTGTGGGCGCAGCGGGCTGGGCTCCTGCACGGCGCTGTAGTGGCCGGTGCGGTCGTACATGCGCGCTGGAGCGGGCTGCGGTCGGCCAGCGCGGTGAGGAACGATCCGACGAGGTGGGCGGGGGCGTCCTCGTCGAAGTAGGCGTGCCAGATGCGCGGGCCGGGGAACTGCCCGTCGGCGGGCTCGCAGGTCTCAACGTGCCAGGACGACCGGCCACTGAATTCGCTCAGCGGGCGCAGTTCGATATGGCACATGGAGTCCGGCGACTGCGCCGTGCCGTCTGAGTCGCGGTGCCAGCCTGCTGAGGTCAACGGCTGCCACGGGTCTGACTGTTGGGGCGGCGGGGTGATGAGGGCGTCGGTGAAGCCGGCGAGGACCTCGGCGGGCACGAGTTCACCGAATTCGGCGTACCAGCCGGGCTCGGTGTCGGTGGGCTCGGCCCGCAGCCGCCACCATGCGGAGGTGGTGGACTGCGGGTCGAACTGGAGGCTGTGGCGTAGGTCGGGACTGCGCAGGACGATCTCGGCACTCAAAGGGTCGGAGACGGCGCTCCATCCGGCGGCGGCCAGGCCGTGGGTGACGTGGCGGGCATCCCCGGGGCCGGCGAGGTGGCGGGGGCTGGTGTCGAAGGGGATCTGCCAGGCATGCTTTTCGGCGAACCCGGCGAGCTGCCGTTCGCTCAGCGGCACCGACCGCACCCCGGCTCACTCGAGGCGGCGCTGACGATCACCTTGCGCAGCTCGTCCAGGACGTAGTGGAGCATGTACTGGTCGGTCTGCGCCCACGCTGCGGCACGCAGCTCGGTGACCAGACCGCTGATCTTCTCGCTGTGCGGTGTGTTCGGGTGGCTCTGTACGGCGCGGGCGAGGGCGCGCAGGGTGTCGCCGAGCTGGATGGGCAGGCCGGTGTATTCGTCGAGGAGGGGCTCGACGAGAGCGAGAGCCTCCTTGGGGTCGGGGTTCTCGCGCAGGTATTCGGTGAGACGGCAGAGCGTGTCGGTCGCGGCGCGGATGGTGTCCGGGGTGAGTGCGGGCATCGGGCTCCGTAAGTTGTTGGGCGGCCCGGGAGGGTCGGATGTGGCTTATCGGGTCCTGCCTTCTGTGGCTTCCGAGGAGTGGCCGTCCGGCTCTCCGGGGCGCCCTGGCTGCTGATTGAGATGTGCGCGCCGTGTGCGGTCGCTGTTTACGGAGATGACAGCGGGGTGTTCCTCGGGCCGACGGCATGCCGTGCGGAACGAGGAGGGGCGAGTGAGCAGACGGACGGGTCGGGTCTGGGCCGGTGTCGACGCCGGCAAGGGTCACCACTGGGCGGCGGTGGTCGATGAGACCGGCGCGACCCTGTGGTCGAAGAAGATCGACAACGACGAGTCTGCGATCCTGGCGGCGCTCGGCGAGATCCTCGGCCTGACGGATGAAGTCCGCTGGGCGGTGGACATCTGCGGGACCTCCTCCGCGCTGCTGCTGGCACTGCTCGCCGCTCACGGCCAGCAGGCCGTCTACGTGCCCGGCCGCACGGTCAACCGCATGTCGGGCGCCTACCGGGGGGAGGCGAAGACCGACGCGCGTGACGCCTACGTCATCGCGGAGACCGCCCGCCACCGCAACGACTTCGCCGCGATCGACGTGCCGGCCCAGCTGGCCGCCGACCTCGCGCTGCTGACCGCCCACCGCTCCGACCTCGTGGCCGACCGGGTACGGATGATCAACCGGCTCCGCGACGTGCTGACCGGCGTCTTCCCCGCGCTGGAGCGGGCCTTCGACTACAGCTCGCAGAAGGGCGCGCTGGTCCTGCTGACGGGTTACCAGACTCCGGCGGCTCTCCGCCGCCGCGGCCGGGCCCGGCTGACGGCCTGGCTGGCCAACCGCAGCGTGCGCAACGCCGACGCCGTCGCCGCGACCGCGCTGCAGGCCGCGCAGGCCCAGCAGACCGCGCTGCCCGGGGAGGACGTCGCCGCGCAGATCGTCGCCGACCTGGCGGCACAGATCCTGGCCCTGGACGACCGGCTGAAGCGGATCGACAAGCAGATCCGTGAGACCTTCCGCAGCCACCCCCAGGCGGAGATCATCGAGTCCGTGCCCGGCATGGGCCCCATACTCGGCGCCGAGTTCGTGGTCGCTGCCGGCGACCTGTCGGCCTACGCCGACGCCGGCCACCTCGCCTCCGCGGCCGGGCTGGTGCCTGTCCCACGCGACTCCGGACGGCGCACCGGCAACCTGCACCGGCCCAAGCGCTACAGCCGCCGCCTGCGACGGGTGTTCTACATGTCCGCGCAGACCAGCATCATCCGCGAGGGCCCGAACCGGGACTTCTACCTCAAGAAGCGTGGCGAGGGCTGCAAGCACGTTCAGGCAGTCATCGCACTCGCCCGGCGACGGGCAAGTGTTCTGTGGGCACTCCTGCGTGACGGGCGGCTCTTCACCTCCGCCCCGCCGGTCACGCAAGCGGCTTGACTTCAGCATTGAGACTCATCGGGGTGGTGGGTGTCGTGGTCAGCGGCGGGTTCGTGCGCCGGCGGCGGCATGGGCGCGGGCGGTGGTGCGCGGTCCGGTGCTTCGGGCGCTGTTGCGGGCCCAGGTGGCGGCTCGGGCGGCCGTGATGCGGGCCTGCTGCCAGGCGCTGAGTTGGGAGGGCTTGACGGATACCGACCAGGTGCGGATCTGCGCGCTGTGTGGGACGCGCCGCGCGGGCGCATCACGGGGTCAGGGCTGGCGAGTTCGGTGGAGAAGGCTTGCACGAGGTGCATCGGGGTGTTCGGCGTGAAGTTGGCCGTCCAGCCGTTGCCCTGTTTGTCCTGCGCTCCGGTCCACCACATCGCCGTGCCGTCGGGGTTCTGGCGGTACTGCATCCACGCGGTGCCATCGGGGCTGGTCGCCACGTAGTTTTCGCCCTCGAAACGCGTGTGCCAGTTCTGCTCCTGCAACGGGGCCCAGACGTTGGGGGCGTGTGCGGAGCGGGGACGTGTGAGGGCGTCGGTCAGGCCGGCGACGATCTCCACCGGGGCCTGCCGTCCCAGGTGAGCCGACCACTCGCCGTTCGCCCCGTCTGCCCGGCCGTGGATGGTCCAGCCGCCGGGAAGGACGTAGGGGTCGTAGGCGACGCGGACGGTGCGGTCCGGGCTCTCCATGTGCAGGGGGCCGCCCGGCTTGGACTTGTCCCGCCAGCCCGAGGCGCGCAGGAACTCCGAGAGGTGCCGGACGTCGCCACCGCCGGCCAGGGCACGGGGCTGGACGAGGTAGTGCTGCTCGGCCTGCTCGCCGGGCCCCCAGCCCTGCCACTGCTTCTTCTTCACCGACGCCGCCGGACGACGAGCGGGGCGGGCACTGGGGGCTTCGCCGCAGTGGTGGCGGGCTGGGTGCAGACGTGCTGCAGGGTGTCCTTGTGTTCGTCCAGGTCGAGGGTGATGTCGTGCAGTTCGTTCGAGGCACGGCCCAGAGCGAGCCACACCTCTGCGGGGAGCGCGCCGCGCTCTGCCTGGTCCTTGGCGAACATGCTTCCGGTGGCGACGAGGTGGGTGACGCCCCCGAGGACTCCGCTGTCCGGGTCGAGAACGCGGGCGATGACTTGCGCGGCCTGGGCCGGAGGAAGCTGGGAGAGGTGGTCGGCGAGCTGGCCGAGCTGGCGGGTGATCTCGTCGGCGAGTCTCAACGGGTAGGGGGCGGGGTGGGACATGCTCCTCCGGGGCGGTGGACGGTCAGTGGTGGTGGCGCTGCCCGACGCGCTGTGCCTCGGTGAGGACGGCCTCCGGGCGGGCGCCGGCCAGAGGGGAGGTGTGGTCGGGGCCGCTCGGTATGCAGGCGCGCAGATAGCGGCGGAAGAGGGCGGTGGCGAGCCGGGGCTTGAGCCGGTTGCTGATCGGTGGGGGAGTGCGGGGTGCTACGGGTTTCTCCGGGAGTCGGGCTGTGTGCTGGGCGGCCCCTGTGGGGTGCCGGGGCCGCCCAGGCGTCTTACGGGGTACGGGGCGGACCGGCGCGGAGTGCGACGGGGAGCCGGCCGGTGACGGTTGCTGTGCGGCGGGACAGGCCGCTCGGGTGCGGAGGCCGTGCATGGCCTACCGGTAGGTGGCTTCGTCGAAGACGTCGGGCGTGCTGTTGACGTCGTAACCGGTCAGGAGCAGGGCGGATGCCGAGGTCGGCCTCCGCCTGGTTCATCGAGTCCTGGCGGTTGGCATACGGGTGCCGGCCGGTACCGGCGGCATGGGTGCCAGGGCGGAGATGGGCGCGGTCCGTCCGGCGGGGTGCTGGAGGGCGGTGCCGATGCCGAGTGCGTCGAGCTGCGGGCCGATCTCGCGCAGGGAGCGGGCCTGGGCGTGGGTGTCGTCGCCCTCCAGGCGGTAGATGCCGCTCTGCGGGTCCTGGACGAAGCCGTGGGCGATGAGGATCGTGCCGGCACGGTCGTCGGCGGGGGCGGTGGCGACGCTGCCGTCCGGCTGCCAGGTCAGGACGATCCGGTCCGGCTGGGAGGGCTGGATACCACCGAGGGCGTTGTGCCGGACCTGTGCGAGCGCACGGTCGTAGCGGGCGAGCAGATCGCCGGCGACCTGCTCGGCGCTCAGGAAGGGGTCGTCTGCCAGGGCGATGCCGTTGGGCTCGGGGACAGCGCGGTACGCCTCGTCGGGCAGGGCACGCGGGGCGACGGCGGCGAGAAGGAAGCCGTCGCGTCCGTCGTGCCGGTCCAGGAGGGCGAGCTGGGCGCCGTCGGTGCGGCTGAGGACGGCTGCCTGCGTCAGCGGGTGCTCGGCGAGGGAGGCAGCGACCATGTCCAGGTCCCAGATCCGGTCGGCGAGTTCGGCGAGGTCGTCCTTGGCGTCGGCTGGCAGGTGGGTGCTGGTCCAGGTGTCGGGGAGTTCGCCGGCGAGGACGTCGGCGTACGAGGCGAGGCGCTCGGAGGTGTCGTGGTCGTGCATGGTGTCCTTGGGCAGTTGCGGGGCTCAGCGGCGCAGGCGGGTGGCACCGACGGGTGGCGGTGCCGGGGCCGGCAGTGCACGCGGCGGGGGTGGGCAGGCGCACACGGCGGAGCGTTCGGGCTCGTGGTCGGGAACCCGCTCGGCGCAGGCGCGGCGGCCGGGGTGAGGGGCGCGCCGGTCGGCCAGCCGTTCGCGGGTGTGCGCGAGGTCGGAGTGGATGACGCGGACGTATTCATCGGCGAGGTAGCGCAGGCGCCGGGCAGTGTGCGGATCGCTAGCGTCGCCGAGTCCGTCGAAGAACTCCGCCAGGGCGCCGAGGGTCTCCTCGAACCCAGCGAGGATGCCGTCGTGGGGAGCGGTGAGTTCGGTGAGGATGTCGGCTGCCTCGGCGGTGTCGGTGGCTTCGCGCAGACGCTCGGCAAGGTGGGAGACCGAAGCACCGAGCGCGGGATAGCGGGCCGGCCGGGCCTCGGTGTCGAAAGCTGCGTCGCAGTCGACGTGGTAGCCGGCAGCTCGCAAGCGCCCTACGGCATCGGCGGCGAGACGGGACCCGTCGCCCTGGGTGAGGCCGGCGGGTGCGCGGTGGTAGGTCTCGTGGAGGCGGACGACGGCGATGAAACCCGCGCGCTGGAGAATGCTGTGCGCCTCCAAGTCGCCTCCATGGGCGAGGAGTTCGTCGGAGTGCGGGTCACGACGGATGTCCAGGAAGCGGTCGGTGGTGCGGGGCAAGGAGACGTTTCTCCTACGGAGATCGGTGTGTGATGTGCCGGGCCACGGGCGCTGCGGCGGCGATCCGGGACTGGACCAGGTGGGCCGCAGTGGTGTCCAGGTCCTGCTGGATGGCGTGGAGACGGCGGGCGATCAGCTCCAGGCGGTGCGCCGTGCCGGTGTCGGCGGCTCCCGGCTGGCGGGCGATGCGGTGAGCGGTGTGCTCGATCAGTCCGCGGACCGTGGCCAGCGGGCCGGCCTGCTCGTCGGCGAGCTGCGTAAGGACGCTCGCGAGCTGCGCGGATGCCGTGGGCGCCGTACGGACAGCAGGCCGCGCCGTGGGACCGGTGCGGACGGGGATCAGGTTCAGGTTCTGTTCGATGCGGCGTGCCTCGTCCGCAAGGCGCCGCAGGATGTCTGCGGGCGGGGTGCGCCACGTGCCGTCGAGGTGGATCAGGTTGGCGACCAGGTCCAGGCGTCCGGGCTGTGCTTGGACGGCGATCCACCGCCAGCCGTGCTCCGCGGCGCCGGGTATCTCGATACCGGCGGCTCGCGCGAACCGGTGAGCGGTTTCGGCCCACTCGGGACCGGTCAGCTCCCGGTCGTCCGGGTGGAGGTGGATGTCGAGATGGAGGATCGCCCGCCGGTCGTCGTCCGCACTGGCAGTGAACGGATGCTCCAGGTAGGGATCTTCGAGGTGCTCGGCCCACTGAGCGGACGTCCAGGTTCTCTGCTCGTCATCCGGGGTGTAGTAGTCCAGGCCCGGCCAGTGGGCGACGATGGTGTACTCCGTCAGACCCTCGTTCGGGGAAAGGGGCCGCCCGAGTGCCTCGGCGAGCGGGTCGCGCGGCGAGTGGGTCCGCGCGTGCAGGCGGGGGATCATGACGGCACCCCGCTCGACGTGCGGGTGGGCGGCCGGTGCTGATGAAGGTCGCGGGCTGTGCAGAGCAGGGAGCGCTCGCGGACCAGGTCGGCGTGCACCGAGGTGTCCCCCGGCGGGAGACAGTCGATCGCCCTGTCGATGGCGCCCAGCCCTTCGTCGTACCGGCCCAGCCGCCGCAGGGCACCCGCCACGCGGAAGAGGACGATCGGGTCGCTGCCGGTGGCGAGGGCCGGTCGGGAGCTGAGGGCCAGGAGACGCTCCGCGCCGTGGTCCAGGTCCTGGCCGAGCCACAGCCCGTGCAGCAGGACGTGCAGGGTCTTGGTGTGCTGCCCGGCGTCCGCGAGGACCTCGTCCATGACCGCGAGGCCCTCCGGGCGGGACTGGCCCAGCAGCGCGAAGGCGTACAAGGCCCGCGTGTAGCAGTCCAGCGGCTGACGCGCGGTTTCCGCGAGTTGTTCGACGAGGCGTTGGAGGGTGGGGCAGCGGAAGTCGAACCGCAGGGCGCTCAGGTACAGATGAGCCAAGGTGCGGGCGGTGATCGGGTCAAGGCCCATTGCGGTGACGTCCTGCGGGGACAGCAGGGCCAGGACGCTGTGTCCGGCCGACCGTGCCGCCCAGGCAGCATCCACGCACACCTCGGCCGAAGTTCTCCAGTCGGCCTCGATGTCGCGGAGGTCTTCGGCCAGGTGAAGCGGCCAGGAAGAATCGACCGGAGATGCGGTGGCTCGGGCCCTGGCTCTGTCGAGCGCGGCGAAACGGCCGGGACGGTGCGTGGGGGAAGTCATCGACCACTCCGGATGTCCGCGATGTGCACGAGCTGGCCCAGGGCGGTGGTGGTGTACCAGCCGCAGTCGATCAGCTCGTCGCGGTCGGTGAACCGCGTAAAGAGGGCATCCTCCATGGCGCGCAGGTAGATCAGGCAGTCCGGGCAGCGGCGCGAGAGGTGCACGAGGTAGCGGGGGTGGGCGGTGACGTAGGACTGGGCGCCGCCGGTCGCATCACGCAGCCGCCAGCCGTCCTCGTCGGTCGGGGTGTGCCAGGACGGGGCCACGACGCGCATCGCATCGCCCCACAGTTCTCCGCCAGCCATCCCCTTCAGGACGACGACAGTGTCACCGGCCTGGAAGTGGGCGTGGGTGATATCCCGATCGGGGGTGAGCGGGTCGGGCGTCGGTGCGAACGCCGAGGTGGGCGGAAGCTGGGACATGAGTTCCTTCCACGCAGATGCTGGCGGGGTGGGAGCATCAATAGTCCGGAGGAACGCCGGTTTGGCTAACCGGCGTTATCCGGCTATGTTGCCCCGCCGTCAGCGGAACGGGTTCTCCGTCCCGCGGTCCGCCTCACTGGCTGCGTCGAGGAGTTCGAGCAGGTCAGTGCCTTCGGCGTCGCGCTGGTCGATCCACCATCCGGCACGGGTGATGGCGCGGGCCTTCTCCTCCAGCTCCGCCCAGTCCGCCTCGTCCCACGTGCCCTCGATGACGAGCTCGGTGTGCGCGGATGTCATCAGCTGGTGGCGGGAGCGTTCGCCCCAGTCCAGGGCCTTGGCCGGGCCCTCCAACTGCGGCATGTCGAACTGCTTCGCCCACGTGAGGGCTGCCTCCTGCTCCTCGGCCCGCTTGGCCGCGAGCCACTCCTCCTTGGACCCGGTGTCGGCGTCGCGCGCCACCTTCCAGCAGTCGGTGCAGTTCTTCGACGCGAGCCAGCGGGCGAAGCCTGCCCGCTTGTCGGCAGGGCGATTGGACAGGTCATGATCCACACGGTGGGAGCAGGCGTGCTCCACGGTCCAGTGCGTACGCACAGCCATAATTCGATCTCCTCAAAGGGGTTGCAAGGTGGGGGTTGCGCCCTGATCAGGGCGTCTTATGCCGGCCTCGAAGCAGGCACCGGCGCCAGCCGCACCGCGACTGCCCGCGGAGCCCAGACGTCGGCGCGCGGCGAGAAGGACGGTGAGAGCGAAGGCCGCGCCGGTGCCAGGGAGCGCCGGGCCGGCGAGCGGCTGCTTGGCGAGGTATCCGGCGAGGGCCGTGCGGCGGGCGGGACGCTTGGCCAGGAGCACGGCCACCAGGAGAGGTGTGCCTGCAACGAGGCTTCGCGCGTGAAGACCAGGTAAGTGGGAGTCGCTGCAGATCGGCGCTTGGGCTCCCCCGAAGCGGCCACCAACTTGTCTGTGTGTCAGTGGGGTTGGCTACTATGGACGTGGTCGACGAGATCCTTGAAAGGCATGGTGCATCGGTGATGATGGCCAACCGCTACGGCGCTCCATCCGAGGAGCGATAGGCGCGCCTGGCCGGCGCTTCCCTATCGCGACGCCCGCTGGGCGGCGACGCTGTGACGTGAATCCAGCGCAGGATGCACCCTGCCCTGATTCAGGTGACGGCGCTCCGACGGAGTATGGGAGGGCCCTACTTGTCTGCCACCACTTCTACCTGTGACCACCGCGTGTATCACGTTGTCGTCGTTGCTCTGGTATCCGTCATCGCTGGGCTGGTTGCCGGGATCGGCTCCGTTGTTCTTGGGCAGTCTGCCCTCACTGCCGTCGCTTCTGGCGGTGCCGTCCTTGCCTTCACCTACGGCGCTGGCATGACCGCCGTGTCACACGTGAGTAAGCGTCAGCAGTAGCCGCTGCTCCGGGGCGGCTGGCATGGCCGCCCCTAGGCCGTGGGCTCTCAAGACAGCTCACGGTCGTGCTTGTAGTTTGCGAGGGCAAGGTTGATCGCGTACTGCTCCATGGGCTCGTGTTTGTCAAGACGAGGTGGGACTTGGGCTAGCGGTGTCGGGCGGTGGTGTTGGCGCGGGGTGGCGGCGTGGGCGGTGTGGTGTCCACGGCGGGGCGTGGACGGGTGCGCAGCACGGGGGTGCGGTGCGGGGGCAGGACGGCGACGGTCCCGCCGAGGTCCTCGGCAGCCTCTTCGACTTCGCGGGTGAGGAACTCGATCTGCCGGCTCAGCGCTGCCATGCGGGCGGCGATCTGGCGGCCCTGCACGGTCTCCAGGGCGCTGGCGAACTGGCCGCTGGTCTCCAGGAGTTCCTGCAGGCGGACCATCGGGCCGACGTCATAGCCGCGCTGGACAGCGCTGAGAAGCGCATTGGAGGCGTCACCGGCACTGTGGCCTTCGACGACATCGCGGATGAGGTCCTGCAGGGACACCTCCGGGACTGGTGCCGGGCGGTTGAACCGGGAGACGTCCGCGCGCAGCACGCCGGGCGGAACCGGAGCGGGCAGCACCTTGCCCGCCTCGTACTCGTGGGCGTAGTGCCCGACAACCTGCCAGCCCGGTGCGTCCGGGTCGCCACGCAGCGCGACCACCGTCGAGTCGTCATCCTCGACCAAATAGGCGAGGGTGATCGGCTGCCCGTCGGCGGCGTACCACGACTCGGTCAGCTCCAGCTCGCCGCGTCTTTGCGCGGCCTGGGCCTTCTTGGTCCACATTTGCTGTTCCTCGTCGGCCAGCGGAGCTTTGTGGTGCTGGCCGCCCTGCTGGTCGGCGAGGTTGCTGGCGATGGAGCCGTGGTCCGCCCAGGCGGCCAGGTGCGGCCACAGGGCCGCGTGCTGAGCGCGCGCGGCCGGGGAACCGGGGGCGGCTGGCCGGTCGAGCGCCCGGCGGATCTCGGCGGCCGAAACGGCCAGGCCGTCCAGGACGGCCCGCCATCCGGCCAGGTGCCGAGTGGGTGGCAGCTCATCGAGCACCAGGCGGGCGGCATCGAGGAGAGCCTCGGCGTGCGGGGCGAGGTGGGCGGCGTACGCCTCCACCGCGGCCTTGTCGCGGTGGGCTCGCGCGGCTGCCGCGGCGCCCGCGTGGACGGTACGGCCGTAACGGTCGCGTGTCATGTCGAGCGCGGCCTCGGTCTCGCGGTCGATGACCGCCATCCGCAAACGGAAGTCACGTGGCCCGTTGGCCGGTTCGGGAGCGGTCGGCAAGGGGCCGTCGGGGGCCGGACGGCTCGCGGGTGTCATCGGGACCGCCCGCCGGTCGCGGCCGTCAGGTGGACGGTCGGAGCGTAGGTGGGCTTCGGCGGGATCGGCCGGGCCGCTGGCGGGGAGGTGGTGGGCGGTGTAGAGCGCTGCGTCGTCCGGCCGGCGGCGGCCTGGGCGAGACGGCTGCGGCGCTCCCGCAGGCCGTTCGGCCGGGCGGGGTGTGCCGGGCCGGCCGAGAGGGACGGGTCAAGGCGGATGTCGGCCTGCACGGTGTAGCCGTGGCGGCGCAGGTCGTGGACGGCTTGGCGGGTGCGGCGGACTCCGTCGCGCTCGGGCTCGCTGAGCCGGTACAGGCCGGGTTCTCCGGGAACGGGCTCGAACTGCTCGCGCTCCAGGTACCAGTGGGCGAGGTGCGCGGGCATAGACGCGGTGAAGGAGGCGACGAAGCCGTGTTCCTCGTGGTCGCCGAAGGCGAAGTGGGTGCCGGGTTGCAAGGGGGCGGTGTTCTCCTCGGGGCGTGGGGCGTGGGGCGTGGGGCGTGGGGTGGAAGGGTCAGGGGCCGCGGTGCGCGGGCCGGGCCGTGGTGAAGGGGCGGGCCGGCGCGGCGACGGGCAGGGCCGGGCGGCGGTGGGGTGCGCTGATGCGGGCCTGACGCAAGAACGTTTCGCCGTCAGTGAGCCAGGTCTCGATGGCCGACCACGCGCGTGCTCGGCGCTCCTGCTCCGGCACGAAACCGCCGTGGACGATCTCGTCGACCAGGGTCTCGGCATCGATCACGGCGTCGGCCAGACGGGAGAGGGCCGCGGCGTCGTCGGGCCACGGGCTGCTCGCGGGTCGGCACCGGTCGAGCAGCGCCGGGGCGTGGTCGACGACGGTCAGGAAACGGCGCCAGGCGTGGTCGAGGAACAACTCCGTCGCGGCGCCGCGAGCGGCGGCGCTCAGCGGGGTGGCGTCGCTGTAGCGTCCGGAGGCGTTCATGGCCTGCCAGGCGTCGTGCTCGCAGCGGATGTCCCCGAGCACGGCGGCGATGGCCGCCGTCTGGCGGGCGTGGACGGCCTGCTCGTAGGCGGGGAGGTACCGGCCGGTGAGGGCCTGGGCAGCCCGCCCGGCAAACGGCGGCAGGACGATGCTGCGCGGGGCGTGGGGATCGCCGTAGCCCCCTTCCAGTCCCTCGGGCGAGAAGGCTCCGACCAGTAGTCGAGTTGACGGCCGGGACGTTCGATGAACAGCAGCGCGGTGCGCTGCACCGCGTCGGTGAGGAGCGCGGCGTAGGGGATTCGCTCGGTCTGGACGGCGCGGCCGAGTTCGCCGCTGTCCCAGATCCAGGGGACGAGGTCTTCCTGCCAGGCGGGGTGCGAGTAGATCTCGACCGAGGCGTGCCACTGGCCGGGCAGTAGGCGCGCGAGGTCGCGGGCGGCGTCGCCGATGAACCGGCGGATGCTCGTGTGCACGCGGGTGCGGTGCCGCTTCGCGCACGTGACCAGGTCGACCACGGTGGTCTGGGTGCCGTCCGCGGGCAGGTGCCAGACGCCCTCGTCGTCCCGCTGGAAGCCGCTCTCCGCGAGGGCGGTGTGCGCCCAGGCAAACCGCTCGCCCGAGGCGATGGCGACGATCCCGGACTCCCGGCTGTGCGCCAGGATGATCTGCGCCTCAGTCACGGACCAGGTCCTCGCCGCCGCGCAGGACGGCGCGCAGGCTGCGGCCGTACGCCCAGGCGTGCTCACGGGCAGCCGCCTCCAGCTGGTCATATCCGACCTGGGCTGTCATCTGCCCGTTCCACTTGCGGTATCGGTACACGGGGACCGGCAGCAGGATCCCGGGCGCGAGAGCGGTGACGCCGAGGGCCGCGCAGTAGTCCTCGCCCTGGACGAGGCCGCCCATCGGCGCGGCGCGCACGAGGTCGGTGCGGGCGAGGATCGTAGTCGGCCCGATCGGGATGGTGTCCGCCGGTGACTTCCAGTACGTCCACACGTCACCGGCCTCGTGCCGGCCGGGCGGCGTGGGGCAGCGCCACAGGGTGGTCGAGCCGTCGGGGTGCTGGTCCTCGCTCCAGCCGGCACACCAGCCGACCCCGGTGGACTCCAGGGTGTTCAGCCGTAGAGCCATCGCATCGTCGGTGAACTCGTCATCGTCATCCGCCCAGTTGGTGTACGGGGTGCGCACATGGCCGAGGGCCAGGTTCCGGGCGCAGGCGGCGCCGACCGGCCGGGGAAGCGCAAGCGTGCGAACGCGGGCATCCTGTGCGAGCGGGGCCGGCAGGCGGTTGGGCGAGGCACCGTCGAGCGCGATCACGGCCTCCCATGGCACGGACTGCCGGGTCAGGCTCGCATGCATGGCTGTCAGGTAGTCGAGCCGGTCTTCGCGCAGGCGGCTGGCGATGACGACGGTGATCAAGGGCGTGGTGCGCGGGGGCAGGGAAGGCTCCGGGAAGACGAGGGAAAGCTAGCGGCGGGCGGTGGGGCGCGAGGGGCTGGCCTTTGCCGGGGCTGCGGCAGGAGCGCTCGGACTCGGCGTGCTGCGCGATGCCCGGATAGCGGGCGGGGAGTCGCGGGAGGACCAAGCCGCCGGGTGGTCGTTGAAGGCGGTGCGCGGGTCGATGGCCCAGCTCACGATGGGGCCGATGTCATCGTGCAGGAGGCTGATCACCTCGACGCCCTCCTTGTGCAGGACGTACCCCCACTCCATGTCCTGCGCATCGGCGGTCTCGTCGGTGACCGACATGCGTACCGGCGGCGAGCCGTCCGGGGTGACCAGGTGGTCGAGGGTTCGGCTGGGCCAGTGGTTGCCGCCGGTCAGCGCGGTCACAAGTGCGGGCGGGGCATCGTCGAGGAGATCGGTGCCGAGTTCGTCCCAGCCGACGGCGACGTCGTCGATGAGGTGCCGGCACATGGCCTCGATGTCGCGTCCGAACTTGTACTGGTAGGCGGCCAGGAGCAGGGGGAGGTGGTGGCTGGGCACGCCGTCGAGCTGGACGTGGATGCCGGTGTAGCCCGTGCCGACGGTGGGGCGGGCGATTAAGGAGCGAGTGGACAGGGAGCTCTCCGCAGCAAGCAGGGGGGCGGGAAATGTTCGGTGGCCATCAGGTGGCGCGCGGGTGCGTCTACACGCGGGCCGACCAGGACGGGACCGGCGGGCCGGAGGCATCGGTGCGGGCGCAGGTGTAGCCGATCAGGCGGGACGGGGCAGCCTTCGCGGGGACGGTGGCGGCGTCGTTGCACACGAACGTGTACCTGATGGAGGTGCGGGGCACATCGTGGAGCCAGGCCCGGTCCTCCTTGCCCGGGTTGATCTGCAGGCCGGAGTGCGCGACGGCGTCGGTCTGCGTGTGCATGTGGGAGAAGAGAACTAGCGCGCCGCCGTCGGTGGTCTTGAGGGCGTAGGCGTCCTTGTAGCGGTTGTCGGCGCCGGCGAAGACGGTGGTGCCCTGGTCCTCGTAGCGGGTGCCGGTCTTGTCGTGGACCTCGATCTGCCGCTTGCTCGCCGTGGTTGGCGTGAAGACCTTCGTCCCGGTGTGCGTGCCGCCGGTGGCGAAGTTGTCGAGCACCGCGGCACGCAGAACGCCGGCGTCGGCGGCGAGGTGCTTGTTGCCGTCGGCGGCGACGGCCGTCGCGTACCCGTCGTGGTCGAGTGCGATGTCCGGCAGTTTCGGGCTGTCGAGGTCGACGACGGACACCATCTCCCAGCGCTTGTGCTGGGGTCGTTCGGCGAACACCGCCAGACGCGAGGGGGCCTTGCCCTTGTCGTCCGAGAGCGCGGCGGCGAACCAGCGGTCCTGTCCGGCGGCCAGGCGCGGGATGTACAGCTTGGTGCTGGCGGTGTCGTAGGACCAGGGCTTGTAGGGCGTGCGGTCGGCCGCGGGAAGTCCCTCGGTCTCGGCGTAGTCCGAGACGGACATGGGGTACAGAGGGCCGTCCTCGATGGTGCCGAGCAGGGCGCGGTTGCGATCGGCGTTGGCCTCGTTGTTGATCTGCGAGTAGTGGGTGATGACGGCGCGGGCCTGGGCGGCGCTGAGGGCAGGCGCCGGCTGCGGCGCGCTGCTGGCGCTGGGCGTCTGCTTGGCGACGGCAGCATCGTTGTCGGTGGCACAACCGGTGAGCGCCAGGGCGAGGCAGGCGGCGCCGACGAACAGCGGCAGGGTGCGGCGGGCGATGCGGATGGAGACTCCAAGGATCTAGGGGCAGGGGGGTCAGCGCGTACGGCGGAGCGGGGACACGGCCTTCGCTGAGGTCGGCGGCAGGGCGGCGCTGGTGGTGGGCGCCGAGTGGCGCAGGTTCACGCCGATGCCCTTGGCCGTGAGCTGCTGGACCACGGAGTGGACGCGAAGGGCACGACCGGTGTCCCCGTAGGCGGTGGGCAGGAGAAACGCTGCTTGGTGCGGGTGGTACTGGAAGCCGTGGGTGTACAGGGTCATGCGGGCATCCACCGGCACGCTCTCGTACGGTGCGCCGAGGGCTCCGTCGCTGTACAGGGTCAGGGTGAGGACCTGGTCGACCTGCGGTGGGGCGGGCCGGTGCGGAGGCTGGGGCTGGTGCTCCGCGTTGTTGAGGACCGCCCGCAGGGCCTGTTCGTAGCGGGGTAGCAGCCGCCGGGCGATGCGTGCTGCCGCCCGCGCGGGGTCCTTGGGAACGGCGATGCCGTTGGGTTCCGCGACTCCGGCGAAGTGGTGGGGCTTGATGCGCGCGCCGTCGGGGGCGAGCGCAGCGACGACGAACTGGTGCGGGTAGCGAGGCCGGTCGGTCACGTAGAGCCGCTGGTCGGCCGGCCCGTGGAGCACGGCGTCGTGGGTGAGGACGTACTGGCTGACGACGTAGTCGACGTGGCCGGTGTCCCAGAGCTGTTCGGTGCGGGGGAACTGGTCGGCGTACTGCGAGTGGCGCTGGTACTGGCTGGTCCAGGTGCCGGGCAGGCGCGCGGAAAGGGCGGCGGCGAAGGCGGCCAGGTCGGTGCGGAGTGAAGTCATGTGTTCCGGGAGGGAAGCGGTGGTCCGGGGTCAGCGCGTGTGCCGCGGCTGTGCCGGCGGGAGCACTCGCGGGGGCAGGGACGGTGTACGGGCCGGGCTGGAGGGCAGTCGCGGTGCCGACGCGAGCGGAGTGAGGGCCCGCATCCTGTCCTCGGCCACGTGCAGGACCTCTCCGAGGTTGCGGATCTCGGCGGCGGCGTCGGCGAGGTCGTACGACAGGTCGAAGCCGTCGTCCTCCTCCGCTTCCTTGGCTTTCTCCCCGGCTGCTTCGAAGAACTCGCCGAGCTGCGCCAGCAGTCCGTCGGTGGGCTCCAGGATCTGGTGCAGCAGGGCAGTGGCATCCGCATGCGACTCCGCTCCGTTGAGCCGGTCGGTCAGAGCGCGCAGCGCGTCGCCGTAGACGTAGATGGGAGCGTCGTCGGGTGTGCCGGGGACGCCCTGGGCCTGGGGCGGGGGCGTCGGCTGGGCTGAGTGCACGTGTGGGCTTTCGCCGGGCAAGACGGGGTGCGGCAGCAGTCCGAGCTTGGCCAGGCGGTGGTTGATCGCCTCGATCAGGGGCTGGGCGCTGCCGCCGTGGCGGGCTTCGGGCCGCTGGGGAGCGCCGGGGTCGTCGGAGGGGGCCGAGTCGTAGAGGACCTCGAACAGCGACGGGTCGTCGGGGTGCTCACGCGTCGCGATCCAGCCCTCGGGGTCTCCGGGCGGGCGCTCGGAGGACGGCTCCTGCGGCGGACCGATGATCAGGTAACTGTCGTCGGGGAGAGAGACGCGCACGATGTAGGCGCTGAGGCCGAACTCGATGTCGCACTGCAGGCCGCGCGCCCGCAGCGGCGTGGTGATGTGCGCGTGGCGACGCCACAGCTCCTGCCACCACGGGGTGTCCACGTTGCGGTGGTCGGGAAGCGGTGCGAGCGAGGCAACGCGGCGGGAGTCTGGGGTGCTCGCTTCGTCAGCGGCCACGGTTCCTCACGCGGGAGGAGGCGGGAGATCGGTGCGGTGGAGGCGTCCGTCCAGTGGGGGTGACTCCCGGCTGCGACTCCTGACTGAAGCCGAGTTCGTACTCGTCGTGGGTGGCGATCAGGTCGTGTTCCATCTGGGCGTCCTGGTCGGCGACCTGTGCCATGAGGTCGTCGACTTCGGCTCGGCGTTGTTGGTATTCGGCCCATTCGGTGGCGTTCAGGTGAGGGGGACGTTTCAAGAGGACTCCGTGTGCAGGCGGTGGCGGTGCCGTGTCGATCAACAGTGGTGGTCCCTCGGGATCGCGTTTGCGAGAGTCGGGCGGGACTGGAATCGCAGAAAGAGAGCTATCGGCGGGGTGCGGTACCGGGGGACGGAGGAGCGGGCGGGACGCCTGCGCTGGCCCCAGGCTGGCCGCCGGTCGGTGTCGCGGGGGTGGGAGCCGGGTCGTAGGCGGCGCGCAGCCTGCTCAGGCCGGCCTCGTCGGCGAGGGCCAGGACCGACAGCGCCCGGCTGGCCGCCGTCATCAGCAGGTTTGAGGGAGATCCCTTGGCCGCACCGCGGTTCTCCCGCCGCCACCGGGCGGCGGCGACGAGGTAGTCGCTCACGGCGCGCAGTGCAGGTTCGGCGGCGTCCAGGACGTGGTCGGTGACTGCTTCGATCTCTGCCGGAGTCTGAGCCGCGGCGAGGGCGTCCAGGTGGGGGGTGAGATCAGGTGCGGGCCAGGGCTGGTCCGGCAGCGGATGCGCGTCGCGGAAGGGCTGCGCGTCGCGTCGCGCCCACCGCTTCAGGTCGCCGCGGGTGGCGAGGTTGTACCGGGCGGCGTGGATCTGGTCGGCGTCGCGGCCGACGTTGTCGTACAGGTCGAAGTCCGGGTCACGCGGGGAGATACGAGAGTCCTTCGATGGGGTGTTGTCAGGATTCGTGAACTAGACGCTTTTTCAATGCATTCGGGCGTCGGTGTCGAAGAGCGCCAGCTCGTTGGGATGTAGCAGGTGCTGGACGATGAAGGATCTGCCAGCGACTTTCCACAGACCACGGCCCCGGTTGAGGTGCGCGATGGCGTCCATTTCCACAGAGGTCAGGCCGAGCAGGGCGGCGGCGGCGTGGAGTTGGTCGGTCTCCTGGCGGTAGATGATCCGGGTGCTGCAGTCGGCGAGGAGGCCCTCGGCGAGGGCGCGGCCTTGTGATCCGGCGTCGCCGGCGGTGAGCAGGTCGGACAGCCGGTGGATCACCATGAGGTTGGCGATACCGAGGCCGCGGCTGAGCTTCCACTGGGCCTGCATCCGCTGCAGCAGGCCGACGTGCCGCATCAGTCGCCACGCCTCGTCGTACACGATCCAGCGCCTGCCGCCGTTCGGATCGGAGAGGGCGGACTCCATCCAGGCACTTGCGCAGGTCATGGCCAGGACGAGGGCGGTGTCGTCGCCGGATCCGCCGAGGCGGGACAGGTCGATGGTGAGCATCGGCGCGTGCGGGTCGAAGGCGACGGTGGAGGGGGCGTCGAACATGCCGGCCAGGTCACCGTGGACGAGGCGGCGCATCGCGTGGGCCAGGTCGCGTGCGGCGTCGCCGAGCTGGCCGGACATCATGCCGGCGGCTTCGTCGAGCGCACTGGGGTTGTTGAGGGTGGCGGCGACGTCGCCGAGGAGTGGGGTGCGGCCGGTGGCGGTGGCGCGGGTGACGACGGCGTCGAGGGCGACGTCGAGGGCGGTGTGCTCCATGGGCATCACGTCCCGGCCCAGGACGGTCCGGGCGAGGGAGCCGAGCAGGAGCAGGCGCCGTTTGCGGATCTCGCCGACCCAGTCGGCCTCCGTGACGCTGTCCGGTCGCGGGGCCGCGTCCAGGGGGTTCAGGCGTCCGGGCAGTCCGGGGCCGAGAGCGACGGACCGGCCGCCGAGGGCTTGCGCCACCGGCGTCCACTCGCCTTTGGGATCACAGGGGACGTAGACGCGGTAGCCGAAGGCCACCGAGCGCAGCGCGAAGGACTTGGCGAGCGCGCTCTTGCCCTGGCCGATCACCCCGGCGAGCAGGAGGTTGGGGTTGGTGAATCCCTCGACCTTGCCGTACAGCGCGAACGGGTCGAAGACGAACGACGCTTCCGCGTGGACGTCGCGGCCGATGTAGATGCCCTCGGCGCCGAGCCCGCCTTCGGCGAGGAAGGGGTAGGCGCCGGCGGCCACGGCGGTGGTCATGCGGTGGGCGGGCAGCTTCAGCCGGTTGTTGCGCGCGGAGGCGGGCCCGGGCCGTCCGCTCGGGGGGTAGAGCGGAGCGGGCATCTCGTGCTCGGCGGGTGTGCTCTCGGCCTGGTGGGCGGTGGCTTCGGCGCGGGCCTTGGCGGCGGCTTCGGCGAGCTGGCGGCGGGCTGCCTTGCGGCTGGCCCGATCGGTGCCGTGGGGGGTGAACAGCGGGCTGGCGGAGGCGCGGCGGGCGCGGCGAGCGGGCCGGTGGCTCATCGGAGGCCCTCGATTCTGCGAGTGGTGCTCATCGCACGCAGGCCGTGGTACGTGGGCGGAGGTCGGTGGGGGTGGTCTTGCGCCGGATGCTGTGCCCGGTGGCGAGGTGGCGTTGGCAGATGGTCAGCACGGGCGGCCCTTCGGGCAGCCGTTCCGGATGGCACGCGCTCGTCTCGGTGTCTGCCTGCGCTGTATTGCCGGGCAGCAGGTGGAAGGCGGCATGGATCTCGGTGGCGGCCTGCCACAGGCGGGTGTGCGCGGTGGCGAGGTGGCGGCCTGCTGCAGGATGCGGGGGCCCTGCTACCTCGACCAACTGGTCGATGAACCGGTGTAGTTCGGTGAGGTGGGCGTGGAGGGTGTCGAGGTGCCCGCGATCCGGGGGCGCGGCACGGTTGAGTGCACGAGCGTGGTGGCGGACGCCTGCGGTGGCGGCCCGAAGGTAGGGGTGCGCGTCGGGCGCGCTGGGACGGGGATGGATCAATGGGAGGTCCTTGCCGCCAAAGAGGCGGGAGCGGGGTGTGGGGGCGAACTGGCAGCTACAGGGTGGTGCGGGCCAGGGGGAGTGCGGCAACGGCGAACGCGTCGGGCTGCTGATAGTTCAGCCGTCGCAGGTCGACGCCCGAGCTGACGGCGTGGGTCTCGATCTGGGCGCAGGCGGCGTCCAGGAGGGCGTCGGTCTCGGCGGTGACGGTGACGAGGCCGGTCAGGGCGACGTCCGCGTGTCCGGCGATGAGCTGGCGCTCACGCTGTTTGACGTCGGCGTACTCGACGGAGTCTTCCTCGCTGTCGACCTGCCCGCGGCGGGCGCGCTCGTTGGCGTCGGCAATGATCGCGGCCTTCTTGCGCTGGACGTCCCGCAGCGCGGACTCGAGCCCCTGCGGTACGTAGATGAGGGACAGGCTGCGTCGCACGCCGGCCGTGAACATGAGGCCGTGCATGAAACCGGCGTTCGTCTCGGTGCGGGGCCAGTTCTCCACCCAATACGTGGCGTGCCGTGCGCTGTCGGTGGCGAGGCGGTCGTACTCCTCGACCTGGACGACGGGACCTGCGGCTGGGGGATCGGCCTCGGCGCGGCCGGTGTCGGACCACTGATGGAGTGCGGCGAGGGCCCCCGGGTCGTAGGCGGTGCGGATGACGGCGGCGATCTCCCGCGCGGTCAGCCAGCCGGTGACCATCAGTCCGGCGTTGCGGGCCGCCTGGGCGATGGACGCGGTGGTCTGCTCCATGACGGTGAACGCCCCGGGCAGCCCGCCGCCGGCCTGCGAGATCAGCCGCCGGGCGGCCTTCAGATCGAGGGAGATGGCGAAATAGGTCTCGTGGGGTGCGGCGGCGGGACCGGCCGAGGCGACCAGTTCGGAGTAGATCTGTCCGGCGACCGGTGTCTGGGGCTGCCCGTTCTGGGCCCAGTGGCGGGTGAGGGTGTCGCCGCTGTCGGGGACGGTGCGTTCCAGCACCTGCACGGTGGCGATGTGCCCGGTGCGGGCGATGCCCGCGAGCGCGCGTCCCCAGCTGCCCACGTTGTGGTTCTGGGTGGCGGGGTCGAGGAGGGCGAAGGCGCGGCTGCTGACCCGGGCGATGGCGGTCAGGGTCTGCCGGTGCGGGTCGTGCACGGCCGCGGCGCCGTTGGCGGAGTCGCCGGGGGTGACCACCTTGAGGGAGGCGGCCGTGCCGGGCAGGTGGAGGACGCCGTCCTGCCGGGGCCGGGTGACGGGCCGGGCGAGCCAGAGCGTCTGGCCGGTGCGTCGGCGCTGTGCGTAGCGGGCGACGATCGGCGCCCAGTCGATCAGGGAGCGTCCGTGCCGACGGATCACCACGAGCGCACCGGAAGCCGCCCACAGCGGTGCCAGGGCGACGGCGCCGACCAGCCCGGTGGAGACCACCGTCATCAGCAGCAGCGCCAGCGTGCAGGAAACAAGGACGAGTTGGGGCAGGGAGAGGCCGAGGAGGATGCCGCGGCGGGACCGGTGCGGAAACTTCACCGTGACCGGGGCGACGGAGAGATCAGTCAAGGGGCGGGTCCTGAAAGGCGCGGGTGGAACCCGGGGACGGGAGGTGGCGTGCACGTCCCGCCCCGGTAGACGGCAGGGGATCAGAGGCCGGTCGCAGGCGGCGGCGGTGAGGCCGTTCCGCTGGGCGTGGCATTCTGTGCCCCGGGGGACGGTGGTGCGCCCTGCGGCGGCGGGGTCGCGGTCGGCGGCACTGACTGCCAGCCGCCTTGCTGGCCGGACGCGGCGCTCGCGCCGGATCCGCCCGGCCCCGGGCTGCCGCCCACCTGGCCGCTGGTGTCGTCGGAGACGCTCGTCGGCGCGGGCTGGACGGCCTTCTCCAGGCCGGACTTCATGGCACCGCCACCGGGCGAGCCGCCCGTTCCGCCACCCTGCGAAGCGTCCTTGCTGCCGCCGCTGTCGCCGGTCGGGTTGGCGGCGATGTCGCCGGGGAATCCGCCTCCGCCTGCGGCGTCGGGGCCTTGCGCGGCGGTGACACCCGCTCCGGCTGCCGCGCCGCCGGTTCCGGCGGTGGCCGCTGCTGCCGCGGCCTTGCGGGCGGCGTTCTCGGCGTGGGCCTTGGCGATCTGCGCTCCGGCGCCGCCAGCGCGGTGGATGGACTCGCCGTCGGTGCCGTCGGCCGCCCAGTGCACGAACTTGAACACGGCATACGGGCACAGCAGCACCAGGATCATGATCACGATGCCGGACATGACGTCGGCGAGGGCGGCGATGCCGTCCTTGGCGTCGGTCTTGCCCATGGAGGCGATGCCGAGCACGAAGATCACAGTCATCAGCAGCTTGCTGACGACGAGGGTGGCGGTGGCTTCGATCCAGCCCTTGCGCCAGCGGCGTGCGACTTCCCAACCGCCGCCGGCGGACGCGAAGACGGCCAGGGTGACCATGACGAGGATGCCGACCTTGCGGACCATCATCACGCACCAGTAGAGGAAGGCGCCGATGGCGGCGCCGAGACCGACGACGACCGGGACGAGCCAGCCGAGTCCGGCCAGGGATCCGATCTGGCTGACCTTCACGATGCGGCGCACGGCCGACTCGATGCTCAGGTGCGCGGTCTTGAACAGGCCGTCGCTGACGGCGTCGACGACTTCGACGGCGACCGTGGTCAGGGCGATGGCGCAGAACGCGAACAGGACCCCTGACATGGTGCCGGTGAACGCCTGGGTGAGGGCTTGTCCGTCGCGTCTGACAGCGGCCCGGACGAGCTGTGCGCAGAAGGTGGCGACCAGCAGGACCAGGCCCAACGGCAGCAGCATCTCGTAGTTGTCGCGGAACCATCCGGCGTTCAGGTCGACCCTCGTGGTGGTGTTAACCGCCTTGGCGGCCAAGTCGGCCGCTGCCGCAGCCAGCTCACCTGCGGACTTCGCCATCCAGTCACCGATGGCCTTGCCAGGGTCCGAGGCGAAATCGACCGCGTCGCCGACGGCACAGAGCTTGTCCGCCAGGGGGTAATCACAGAAACCCACGGGGAATTACTCCTCCTTGTCTCGTGTCAGGCGCGGGTCACTGCGTGACGCTCGGAGCGATGGCGGCCAGGGCACAGTCGTGGCCGGGGCGGCACTGCACGGCGAGGGTCACGGCGCGGTCCTCGGCTCCGCCGCCGCCCTTCTTCCAGGCGATCTGCTGCTTGCCGTTGACGGTGACGACGTAGATGTACGCCTCGGTGATCGCCGAGGGGTCCTCGGCGAGGGCCTGCTTGAACGCGCCCGGGTAGTGGCCTTCGGTGACGCGGGCGGTGGCGTGCTGGTCCTGGTCGGCCATCCGCGACCACAGCAACGGATCAGGGACCTGGCCGGAGACGGACGCCCAGTCGGCGTAGGTGGGCTCCTTGGTCATCCACTCGCGCATGCCGGCGAGCTGATGGTCGCGGCTGGTGTCGCGGGTGTCGTAGGACCACAGCATCTGGGCTGCTGCCTTGGCGTACGCGACCGGCTCGGAGATCTGCGGAGGCTTGGGCACGGAACCGGAGTCGGCCTCGGGTTTCGGGGCGGGGGCCTCGGAGGAGGACGGGCTGTGCGTCGCGGCTGGCCCGGCAGCTGTCGGATCCCGGTGGGCGTTGCCGCTGCCGGACAGCCAGGCGACGGCTGCGGCGATGGTGAGCAGGACGGTGACGACCAGAGCGACGATGGCGATGCGTCGGTTGGCCGACCAGCCGACGCCGTAAGAGGACAGCGAGAGGGTGGGGAATCGGTTCCGCATCAGTGGACCTGCGAGCCGAGGGTGGAGAAGAACGCGACGATTCCGTTCGCGGCGCCGAGGCCGAGGGCGGCGCCCGCGGCGACGACGGCGCCCTTCTTCCCGTTGGCCTCGGCCTGGTGGCCGCCGGTGTGGTGGCCCCATGCCCACACGCCGAGCGAGACGGCGAGGGCGCCGACGACGGCGATGATCCCGAACATGTTGATCGAGTTGACGACGTTCTTCAGCACGCTGAGCCCGGGCAGGCCGCCGCCCTTGGGCGAGATCCCTGGGTCGTAGGCGAGCTGGATGACGCGGTCTGCGAGAGGGAGGGACATAGGTGTGGCGGGCTCCTTGCATACGCGGGCCAGACGAGGGGCCGGCGGGGGGAGGGGAAGCAGAGGGGGTGGGGAGATGCGCTCGGGGCGCGGGAGATCGCCGCGGCGGCCGGCCTGGAGCGGTGGCCGGGCGGTGGCGTCAGATGACGCGGCGGGCGGCGAGAATCGTCCAGTCCTTGATTGGGGTGATCCGGACCGGCTTGGTGGTGCGCGGTGCCTCGATGACGAGGCCCTCGCCGATGTACATGCCGACATGCTCGGGACGGCTCGCGGTACCGCGGCTGAAGACGAGGTCACCGGGCTTGAGCTGGGCGGGCGAGACCGCCTTGCCCTCGTTGACCTGCGTGTACGTGGTGCGGGTGAGCGTGACGCCGGCGTGCGCGTACGCCTGCTGCATCAGCGAGCTGCAGTCGCAGCGGCCCATCGGGTCGGGACCGTGGGCGTTGGTGCAGGATCCGCCCCACTGGTAGAGGGTGCCGAGCTGGTGCATGGCCCACTCGATGGCCTTGTGTGCCTTCGGGTCGGCGTCCTTGGGGATCTTGTATCCCTTCGGGACGCTGCCCTCGGGGATCGGGCCGAAGCCGGAGCCGTCCTGGCCCGGAGCGCAGCCGGTGGTGCCGGCTCCTGGGTCCTTGCCTGGGTTCGGATCCTTGGCGTCCTTGTCGTTGCCGGCGCCGGGGAAGGTCTTGGCGATGGCTTCCTGCAGGGCGGTGGCCAGGTGCTCCCACTGCGCGTAGGCGTCCGGCAGGCCGGACTGCTGTACTGCTTGGGCGGCCTGGGTGACGGTCATCTGCTGCCAGCCGTTCACCTTGAGCAGGTGCTTGTAGAACTGCTCGCTCGCGTACGTCGGATCGCGGATCTGCTGGGCGGTGCCCCAGCCCTGGGAGGGACGCTGCTGGAACAACCCAAGGCTGTCCCTGTCGCCGTAGTTGAGGTTGCGCAGCCGCGACTCCTGCATCGCCGTGGCGAGGGCGATGACCTGGCCCTTCTTGGGTACGTCGAGGCTGATACCGGTGGCCACGATCGTCTGGGCGTTGGGGATCTGCTCGGCGGGCAGGTCCAGGCCCTCGACGTGGACGTTCTTGCCGGACGCCCCGTCGAGGATCTTGGTGACCTGCTCGGCGACCTTGCTGGTGTCGATGTCGTTCAGGCAGATGAGGGAGCTGCTGCTGGTTTGAACGGCGTCTGCGGAGGACGCCATCATCATGCCGGTGCCGGCGAGCAGGAGCGGGGAGAGGAAGACGACGCCGATGCCGGCGGCGAGCGCCTTCAACCGGAGCGGACCGCTCGTGGGCCAGCGGTGTCGTGCAGGGGTGGGTGGCGAGACGTCATGAGCGTGTCCTTCGGGGGTGCGGTGTCCGGCGTGCCGCGTGCGCGAGGCGTGGTGGAAGGGCGC
This sequence comes from Streptomyces asoensis, assembly GCF_016860545.1. Classification (NCBI taxonomy): domain Bacteria; kingdom Bacillati; phylum Actinomycetota; class Actinomycetes; order Kitasatosporales; family Streptomycetaceae; genus Streptomyces; species Streptomyces asoensis. The sequence continues at coordinate 1,636,618 of NZ_BNEB01000005.1, read as the reverse complement.
GGCGGCCGGGGTGGGCGATCAAGGCGGGTCAGCACGGGGCGAGTTGCCGCTCGCTCCAGCTGGCCGGGCCGTGAGCTAGGTGTGCCGGGGCAAGGGGGTACCTCCGTGAGGTGTGGCGGGGGAGTAGCCAGCGGCGGTGTGCGCCGGGCGGTTCAAAAACAGTAGATGCGGATTGGCGGTTGACCAAAAAGCTGGCGCGAGGTGCCGGAATCCGGCACCCCCGCACGGCACTTCTTGGTCGTCGGCGGATTCGCCTCTACAGTTTTTGGACTCCCCCTCGCCTCCTCGGTCTGCGGCCCTGGGCTTCTTCATGCCCACTTCCGGCCTGCGAGGACTCCTGTGCGAGGCGGCTAGTTCCTCCCGTGAATACGCACCCGAATAGGGGTCCATCTTTGCCTTTTTCCCTTCACCAGGGCGACGCTCTGGCCGTTCTCTCCGGCCTTCCGGACGGCTGCGTCGACTCCGTCATCACCGACCCGCCGTACAACAGCGGTGGCCGGACCGCGAAGGAGCGCACCACCCGCTCCGCGAAGCAGAAGTACACCTCCGCCGATGCCAAGAACGACCTCGCCGACTTCACCGGCGAGAACATGGACCAGAGGTCCTACGCGTTCTGGCTGACGCAGATCATGACCGAAGCGCACCGTCTGACGAAGACCGGCGGGACCGCGCTGCTGTTCACCGACTGGCGTCAGCTCCCGACGACGACGGACGCGATCCAGGCCGCCGGGTGGCTGTGGCGCGGCGTGCTGGCCTGGCACAAGCCGCAGGCCAGGCCGCAGAAGGGCCGCTTCACCCAGAACTGCGAATTCATCGTGTGGGCCAGTAAGGGGCCGATCGACGGCTCCCGGAACCCGGTCTATCTGCCCGGCATGTACTCGGCGTCGCAGCCCTCGGGCGCGCAGCGCCGGCACATCACGCAGAAGCCGGTCGAGGTGATGCGCGAGCTGGTCAAGATCAGCCCCGAGGGCGGCACGGTCCTCGACTTCTGCGCCGGCTCCGGCTCCACGGGCGTGGCCGCTCTGCTGGAAGGCCGGGACTTCATCGGCGTGGAGAAGACCGAGCACTACGCGTCGATCGCGGCCGACCGGCTCACCGAGACGATCCGCCGGACCCTCGCGCAGGACGACGTGGACCTTACCGGCTGAGCCCCGTCCTTGCCTGCTACCAAGGCGACCGGCTCCCACTCCCCACGCGTAGCCGTCGGCGAAATACCGCCGCAGTGGCCGTGCAGCTCGCCGGATGGGCCGCGCGCCGACGCTTCTGTCCTTTTCTCATCCCGTGTCTCGTAGGAGGCCGAGCTTTTCAATGCCCGAATCAACAAAGTCGCCTGACGATGGCGAGTTGGAGCCGGTTCGTATCCCGGACCGACAGCTGGAGGGAATCGAGGCGAGCGTGCGGCGGCTCATGGAGCAGTCGGCGCAACAGGCTCAGCAGCTCGACCACCTCGCGTCCGCCCCGCCGCCCAGCGGATCACCGTTCGCGGCCTTCGGCATGCCAGGACTCGGTGGGCCGCCTCCCGCCGCTCCACCGGAGCCCCGCCCGATCCTGGAACTCGACGGAGAAGAACGCGAGGACGAACTCGACGCCCTGTCCGACTGGGTGGATGACTTCTTCCTCCCGGTGTACGGGGCGGAGGTCACCACCGCGGCACCCTGGTGCCTGCAGTGGCAGGAGCACGACGACGTCGTGGCCTGGCTCCACGCCCTGTGGCTCGCCTACCAGCAGCACAAGGATCCCGAAGCCGGGCTGTCCGGCCTGTTCGTGTGGCACCGGGACTTCCTCACCCACGCCGTCGCGGCGATCCGCGCGCCGGGTGGGCCGCTGTCGGCCTGCATGACCTCGCCCGACCGGCCCGCGCACCGCCTTCTGCCCGGCCCGCCGCCGTCCGTGCGCACGGAGACGGCGAACACGACACAAGCCGCCGAACCGCACGAGCCGACGTCATGACCGCGGGAGCGGGACAGCCCGCCTTCGCACTGAGCTTCGACCCCCGCGCGCTGACCGATCTCCTCCAGGCCCCCAGCGACATACGCGACCTCACCCTCGCCTACCTGCAGGAAGTCGTGAACGCGCAGCGCTTCGGCCTGTGTCTCGACGGTGACCTGGAGGGATTCAGGAAGCTGTTCGTGGACTCGCGCAAGGACTGGCGTGTCGTCTACGGCGTCCGCCCGGCACCCGCAGAGTCCGCGCATCCCAAGGAGATCCACGTCGTCGCCATCCGGCCGCGAGCAGGCAACGACGTCTACGACGAGGTCGGCCGCCGCCTGGGGATGACCCATCGGCCGCTGAGCGCCCGCACCCACGCGGCACGCTCGCGTTCCCCGCAGCTGACCACCCGCGCTCCCGTGACCCGGCCCGGTCCGCCGCCCACCGCACTGCCGGGGCTGCCCCGTCCCGCCCCAAACCCCGCGCACCGTCACACCCGCTGAACGTACAGAGGTCCGCCTATGCCCCCTCCACCCGCGCCGGCACCCGCCCGGCGTGCGGTCTCCCCGCTCGACCACCGCCTCGAAGCCGTCACCGGGCACGACATCGACACCCTGTGGGCCTACCGCGACCGCGAAGTCCTCGACGAGCAGCACGCCCAAGTGGTCGACCGGCACCGTGAACTGGCTAAGGCCCAGACCAGCGTCACCTTCTACCTCCGGCTCCTCAACCGCCTGTCCAGCGGCGAGTTCGACGTCGACAGCGCTCTAATCACGCGCCTCGACCGCACCGTGGACCAGCTGGAAGAGGCCGCCGCCGCGCGGGACGCCGCGGCTAGGAAGGTGCTCGCCGCCCTGGAGCCCATCGAAGCCGCAGCGGTGGCTTCCGCGCGCGACGCCCGGCAGCTCTCGACGGACGACCAGGCCGCGCTGCTCGCCATCGCCGGCGGCGCCAAGCTCTACGAACACCTGCTGACCGGCCGGATGTCCGTCACAACCGCCTCCGGTACCCGAATCCCTCATGCCGCCCTGCAGCAGTTGGAAGATGCCGGCCTGGTCGTCCGGGACACCGGCGACCCCGTGCACGTCGGCCAGCCGGTCGCGCTCACCGACGCCGGACGGGCCGCGCTGTTCGCCGCCCGCCGGGCTCCCACGGTGCAGGCGCCGAAGGTCCCGGCTCGCCCCGGCGCATCGTGGCTCACCCCGGCGCAGCGGCGCTGACCTCACCGAAAGGCTCTTGTTGTCTCCGACCGACCCGGCGCCGGGCCGGAAGTCCATCCCCCAAGTCGACTTCGATCTGGACGACCTCGACGCCGACGAGGAGAAATACCTCGACTTCTACCGCAAGGTCGCCGTCCACGAGGACATGCTCGTTCCCCTCGCCGAACACCACGACGGCCCGCACAGCTACTACGTCCTGTTCGACCGCACCACCACCTGGGGGCACCCCGGCATGCCGCAGGTGCTCGCCGTGCATCTGCAACGGGACCGCGAGAAGCGGACGTTCAGCTTCGAGCATGCCCCTCTGCCGCTGCCCGCGATGGCGCAGTCCTGGCTCATCCACCGTGGCTGTCCGTCCGATGCCATCGCCCTCGCCCCACTGGGCCCGCCGCCAGCGGACGAGGCCACGCGCGCGCTGGAGTTGCGCCTCGCCGGCGACGGCGACCACTACGCCATGGGCTACTCCTACACCAGCGACGACCCGGACGACATGGTCATCGTCGTGGCCCTGCGTGCCCTGGACGAGCGAGCTCCCTCGCCGTTCCGCGTCGTGGTCGAAGAGGTCGACACCGAGACGTGGACGCACACCCTGCGCGAGGGCGGCTTCGACACGCTCGGCGAGGCACTGCAGTGGTGCGACGACCGCCTCGCGGGCGAGGCCGGCCCTCTTCCGCCGGTCCGCCCGGCAGCCGCAGTTAGCCGCCCGGCCGGCTTGCCGAAGGCTCCTGCCCCGCGCCCGCCCGGCCGCTCACGCTGAGCGTCAAAGCCGACCAGGGCGGCGCAACATAGCCGACGATCGCCGGTTAGCCAAACCGGCGAATATCCGGACTCTTATACAGCCGCCGGGACAACACCCGCGGCACCTTCCCCGCAATCCCTATGCCTTCACGGAGGTTTCTTCCGCATGCGCTCCACCCGAATTGCCATATCCGCAGCCATGCTCGGCGCACTCGCTCTGCCTGTGCTGTCCGCCACCACCGCCAGCGCGACCCCCGCGAGCAGCTGCTCGTCCCAGCCGCCGCTGCCGTACGAGGTACACACCAAGGCCGTGACCATCCGGTCCAAGGCCACCACGAAGTCCACCGCGCTCGGCGTGCTCTACAAGAGCCACAATTTCACCGTGCACAAGAAGAGCGGCAACTGGCTCTACATCACGGACAAGACCACCGGGGTCAAGGGCTGGGTCTCCGGCACGTACGTCTACCGCGACGTCCGAATGTGCCTGGACTGACAGAGCCCAGCAGGTGCCCGTAAGCGGCTCAGCCACCGGGTACGGCAGCCCCTCCCACCCCAGGGATCGGCCTTTCCAGAACAGGAGATTTCCCTTTGCCCGATGGCATATCCGATGAGTCTGAGGATGTCGTGGGCGTGCTCACCGAACGGATCGAAGCGCGCTTCGACATGGGCATGGACCAGTTGAAGGCCGCGGTCGCCGCCGCGCCGACCGCGAATCCCGATGCCACCGACGTCGTCAAGTGGCATGGCCTTCTCGTCGAGGCCCAGTCCGTGCTGGAGCGTGCGGAGGACGACCTCCTCGCTGCGCTGCAAACCCAGCCCAGCGAGATCGACGATCCGGCGATGGGCCTCGCCCACCGGGTGAACGCGGCCGTCACCGCCCGCGACGGCCGAGCCATGGTCGTGCGCTGGCTCCTCGACCCGGACGCCCCGGGGAAGAAGGACCTCGCCGCCCAGCGCCTCGCCCGCCTCCGGCCCCGAACCGGCCCGGCGGTGCAGACCAGCGTTCCCCACCGGCCCGCCGGCACAGCCGCACCGGCATCGGCGTGGCGGCCGGCAAGGACCGCCCGATGAGCCGGGACAAGGCCAGCACCATGGACGCCGACCTGCAGAAGGTCTTCGGCAACCCGCTACCCGAGCTGCACGAGACGGCTGCCAGCCCAGGTGCCTCGCCCGCGCTCGCCCGTGCCCTGGAGCTGCATTCGTTCCTGGCGCTCACCGAGGAGCAGGTCGCCCGCGTCCGCGACCGCGTCCACGCCGACATGGACCCGGACCGCGACATGGGCGAACTGTCGGCGGACAAGCTCCGCTTCGACGCGCAGTGGCTGGAAGCCGCACTGGAGGCCCGCGACGGCTACCGCGCCGCCCTCGGCGGACTGCTGCGCACCATGTCCCCGCCTGCCCAGCAGGCTCGGCCCGTGCGAACGGCTCAGCTCAGGGCCACCGCAACCCTGCCCCCGTCTGCCGCCCCGGCACCGCAGCGTGCCGGGGCGGCCCGGGCCCGCCGACCGTGAAAGCCCACGCTTGCCCCACCTCACGTCCACCGACATAGCCGGACGGATCGAGGACTTGTACTGCGCGCCGCTCGCCGACCTCGAAGCCCACGCCCAGGACCAGCCGCCCGGCATGCTCTCCGCCCTGCTCGGCATGCACGACGACCTCGCCCTCGCCGAGCGCAGCATCGACGTCCACCGCGACCACCTCGCCCGGCTCATCCACCCCGAGCGGCAGATCGACCCGCACGAGGTCTCCCACCTCCTCGACGGTGCACGCCGGCTCGCCGAAGCCGTCGCCGTCCGCGACGTCCAGGCCAAGTCGGTCGCCGCCGTCCTGCAGAGCCTGGCCCGCGTCCCGGCCCCGACGCCTGCCCCGCCGGCTCCCTCGCCGTCCGTTCCAGCTCCGCCTCTACCGGTGCCGAGCCCGGCACACAGCCGCTGACCCAGGCGATCTCTCTCTTTCCTTCACCCAGGAGTTCCTCCCTTGGCCATCACCGCTCTGCCCCCTGACACCGACGCCGACATCGCCCGGGTCACCGAGGCCCTCGCCATGATCACCCCACGCTGGAACGTGAGGATCCTCCTGGCCCTCTCCGGCCCGCCGCTGCGCTACAGCGAGCTGGCGGCCAAGGTGTCCTGGCTGCAGAACGGCCAGCTCCACCCCAAGCTCAAGTCTCTGTGCGACGCCGGACTCGTCGAACGCACCGAACACACCGCACGGCACGTGAGCTACCGCCACACCGAACGTGGCGCGGCCCTGCTGCCGGTCCTGCCGGTGATCGTCACCTGGGCCGAGGAACACCTGGAGAAGGCGGACGGTCCGCTGCCCGCGATCGAGCAGATCGAGGACGGCCTCACCCTGCTCACCCGGCGCCACGCCGCCGCCATCCTGTGGGTGCTCAAGTCCCGACAGGAGGTCAGCGGCCGGGCTCTGGCCCGGATCGTGATGCCCAGCAGCGACTGGACCAACATTTATCCGCCGCTGCGGCAGCTCGTCGCCGACGGCCTGGTCGACACCGACGGCATCGGCCAGCCCTACCGGCTGTCCGCAGCCGGTGACGGCCTTGGCCCCGTGCTCGGCGCCCTGTCCGCCTGGTCCGCCGGGCAGAGCCTCGACCAGGCGGCCCAACATCCGGTCTGGGGACACCCGCAGGCGAAGCCCGCGCCGAGGCCGTGGCTCAGCAGCCAGCCACGGCCGACCCCCGCGGCGCTCCCACCCGCTCGCACGACCGCATCCTCTCCGGCGTGGCACCACCGCGATCTCTTCTCGCACGGTACGACCGCCCGCCCGAAGGCAGCCATCCCGGCGGGAGGCCCGCGCCGATGAGCACCCCCTTCACCCCTGCCGAAGTACGCCACGCCGTCGAACTTCTCGCCTCGCGCTCCTTGATCCGCCTGGTCACCGAGATCGACGACAACGGCGCCATACCGCCGCGACGGCTGGCCGGCACCCTGCCCGACCTCTCCACGCACCAACTGCGAAGCGCCTCCGACACGGCCCGCGCCCACGCCCTCGTCCGGATCGCACCCGGCTCCGGTCTCGAACTTACCGAGGCAGGAGCGGAGTTGGCCGACCTGTACGACGCGATGGCTCGCTGGGCCCGGCGTCACGCCGTCCCGGCCCCCGTCTGCGAGTTCAGCCGCCGTATCCGGCACGTCCTCGACCTGTTGGCACCGTCGCTCTCCACCGAGCGTGCCGACGCTCTCTCTCCGCTGACCGGCGACGGTGCCGAGGCGGGGCTGGCCCGTCCCCGCACCCTCCTGATCCAGTGGCTGGCCGACAACCCCCAGGTGGCCAGGGTGCCCGAGCCTGAGCCGGTCGCGTGAGCGCAGCGGTCACACCGCGGCACGCACGCCACACCGGCGGGCTGATGCGCAGCATCTACCTGCCGCGCACGGCGGACGCGCTGGCGTTCGCGACGTCCACCTACGGCATCCCGCTGCTTGTCCTAGCCACGACGCGATCCGCTGCGCTGACGGGCGCCGCCTTCGCCCTGGAGTGGATTCCGCGGCTGGCCGCGTTCGGGTGGGCCGGCTCGGTCGTTGACCGGCGCGGTGCCTCGGTGGTCTTCCACCTTGCCTCCCTGGGGAGGGCGCTGGCCCTCGCCGCTGGCGCGGTCCTGCTCCACCTCCACCCGTCCGGCACCGTGGCGGGCGCGACCGTGATGGTGCTGGCGGCGACGACCGGCGTGCTCACCGAGTTCAGCTATATCGCGGCCGAGACCGCGGGCGCCGCCGCCGGACGGCGAGCAGGACGGCGGGCCCACCGTGTCCAGGCCGTCCTGCTTGGCATCGACCAGACCGCAACCCTGGCCGGGCCGGCGTTCGCCGCAGTGCTCCTGCTCGCCGGGCCGCCGCCGATGCTCGCAATGATCAGCGTGCTCTCGCTGCTGGCTGCCATGCTCGCCCTGCGCACCCCGCCCTCGCCCGTGGCACCGGCCCGCGCGCCGAAGGGGCAGTCCGGCGCCGGACTGCTCACCGGGTGGCGCACCATCCGCTCGCTGCCCGCGCTCGGCTGGCTCGTGACCGGGCTGACCCTGTCCAACCTGGCCACCGGCCTTCTCCAAGCGGCCGGCCCCGTGATCGTCGTCAAGCACTTCGGGCAGTCCACCACCGCCGTCGGCCTCGTCTGGTCCGCCGCTGCCGCAGCGACGCTCCTCAGCGTCACATTCTGCCGGTTTGCGATCGACCGCCTCGGTCTGTGGCCGGTCGGCGCCGCCTGCGCCGCCCTCGCCTCACTCGGCTGTCTCGCCGCCGCCCAGGCCCCCGACTACCGGTCCTACCTCGTCCTAGTCGCGGTCCTCATGGCGGGCGAAGGAGGCATGACGGTCGTGCTGCGCACCCTGCGCTCCCGCCTGATCCCTCCGGAGAAGTTCGGCAGCACCCTGTCGGCGACCATCCTCATCCTCCTGCTGCCCTTCCCCGTCGCCGGCGTACTCACCGCGCTCACCCCGCCCGACGCACTGGGACACGTCATCACCGCATGCGCCGCCCTGCAGGCCATCGGCCTGTTCTGCTCCTTCGCCCGCCTTCGCACCGATCCCGTCCTGCGCACCTGACCCTGCTGCGTCCTCAGCCTGTGGAGAACTTCATGTCTATCGCCGCCCTCGGATCGCACCGCGCGACCGGTCGCACCATCACCGAGCGGTTCCACGCTTTCGACGCCCACAACCCGAACGTCTACCGGGCCCTGGAACGCATGGCCGCCCGCCGTCTGGCCTCCGGCGCCACACGCGTCGGCGTGAAGGACCTCTTCGAGGACCTGCGCCGCCAACTCCCGTACGGGGTCGCCGGGCTGAACAACAACTTCACCGCCCTCTACGCCCGTCGGCTGATCAGCGAAAACCCGCACTGGGCTGCGGCGTTCGAGTTGCGCCGCCGTCGTGCCGACTGACAGCTCTCGGTTTCCTCCCGCCTAAGCATCCTCGGCCGGCACCGACTTCGCCGCTCTGCTCCGCCGGCCCCGCTCGCGGCGGCTGCTCGCCGGACACTCAGCGGCCCTGCGCCGCCGAGGGCCGCCGTCCACATATCCCTGCCCCCTCTTTAGATTCTGAGGAGCCTGTTCTTGCCCGACCGTCCTGTCGTCCTGGTCGTCGCCGCATCCGACATGGAGGCCGAGGCGTACCGCGGGTACTGCCTTCAGTCCGTGGCCGCCGTCTACGACGTCGTCCTGATCACCGGCGAAGAGCCCTCGTGGGAGACGCCGTACCTGCGGGACTGCGTGGTCGTGTCCGATCCGACCGCCCAGGCGGCGCTGTCCGCCGCCGGCCGGGACCTGGCCGACCGCTACGACCTTGCCGGCGTGTTCACCTGGACCGAGTGGTACCTCGTCCCGGTCGCCCGCCTCGCCCGCCAGCTCGGCCTGCCCACCACTGCCCCGGAAGCCATGCAGGCATGCCGCAACAAAGCCACCTCCCGTACGTTGTTCGCCCGGCACGGGGTTCCGTCGGCAGCCTCGGTGAGCGTGCGCACGCGTGCCGAGGCCCAGGTGGCGGCCGAGCGGATCGGCTACCCGGTCGTGCTGAAGCCCGCCGCGCACGCGGCCAGCATCGGGGTGATCCGCGCCGACACCCCCGAACAGCTCACCGCCGCCTTCGCGTTCGCCGACCAGGCGGCCGGGCTGGGACTCGAGTCCACGAGCGTGCTGGTGGAGGAGTATCTCGACGGACCCGAGGTGTCGGCCGAGTGTGTCACCTACGGCGGTGAGACCACCGTGGTGGCCGTCACCCGCAAGACGGTCAGCGCCCCGCCGTATTTCGAGGAACTGGCCCACTCGGTCGACGCCGCCGACCCACTGCTCGACGTGGTCGCACCGGCGGCACGCGCCGCGATCCACGCCCTGGGAATCACCGACGGCGTTTCCCATGTCGAGATGCGGCTGGTCGACGGCCGGCCGCGGCTGGTCGAGGTCAACGGCCGGATCGCCGGTGACATGATCGGCCATCTTGTCCAGCTCGCCACCGGCATCGACCTGCCGCGCACCGCCGCCGACATCGCCTGCGGCCGTGCCCCCGACCTCACCCCGACCCGGTCCTCGGCCGCCGCGATCCAGCTGCTCTACCCCGACACCTCCGGCACCCTGCTCCGCCTCGGATTCGACGGCGTCAGCCCGCGCTGGCTGGAACGCGTGCACTTCCAGCACCAGGTCGGTGACCAACTGCTCCTGCCGGCCGACGGCGGCAACATGTTCACCGCGCGCATCGGCTACCTGATCACCACCGCGCCCACCGCGGACCTCGCACAGGCCCGTGCCAAGCAGGCTGTGCGCCATCTGCAGGTCGCCCTGGTGCCGCACACGGCCGACGAGCCTGCTGCGGGTGGCCGCCCCGCATGACCCGCGCCGACGCTTCCGTGCGCCGCAGCCGTGTCCTGCTGACCAGCTACTTCCTCGGCCTGGGCGTGGTGATGGCGGTCTGGGGCGCCCGGATGCCGGCCGTCCAGCACGCCGCTCACCTCACCACCGCCGGCCTGTCGCTCGTCCTGCTCGCCGCCGCTGTCGGCATGGTTGCCGGACTGCAGGCCGGCGGCCGACTCGCCCGGCCCGACCGACTTCCCCTGCTCCTGATTGGCGGAGCTGTCGCACTGGGAGCGGCTCTCGCCGTGCTGGGGCAGTGCCGGACGCTGACCTCGCTACTCGCGGCGGCTGTCACCTTCGGTGCCGCGCACGGTGTCCTGGACGTCGCCGCCAATACCGCGGCGGTTCGCTGCCAGAACGCCGCCAGCCGGCCGGTCATGTCCTCCCTGCACGCCGCGTACTCGATCGGTGCCCTGGGCGGTGCCGCCCTGGCCGCTGCCACTGCGCGCACAGCCCACAGCGCCTTGTTTATGGCCACCGGCCTCGCGCTGACCGCGACCGTGCTCGTGGCCGGGCCACGCACCCTCGCGCTGAGCGGCGCCGACCAGCCCAAGCTGCCGGAGCCCCAGGGGGCCGGTCAGGGCCGGGCGGGAGGTGTGTGGCTGTTGGGTGCGCTGGCGGCTGCGAGCCTGCTGGGGGAGGGGGCGGCGGCCGACTGGGCCGCAGTGCACCTGCACACGCTGCACGCCACAACCGCCCTCAGCGCGACAGCGTTTGCCCTCTACAGCATGGGCATGGCGATCGGCCGGCTCACCGGCGACTGGCTCACGACCCGCTTCGGCGCTCCTGCCGTGGTCCGAACCGGCGCTGCGCTCGCCGCCGGCGGACTGACCACCGGCGTCCTGGTCGGCAGCGTGCTTGCGGCGCTGGCCGGCTGGGCGGTCTTCGGGCTCGGCCTGTCCAGCGCCGTCCCCTCCCTGATCACCGCCGCCGGCAGACACGGCCCGAGGGCCGTCGCCACGGTCTCCGTCACCGGCTACCTCGGCCTCCTCGCCGGCCCCGCCGTCATCGGCGCCCTCGCCAGCGCCACCACCTTGCCCACGGCCCTGCTGCTGCCCGCCCTCCTCGCAGCCGCTCTCGCCGCCCTCACCCGCCGAGCCCTGGAGAACACCGCCCCTTGACCCGCCCCACTGGCCCCGACGCCGTCATCCTTGACTACAACGGCGTCCTCGGCCTGCAGCCCACCCGCGCCCAGTGGCTACGGCTGGCCCGTACCGCTTCCTGGCCCGAAGACGATCTCGCAGCATTCCAGCGCGTCTTCTGGAACGCCCGCGACCTCTACGACGCCGGCCAGCTCAGCGACCTGGCGTACTGGGCCCGCGTCCTCGGCTTCCATCCGGGCCCCCGCCTGTTGCGCGAACTCCTCGCCGCAGACACCGACATGTGGACCGCGACCGACGAGGGCGTCCTGTCCGTCCTGCGCCGCGCCCATGCCACCGGACTGCCGATGGTGCTGTTGTCCAACGCACCCGCCCACCTCAGTACGGTGCTGGACACCCACGACTGGCGCCGAATGATGACCCAGGCGCTCTACTCGGCCCGCCTGCAGCTGTGCAAGCCCGACCCGGCTATCTACCAGCAGGCGCTGGCGGCCACCGGGGTCGGTGATCCACGACGTGTCCTGTTCGTGGACGACCGCCCCGACAACTGCCAGGCCGCCGCCCGCTTGGGCCTTCGCACGCTGCACTACACCGGCTCGACCGACGCCCTACGAGCAGCTTTGCTGCCCGCTGACTGACTCATCCGCCCACGCCGCCAATCAGGAACCCGTGTCCCTCCACGACGACCCCCACACGCCTGACGGAGACGTCTTCGTCTCACCGCGCCATCTCGCCAGCAGCACCAACACCGGCGACCCCGCCCTCACCCCGCTCATCGACCATGGCTGGGACCTCCAGCACGACGACCTCGGCAACGTGTACGTCAACGCTCCCGACCGGCGCATGCGCCTGGGCTACCTGCCCGAAGGCGAGGACGACGGGCTCTGGCGCATCAACGCCTACAAGGACCAGTTTGGCCCGCCGACATGGGGCGTCTGTTTCAACGACCGCGTCCCCACCGAGTTCGTCCAGGCGTTCACCACCGCCCTCGCCACCGCTTACGAACAGGGGCCGGACGCCTACCTCGCCAGACCGGTCTCGGGAACCGACGAGCACGATCCCTTCCTCGCCGTCGTGCCTCTCCTGCAACAAGGCTGGGAGATCGACCGTCCCCGCTGGGGCGTGTTCGCCGTCCAGGCCCCGGACGGCCTCGCCGGTCTGGAGTTCACCACCGGGGACCTCGATCCGGAAGCCGAGCTGACCACCCGTGACGCTCGCTGGCAGCTGTGGGCGGGAAGATCCATCGACCGGCCCGTCTGGTACGCGACGGCCAGCACCGACACCCCCGTCGCCCTGCTCACCGCAGTCACCCAGTGCGTCGCCGATCCGGCTCCGCTTCCCCGGTGGCGCCAGGACACCCTCAGCTACATCGAGGGCATGGCCCAGCTCACCCCCATCATCCCACCGCAGCCGCAGGCCCCAACTCCGCTCGACGTGCAGCGGGCTGCCTCTCGTCGGCCGGCCGCGCTGCCGGCTGCGAGTGTCCCTCGGTGGAGCACCAACAGCCGACCGGCCCTGCCCGGCCCGCGCCGATAGCGCCGGCTCGTCCCCGACCGGAGATCCCCCTTGTCCCTGCACGCCGCCGAGTTCTTCGCCGAACTGTGCCTCCCCTTCCACGACCACGCCGTCGTGGGCGCCACTTACTTCGCCGCCCCGGTCCCGGGCGCACCGCTGCGGCTGCGGATCGACTTCACCGCCACCATCCACGCGGACACCTACGGCGGACTTCGTGTGGCGGTCATCCACCCGGACCGCGGTGAAATCGACGTGGTCGCCCTCAGCTTCCTCGATCACGGCACCTTCCACCGCCGCGACGAAGCCCACAACACCCGGCCGAACACCAAGCAGTACGGCACGTTCAGCACCAACCGCCGCCCCGGTCGGCCACCCTGGGAGGGAGCCGTCACCACAGGGCTGCGCGACGCCATCGAGCAGTACACCACCGTCTGGTTCCCCGGCGCCTGGGCCGCGACCACGCCAAGCCCCGCGGCGAGCCGCGCAGCGCACCGGGCGCCCGCCCCGCCAGCCACCCGCAGCCAAGCCCGCACCCGCTGAATCCCCGTGCGGTGACCGACCTTCCACCAACCGATCAAGGAGCCCCCTTCCTCGTGCACGCTCGTTTCGTCCGTGGCGCCGTCCGATCCGCCGCAGTCGTCGCCGCAGTGACCGGCACCCTCACCTGGGCGCCGGCCGCGAACGCCCAACCCTCCGAACCGACCCCCTCCGCGTCGGCCACCGTTGCCGACACACCGGCCCCGGACGCGGGCAGCGTCGAGATCACCACCAAGGACACGGCCGGCGATGGGCTCCCCGGCGCCGCGTTCCTGCTGCTCAACTCAGCTGGCCAGGAGGCCGGACACGGGACAACCGACGCGCAGGGCAAGCTGACCTTCCCCGACCTCGCCCCGGGCATCTACCGACTCAAGGAGACCGCCTCCAACAGCCCGCTCCACGAGGTTGTCGCCGACCAGGACGTCATCATCACGCCTGGCGTCACCACGCGACTGACGATCACCGACCCATTCAAGGCCGCCAAGGTTCTCCTGCAGGCCAAGGACGACAAGACCGGCAAGCTCCTGCCCGGCGCAACGGTGAACATCGGCACCGGCACATCGACGCTGCTCATCCTGACGACCGGGGACAAGGGCACGGCCTCAGGGGAGCTGCCGGTGTCGAGCCGGAACATGGAGTTCTGGGTCAAGCAGGTCAAGGCACCCGCCGGATACGACCGCTACAAGCCGTCCAAGACATTCACCGCGGGCCCCGGCGCTCCGGTGACGGTGACCGTTACCAACACCAAAACCGCCACCAGCCCGAAGCCCCACCCCTCGGACAAGCCGACGTCCAAGCCCACCGGCACCCCGACTCCTGCGGACACGCCGGGCGACGGGACCGGCGGGGTCAAGCCCTCAGCGCCGGACACCGGTACAGCGGATGCTGACTCCTCGTCCACCGCAGCCACGGCCCCGGACAGCGACTCCTCGCCGCCGACCCCGGCAGGCTCCCTCGCCCACACCGGTGCCGACGCCACGCCTTGGATCGCCGCAGGCGCGGGGATCCTCGTCATCGCGGGCGTCGTCACCCTGGTCGCCGTCCGCCGTCGTACGACGACCGAGTCCGAGCCCGACGACAACAGCAAGACCAACTAGCCGAACATCAACCACCGCCGCAGGCCCCCGTGAAGCGAATCCGGGGGCCTGCTGGCGTCTATCGACGCCGAACCGCACCGTTCAGAGCATCATCGAGGACCTGGAACAAGTCGGCTACCTCACACGGGAGCGAGACGGGCGGCGCACGCGATACTTCCTTCGCCCGGATGGGAGGCGGCGCCATCCGGAGGAGGCCCCATCTGCGCCTCGCGACGCTGCTGGAGTTGTGTGTCCGCCAGGACCAACAGGGTGCAGCCGGCGGTTCCGTAGACTGCCGTTCCGCCACGCAGTCGTGATCCACCCTGGACACTGAGGGGCGGGCGCGTGAGCACCTGAGCACCACGCACGCTGACGCTCAGTCGGCGCTCACGGACGCACAATCGGTAGGGAACTTCCCGCCACACCAGCGGCCCGTGATGCCCTTGACGCTGCGGACCGCCCTTGGGGGTGCCGATGAGGACCAGCGGCCGGTGATCAGTTCCCGCCTCCGACTGTCGGCCGCGCCCCAAGATCAGCGAATCGTCTCCGTGCGTACGGTGCTCCAGCTGGCCGACGGCAGCTGACCTACCGCCCTGTCATCCAGGTTGGGTGAGCGGCTCCCCGGAACGCACCGCCACCGTTCGGGGTCGGTTGATGTGGAGATCTAGGCGCGTACCGGGGGCAGGTCGTAGCGACTGACAGCCAGGTACGTCTCTGGGGTCGCCGCTTCGAGAAGACTCGCGTCGCCTTCCAGGTCGAGTGCCGGCTCCTGGGGGCGGCGCAGCAGTTCGCTCCAGTCGCTCGTCGCACCCCGCTCGTAGGCGTCGCGGAGCAAGAGGCGCAGCCGGGGGCGGGCTTCCTCCTGCTGTTCGCGGAAGATCCGCCGTTGGGTGAGCCGCTGTTCTTCCTGGGCTTCGTCGCTGAGTTCTTGGTCGAAGCTCGGCTCGTCCTCGGCGCGAAGTCCTGGAGTGCGCCGGGCGATGGCGAGGTCTTCCTCGTGGAGGCGCTCGCAGGCGGCGAATAGCTTCCGGGACATGCCGAGGTGCACTTCGGTTCCGGGGATGCGGCAGGTGAGGAAGTCGTCGAGCCCCATGAAGCGGATACCGGCGCGCAAGGTCTGCTGATCGGCTTGGAGCGCTGCTCCGCGGGCGTCGGCCCGCATGGCGAGGGTGAGCCCGTCGTGCTCCAGGGGCGTCGTGAGCCCGGTGCGCCGGCGGCGGGAAGTGCGGTCGGCGGGCACCGGCACGGTGCGTAGTTGCGAGGCGGGAGCGGAGCGCAAGGCGAGGTAGGTGAGCATCTGGGCGCGGGCCGCGCCGATGAGCGCGTCGTCGCTGTCGCCGAGGTGGTCTTCCAGATTGCCCGGGCCCGCCGCCTCGTCGTCGATGCCGGACCCGTAAGGGCTGAGGGGCGGCTGGCCGGGGTGCAGGTCGTGATCGATGGTGAGAAAGAGATCGTCACCGGGCCGTACGGATGCTCCGACCAGGACGGTGCGGTGCGCGTACGCGCCGAGGATCTTGCTGCCGGCCGCCAGCTGCGCCCACCCCTTGCGAAGCGTGCCCAGGCCGACGTCGCCCCCCTTGGCCTCGATCAGCCAGTACATCTCCTCTGCCTCGTGGCGCCCCCACAGGTCGGGCAGCTTCTTCTTTGGATCCTTGAACGTGTCGTACAGAGCCGGGATGGGGCCGCCGAGTTCAAGATGCTGAGTCTGGCCGAGGCCCAGCAGCGAGCGGCAGGCCCACTCGGTCATCGTCATGCCCAGCCGGTAGCCGGCGGCGTTCTTCGCGCTGCGCTCGGTGCCGTGCGCGTACACCGGGTTCCAGGTCAGGCGTCGTCCCTTGGACCCAGGCACAGGGTGACGGGGCTCGACGGAGTGCGCGCCGAGGTAGGCGTACAGCGGGGAAACCCGAGCGACCAGTTCGCCGTGTGCGTAGCGTGGCTGGTTCTGCAGGTGCGGGGTGACGTCCCGGCCGACCTCGGTGGCGGCTTTGATGATCTCCCGCCACGTGGTGGTCGGGGCGTACCAGCCGTCGGCCGCCGGGAAGCCGTTCGACCCGGCCCACGGCTGGTGCTCGGCCGTCCTCCACTGTCTGCGCGGCTTGTTCGCGGGCCCGTTACGGAACAGGACCGGCACGTCGAAACTGTCGGCATACGTGAGCGGCGGCTCGTCGGGAACGTCTGCGGGGATCATGTCGATCACTCTGGCACGGGCCCCGACGTCTCCCGGTGCCGGGTATCAAGGGGGCATCACGGACTGGGTCCGAGGTAGGTTCAGCGCCCTCCGGCCGCAATTGCGCTCCTGGCCCGCTGGTTCTGGAATCACTTTGCGCCACGGCCATGCTGGTGAGTCTTACGATCCTGGACAACCTCTGGTGTGCTGGGCGCTGATGATCATCGGCTAGCGTCGATCCGCACCCCGCATGATGTCGATCAGGTCGCCAAGGCTCGGAAGGCGTCCTCGGTAGACCATGGTGAGAACCAGCGTGATGAGCAGTGCCGCTACAGGGCTTACGGCGGTGTCGGGTAGCCCTATCTGTGCCACGCCAACCAGCGCGACTGTGATCAGTACTCCGCCGAACAGCAGCCGTAGCCACCCCCAATCCCGCGTGACCTGTACGTTCTCGAGCTGCTCGTCGTCCAGCAGCTGTGAGACTCGGCCTTGTGCGTACCGTTCGGCGATCACCAAGAGCATCGTCGCCAACTCGGGCAGCGCACCCGAGGGGTCTTTGTACTGGCGACTCTCGGCACTCCTCAGAGCGGCTATGACCTTTTCGGCGTGCTGTTTGAGCACCTTCCGGTCGTGGCGGCGCACCCCGTTGAACGGGCCGACCCGATAGCACGTGCGCCATGCCTGCTTGATCACGTTCTCCGCTCGCCTCACGGAGACTGGCTTGCGCTCCAGCACTCCCGTCGGCGCTTGGGACTGTCGCTGCAACTCGTGATACGCACGGCCGCACTGGATCGCGCACACGGCCAGTGCCACGACCGGCCAGTTCAGTGCGGCGCCTTCGGCGGCCTCGCGCCTATGCGTCTGCCTCGGCGAACCGGTGAGCTGAGCCTCGCCTCCTGAACGCGCCAGGTGTGCGGGCCAGCACACCAAGAGGGCTAGACCGAACATCAAGCAGAAAAAGAGAAACCGAAGCGGCAAGAACCGGCCCGGATGCTGCCCCACAGCAACAGCCTTTCCCGGCAGGCTCTTTATCGCATCCCACTCCCCATGCGCTGCGGCAACCCAGGTCTTCATGTCGTGCGGTATGGGGCCAAGGTCTACGAGCAGGAACACCACGAGCACGATGACGAGTTGCCAGAGCATGGTCGTGGGCATGGCTCGCGCCCAGCGCCGGACGGATACAGCGACAAGGCCACGAGTCTCCGGTCCGCGGGTCACGACGCCTTCCAGGGCCTCCCGCATCGCGGTGGAGATCCTGCGTTCGGTGTCGGCCGAGAAGGCATCTACCCGGGCTCGTACCACCGGGCGCGCCCAGCGCATCCATGCACGCCGCGCACCGTAGACGGCTGCGATCAGAGCGAGTAAGGCGACCAACAGGCGTGGGTTTTCGATCAGTACGAGGATCATCCTCGAAGTGTGTCGCAAGGCACTGACAACGAGGCATGGTCGACTGGCACGGGAAACAAGCGGTCTCCCATCTGTGGCATGTGGGCCACCGAGCAGCCAGCGGTCGTGAGATGCGGTGACGCCATTGAAATGCCATCCGTGTAGGGAGCGCGACTTCGTGAGCACTGACTCCTGCGGAAACACTGGAATCCGCATCTGGTTAGCAGCGCACGTGTTGCTTGATCACGGGCAGAATCGCTTGCCAGGTTCTGATTGGTGGTCACTGCCCTTGGCGGTCCCTGGTGTCGGGGCCGTCGTGGCTCCACGGAAGCCTTGTGCCAGCGGCCCGTGGAGAGGCCGCTGTGACTGGAAGGCTGGCCGTGCCATCGGTATGTGCGAACGCACATCCCCCTATGCTCGAGGACGAACGGCCATGATCCAGCGGCGCTTCCAGACCGCTCGCGCGGGCATCAGGCCGTAGCCGGGCTGCGCTTGGCGCCGCCGGGGGCCGCGTCGCCGCCGGCCCGAACCCAGGCATGCGAATTCGGGTCAGCGGGTAGTTTGCGGCCCTACACTGCGGGGCGCAGCAGCCTGCTCCTGCGTGTTTGCGTGGACGCTGTACGCCGGCGTACCCGGGTCTCCCATTCCTCGAGGTCAGCACGCGGAAGGCTGTGGTTGAGCGGGATGACCCACAGGAAGTGCCAGGTGGCGCGGGCTTCGGGGGGCTCATTACCACGGTAATGCTCGGAGGTGCGATGCCGGATAGCATTCATGTCAGGATGCTCGGTCGTGCCGCGCTGCACGACGCCGGTGTACAGGCAACGGTGCTGCTCGTCGAGGGCGACGTAGAGCGCGACGGGCCACAGCGGCAGAGCCTGGGGGGTCCAGGCGCCATGGCGGTCACGCAGCGGGTATACGCACGTGGCGAGCGCGTCGACGGGGACGGCCAGGTGGCGTCCGGGGACAGCCGCGATGTCGGTGGCGAGACTAGCGCTGAGGGTCCATCCGGCGGTCATTCGCCCTCCTTGGGGAGGGCATAGGGATCGCCGGAGGGGGTCGGAACATCGACCGGGATGAGGCGGACTTCGCCGCCGAGCTTCCACAGCAACTGTTGCAGTTCCTCCCGGTGGGCCGCCTCCGCGAAACAGGGCGGGTTGCTGCTGCCGAGGATCTTCTCGATGGTCAGCTGGACACGGGTGATGTCCGTCTGCAGCGTCTTGAGCGTGACGCTCTCGCTTTCGTCCTTGTTGCCGTTCTTGACGGCGGCGCGGGCGGCCTTCTGGCGGGCCTCGACCTGGTTACGCCGACTGCTGGACAGGCCCGGGTAGGCGGTGTCGAAGACGTCCCATTCGGTGGCGCGCTGGGTCAAGCCGTAGGGCGCTACGATCTTGGGATGGCCGTCGTCTGCGATCTCGATCTTGGGAACCACGAAGCCGCGGGAAAAGTCCTCGGGCTGGCCGGGGACCTTCGCGACCCAGTCGGCCAGAGCCTCGCTGAGCATGAGACGGCCGGCCTTAGTAGCGCGGAGTGCCGCGACAATGCTGGGCGGCTTGGAGCGGTAGGGGGTCTTCTTATCCTGAGGCGTGGTGGAGATCAAGTCTTCCTTGGAGCCGCGGTCTCGGGTCAAAGCCTCGGCCACGATGAGGGCGTCGCCACCCAGCACGGCGAGCTCGTCCCGTGCCGTCGGGTCGTCCTCCTCGGCGCGCTTGCGTAGATGCTCCACGGCCGCCTTGGCGGCCATACGGGGAGGCAGATCGAGGTGCTTGGCCTCGAGGCGGGTGAGGGTGAACGCGTTCTCGCCACTGGGGACGCGTGCCCACATCTCCCGGGTAATGGCGCCGCCATCGGCCCAGGTGTGGACCATCTGAGGGAAGACCGTCTTCTCGTCCGAGCGCAGGAAGCGGGTTGCGAAGATCGCCACGATCTCCAGCAGCTTCCGAGGGAAGCCCTTGTCGTTGGGGTCGAGGGACAGGTACTCGGCGATGGCGGCACGGATGTGTGGGCCAGCACCAGCGGACAGGACAGCCTCGAACAGCGCCGCACGCGCGAAAGCCGGGTGGAAGGGCAAACGGG
Source organism: Streptomyces asoensis (assembly GCF_016860545.1). Lineage (NCBI taxonomy): Bacteria > Bacillati > Actinomycetota > Actinomycetes > Kitasatosporales > Streptomycetaceae > Streptomyces > Streptomyces asoensis. The sequence continues at coordinate 1,616,529 of NZ_BNEB01000005.1, read as the reverse complement.
TAGCGCGAGTGAACGCCGCGCCGTGCAGGCGCCCGGAGAGGGCCGCGGCCTCGTCTTGGGTGAGCTTCTCCGCGCGGACGGCCGCGCTCAGGGCGTCGGCGACGGCCTTCTCCCGGTCGCTACCACCACCCCAGGATCGGGTGCGCAGGTGGATCTGGGTGAGGAACTCGGTGAACCACTGGGTGGCGTCGCACGGCTCGCCCGTGCGGGTGAACGTGCCCAGCACGAGGTTGACTGGGGCAACGTGAGAGTGGAGGAGGAGTACCTCCCGCGCGGTCCACGAGTGCGTTGCGGCGGTCTGCAGGGCGTCATTGACGGTCTTTCGAGTCGCGGACACGGCGTCGTGCGCGAACATACGGCCGACGATCTGCTCAGCGTAGGAGCGGGCCTCGGTGCTGGTGAGCTTCCTGCCGTCGATCTTCAGGGTGTTGCGCCAGGCGGACACCAGGCGGGACTGGCCGTCGATGACCACCACGATCAGCTCGGTGTGGCCGTCGTCGTAGTGCACGCGCATCGCCATACCCACCAGGGGCTGTTGGATGCCGGTGCGGGCGATGGAATCTGACCAGTCGTAGTCCAAGAGGTGGTGCTGGACGGTCTGGACCATCATGTCCCGCAGGTGCGCCTGCGTCGGCAGGCGAGTCTCCAGCAGGCCGGGCGTGGAGCCCTCAATCGCGGGGTCGGTGACGCGACCCTTGGTGAAAGCGTGCTGCAGCAGGGCGATGAACCGCGGGTTGACCGGCAGGACCTTCAGCCCGGGCAACTGGTGCAGGGGGCTGTGCACGGCCGAGGCGTAGCACATGTCCGTGGTGAGCCGGTTCAGTCGACCGAGGGGAGAGACAGCGGGGAGCGGCGTTTTGGCGTTCTTGCGCCCGTTGCTTCGGGCGCTGTGAAGCTGCGCCGCCATGGTCTCGGGGTGGGCGAGCTGGTCCAGGACTTCGTGGTGGTGCGTGACGCCGGCTAGGAGTGCCTGGACGGCGTCCTTGTCGAGCGTCACCGCCGGGTGGGGGACCGCTGCGGCAGTCAGGGCCTGGAGTTCGCTGGGCGCGGGGATCGGTTGCATCTGCAGCAGCCCGGCGGCGAACGAGGCGTTCTGCTCGGCTGTCAGCTTGCCGATTACGTCGCGGGTGGCGTCCTCGTCGCCGTAGGCGCCGGGCGCGGGAAAGGCGGCCAAGGTGGACATAGGCGTGTGCCTCCTGTCGCAGGGCGGCGCTTCGGTGCTGGCCGAAGCGCGTGCCATCCAAAGAGAGGCCCCTGTGGGGCCACCGCTCGGGATGGGGATCCCACGACAGCGTCAGCCGCCCGCACCTGGCGCGGGCAGTCGACCCGGTCGCGCAGTCACAAGGACGCACCTGCTCTGAGGAAGACCCAGGGGATGGCCTGTAGGCTCGCTGGATCCGCTCACCGCCTCGCAGCGGGCCCGCCACGGGGGCGGGAGACAGTTACGACTCGCTCGTGCTGAGCAGTCGCAGGCAGAATACATGCCACGCATCGGGCATCAACTGCCTTCTGACAAAGGCAGTCAGACGCATCGTCAACGTTTCGAAAATCGCGCCCTGGTCAGGTGAGCCGTTGGTGTAGCGGCCCGTCAAACGCCTGGGCACCAACTTGCCGACGCCCCGCCCGAATCCACGACGATGGCCGCCATCCGGGCTGCTCTAGCCACGATTCTCGACCGCAAGGTTCCGCGAACGGCCGTTACTGACTGTCCCCAGTGCTCGTGATCATCCGAATTTGCTCATGTAGGATCTCGCGGCTCACGTCCTATGAAGGGACTCCGAACTGCGGCTTTTGTGGAGTCTCATGCTCGTGTCCAGCCGTTCAGTCTCACGACCGTGTCCAAATCCTCGACATGGGACTTCGGACTGGATGGACCGACCAAGCGACAACTGGCTGGCCCCCTGCCCACATGAGGCTGGCGCACGCCACAACGCCGGACCACGCAGTTGTCATTTGACAGCCGGGTTGGTCGCGATCAGTGCGTTGACTTGGCCCGACTGGATTGGGTTGCCAAGCATTCATTTCGCTCAGGTCCCCGTCCGGCGCTCCCCCGTCCGCGACAGCTGGAACCTATAGCGCAGGCCCTCGCCGACCGAGCGGAAGAAGTGGGCCGACCGGGGGTGGAGCGGGTTGGGTAGGAGGTGGATCTTCCGCAGGTCGGCGTCGAGGGCGTGGGAGACGTACAGGATGTGGTACGTCTCTCGCTTCTTCAGGGAGCGCGCCCGGGCAATCTCGGTGGGCGAGAGGACGAACTCCCCCTCGCCTCCGGCCGAGGACTTCACCTCGAAGAGCAGGCTCGACCGTTTCCTCTCGACGATGAGGTCGTAGCCGAGTGTATCGTCGCCCATGCCGTCACCCAGGACCTTGTTGCGGTAGCCCGACACCCACGCGCTCTCGTCCACGGCGTCGTACCGGTTCATGAGCCAGGCGAGGGCTGCGACCTCCCCCGCGAGTCCGACCGCGAGCGCCTGTGTGTCGGAGAGCTTGCCCCGTCGGCCAGCGGAGAATCCGGGGCGCCCGGCGCCGGGGCGCCGCTCTGTCTGCCGGCCCAGTGCGACGAGCGGGGCGTCGCCCGCGGAGCCGAGGAACTCGGGGGTGAGGCCGCCCCGTACGGCCTCCACGATCGCGTGGTAGTTGTCCTCCTCCGCCGACATCCTCGTGCGGTCCACCACGATGTGCCGCCGCTCCTCCTGCCGAAGCCGCCGCTCCCTCTTCTCCTGCCGTTCGGCGTCGGCCAGCTGACCAGCCGTCAGGCCGAGGTCTCCGGGTGTCAGGGCGAGCGGGACGGCGGCGGGCCAGCGGTCTACGGTTCGGAGCCAGCGCAGCGTCGTGGCGTCGTCGAGCGGGAAAAAGTCGAGCAGCCCGGCGGCGGTGGCCTCGGTCGTGAGGTTCTCCGGGTCCCCCGGGAGGCCGGAGATGGGCTCGCCGTGCGCGGCCTCCCACGCGTGGATCAGGGCCCGTGCGCGCTTCAGCCGTTCCAGGAGGAGGGGCCGGTTGGTCAGCCGGAGTTCATCCACGGGCGTCAGCCCCGCGTCCGTACCGAGCGGCGGTGCCCCGAGTTCTGTGAGCCAGCGGTCGACGTGCGCCTGCATGAGGGCGGTCTCCAGATGGAGGTGTTCGTCCGCCCAGGCGGTGTCCGGCACGAGTCCGGTCAAATTCCGGTTCTCGGCGTACGAGGTCAGGGGGGCTCCGGACCGGAACGCGTCCAGGAAGCCGACCCGCAGCGCGTCCAGGATGCTTCGTCGCCGGCCGGCGACGAAGTGCCGGAACTCCTGCTCGATGCCCTCGGCGTTGCGCAGCGGCCGGTAGGTCGAACCGAGGGCGGCAATCGCGGCGTTGAGCTCGCGCAGCGACAGCGACATGGCCCTGCGGGCGGTGTCCAGGTCGAGGTGGCGGGCCGCCGCCCGCAGCGTCCGGTGGTCCGTCGGCGTCAGCCGGGCGGCGAGCCAGCGGTCCAGTTCGGTCTCTGAGGCGAGGGCCTCGTCGTTGGACAGGAGGGCGTGGGCCGCTTCGAGGTCGAGTGTCGCGAGCAGTGGCACGAGGATGTCCAGGAGGGCGTCCAGGGGCTGTCGCAGGGTTGCGGTGATCTCGCGCACCCGGGCCCGGTCCTCGCCCAGGACGTCGGCGATCGCGTCGGCGTCCGGGCTCTGCCCCGGGCCCCAGCCGGCCGTGTTCAGGTCGAGGAGGGCCATGCGGAGGGTGTCGGCGAGTTCGGGGTGGTGGAGGAGTTCCATGATCCCCGCGGCGGACCGCTGGAGCAGGTCCTCCTCGCCCTGGCTGGGCCCCTCAAGCAGGAGAGTCGGGGTGTCCTGGTGTGGGACGGCCAGCCACCGTCTGCCGCCGTGGCCGGGCCGCTCGGCGATCTCGTCCACGACGGAGGTCAGGACGCCGGCGTGGACGATCTGGATGCGCTTGGCGATCGTGCAACCGCGGCGCACGGACTCCGCGGTAGGGCGGCGGAAGCGGCTGGCGCGCAGGTCGATCACGGCCGCGACGAGGGTGAGGAGCCAGTCGCGCTCGGTCGTGATCAGCGGGTCGCCCGCGGTCCCGGCGTGGAACGCCTCTCCGTCCACCCGGACTTCGACTCGTGCTCGGGAGATCCTCCGGACGCGCGAGCCGAAGCACCGTTGGAGGAGCGCGGCCACCGCGCCCCCGTGCATGTTGCGCATGCGGAGCAACGGGGCACCGCGCTGTTCGAGGAGCTGGACGAGCTGGCGTGCGTCGGTGTCCTCCACGTACAGGTGATCCACGGTGTTCGGGGAGTCCGTGTCGTCGGCGAGTGTGACAGCTTCGAGCCGACCGCCCCGGCTGACGACGACCGCCGCCTCCGAGCCCTGGGGGTAGGGGTCCTGGCGCGTCTGGGCGCACTCCGCCCAGGCGTCCTCGTAGGCCCGGCGGAACGCGGCCGTCATCGTCTCGGGGACGGCGCCGTCGCGGAAGAGCTCGGTGAGCTCGCGGACCCGACGCGCGGCGGTCTCCGGGGAGTCCCACAGCTCAAGTCCCCAGCCTCTTGCGCGACGGACCGCACGGTCGTTCGCCTGGAACGCACGGCGCAGCGCCGAGGGCAGCAGGGGGACGAACGACGGGGCGGCCTCGTCCCCGTGCGTCCAGGCGGCCTCAGGCCGTACGAAGCGCCAGTCGGCGCGCTCGCGCGGGGACGCGACGGGCATCCACTCGGCCTCGGTGAGGAAGGCGGTCACCGGCGTGGGAAGGTTGAAGGAGTCCCACCGGTCGTTGTAGCGCCGCACGGTGACGTGGAGGGCATCGGCGGCCCACTCGGAGCAACCGGCGGCCACGAGCCGGGCATACACCCGCTTCGCGGCGTCGGACAGGTGGTGGTGGTCGTCCTGGCCGGGCAGCCGATACAGAGGAGTCTGGCCCACGTACTCGGTGTACGGCCGCCGATCCGTGGGGGGTTCCCTCTCCACATGGCGCAGCCAGACTTCCGCGGTGGCCTGCGGCAGGGACATCGTCGGGGGCCTGCCGTCCGTGAAGTGACGGCCGTCCGCCCGCAGGGTGGAGCGGGGCACAGGCTCGGGGCAGAGCCCCGCGCCGACCCCCAGACGCCCGAGGAAGGCACGCCACTCCGCCCGGTCCGCGCCCCGGAATGCCTGGTGCTCCGGGGGTGCGGTCAAGCGGCCCCGGAGCACCGCGAGTTCCTCCGAGACATCCTGCGCGCGGTCGATGAGCTCTCCGAGCAGCTTCGCTCGTTCTCCGCCCCACTCGGCACAGAGCAGGGCCTTCGAGGCGGGTATCCACACACCGTCGGCGCCGGGCACGAGCAGCCCCATGGCCTGGATGTCCCGCCAGGGTGCTGTGTCGCTCCTGGAGAGCCGGAAGGCCCAGGCGAGGACCTCCGCCGCGAGCTCCGGCGTGGGCTTGTCCTGAAGGGAGCGGGCGACCAGTGCCAGCAGTTCGTCGGCGCGGTACTCGTTGACCAGACCGCCGTCTTCGAGCATCCGGCGGCCCCGCTGCTTGATCGTGATGCTGCCGAGCCGGTTCTTCCACGGGATGTTCCGCGACACGAAGTAGACCCGGTGGCGCAGCGACCGTGGAAGGCGGGGGCCTTGCTCCGTGGATCCTGCCTGTTCCTCGCCGTCCGCTCTGGGCGAGAAGAAGGCCGTGGCACGCCTGACCCTGCCGTCGGCCGCGTTGCACAGCCGGAGCTTTCCGTCGTCGTCCATGAGGATGCGGCGGCCCTGGAGTGCGCGGGGCCGCTCGACGCAGCCGGCGAGCTCGTCGTAGAAGCGGGCCCACAACTCCGGCCGAAAGGGCGCGTCGGCGAGGCTGCGCGCCAGGCTCTCGGCCCACTTCGCCAGTAGTTCATCCGACGGCCGGGGTGAGCGGCCGACGAGCGTGGCGACGGCCTTCTCGAGCCGGGCCGCACGCTGCCCGGTGACGGACGGGTGTACGAGTACGGCGTCCGCGTCCCGGCTCAGCCGGTCGGTCGTGAACAGGGTCCGGTCCTTGTCGTCCCAGAGCCGGGCCTCCGTGAGGGAGGCCCACGGCCGCGCGCCCGGGGCCAGGGGGATGATCGGGGCGGTGCCGACGTCGTGTCCGAGGCGTTTGAAGGCCCGGGACAGCCGGTCGGACATAGATGCGTCCCAGCTCAGCAGGTCCGCACAGAGGGTCGGTGGGAGCTCCAGGGTCCCGGCGGAGCAGGCGAGGAGCGTCTCGGCCCCGAGGAGAGCCAGCTCGTCCAGGAGGAAGTCGTTGAGTGGGACCGTCTTCTCGAGGTCCACGCGGGCCAGCTTCGCGAAGAAGGGCGCGTTCACATGGGCCGGAAGGGGGGCAACGGCCTGCTCGCCCATCGGCAGGTGAGTGTAGAGGCGTCCTTTGGTCAACCCTTCCTCGACAGGAATCGCGAGCGTGACCCGGGCGTCTCCCTGCCAGTCGCGCCATCCCTCGCTGATGTGGTCGCCGAGCACGCTGCGTTCGACCGCGTCGCCGAAAGCCTCAGCCGCCACCTGCCGGTCGAGCAGGACGAAGGCGCCGCCGTCGCCGACGGTCACCGTACTGACCGTGAGCCGGTCGAGTTCGGCGTCCGCCCGCTCGGTCCGGGCCAGGGTGCGCCGGTCGACCATGCCGTCTTGCCGCTCCTCGACAGTGAGCGAGCCGATCCGGCGCAGGAAGAGCAGCACCGGCGGGCCGGCAGACAGCATGGTCAGCTGTTCGGCCGCCTCGGCCCGGGCCTCCTCGCTCTTCAGCGGCAGGCGCAGCACGGTCACGTATCCGTCTGCTGCGAAGGCGTTCACGGTGTCGGGAACGCTGTCCAGGGGCACGGGCAGGCAGAGGTGGAAGACGTCGGCGGCCACCTCCGCCGCGAGAGTGGCGTCGCCGTCCAGGAGGTCCTTGAGCGAGGTCTCGTCGGCGAAGGTGAAGCGGTAGCCGTCGAAGACCCGGCCGCCTTCCTCGGAGACGGAGTAGACCTGAGGCGCTCCGGTCAGCTGGAGAACGCTCTTGAAGCCGATCCCCTTGTTACCGATGCCCTCCTCCGGCCGCTTGTCCGACTGGGCGATGTCGGTGATCGCGTCGAAGTTGCTGCGGCTGACGGGCCGCCCGGTGTTCGCCACGTACACCGCGCCGTGCGGCCCCTCGTCGTGGTCGAGCCTGATCAGGACCCGGCCTCCCAAGTCACCCGTGTCATGAGCGTCGTGGGCGTTCTGCAGGAGCTCCACCAGGGCGCGGTGCTCGTAGTCGCGGATGGCCTGTTCGATGAGGTTCTTGAGGCTGCGGAACAGGTTCCAGCGGTCTTTGGCCCCCTGGTACGAAGTAATGCGGTCGAGTGTCTTCGCACGAACTTCGGCGCGGAGGTCCGGCATGGTCGTGTTTCCCTTCAGACGCGTGCGAGCGCCGTGAGCAGTACGGCGGTGGCGACGGCCGCCATCAAGACGGCGGAGCCACCTGGTGCCGGGGTGCGGAGCCAGGTGTCTGCCGGGTGTCCTCGGTACGGGGCCAGCGCGGGTCCAGGCCAGTTCGGCGGCGGGCGGCTGCTGGGGCAGGTCGACCAGTCAGGGACGGCAGGGGCGTGGCGGACGAGGGCCGAGCAGTGGATGCGCTCGCGAGGGACCGCAGGAGGGCCACGAGCAGGATGGCCGGTACGACGAGCACTCGCATCGAGCGGGGACGACGGGGCGGTTACGGGGGCGCGAGGGCTCGTGTTCCTCTCTGCAGGACTGCGCCGTAAGGCCCGGACCGCTCCGGCCAAGACGTTCCTTCGTACGCGCGCGTGCTCATGGCCCGACCGTAGCCCGCAGGTCGGACAGTGCGGCCGGGCGGGGGCCGATGCACCCAAAAGTGCGAGCAAGGTGGCTCGGGGATCTCAGATCCGTGGCCCATTGGCCACGAGGTGGCCAAGGTCACGTCCGCGGGAGTGGTGTATCGACGGCCACTCGGTGATCTCGTTTTGAGGCTATGCGGTGAGTTCGGTGGGCAGGGTGGTCTCGTCGGTTTCTGACTCGATCGGGTGGAGGAGGGCCTTGGCGAGGAGTTCGCGGCTCATGTAGCGGCGGGCCTCGGTCCATTCGTCGTTCTGCTCAGCCAGGACGGCTCCGACGAGGCGGATCAGTGCGGTGCGGTCGGGGAAGATCCCGACCACGTCGGTGCGACGGCGGATCTCCTTGTTCAGCCGTTCCTGCGGATTGTTCGACCAGATCTGCCGCCAGATCTCCCGCGGGAACGCGGTGAAGGCCAGCACGTCGTGTTGGGCGGTGTCCAAGTGGGCTGCGGCCTTGGGGAACTTGGCCTCCAGCGCGTCCAGGACGTGCCGCATCTGGGCTCGGACAGCCGTCGTGTCGGGCTGTTCGAAGACGGTCCGCAGCAGTGGCCACCCAGGGCTGGGCGGACTTCGGGACCTGGCTCAGCAAATTTCGGGCGTAGTGAGTTCGGCATCGCTGCCACGATGAACCGGGCAGGACCGCGCCGATCGCGGCGACGAGACCGGTGTGGGCGTCGGAGATGACCAGCTGGACGCCGGACAGGCCGCGGGCGGTCAGTGAGCGCAGGAAGGCGAGCCAGCCGGCGCCGTCCTCGCAGGTGGCGACGTCGATGCCGAGGATCTCGCGGTGGCCGTCAGCGTTGACGCCGACCGCGACCAGGGCGTGGACGTTGATGATGCGGCCGCCCTCACGGACCTTCTGCGTGAGCGCGTCGGCCCAGACGAACGCATACGGCCCGGCGTCCAGCGGCCGGTTGCGGAACGCGGCGACCTGCTCGTCCAGGTGCTTGGCCATCGCGCTGACCTGGGACTTCGACAGCTGAGTGACCCCGAGGGACTCGGCGAGTTTCTCGACCCGGCGCGTGGAGACACCGAGCAGGTAGGCGGTGGCGACCACCGAGATCAGGGCCTGCTCGGCCCGGCGGCGCCGTTCGAGGAGCCAGTGCGGGAAGTAGCTGCCCTGGCGCAGTTTGGGGACGGCGAGTTCGACGGTCCCTGCGCGGGTGTCCCACTCGCGTGGGCGGTAGCCGTTTCGGTGGTTGACGCGAGCGTCGCTGACCTGCCCGTATTCGGCGTTGCAGAGGGCGTCGGCCTCCGCGGACATGAGTGCGTCGGCGAACGTCTTGACCATCGCCCGCAACAGATCGGGACTCGCCGCGGCAAGGTTGTCTTCCGCGAGGGCGTGCAGGGGCAGACTGTCCTGTGCGGTCATCGTGCTGATCTCCTTCGAGCTTCGACACCTCGAAGATCAGCCGGTGGCCGTTCATCTATGCGGGCCTCATCCCAACGCCGGAGCAAACCCCCGGATCAGGTCGAACCCGTACACCACTTGCCTGGACGCAACCGCTGTTCGTCGGTGAATCCCGGAAGGTTTTCAGGTGCGTCATGCCGACCTTGGGGACGGCACTACACGCTTTGCTGCAAATCAGACCGTCTGGAAGCCGTGCCGAGGGTGGGAAGCTGGGCGGCGCAGGGATTGGGAGGGTGCGCGAGCCGGGAGGACGCACTGTCCCCACGGTCAGGCGTGCACATCGAAGAACCCGTACGTGGACCCATGAGGGTCTCGGCGGTGCCGGGCGTGCCGCGCCGCGAGGGTCACGAGCCGCCGGGTTCACCTGGCCGTGTGAGATTTCGTGAGACGTGAGAGGGTCTGGGGCGTGAGTGAGACACCCCCGAACACCCTGCAATACCGCTTTGACGGGCCAGAAGACGCTCCGGTCCTGATCTTGGGTCCCTCACTGGGTACCACATGGCACATGTGGGACCGTCAGGTCCCCGAGCTCGCCCAGCAGTGGCGGGTGTTCCGGTTCGACCTGCCCGGTCACGGCGGAGCCCCGGCGTACCCGGCGGGTTCGGTCTCCGACCTCGCCGGGCGGCTGCTCGCCACCCTCGACGCGCTGGGCGTGCAGCGCTTCGGCTACGCGGGCTGCGCGTTCGGCGGCGCCGTCGGCGTCGAACTGGCGCTGCGGCACCCCGAACGGGTCGCCTCGCTCGCCCTGATCGCGGCCTCGCCGCGGTTCGGCACCGCCGACGAGTTCCGCCAGCGCGGGGTGATCGTCCGCACGAACGGCCTCGACCCGATCGCCCGCAGCTCACCCGACCGCTGGTTCACGAGCGGCTTCGCCGCCGCACAGCCCGCGATCACCGAGTGGGCCGTGCAGATGGTGCGCACCACCGACCCCGGCTGCTACATAGCCGCCTGCGAGGCGCTCGCCGCGTTCGACGTGCGGGCCGAGATCGGTGCGATCGGCGTGCCCACGCTGGTCCTCGTCGGCTCGGACGACCAGGTCACCGGCCCCGCCGAGGCGCGCACCCTGGTGGCCGGCATCCCGGACGCCCGGCTGGCCGTCGTACCGGGCGCCTCGCACCTGGTGCCGGTGGAGCAGCCCGCCGCCGTCACCGACCTGCTGGTGCGCCACTTCTCGACCGCGTGGCAGCCCTCCTACGACTCCGGCACGGGACACACGATCGTGCCGGGCATTCCGGTCCGGGCGGTCCCGGCCGTGTCCCAGCAGCCTCCGCAGCCCGTGGCCATCGCGGAGATCGCGCCCGCGCCCGTCCCCGAACCGGTGCAGGTCATGGGCCGCCCCGATCTGTACGACGCCGGTCTGAAGGTGCGCCGGGAGGTCCTCGGGGACGCCCATGTCGACCGGGAGCTCTCGCAGGCCGACGACTTCTCCGGCGACTTCCAGGAACTCGTCACCCGCTACGCCTGGGGGGAGGTCTGGGACCGGCCCGGCCTCGACCGGCGTGCCCGTTCCTGCGTCGCGCTCACCGCGCTGGCCGCCGGCGGCCACTTCGACGAGCTCGGCTCCCACGTCCGCGCGGCGCTGCGCAACGGCCTGACCCCCGACGAGATCAGGGAGGTGCTCCTCCAGATCGCCGTCCACTGCGGGGTTCCCACGGCGAGCAGCGCCTTCAAGGTGGCGCAGCAGGTGATCCGCGAGGAAACGACCCCCACGGAGTGAGCCGCGCGGGGCGGGCCCGGTGGGCGCCCACCGGGTGAGCCCCGCGCCGGCGGCGGAGGCAGGATGGACTCCATGACGGCTCTGACACTCACCAAGAAGTCGCACGCGTGTGTACGCCTGGAGAAGGACGGGCGCACGCTCGTCCTCGACCCCGGCATGTTCAGCGAGGCGGACGCGGCCTTGGGCGCGGACGCGATCCTGGTCACGCACGAGCATCCCGACCACTTCGGCGAGAACCGGCTGCGGGCGGCCCTGGAGGCCGCCCCGGGCACGGAGATCTGGACCCTGCGCTCCGTCGCGGAGAAGCTCTCCGCCGCCTTCCCGGGCCGGGTGCACACCGTCGGCCACGGCGACGCGTTCACCGCCGCCGGCTTCGACGTCCAGGTGCACGGCGAGCTCCACGCGGTCATCCACCCCGACCTGCCGCGCGTCACCAACGTCGGCTTCCTCGTCGACGGGGGCCGGGTCTTCCACCCGGGCGACGCGCTCACCGTCCCCGGCCGGCCGGTGGAGACCCTGCTGGCCCCGGTCCAGGCCCCCTGGAACAAGATCGCCGAGGTCATCGACTACGTCCGCGAGGTCCGGCCGCAGCGCGTCTACGACATCCACGACGCCCTCCTCACCGACCTCGCCCGCCCGATCTACGACACCCACCTGGGCAATCTCGGCGGCGCCGAGCACGGCCGGCTGGCGCCGGGGGCGTCCGCGACGCTCTGAGGGACGGCGTTGTCGGACCCGCCGGGTAGGTTGTGGAGCATGCGCATCGCGACCTGGAACGTGAACTCGATCACCGCCCGCCTGCCGAGGCTCCTGGCCTGGCTGGAGAGCAGCGGCACCGACGTGCTCTGCCTCCAGGAGGCCAAGGTCGCCGAGGCGCAGTTCCCGCTGGAGCAGCTGCGCGAACTGGGTTACGAGGCGGCGGTCCACGCCACGGGCCGGTGGAACGGGGTGGCGGTCATCTCCCGCGTCGGCCTGGAGGACGTCGTCAAGGGCCTGCCCGGCGATCCCGGCTACGAGGGCGTGCAGGAACCCCGCGCCGTCTCGGCGACCTGCGGCCCGGTCCGCGTCTGGTCGGTGTACGTGCCGAACGGCCGGGAGGTCGACCACCCGCACTACGCCTACAAGCTCCAGTGGTTCGAGGCGCTCAAGGCGGCCGTCGCGGGGGACGCGGCGGGCGGCCGCCCGTTCGCGGTGATGGGCGACTACAACGTGGCGCCGACCGACGACGACGTCCACGACCCGGCCGCCTTCGTGGGCTCCACCCATGTCACTCCCGCCGAGCGCGCCGCCCTGGCGTCCCTGCGCGAGGCCGGCCTGTCGGACGTCGTCCCGCGCCCCCTGAAGTACGACCACCCCTTCACGTACTGGGACTACCGCCAGCTCTGCTTCCCCAAGAACCGCGGTATGCGCATCGACCTGGTGTACGGCAACGAGCCGTTCGCCAAGGCGGTCGAGGACGCCTACGTCGACCGCGAGGAACGCAAGGGCAAGGGCGCCTCGGACCACGCTCCGGTCGTGGTGGACCTCGACGTCCGGGCGTGACCCGGGCCCGGACGGGTGCCAGCGCGCCTGTGGTGCGCACGCCGGTGTGAATGTCACGCTGGGCTTATGAACATCCCTTTCCTGGGCAACAGGAGCAAGAAGTACCGCGCGGCGGTGCTGGCCGAGGATGACCCCGAGGGGATCGCCGAACTCCTCTCCGAATGCGAGCTGTTGCGTTCCCAGGTCGCCCGGGAGCGCATCCGACTCGACGACACGGCGGCCTCGTTGGAGGCGCTGGACCAGCTTCCTCCCCGCTGGCGCGAGGACGAGGAGACCCTGCCCTGGTTCGGTCACGACGCCGGGCTGTATCTGGGGACGGTCGTCGTGCGCACCGTTCCCGGCGCGGTGTGGGTGATCGGGGCGGACGGCGAGCCGGTCGTCCGGCTGGTGTCCGGCCGCGAGGTCGACGTGGTGACCGCCGGGCGGGACTGGGCCGCCACCGGCACGCCCGAACTCTCCCAGCTGTACGCCGAGGTGGCCGAGAACTGAGCGGGGCAGCGTAAATACGGCTAATGCCGGGCGGATGCGTGTCGTGCCCCGGCGCCGGTTCCCGGTCGGTAGTTTGCGGCGACCACGACACCACGACACCACGACACAGCTGAGAGCGAGTGGGGCTGCGCATGGCCGTCGATCCGTTGATCGAGCTGCGTGACGTCAACAAGTACTTCGGGGAGCTGCACGTCCTCCAGGACGTCGACCTCACCGTCGGCCGGGGGGAGGTGGTCGTGGTGATCGGCCCCTCGGGGTCGGGGAAGTCGACGCTGTGCCGGGTGATCAACCGGCTGGAGCCGATCCGCTCCGGGACGATCACGCTCGACGGGCAGCCCCTGCCGGAGGAGGGGAAGGCGCTGGCCGCCCTGCGTTCCGAGGTCGGCATGGTCTTCCAGTCCTTCAACCTCTTCGCCCACAGGACGGTTCTCCAGAACGTCTCGCTCGGCCAGGTGAAGGTCCGCGGACGCAAGAAGCAGGAGGCCGACCGGCGTTCGCGTGAACTGCTCGACCGGGTGGGACTCGCCGACCAGGCCGACAAGTTCCCCGCGCAGCTCTCCGGCGGACAGCAGCAGCGGGTGGCCATCGCCCGCGCCCTCGCCATGGACCCGAAGGCGCTCCTGTTCGACGAGCCGACCTCGGCCCTGGACCCCGAGATGATCAACGAGGTCCTCGAGGTGATGCAGCAGCTCGCCCAGGAGGGCATGACCATGGTCGTGGTCACCCACGAGATGGGCTTCGCGCGTTCGGCCGCCGACCGGGTGGTCTTCATGGCCGACGGCCGCATCGTCGAGGACCGCACGCCCGAGGAGTTCTTCACCGCCCCGCGCAGCGACCGCGCCAAGGACTTCCTCTCCAAGATCCTCGAGCACTGAGCGCCGGCGCCGGCCGCGGAACCCACCCGCCCCGGCGCCGGCCGGAGATCACTGTTCGCGCAGCGGGACCGACACGTACGACGGGTCGTCCGCCGGCGAGGAGAAGGTCAGCCGCGCGCCGGAGGGGTTGTGCTCGATGTAGAGCGGGTCGACCGTGTCGACGACCAGGGCGAGCCGGTGTCCCGCCGGGACGTCGTAAGCCGTGGAGAACAGGTCCAGGTCGAGACCGAACGGCGTGCCGGGGGTGCGCCCGTGGAAGGTGTACGGGGCGTGGGTGACCAGCCGGCCGAGGCCGAGCGGCCCCACGTCGTAGAGGTGGGCGACGAGGGTGCCGCTCTCCGCGGTGGGGGTCAGGGTGGTGTGCAGGCGCGTGGTGCCGCGCACCCGCTGAGCGGTGGCGTACTTCCCGGACTGCCACACGGCGGCCCAGCGGCGGGGGAGCAGCGGGACGGCCGCCACCGGGGGCAGCTGTGCCACCTGGTCGAGGATGCTGGACAGGAAGACGATCCCGCCGTCCGCGCCCGAGTCCACGCCGGTGTGGATCGTGGGGGATCCGGTGAGCGCGACCTTCGTCCGGTTCGCGGAGACCGACTTCCAGTCCGAATAGCCCTCGTAGCCGCCGGTGGTGCGGGACTTCAGCCGGACGGGCTGCTCCCGGTCGACGCCGTTGTCCTCGCCCTTGAGGTAGTGGTCGAACCAGCGCCCGGTGTCGTCCCACACGTCGTTGGGGACGCCGAACAGGCCGCCGAGCTCGGCGGTCGCGTGGTCACCGGGGCGGAACTCGAGGCGCTTGGGCCCGGTCAGCTTGTCGTAGAAGGCGGCGGACTGGTTGGGCGGGAAGATCGTGTCGCCCCAGGCGCCGGCGAGCATGACCGCCGCCCCGTTCTTGTTCAGCTGGTCCGCGTAGGTGACGGGGGAACGTTTCTTCCCCCAGGCGGTCATGTCCCCCTCCTTCGACAGGTCGGAGGCGTAGAAGGCGGAGAAGATCCGCCGGGACTCTTCGCTCCGGTGCCCCGTCACGGTGCCCACGGTGTCCAGGACGGCGGCCGCCTGTGCGTGCTGGGTGCGGCCGGAGTAGATCGAGTCGATCAGGTCCCCCCAGCCGCTGAGCGAGGCGACGGCCCGCACGCGGGGGTCGTGGGCGGCGGCCAGCAGGCTGATGCCGGCGCCGTAGGAGACGCCCGCCATGCCGATGTGCTCGGGGTCGCTGGGGGTGTGGGCCAGGGCCCAGTCGACGACCTTGGCCGCGTCGGCGACGTCGTGCGGTCCGGCCACGTCGATGTCGCCGCCGGACTGCCAGAAGCCCCGCACGTTGTAACCGACCACGACGTAACCGGAGTCGGCGAGCCGCTGCGCCTGGACGAGGTACTCGACCTGGGGGAAGCCCCAGCTCGTCGGCAGCACGATCAGCGGGTGGCGGCGCGTGCCGTCGGCCGGCGTGACGACGTTCGCCTTGAGGACCGTCCCGCCGTCCCCGGCGATGTCGACGTACCGGACGCCGCCGGCGGCGCGTGCGGTGGGGGCGAGGCCGAGCACTCCGCCGGCTATCAGGGTCGCGCAGGCGGCGCCCAGGGCGGTCGTCCGAAGGGCCATGCGGTGCGGTCGTCCCACGGGTCACTCCTCGAGCCAGCCTGCGCCATCGCAAAGTGACCCGACGGTAACCTGTCGGCCCCGCACGCGGTAACCTCCGGTAAGTTACGTGGCGGTAACAATTGGCTCGGGCGGCAGCGGAGCCTGCGCGGACCGGGTCACGTCCTCGACCAGTTCGACCACATCGGGGCCGTACGCCTGGGAGTTGACGACCTTCAGCAGCAGGACGAAGGAGCCGTTGCCGTGTTTGCGGGCCAGCCGTTCGTGGTTGCGCACGAGATAGCGCGTCGCGGCCTGGTTGTTGATCGCGCGCTGGCCGCAGAACAGGAACACCGGCCTGCCGCCCTGACGCCGGCCGGCGGTGAGCCGGGCCAGCAGGACGTACTCGGTGACGCCCGGGTCCATCCGGTAGTGCTCGTCGCCTATCCGGAACGCCAGCCGGTCCGGGCCGGGTTCCCGGTCGGTGTTGATGCGCACCCCCGGCAGCATCGCCTGGATGTGGGCCGCCATCCGCCGGTTGGACCCCGGGCCGCCGACGCAGAACTCCGTGCGCTCCCCGAAGCCCTGACGGGCCGAGTCCTGGGTGACCACCTCGGCGCCCGCCCCGCAGTCCTTGATGAGCGCCGCGAGTTCCAGGAGCGCGAACACGTCGTGACGGTGCACGGCGAGGTCCGGACTGCCGGCGTCCCGGTTGACGACGAGGAGGGACTCGGAGTTCTCCGGCAGCCCGAAGAACGCCTGCTTGCGCCGGAGTCTGCGCTTCCACAGGTAGGTGCGGGCCAGCCAGCCGAGCGCGGCACTGATGCCGGCGGCGACCACGCCCAGGACGATGTTGCGCACGTCGTCGTTCATGGGCGCGCATGCTAGCGGGCGACGAAGGCGGGGGCGTACCCGTGTTCGATGTGTGGCGGTCGTATGACAGTGCCCGGAAGGTGGCTGTCGGGGCCCCTCGATTCTGGTTACGCTGCGCGGACGTTCCCGGACTGGAGGTACGGATGGGTCGCCCTGTCGCGCGGAAACTGTCGGTCCTGGCGGTCTCGGCCGCCGTGGTCACGGTGGGGGCCGCGGCGCCGCCCTCCGCCGGGAGAGCCCCCGTCACGAAGGTGCCCGTCGCCGTCGGATACGGCGGAGCCGTCGCCAGCGTCGACGCGGACGCCTCGGCCGCCGGCATCGAGGTGCTGCGCGAGGGCGGCAACGCGGTCGACGCGGCCGTCGCCACCGCCGCCGCCCTCGGCGTCACCGAGCCCTACTCCTCCGGCATCGGCGGAGGCGGCTACTTCGTCTACTACGACGCCAAGTCCCGTACGGTGCACACCATCGACGGCCGCGAGACGGCCCCGCTCACCGCGGACTCCGGCCTCTTCCTGGAGAACGGCAAGCCGCTCGCCTTCAACGACGCCGTGAGCAGCGGCCTGGCCGTCGGCACCCCGGGGACGCCCGCCACCTGGGCCACCGCGCTGCACGAGTGGGGGAGCGAGAAGCTCGGCACGGTCCTGGCGCCCGCCCAGCGCATCGCGCGCGACGGCTTCACCGTCGACGACACCTTCCGCACCCAGACCGCCGCCAACGAGACCCGCTTCCGGGCCTTCCCCGACACGGCGAAGCTGTTCCTCCCCGGCGGACGACTCCCCGTCGTGGGTTCGACGTTCAAGAACCCCGACCTCGCCCGCACCTACCGGGAACTGGCGCGCAAGGGCGTCGGCGCGATCTACCGGGGCGACCTCGGCAAGGACATCGTCGCCACCGTCAACAAGCCGCCCGTGGACCCGGCCTCCGGTTGGAACGCCCGGCCGGGCGCGTTGTCCGCCAAGGACCTCGCGGCCTACCGCGCCAAGCTCCAGGCACCCACCCGCACCTCCTATCGCGGCCTCGGCGTCTACTCCATCGCCCCCTCGTCCTCCGGCGGCACCACGGTCGGCGAGGCGCTCAACATCCTGGAGCGGACCGACCTGTCCAAGGCGAGCGAGGTCCAGTACCTGCACCACTACCTCGAAGCGAGCCGGATCGCCTTCGCCGACCGCGGACGCTGGGTGGGCGACCCCGCCTTCGAGGACGTCCCCACCCGGCAGCTGCTGTCGCAGAAGTACGCCGACTCGCGCGCCTGCCTCATCAAGGACGACGCGGTGCTCACCAGTCCGGTGGCCCCCGGGGACCCCCGCCACCCGGCCGCCTGCGGCACGGGCGGCACCGCGGCGCCGACGACGTACGAGGGCGAGAACACCACGCACCTCACCGTCGCCGACAAGTGGGGCAACGTCGTCGCCTACACGCTCACCATCGAGCAGACCGGCGGCAGCGGCATCACCGTGCCCGGCCGCGGCTTCCTGCTCAACAACGAGCTGACGGACTTCTCGTTCGCCCCCGCCAACCCGGCCGTCCACGACCCGAACCTGCCGGGACCGGGCAAGCGGCCGCGGTCGTCCATCTCGCCGACGATCGTGCTCGACGGCCACGGCAAGCCGGTGGTGGCGCTGGGTTCACCCGGCGGCGCGACCATCATCACCACCGTGCTCCAGACCCTGACCGGGTTCCTCGACCGCGGGCTGCCGCTCGTCGACGCGATCGCCGCACCCCGCGCCAGCCAGCGCAACGCGGCGCAGAGCGAGCTGGAACCCGCGCTGTTCGACGACACGAGCCCGACCGGCCTGCGGGCGCGGCTGGAGGCCATCGGGCACTCCTTCAAGCTCAACCCGGAGATCGGCGCGGCGACGGGCGTGCAGCGGCTGCCGGACGGCAAGTGGCTGGCCGCCGCCGAGACCGTACGGCGCGGCGGCGGCTCGGCGCAGGTGGTGCGTCCGGCGCCCTGACGCCCCGGCGGCGCGGGAACGCGTTCAGAGGATGGGAGCGGGTGGTTCGCCGGTACGCGTACGGAACGCGAGCCGCCCCTCCTCGACCTCCACCGTGACCAGGTCGCCCTCCTTCACCTGCCCGTCCAGGAGCAGCCGGGACAGCCGGTTGTCCACCTCGCGCTGGATCGTGCGCCGCAGCGGACGGGCGCCGTACTCGGGCTGGTAGCCGCGCTCGGCGAGCCAGCCCGTGGCCGCGTCGGTGAACTCCACCGCGATGCCCTGCGCGTGCACCAGCCGGCGCGTCCGCTCCAGCAACAGCGCCGTGATCTCCCGCAGTTGCTGCCCCGTGAGCTGCCGGAACACCACGATCTCGTCGATCCGGTTGAGGAACTCCGGCCGGAAGTGCTCGCGCAGCGGCCGCAGGATCTGCTCGCGCCGCGCCTCCTCGTCGGCGTCCGCGCCCGCCGAGCCGAAGCCGATGCCGGCGCCGCGCCGGGTGATCGCCTCCGAACCGAGGTTGCTGGTCATCACGATGACCGTGTTGGTGAAGTCGACGGTGCGCCCCTGGGAGTCGGTGAGCCGCCCGTCGTCGAGGACCTGGAGCAGGATGTTGAAGACGTCCGGGTGCGCCTTCTCCACCTCGTCGAGCAGGAGCAGCGAGTACGGGTGCCGCCGGACGGTCTCCGTCAGCTGCCCGGCCTCCTCGTGGCCGACGTAGCCGGGCGGGGCGCCGACCAGCCGGCTGACGGTGTGCCGCTCCTGGTACTCGCTCATGTCGAGCCGCACCATGCGCTCCTCGCTGCCGAACAGCGACTCGGCCAGCGCACGGGCCAGTTCGGTCTTCCCGACGCCGGTCGGGCCGAGGAACAGGAAACTGCCGATCGGCCGGTCCGCGCTGGCGAGCCCTGCCCGGGAGCGCAGCACCGCGTCGGCGACGACCCGTACGGCCTCCTCCTGGCCGACCACCCGCTCGTGCAGGTGCTCCTCCAGGGCGAGCAGACGGTCCTTCTCCTCCTGGGTGAGGCTCGCGACCGGGATGCCGGTCTGCCGGGACACGACCTCCGCGACCGCCTCCGCGGTGACCTCCAGGTGCCGGCCCTCGTCGGAGGTGTTCTCACCGCTGGCGTCCGCGATGCGCTGCCTCAGCTCGGCGATGCGGTCCCGCAGCCGGGTGGCCTGCTCGTAACTCTCGTCCGCCACCGCCTGGTCCTTGTCGCGTGCCAGCTCCTCGGCCTCGCGCTCCATGGCCCGCACGTCCGTGCCCTTCGTGCGGGCGCCGAGCCGCACGCGCGCGCCCGCCTGGTCGATCAGGTCGATCGCCTTGTCGGGCAGCCGGCGGTCGGTCAGATAGCGGTCGGACAGCTCCACGGCCGCGACCAGCGCCTCGTCGGTGTAACGGACCTGGTGGTGGGCCTCGTAGCGGTCGCGCAGCCCGCGCAGGATCTCCAGCGCGTCCGCGACGGACGGCTCCGGGACGAGGATCGGCTGGAACCGGCGGGCCAGCGCCGCGTCCTTCTCGATCCGCCGGTACTCCTCCAGCGTCGTCGCGCCCACCACGTGCAGTTCGCCGCGGGCCAGGGCCGGCTTGAGGATGTTGCCGGCGTCCATCGAACCGCCCTCGCCCCCGCCGCCCGCGCCGACGACGGTGTGCAGCTCGTCGATGAAGACGATCAACTGGTCGGAGTGCGCGCGGATCTCGTCGATGATGGCCGTCAGCCGCTCCTCGAAGTCGCCGCGGTAGCGGGTGCCCGCGACCACGCCCGTCAGGTCCAGGGAGACCACGCGACGGGCGACGAGGACGTCCGGCACGTCCCCGTCCGCGATCCGCTGCGCGAGCCCCTCCACGACCGCCGTCTTGCCGACGCCGGCGTCACCGATCAGCACCGGGTTGTTCTTGCCGCGCCGGGACAGCACCTCGATGGTCTGCTCGATCTCGTCGTCCCGGCCGATCACCGGGTCGATCCGGCCCTGGCGGGCCGACTCCGTGAGGTCGCTGCCGTACTTGTCCAGGGTGGGCGTACCGGTGGGCCGCTGCCGCTCGCCCGCGCGGACCGCCGGCCCGGTGTCCGGTGGTTCGGGCGGCAGGCCCGAGGCCGCGAAACGGGCCGCGTTGAGGATGTGCCCGGCCGCGGAGTCCGGGTTCGCGGCGAGCGCGCTGAGCACGTGCTCGGGGCCGATGTAGCCCGCGCCGCGGGAGCGCGCCAGGTCGTGGGCGTCCAGCAGGGCGCGTTTGGCGGCCGGGGTCAGCGAGAGCGACGTGGGAGGCGGCACCTCGCCCGGCGGGTGCTGGACGGGCCCCGAGCGCTCGTCGATCTCCGTCGCGAGGGAGTCGGGGTCGGCACCGGCCCGGCTGAGCAGCTCGCGTGTCGGTTCCGCGGACAGGGCCGCGCGCAGCAGGTGCTCGGTGTCCAGGTCGCGGCTGCCGTGCTCGGCCGCGTACTGGGCCGCGCCGCGGACGAGGTCCCGCGCGGGGCGGCTGAGCAACTGGCCGATGTTGATCTGACGGGGGCCGGGGCGGGGCCCGCCGAAGAAGCGGGCCAGGAACTCGCCGAAGGGGTCGCCGTAGCCCTCCGGGCCATTGAAACCGCTGGTCATGGCGTTCCGTTCGATCGACTTGCGATGCCGGTGCCGGGTGCCCTCGGCTGGGGGCGGTCACACCACCTTCGCACGATCGCCGACCACGGGCACGCGCAGGAAACCCTCCCGCGCGGACCCCCGTGCCGCGCCCGCCCCGCCCGCGTCAGCGGCGTTCCGTGAGGATGCGCGGACCGGCCTCGGTGATGGCCACCGTGTGTTCCGCGTGGGCGGCCCGCGAGCCGTCGTTCGTGCGCAGGGTCCAGCCGTCGGGCGCCTCGTGGTAGCCGTCGCCGCCGCCGGCGATCAGCATCGGCTCGATCGCGATGACCATGCCGTGGCGCAACGGGTAGCCCCGCCCGGGGCGGCCCTCGTTGGGGACCCCGGGGTCCTCGTGCATGTGCCGGCCGATCCCGTGGCCCCCGAAGCCGTCGGGGATGCCGTACCCCGCCGACCGGCACACCGTGCCGATCGCGTGGGCGATGTCGCCGATGCGGTTGCCGACGACGGCCGCCTCGATGCCCGCCGCCAGGGCCCGCTCGGCGGTCTCGATCAGTCGCAGGTCCGCCGGGCGCGCGGTCCCCACGGTGAAGCTGATCGCGGAGTCGCCGACCCAGCCGTTCAGCGCGGCGCCGAAGTCCATGGAGACGAGGTCGCCGTCGCGCAGCCGGTAGCCGGTGGGGATGCCGTGCACGATGGCGTCGTTCACCGACGCGCAGAGCACCGCGGGGAAGGGGGTCGCGGCGAAGGACGGGCGGTAACCGAGGAAGGGGGAGGTCGCCCCCGCCTCGCGCAGCACCCCGTGTGCCAGCTCGTCCAGTTCCAGCAGGGAGACACCCACGTCCGCGGCCTCGCGCACGGCTGTGAGGGCCCGGGCCACGACCTGTCCCGCTGCGTACATGGCCTCGATCGATGTGTCCGTCTTGAGCTCCACCATGCCAATTACTATACCGGTATTAGAATGGGCTCATGGTGCGCACCCCCCTGACTCCCGAAGAGCGCGAACGCGGCGAACGGCTCGGCCGTCTGCTGCGCGAGGCCCGCGGCGACCACAGCATGACCGCGATCGCGGCGAGCGCCGGCATCTCCGCCGAGACGCTCCGCAAGATCGAGACCGGCCGCGCGCCCACCCCGGCCTTCTTCACCGTCGCCGCGCTGGCCCGGGTGCTCGGTCTGTCGATGGACGAGCTCGCGGGGCTGTGCGTGCCCGCCCCCGCGTGACACCCTGGGGCCGCCGGCGGGCGCGGTCCGGACCGCGCGAGACCCGCCGTCGCGTCGGTTTCGAAAAGCTGCCGTAGCCGCGCTGTAACACGGCTGGTGTTCTCTACGAACCGGAGTGTTCCGGTCGGGGCGGGAGTCGAGCGATGGCTGTGGATCAACTCCCGGGCAGGGTGCGGGAGTTCGTGAGCTACTTGAACGGCCTCCTGTCGCGCCTCGACCAGGGCGCCGGCTGGTGCGCGGTGTTCTGGCAACGCGACCCCGACGGGATGCGGGCCTGCCTCGAAGGACACGAGGTGCCGCCCTGGGACGTGGTGGAGGCGGTGCTCCAGGACCTCGCCGCCGAGTACGGGGCCGCCGTCGCCGCGCAACAGGAGGAGCACGTCAGGCCCCTGCACGCCGCCGCGCTCGCCGCGCACGACGCCCGGCCCGGCGGCCGTGACGCCCTCGGTGACCGGCTCGACGTGATGCTCCGCGAACAGCGCTACGCAGCCGACCGGCTGGCGGGGCTGGGCCGCAGGCTCTCCGGCGCGGTCACCGAGGAAGAGGCCGACGCCGTCCGGCTCGAGCTGGCCTGGGCCCGGGACGACCACGAGCGGGCCACCGCCCGGTGTGCCGAACTCCGGTACCGGATCGCCGAGTTCGATCGTCTCCCGGCGGCCGGGCCGCACCGCGGAGCCTCCCCGCACACCGCGCCCCGCGCCATGGACCCCGCCCCCCGCCCCGCTCCCGCCGACGGCATCCGCTCCGCACACGGCACCCACGAGCCGACGCCGGGTCCCCCGTCCGCCGACCCACACGAATCCGCACACGACACCCCGGCCGCTCACAGCACCGCGGAGCCGTCGTACGGCACCCCTGCCGCCCATGGCATCGTCGAGCCGTCGTACGGCACCCCGGCCGCCCACGGCACCGCGGAGTCGTCGTACAGCACGCCGACTGACCACGACACCCCAGAGCCCTCGTACGGCAGCCCGGCCGCCCACGGCACCGCGGAGCCGTCGTACGGCAGCCCGGCCGCCCACGGCGCCCCAGAGCCTTCGCACGGCACCCCTGCCGTCCATGGCACCGCGGAGTCGTCGTACGGCGCGCCTGCCGCCCACGGCATCGTCGAGCCGTCGTACGGCACCGTGTCCGCTCGCGGCACCGCCGAGCCGTCGTACGGCAGCCCGGCCGCTGACGGCGCCCCCGAGTCGTCGTTCGGCGCCGCCGGCGCTCGCGGCGTCGACGGGCCCGCTTCCGGGCGTTCGGGCGGGGCGTACGGCGGTGACGCGTCGGTGGGCGGAGCCCCCGCGCCCGGGCCGGCGTCCGCGGCTGCGTCCGCCGAGGACGCCCCCGCCCCCGCCGCCGTTCCCAAGCAGCGCAAGCGGCGCCGGGGCAGTGCCCGCTTCGCGGGTCTCGCCGACGACGACGCCGTCCCCGCCGACGAACCGCCCGCCGACCGGCCGGCGGCCCCCGCGCCCGCGGCGCGCCGCACCCCGCGCGGCGCCCGCTTCGCCGGAGCCGCCGTCGAGAAGGCCGCGCTGCGCTCCGAGCCGCAGCGCGAGGCGCTGGACGACGTGGCCCGCCGCGAGACCGTCGAGGCGGTGCAACGGCTGGTGCGGCTGCGCGGCGACGGCCGCAGCGGCGAGGCCCACGCCCTGCTCGTCGAGCTCGCGTCCTGGCCGGCCGCCCGCATCCCGCTGCTCGCGGCCGAACTCCAGCGCGCCGGGCTCACCGCCGACTGGACCACCCTGCTCTGGGAGGCCGCCTCCCTGCCCGCCGACCGGCTGGTCGCCGCGGCCGACGCGCTCGTCGCGGTGGGCCGCACGGCCGACGGCGAACAGATCCTGCGCCAGGGCGTCGCCCGCCCGGCCGCCGAGATCGGCCGGGCCGTCCTCGCGCTGAGCGAGGGCGGGCGACTGCGGGAGGTCCGCGCGCTGCTCGACGCCTACGTCCGGGTCCGCACCCCCGAGGAGGCCGCCCGCAGCGCCGCCCCGGCCCCGCGGACCCTCGTCCCCCTGCTGCTGGAGGCCGCCCGGAGTGTGTCGGAGGAACGCCACTGGGACCTGGTGCACGCCCTGCGGGTGGCCGGCTTCACCGCCTGACCGGGGCCTGCCCCCTTACGCCGTCCGCCCCGCGACTGCCCCACCGGAGTGTGAAACGCGATCGACTCGGCGGGTTGACGACGATGGTCTTGGCAAGCCCGTCCCGGAGGCTTACGTTCGTCCCTCTACGACCTTCGTCTACGGGCGTAGAGGCTCTGACGTCCCGTCGAAGGAGCAGCTCATGGCCAACGTCGTACGTGCCGCACTCGTCCAGGCCACCTGGACCGGCGACACCGAGTCCATGGTGGCGAAACACGAGGAGCACGCCCGCGAGGCGGCCCGCCGGGGCGCGAAGATCATCGGGTTCCAGGAGGTCTTCAACGCTCCCTACTTCTGCCAGGTCCAGGAGCCGGAGCACTACCGCTGGGCCGAGCCGGTACCCGACGGGCCGACGGTACGCCGTATGCAGGACCTCGCCCGCGAGACGGGCATGGTCGTCGTCGTGCCCGTCTTCGAGATCGAGCAGTCCGGCTTCTACTTCAACACCGCCGCGGTGATCGACGCGGACGGCTCGTACCTCGGGAAGTACCGCAAGCACCACATCCCGCAGGTGAAGGGCTTCTGGGAGAAGTACTACTTCAAGCCGGGCAACCTCGGCTGGCCCGTCTTCGACACGGCCGTCGGCAAGGTCGGCGTGTACATCTGCTACGACCGGCACTTCCCCGAGGGCTGGCGGCAGCTCGGTCTCAACGGCGCCCAGCTCGTCTACAACCCGTCCGCGACCCACCGCGGCCTCTCCGCCCACCTGTGGCGGCTGGAGCAGCCCGCGGCCGCCGTCGCCAACGAGTACTTCGTCGCCGCGATCAACCGCGTCGGCGTCGAGGAGTACGGGGACAACGACTTCTACGGCACGTCGTACTTCGTCGACCCGCGGGGCACGTTCGTCGGCGACGTCGCGAGCGACAAGGACGAGGAACTCGTCGTGCGCGACCTTGACTTCGATCTCGTCGAGGAGGTCCGGCAGCAGTGGGCCTTCTACCGCGACCGCCGTCCCGACGCCTACGAAGGGCTGGTGCAGCCGTGAGCGAACTCCACGCCCGCCACCGCAACGTCCTGCCGGACTGGCTCGCCCTGTACTACGACGACCCGCTGGAGATCACCCACGGCGAGGGCCGCCACGTCTGGGACGCCGACGGCAACAAGTACCTCGACTTCTTCGGCGGCATCCTCACCACCATGACCGCGCACGCGCTGCCCGAGGTCACCAAGGCGGTCGGCGAGCAGGCCGGGCGGATCATCCATTCGTCCACGCTCTACCTCAACCGGCCCATGGTCGAGCTGGCCGAGCGCATCGCCCAGGTCAGCGGCATCCCCGACGCCCGGGTCTTCTTCACCACCTCCGGCACCGAGGCCAACGACACGGCCCTGCTGCTCGCCACGACCCACCGGCGCAGCAACACCGTCCTCGCGATGCGCAACAGCTACCACGGCCGTTCCTTCAGCGCGGTCGGCATCACCGGCAACCGCGGCTGGTCGCCGACCTCGCTGTCCCCGCTCCAGACGCTGTACGTGCACGGCGGCGTGCGCGGCCGGGGCCCCTTCGCCGAGCTCGGTGACGCCGAGTTCGTCGAGGCCTGCGTCGCCGACCTGAAGGACCTGCTCGGGCACACCCGCGCGCCCGCGGCCCTGATCGCCGAGCCCATCCAGGGCGTCGGCGGGTTCACCTCGCCGCCGGACGGGCTCTACGCGGCCTTCCGCGAGGTACTGGCCGAACACGGCATCCTGTGGATCGCCGACGAGGTGCAGACCGGCTGGGGCCGCACCGGCGAGCACTTCTGGGGCTGGCAGGCGCACGGCCGCAGCGGCCCGCCGGACATCGTCACCTTCGCCAAGGGCATCGGCAACGGCACCTCCATCGGCGGTGTCATCGCCCGCGCGGAGATCATGAACTGCCTGGACGCCAACAGCATCTCCACCTTCGGCGGCACCCAGGTCACCATGGCGGCCGGCCTCGCCAACCTCTCCTACCTGCTGGAGCACGACCTCCAGGGCAACGCCCGGCGG
This sequence comes from Streptomyces asoensis, assembly GCF_016860545.1. Lineage (NCBI taxonomy): Bacteria > Bacillati > Actinomycetota > Actinomycetes > Kitasatosporales > Streptomycetaceae > Streptomyces > Streptomyces asoensis. The sequence goes on along the minus strand of NZ_BNEB01000005.1, from coordinate 1,590,456 downwards.
GTCGGCGGCCTCCTCATCGAACGGCTGCGGGCGGTCGCCGCCCAGGACCCGGGCGTACGGGAGGTGCGCGGGCGGGGGCTGATGATCGGCGTCGAGCTGACCAGGCCCGGCACCGACCGGGCGGACCCGGACCGGGCGGCCGCCGTGCTGGAGGCGGCCCGCGCCGGCGGGCTGCTGATCGGCAAGGGCGGCGGCCACGACACCAGCGCCCTGCGGATCGCCCCGCCGCTGTCCCTGACGGTGGCGGAGGCCGAAGAGGGCGCCGCGATCCTCGAAGGCGCGCTGAGGAGCACGCAGTAACGCAGGGCTGAGCAAGGGAACACGACGCCATGACCATCACCCTGGAGCCCTGGGGGCCCGTAGAGCCCCTGGAACCCGCCCTGTCGGTCCGTCAGGTCCTGGCCCTGGAAAGGGTGCTGGCCGGTGAGCCCGAGGTGGTGGCCGGCGCGGGCCAGCTCGACCGGCCGGTCCGCTGGGTGCACGTCGCCGAGGCCGCCGACGTCGGCGTGATGCTCAGCGGCGGCGAGATGGTCCTCACCACCGGCGTGCTCCTCGCCGGGGACGAGAACGCGCAGACCGAGTACATCCACTCCCTGCACCGGGCGGAGGCCTCCGCAGTGGTGCTGGGCCTGGGACGGGCGTTCCCCGCGCCGCCGGACGTGATGCGGCGCGCCGCCGAGCGGTGCGGGCTGCCGATGGTGGTGCTCCACCGCCCCTTCCCCTTCGCCGAGTTGACGGAGGAGGTGCAGTCGCGGCTGGTCCGGCGCAAGTTCGCCGCGGTCAGCCTCTCGGAGGCCGTACGGACCGCCCTGACCGGGCTGATCACCGCGGGCGCACCGCTCCAGCCGCTGCTCGACGTGATCGCCCAGCACGCCGCCTGTCCCGTCGTCGTCACCAACCTCGCCCACCGGGTGCTGGCCACGGCCGGGGAACGGTCGGCGGTCGACGACGTGCTGCGGGACTGGGAGCGCATCTCCCGCCAGGCCGGCGGGAGCGAGGGCGACGGCTGGATCCGCGCGGAGCTGGGCGGCCGGGGCGAGCGGTGGGGGCAGATCATGCTCTGCGGCCACCGGGGCGACACCGCGGGCGGACGGCTGCTCGCCGACCGGGCCGCCGAGGCGCTCGTCCTGCACCGCATGCTCGGCGGGGCCTCCGCCCACAGCTGGGAGGAGCAGTCCGCGCAGAGCCTGCTCACCGACCTGGTCTCCGGAGTCGTCCCGGCCCGGCAGCTGCTGCCCCGGGCCCGGGCGGCCGGCCTGCCCGTCAACCGGCGCACGTTCGTCCCGCTGGTCGTCCGCGACGGCGATCCCGCCCAGCTGGAGCGGATGCTGCGGCTGCTGGGGATGCCCGGGCTCGTCGCCGAGCTCGCCGGCGGGGTCACCGCCGTCCTGCTCAGCCTGGCCCGCGACCAGGACGCCGACGCCCTCGCCGCGCACTTCGCCGCCCGGCTGCGGGCCGAGTCGGGGGAGAACCGCACGGTCGTCGCGGCCGCCGCCCCGCGCACCGTCTGGGACGACGTGTCCGCCGGGCTGCGCGAGGCCCGGCACGTCGCGGACGCCGTGGCGGACTCCTCGGCCGCGCTCGACCTCCCGGCCGTCGTCCGCCTCAAGGACGTCCATCTGCGCGGACTGGTCCGGCTGCTGCGGGACGACCCGCATGTGCAGTCCTTCGCCGAGCGCGAGCTGGACGGGCTGCTGTGCGCGGCCGGGGACGACCTGCTCGCCGTGCTGCGGACGTATCTGGCGACCGGCCGCAACAAGTCCCGCACCGCCCAGCTCCACCACGTCTCCCGGCCCGCCCTGTACCGGAGGCTGGAAGCGATAGAGGGGCGGCTCGGCGTGGACCTCGACGACTTCGAACAGGCCGCCTCGGTGCACATCGCGCTCCTCGCGCACGACGCGCAGCAGAGCTGACCGCGGACGTTCGGCAACAGCCTCGAAACACGGGACGACCAGGGAAAACGGTGGTGAAACATGGGCCCGGGAAGACGTGACACGGTGGCACGCCGGATGCCCGCAGGCGTGACAGCGTGCCACTCAGAGCGCGCTTCCCGGCTTCCTAGGCTCCTCGTACACCGAGCGACCGGAGGTCCCGATGAGCAGAGTGATCCGTGCCGCCGTCTTCCAGACGGCCTGGACCGGCGACAAGGAATCGATGATCCAGGTGCACGAGCAGGCGGTCCGCGACGCGGCCGCGCAGGGTGCTCAGGTCCTGTGCTTCCAGGAGCTCTTCTACGGACCGTACTTCTGCCAGGTCCAGGACCCGCGGTTCTACGAGTACGCCGAGCAGGTCCCGGACGGCCCCGTCGTCCGGCGTTTCCAGGAGCTGGCCCGCGAGCACGGCATCGTGCTGGTGCTGCCGGTGTACGAGGAGGAGCAGCCGGGCGTCCTCTACAACACCGCCGCGGTGATCGACGCGGACGGCTCGTACCTCGGCAAGTACCGCAAGCACCACATCCCGCAGGTGAAGGGCTTCTGGGAGAAGTTCTACTTCCGGCCCGGGAACGTGGGCTGGCCGGTCTTCGACACGGCCGTCGGCAAGGTCGGCGTGTACATCTGCTACGACCGGCACTTCCCCGAGGGCTGGCGGGCGCTGGGGCTGGAGGGCGCGGAGATCGTCTTCAACCCCTCGGCGACCTCGCGCGGCCTGTCCGCGTACCTGTGGCAGCTGGAGCAGCCGGCGGCGGCCGTGGCCAACGAGTACTTCGTCGGCGCGATCAACCGCGTCGGCGTCGAGGAGCTCGGCGACAACGACTTCTACGGGACCTCGTACTTCGTGGACCCGGAGGCCCAGTTCGTCGGCGAGGTGGCGAGCGACAAGGAGACCGAACTCGTCGTCCGCGACCTCGACATGGCCAAGTTGCGCGAGGTGCGCGACCGCTGGCAGTTCTACCGGGACCGCCGTCCCGACGCCTACCCCCCGCTGACCGCGCCGTAGGGCGAGAGGTCCCGTGCCCCGCGCCGGACGCGAGTCCGCCCGGGGCACGGGGCGGCGCCCCGCCGCGGCTTCGCCGCGCGGCGCGACCGGCCACAGACGACCCGCACCCATCGACCACGACCCAGCGGAGCGTTACAGCATGAGCAGCCGAACCGTCATCCAGGGTGGTCTCGTCGTCACCGCGTCCGACGAGATCCACGCCGACGTCCTGATCGAGGACGGCCGCATCGCCGCCCTCGCCGCCTCCGGCACCCCGGCCGCCGGGGCCTGGACCGCCGAGAGGGTCATCGACGCGACCGGGAAGTACGTCATCCCGGGCGGGGTCGACGTCCACACCCACATGGAGCTGCCCTTCGGCGGCACCTTCGCCTCCGACACCTTCGAGACCGGCACCCGGGCGGCCGCCTGGGGCGGCACGACGACGATCGTCGACTTCGCCGTGCAGAGCGTCGGGCACTCCCTGCGCGAAGGCCTCGACGCCTGGCACGCCAAGGCCGAGGGCAACTGCGCGATCGACTACGGCTTCCACATGATCGTCTCCGACGTCAACCAGGACACGCTCAAGGAGATGGACCTGCTGGTGGAGGAAGGGGTCACCTCCTTCAAGCAGTTCATGGCGTACCCCGGCGTCTTCTACAGCGACGACGGCCAGATCCTGCGCGCCATGCAGCGCTCCGCCGACAACGGCGGGCTGATCATGATGCACGCCGAGAACGGCATCGCCATCGACGTCCTGGTCGAACAGGCGCTGGCCCGCGGCGAGACCGACCCCAGGTACCACGGCGAGGTCCGCAAGGCCCTGCTGGAGGCCGAGGCCACGCACCGCGCCATCAGGCTCGCGCAGGTCGCCGGCGCGCCGCTGTACGTGGTGCACGTGTCGGCGATGGAAGCGGTCGCGGAACTGGCCCGGGCCCGCGACGAGGGGCTGAACGTCTTCGGCGAGACATGTCCGCAGTACCTGTTCCTGTCGACGGACAACCTCGCCGAACCGGACTTCGAGGGCTCGAAGTACGTGTGCAGCACCCCGTTGCGGCCCGAGGCGCACCAGGCCAAGCTCTGGCAGGGCCTGCGCACCAACGACCTCCAGGTGGTCTCCACCGACCACTGCCCCTTCTGCTTCGTGGGCCAGAAGGAGCTCGGCCGGGGCGACTTCTCGAAGATCCCCAACGGTCTGCCGGGGGTCGAGAACCGGATGGACCTGCTGCACCAGGCCGTCGTCGACGGGCACATCAGCCGCCGCCGCTGGATCGAGATCGCCTGCGCCACCCCGGCCCGCATGTTCGGCATGTACCCCAAGAAGGGCACCATCGCCCCGGGCGCCGACGCCGACGTCGTCATCTACGACCCGCACGCCGAGCAGATCGTGTCGGCCGAGACCCACCACATGAACGTCGACTACTCGGCGTACGAGGGCAAGCGGCTCACCGGCCGTGTCGAGACGGTCCTGTCGCGGGGCGAACTCGTCATCACCGAGCGGGAGTACACCGGACACGCCGGTCACGGCGTCTACACCCCGCGCTCCACCTGTCAGTACCTCAACTAGGAGCAGCGCACATGGACTTCGGACTCGTCCTCCAGACCGACCCGCCGGCCTCGAAGGTCGTCGAGCTGATGAAGCGCGCCGAGGACAACGGTTTCACCTACGGCTGGACCTTCGACTCCGCCGTGCTCTGGCAGGAACCGTTCGTGATCTACAGCCAGATCCTGGCCCACACCAGCAGACTGACGGTGGGCCCGATGGTGACGAACCCGGGCACCCGTACCTGGGAGGTCACCGCCTCCACCTTCGCCACCCTCAACGACATGTTCGGCAACCGCACGGTGTGCGGCATCGGCCGCGGCGACTCCGCGATGCGCGTCGCGGGCCGCCACCCGAACACCCTCGCCCGGATCAGCGAGGCCATGAAGGTCATCAGGGCGCTCGGCTCGGGCCAGGAGGCCGACCTCGGCGGCACCGTCGTCCGGTTCCCCTGGATCAAGGACGACGCGCGACTGCCCGTCTGGATGGCCGCCTACGGGCCCAAGGCGCTGAAGATGACCGGCGAGGAGGCCGACGGCTTCATCCTCCAGCTCGCCGACCTCTACCTCACCGAGTACATGGTGAAGGCCGTCAAGCAAGCCGCGGCCGACGCCGGCCGCGACCCCGCCGAGGTGAAGATCTGCGTGGCCGCGCCGGCGTACGTAACCGAGGACGACTCGCCCGAGGCGCTCGCCCACGCGCGGGAGCAGTGCCGCTGGTTCGGCGGGATGGTCGGCAACCACGTGGCCGACCTCGTCTCCAAGTACGGCGAGCACTCCGCCGCCGTACCGGACGAACTCACCGACTACATCAAGTCCCGCGAGGGGTACGACTACTCGCACCACGGGCGGGCCGACAACCCCGACACCGCGTTCGTGCCCGACGAGATCGTCGACCGGTTCTGTCTGATCGGGCCGGCCGAGAAGCACATCGAGAAGCTGACCGCGCTGCGTGAGCTCGGCGTCGACCAGTTCGCCGTCTACGACATGCACGACGCGAGGGAGGCGACCATCGACGCCTACGGCACGACGGTGATCCCGGCCGTCAACGGCTGATCCGCGCACCGGGACCGCCGCGCGCGCCAGAAGCCCCAGCGACCGCTCGACTCCCCATCCCCCCACTCCAGTTCTCCCCTCCTCCGGCATCCGGGAGGAGGGGGCCGGAGACCCCGCACGGCCTTTCCGGATCCGCCCCTCGTTTGATTGGCCTGCCCATGACCGACACCGCTCCCACGGCCATACCGCCGACCGCCCAAGTCACCCTCGCCGACGGCCGGGTGGAGATCGCCCCTGGTTCGCCGCAGCCCAGCGGCCCCTACGCCAACGCGGACCTGCTCCCGGTTCCGGTGGAGAAACGCACCTGGACGACGTACAACTTCTCCGCGCTGTGGGTCGGCATGGCCCACAACACGGCGTCGTGGACGCTGGCCTCCGGTCTGATCGCCGTCGGCATGGACTGGAAGCAGGCGGTGCTCACCATCGCCCTGGCCAACATCATCGTGCTGGTGCCGATGCTGCTCACCGGGCACGCGGGCCCGAAGTACGGCATCCCCTTCCCGGTCTTCGCCCGCGCCTCCTTCGGCGTCCGCGGCGCCAACCTTCCCGCCGTGGTGCGGGCGTTGGTGGCCTGCGGCTGGTTCGGCATCCAGACCTGGATCGGCGGCGAGGCGATCTACTTCCTCGCCGGAAAGCTGATCGGCAACGGCTGGAGCGACGCCGGGAAGGTCGGCGGGTACGCCTGGACGATGTGGCTGTCGTTCGCGATCTTCTGGGCGCTCCAGGTCGCGATCATCTACCGGGGCATGGAGACGATCCGCCGCTTCGAGAACTGGGCGGCGCCCTTCGTGCTCGTCGGCGCCCTGGTGATGCTGGTCTGGATGAGCAACAAGGCGGGCGGCTTCGGTCCGTTGCTCGACCAGCCCTCCAAGCTCGGCTGGGGCGGCGACTTCTGGAAGCTGTTCTGGCCGTCCCTGATGGGCATGATCGGCTTCTGGTCGACGCTGTCCCTGAACATCCCCGACTTCACGCGCTACGGCAGGTCGCAGAAGGCGCAGACCTGGGGCCAGGCGCTCGGCCTCCCCACCACGATGACCCTGTTCGCACTGCTGTCGGTGATGGTCACCTCCGGTTCGCAGGCCGTGTACGGCGAGACGATCTGGGACCCGGTACAGCTCGCCGCCAAGACCGACAACGTCTTCGGGCTGCTGTTCGCGCTGGTGACCGTACTGGTGGCGACCCTGTCCGTGAACGTGGCCGCCAACCTGGTCTCCCCGGCCTTCGACTTCTCCAACATCGCGCCCCGCCGGATCAGTTTCCGCACCGGCGCCCTCGCCACCTGCGTCCTCGGGGTGCTGATCTTCCCCTGGAAGCTGTACTCCGACCCCCAGGGCTACATCTTCACCTGGCTCGGCCTGGTCGGCGGTCTGCTCGGCACGGTCGCCGGCATCCTCATCGCCGACTACTGGATCCTGCGCCGCGGCAGGCTCGACCTGACCGATCTGTACCGTACGGGGGGCCGCTACTGGTACGACGGCGGCTGGAACTGGCGGGCCGTGGTGGCCTTCCTGACCGGCGGGGTGCTCGCCGTCGGCGGCGCCAGCTTCCGGCCGCTGATCGACGGCCGTCCCGTCCCGGCACTGGAGACCCTCGCCGACTACGGCTGGGCGGTCGGGCTCGGCACCGCGATGGTGCTCTACCTGGCCCTGATGATGCTGTTCCCGCCGAGACAGGAGCGGGACACCGTCTGACCCACGTGGTGGCGGGAAGGCCCGGCCGGCTCTTCCCGCCACCACGTCCGGCGTCCCGGGGGTCAGCCCTTCTTGGCGGCGACCAGGGCGGCGACCACTTCCTTCGCCGCCTTGATCGCCCCCTTGTTGATCTCGTCGGTGCCCGGCGCCTTCTTCGTCTCGAAGTCGCTGCCGTTGTAGTTGACGACGACCAGCGCGTTGGACACCCGGGCGATGACGACGCCCTCGCGGGTCTGCTGCTTGTCCTGCGTGGTGAGGTTCACCACCGAGTAGGCCGCCTCGCCCAGTCCGGGAACCGCTCCGCCGCCGCTCTTCTCGGCGATGCGCTCCTTGTAGGAGCTCTGCGCGGCGTCGTCGGACTCCTTGAGCTCGAAGGAGACGTCGAGCCACCGGTAGTCGTACCCCTTGAGCGCGTTCCAGGAGCAGGTGCGGCGCAGGGAGGTGTCCGTCGAGGGGATCTCCTTGCCCGCCGTCTTGGTGCCGGGGACGAGGGCGGCGACCGTCTTCGCGGTCATGCTCGTGCAGGGGGCGGGCGCGGCGGAGTACGTCTTGGACACGGCGGTGGTGGAGGGGTCCGACGTCTTCTCCTCGGACCGCGTCTGTCTGGTGTCCTTGGCCGCGGTGCCGTCCTGCGTCTCGGTGAGCGGACCGGAGGACATCGCCCAGCCCGCACAGGCGAGCACGACCACGGGGGTCAGACGCGCGGTGAGGGCGAGCGGCAGTGGGAGTGAGCGCACGGCGCACTTTCGTGGGGGACGGTGCGGACGGAGTCCGCGGTGCGGACAGTGGACGCCAGTGTCACACGAGTCCCTGTGGGGAGGAAGCGAAAACTCGCTGTGTGCACGGGCGGTGACGAAGGGCCGTACCGGTTCCGTGGCAATGCGGGTCCATCGCCGTGTATCCGGAGAATCCGGACTTCGGGCGTCCCCGTACGATCGGCGGACCGGCTGTCGCGACGCAGTGAGGAGCACCTCCCATGTTCACCACCCGCCCGACCCTCCAGGGGACCTTCGGCATGGTGTCCTCCACGCACTGGCTGGCCTCGCAGTCGGCGATGGCCGTGCTGGAGAGCGGCGGCAACGCCTACGACGCGGCCGTGGCCGGCGCCTTCGTCCTGCACGTCGTGGAACCGCATCTCAACGGGCCCGCGGGCGAGGTCCCCATCCTGCTCGCCCCGGCCGGCGGCGAGGTGACGGTGCTGTGCGGACAGGGAGTCGCCCCCGCGGGCGCCACGGTCGCCCACTACCGGGGACTCGGCCTGGACCTCGTCCCCGGCACCGGACCGCTGGCCGCGGCCGTGCCCGGCGCCTTCGACGCCTGGATGCTCCTCCTGCGCGACCACGGCACCAAGTCCCTGGAGGACGTGCTCGGTTACGCCATCGGGTACGCCGAACACGGGCACGCGCCCGTGGAGAACGTCGGAGCGACCGTCCGGGCGGTGCGGGAGCTGTTCGAGCGGGAGTGGACCTCGTCGGCGGAGGTGTACCTGCCGGACGGGGAGCCGCCGCGCCCCGGTGTCCTGCTGCGCAACCCCGCCCTCGCCGCCACCTGGAAGCGGCTGCTGGCCGAGACCGCCGGCGCGGGCGACCGGGAGGCGCGGATCGAGGCGGCGCGGGAGGTGTGGCGCAGCGGGTTCGTCGCCGAGGCGCTCGTCCGGCAGGCCGCCCGGCCCACCCTGGACACCAGCGGGGAGCGTCACACCGGCACCCTGACGGCCGCCGACCTCGCCTCCTGGTCCGCCTCCTACGAGGCCCCGGCGGCCTACGACTGGAACGGCTGGACCGTGTGCAAGGCGGGCCCCTGGAGCCAGGGCCCCGTCCTCCTCCAGCAACTCGCCCTGCTCCCGCCCGAACTGCCCGCCCACGGCTCCGCCGACTACGTCCATCTCCTGGTCGAGGGCTGCAAGCTCGCCATGGCCGACCGCGAGGCCTGGTACGGCGACGCGGCCCCCGTGCCGCTCGCCGCACTGCTCGACGACGGCTACAACGCGCAGCGGCGGCGGCTGATCGGCGACAAGGCGTCGTACGAACTGCGGCCCGGCGGTCCCGGCGGGCGTACCCCGCGGCTGAGCGCGCACGCGTACGTGGTCGCCACCGACGACCCCGCCTTCGACCCCATGGGCGCCGGCGAGCCGACGGTCGCCAAGGGTCCGGCGTCGCCCGTGCCCGGCGAACCCGAGGTCGGACCGGGGGGAGCCACCCGCGGCGACACCTGCCACCTCGACGTCGTCGACCGCTGGGGCAACATGGTCGCGGCCACCCCCAGCGGCGGCTGGCTCCAGTCCAACCCGGTCGTGCCGGAACTGGGCTTCCCGCTCGGCACCCGGCTCCAGATGACCTGGCTGGAGGAGGGCCTGCCGAACTCGCTCACGCCCGGCCGCCGTCCCCGCACCACCCTCACCCCCTCGATCGCGCTGCGCGACGGGGTGCCGGTGCTGGCGTTCGGCACGCCCGGCGGCGACCAGCAGGACCAGTGGCAGCTGCACTTCTTCCTGGCCGTCGCCCTGCGCGCGGGGGTGCGCGGCGGACTCGACCTCCAGGGCGCCATAGACGCCCCGAACTGGCACAACGACGGCTTCCCGGGCTCCTTCTACCCGCGCGGCATGCGGCCGGGCAGCGTCACCGTGGAGTCCCGGATGCCGGCGGAGGTGGTGGAGGGGCTGCGGCGGCGCGGACACGACGTCACCGTCGGCGACCCCTGGTCCGAGGGCCGGCTGTGCGCCGTCGCCCGTGACCCGCGCACCGGCGTCCTGTCGGCGGCCGCCAACCCGCGCGGGATGCAGGGGTACGCGGTGGGCCGCTGACCCGGGCGCGGACACGGGCCGCTCCGGCGGCTACACGACCCGTTCCGACGGCGGGGACACGACCCGTTCCGGCGGCGGGGACACGACCCGTTCCGGCGGCGGGGACACGACCCGTTCCGGTTCTTCATCCCGTTTCCACCCGGGATACACCGGGCGGGTGGGGATTGTCAGTGGGGCGTGCTCTCATGGAGGCATGATCGAAGACACGGAAACCATCGACGAGTTTCTCGCGCGCCACTCGGCCGACGTGGAGGAAGCGGTCCGCAAGGCCGCCGCGGCCGAGATCATGCCCCGCTTCCGGCAGCTCGCCGCGCACGAGGTCGACCAGAAGAGCGGACCGCACGACCTGGTGACGGACGCCGACCGCAACGCCGAGCTGTATCTCACGCAGGTGCTGCCCGAGCTGCTGCCCGGCTCGGTCGTCGTCGGCGAGGAGGCGGTGCACGCCGACCCCCGCACGTACGAGGCGATACAGGGCGACGCGCCCGTCTGGATCGTCGACCCGGTCGACGGGACCCGGCAGTTCGTGCGCGGGGAGGAGGGCTTCTGCACCCTGATCGCCCTCGTCCGCCACGGCGTCCTGCTCGCCTCCTGGACGTACGCTCCGGCCCGCGACCAGCTGGCCACGGCCGTCCGCGGCGGCGGTGCCTTCCTGGACGGCGAGCGGCTGTTCGCCGGGCCGCCCGAGCCGGGCCGGCCCCTGAGGGTCGCCACCTCCCACCCCGACTACACGACGGACGACCAGAAGCGCGCCCTGCTGGCGCTGTGGACGGACGGCGTCGCGCCGCGCCCGTGCGGCTCGGCCGGGCTCGAGTACCTCGCCCTGGCGCGGGGCGAGCTGGACGCCACGGCGTTCTCCTGGGAGGCGGCCTGGGACCACGCGGCCGGGCTGCTGCTCGTCGAGGAGGCGGGCGGCGCCCACCTCACGCTCACCGGCGAGCCTTTCCGCGTCACGGGAGGCAACACCCTGCCGTTCACGGCGGCCCGGGACGCGGCCACGGCCCGCAGGGTGGCCGCACTGCTCGCCGGTACGGCGTCCCCGGTGCGGTGAGCCGAGCCGTAGGGGTTCCGGTTGTGACCCCGGCACCCCCGCCGGCCTCGGGGCGGACCCGTTCGCGGACGCCTCCGCGCGGCCCCCGGCCGGGACGTCCGCAGACGTTTCCGGGCCCCCGCGCCGCCGGCGTTGCCGCCGGTCCGGCATATCCTGCTCGCGGGGGCCACCGGTCGACGGAGGTCACCGGCTGACGAAGGGGTCGAAGTGCCGTCGATGCTCGATGCGGTCGTGGTGGGAGCGGGGCCCAACGGGCTGACCGCGGCGGTGGAGCTGGCCAGACGCGGCTTCTCCGTGGCGCTGTTCGAGGCGCGGGGCACCGTGGGCGGGGGAGCCCGCACCGAGGAACTGACCCTGCCCGGCTTCCGGCACGACCCGTGCTCCGCCGCGCACCCCCTCGGGATCAACTCACCCGCGTTCCGCGCGATGCCCCTGGAGCGCTACGGCCTGGAGTGGCTGCACGCCGAGCTGCCCATGGCGCACCCCTTCCCCGACGGCAGCGCCGCGGTGCTGTCGCGGTCGGTCGCCGAGACGGCCGCCTCCTTCGGGCCGCGCGACGCCGGCGCGTACCGCCGTCTGGTCGAGCCCTTCCTGCCCCGCTGGGACACCCTCGTCCGCGACTTCATGTCGCTGCCGCTGACCGCGCTGCCGCGCGACCCGGTCACGCTGGCCCGGTTCGGGCTCGCCGGACTGCCGCCGTCCACCTGGCTCACCCGCCGCTTCCGCGACGAGCGCGCGAAGACCCTGTTCGCGGGCCTCGTCGGGCATGTCATGGCCCCGCTGAGCGGCCTGGCCACCGGCGCCGTCGGGCTGGTCTTCGCCCTGGCCGCGCACGCCCGCGGCTGGCCGGTGGCGCGCGGCGGCTCCCAGTCCCTCTCGGACGCCCTCGCCGCCTACCTGGTGGACCTCGGCGGCGCCGTCCACACCGACTACGAGGTCAAGCGCCTCGACGACCTGCCCCCGGCCCGCGCCTACGTCTTCGACACCTCGCCCACCGCGCTCGGCCGCATCGCGGGCTTCGGCAACTACTACGAGGGCTACCGGTACGGCCCGGGTGTCTTCAAGATCGACTACGCGCTCGACGGCCCGGTGCCCTGGACCGCGAAGGAGGCCCGGGCGGCCGGCACCGTGCAGATCGGCGCGGACAGCGCGGAGATCGGCGCGGCCCTCAGAGCGGTCTCCCGGGAGAACCGGGCGCCCGACCGGCCCTTCATGATCACCGTGCAGCCCGGTGTGGTGGACCCCACCCGGGCCCCGGCCGGCCGGCAGGTCTTCTGGGCGTACGGCCATGTGCCCAACGGCTGGACCGGCGACCTCACCGAGGCCATGGAACGCCAACTGGAGCGTTTCGCCCCGGGGTTCCGCGACCGGGTCCTCGCCCGGGTGACCGCGGGCCCCGCCGAACTCGCCGCCCACAACGCCAACTACGTGGGCGGGGACATCGCCACGGGCGCGGTCTCCGGGCTCCAGACCCTGCTGCGGCCCAAGCTGACGGCGTTCCCGTACGCCACACCGCACCCGGCGGTCTTCCTGTGTTCCTCGGCCACCCCGCCCGGCCCCGGCGTGCACGGCATGTCCGGCCACAACGCGGCGAAGGCCGTGTGGCGCAGCCTGCGGCGGCAAAGGTGAGCGGCGGACCCGTTCCGTCGGTATACACACCGGCATGACCACGATCACCCTCGTCCTGGGCGACATCACCGAACAGTCCGTGGACGCCATCGTCAACGCCGCCAACTCCTCGCTGCTCGGGGGCGGTGGCGTCGACGGTGCCATTCATCGCAGAGGCGGCCCGGAGATCCTCGCCGACTGCCGCCGGCTTCGCGCCTCGCACTACGGCAAGGGCCTGCCCACCGGCCGGGCCGTCGCCACGACCGCGGGCGCGCTGGACGCGCGCTGGGTGATCCACACCGTCGGCCCCGTGTACAGCGCCACGGAGGACCGGTCGGAGCTGCTTGCCTCGTGCTACCGGGAGTCGCTGCGGGTCGCGGACGACAAGGGCGCCCGCACGGTCGCCTTCCCGGCGGTCTCGGCCGGCATCTACGGCTGGCCGATGGACGACGCCGCCCGGATCGCCGTGGAGACGGTCCGGGCGGCGCGCACGGACGTCGAGGAGGTCAGGTTCGTCCTCTTCGACGAGCGGGCCCACCGGGCGTTCGCCCGGCAGGCCGGCTGACCGCGCCGGATCAGCCCTCGATGCGGTGGGTGGTCCAGAACGACGTCAGGTCCGTGGTCGTGGCCGCCTGGGCGGCCGCCTTGAACTCGGCCGTGGTGGAGACGCCGTACCAGTGCGACGTGGCGTAGTCCTTCAGCAGCTTGGCCATCACCGTGTCGCCGAGCAGCCGCCGCAGGTCGTGCAGCGCGCACTTGCCGTAGCCGTAGACGACGGTCGAGTACCGGGAGGAGTGGGCGTCCCAGTAGGCCATCGAGTTGGTGATCTTCTCCGCGGACGAGGCCCACGAGACGCTGCTCCAGCAGCCGGTACCGGTCTTGCCCTGCGCCAGGTCGGTCGCGTAGTCCGTGAACGACTCGTCCAGCCAGGGGCTGTTGTACTCGTCGTCGCCGACGATCCCGTACCACCACTGGTGGCCGATCTCATGGGTCAGCGCCGTGGTGCTGACCAGGTCGAGGACGAAGCCCGGGTACTCCATGCCGCCGAACCAGAAGCTGTTGTCGATGACCGCGTCCAGTTCGCCGTACGGATAGGCGCCGAAGCGGGCCGCGTGCGCGTCCACGGCGGTCCTGGCGGTGGTGAGCATCGACTGGGCGTTGGCCGAGCTGATGCCGGAGACGGAGTAGACGTTGATCGGGGTCCCGGCGGTCGAGGTGCCGGAGATCTTGGCGAACGGCCCGGCCGCCCACGCGAAGTCGCGCACCTTGGCGGCGGTCGCCGTGGTGACCGTGCGACCGCTGGAACCCGCGGTGTCGACCGAGGTGCCGGTGGCCGGCACCAGCAGCGTCGTCGGGTGGTCGAGCGTCACCTTGAAGTCGGCGGCCAGGGAGTAGAAGGACTCACCGTTGTTCGTGTACGGGTCCAGGTGCCAGCCCGCCCCGTCCCGAACCGCCAGCACGGGCAGCGCGTTGCCGATGAAGCTGAACGCCCCGTCGTGGCCGAACCGGTCGGCGCCGCTGGGCACGGTGATGCCCAGGTCGAAGCCGATCGTGGCGCTCTGCCCCTGGGTCAGGGGGGAGGCGAGGGTGATCTGGAGGGCCGTGCAGCCCACCGAGAGGGCGCCCGCGGTCCCGCCGGTGACGGCGGAGACCGTGATCGGCATCGCGGCGCAGGTGCCGTGGTAGTTGTCCCACAGCCGCAGGTACACCTCGGTGAGCGCGGTCGCCGAGGCGTTGGTGAAGGTCGCGCTCTCGTGGCCCGTCCAGACCGTGCCGTCCGTGTTGGAGGTGAGGCCGACGGTGTACGAGGGGGCGGCCGGGGTGCGGACGGAGTCGGCGGGCGGCGCGGTGTCGCCGGAGGTGTCGAGCGCGATGTCGTCGAGGACGAAGCTCGACTGGAGACTGGAGTCCTCGGTGCCGGTGAAGGCGAGGCCGACGGTCTGGCCCGCGAAGGCGGACACGTCGATCGACTTGCGGACGTAGCCCGTGTTCTTGTCGAGGTTGGAGTACGTGGCCAGCGTCGTGGTGCCGATCTTGGCGGTGAGCTTGTCGTACGCGGTGGACGAGGTCGTCTCGGCCGTGTCGATGTGCAGCCAGAAGGTGAGGGTGGCGGTGGCGCACCCGGAGGGGATCGTCAGGCTCTGGGAGAGCGTGTCGGTGTGGGTGCCGCCCACCCCGTCCAGCCAGGCGAAGGTGGTGCCGCCGTGGGCGCTCTGCCCGCTGCGGCTGGTGATCACGCTCGTCGAGGACTGGGTCCAGGGCGAGGTGCCGCTCTCGAAGCCGCCGTTGGTGACCACCTGGGCCGGGGTGCAGGCTTCGGCGGCCGTGACCGGGGCGGTCCGGCCGGGTGCGGCTGTCGCGGGCGTGGCGGGGAGCGCGACGGCGGCCAGCGCGGCGAGCGAGAGGGCGCTCGCGGCGAAGGCCTTGCGGGGAGTGGGTCTCACACGTGGCTCCTTTGCGGCGGCCGGGTTTCCGGCCTGCTCGGTTGCTGTCCCCGGCGGCGTGGGTGTGCCGTGGGGGCGGTGCGCGACGGCTGCCGGAAGCCTGACAGATTTGACGCGGCCATGCCATCCAGGGCAGGCAAAGCCCCGCCCGGAACCGGACGCGACACCCCCGCTCACACCCGCCCCCGGCCCGCTGTGCGCCGGGCTTAACTCCCGGCGGCCGGTCCGGGAGACACCTGTGTAATGCACGGTTCGTACCGTCACAGAGGCTTGCAGAGGCTCTCACCAGGCCGATCGTCAGACGGAAAGGGGCGCCCGTGGCCGCGTTGGACCCGCGGACCGACAGCGCGACCACGACCAGGGTGCGCACGGTCTGCTCGTACTGCGGTGTGGGCTGCGGCATGGTCCTGGACATCGGCGCCGGTCCCGACGGACGCCGTACGGTGCTGAAGGCCTCGGGCGACAAGCAGCACCCGGCGAACTTCGGCCGGCTGTGCACCAAGGGCGCGACGACCGCCGATCTGCTCGCCGCCCCCGGCCGGCTGACCGGCGCCCTCGTCCGCCGGGACCGGGGCGAGGAACCGGAGCCCGCCCCCGTGGACGCGGCGATCGCCGAGACCGCCCGGCGGCTGCGCGCGGTCGTGGACGAACACGGCCCCGACGCGGTCGCCCTCTATGTGTCCGGTCAGATGAGCCTCGAAGCCCAGTACCTCGCCAACAAGCTGGCCAAGGGCTATCTGCGCACCAACCAGATCGAGTCCAACTCCCGGCTGTGCATGGCGAGCGCCGGTACCGGCTACAAGCTCTCCCTGGGCGCCGACGGCCCGCCCGGCTCGTACGAGGACCTCGACCGGGCGGACGTCTTCCTCGTCATCGGCTCCAACATGGCCGACTGCCACCCGATCCTCTTCCTGCGGATGATGGACCGGGTGAAGGCGGGCGCCAAGCTGATCGTCGTCGACCCGCGCCGCACCGCCACCGCCGCCAAGGCGGACCTGTTCCTCCAGGTCAGGCCGGGCACCGACCTCGCGCTCCTGAACGGTCTGCTCCGCCTCCTGCACGACGGCGGCCACACCGACGCCGACTTCGTCGCCACGTACACCGAGGGCTGGGAGGCCATGCCGGAGTTCCTCGCCGACTACGACCCCGCGACCGTCGCCGCGATCACCGGCATACCGGAGAGCGACCTGCGCGAGGCCGCCCGGCTGATCGGCGAGGCGGGGGAGTGGACCAGTTGCTGGACCATGGGCCTCAACCAGTCCACGCACGGCACCTGGAACACCAACGCCCTGGTCAACCTGCACCTGGCGACCGGCGCGATCTGCCGTCCGGGCAGCGGCCCCTTCTCCCTCACCGGCCAGCCCAACGCCATGGGCGGCCGGGAGATGGGCTACATGGGCCCCGGGCTCCCCGGCCAGCGCTCCGTCCTCGTCGACGGCGACCGCGCCTTCGCCGAGGAGCTGTGGGGGCTCGCCCCCGGCACGATCAGGGCGGACGGCGTCGGCAAGGGCACCGTCGAGATGTTCCGGAAGATGGCCGACGGCGACATCAAGGCCTGCTGGATCATCTGCACCAACCCGGTCGCCTCCGTCGCCAACCGCAGGACCGTCATCGAGGGCCTGGAGGCCGCCGAGTTCGTCGTCGCCCAGGACGTCTTCGCCGACACCGAGACGAACGCCTACGCCGACGTCGTCCTGCCGGCCGCGCTGTGGACCGAGACCGAGGGCGTCCTCGTCAACAGCGAGCGCAACCTCACCCTCGCCCGGCCCGCCGTCGACCCGCCGGGCGAGGCGATGGCCGACTGGCGGATCATCGCGGCCGTCGCTCGCGCCATGGGCTACGAGAGCGGGTTCAGTTACGACAGCGCCGAGCAGATCTTCGAGGAGATCAAACGCGCCCACAACCCGCAGACCGGCTACGACCTGCGCGCGGTGACCTACGACCGGCTGCGGACCACCCCCGTGCAGTGGCCGGCGGGCACCCCCGGCGGCCCCGACCGCAATCCGATCCGGTACCTGGACGACGACGGCACGCTCACCTTCCCCACCGCCTCCGGACGTGCCGTCTTCCACCCGCGTCCGCACGTCCCGCCCGCCGAGATGCCGGACGACGACTACCCGTTCTTCCTGAACACCGGCCGTCTCCAGCACCAGTGGCACACCCTGACCAAGACCGCCAAGGTGGCCCGGCTCAACAAGCTGGACCCCGGTCCGTTCGTCGAGGTGCACCCCGAGGACGCGGCCGGGCTCGGGATCGCCGACGGCGACTCCGTCGAGGTCGCCTCGCGGCGCGGACGGGCCGTCCTGCCGGCCGTCGTCACCGACCGGGTGCTGCCCGGCTCGTGCTTCGCGCCGTTCCACTGGAACGACCTGTTCGGCGAGTACCTCAGCGTCAACGCGGTCACCAGCGACGCCGTCGACCCGCTGTCCTTCCAGCCCGAACTGAAGGTGTGCGCGGTGTCCCTGACGAAGGTGTCGACCCCGGTCACCGTGCAGCCGCCCGCCGCCTCGGCGCCGGCGCCGGGGAACGCGCCGGTCGCGACGGCGCCGCAGGACGCGCCCGGGACGGTCCTCGCGCCGACCGCGGTCCAGCCGTCCGCCGCCGCGGCCTTCGGCCTGCCGCCCGCCCCGCCGCCCGTGCTCACCGAGCGCGAACGGCAGTACCTGGTCGGGTTCCTCGCCGCGGTCCCGGCCGGCGCCCCGGGCGTACCGGTGCTCCCGGCCGACGCGCCCTTCAGTCCCGAGCACGCGCTGTGGGTCAACGGCACCCTCGCCGGTCTGTACTCCCGCACCGCCGCCGAACCCCCGAGCACCCCGGCGCGCCGGGTGGTGATCCTGTGGGCCTCCCAGACCGGCAACGCCGAGGACTTCGCCGCGGCCACCGCCGAACGGCTCGCCCGGGGCGGGCACCCGGCCTCCCTGATCGCCATGGACGAGGCGGACCCCGCCGCACTGCCCTCCGACGCCGACCTGCTGCTGATCACCAGCACCTTCGGCGACGGCGACGCCCCCGACAACGGCGCCGGATTCTGGGAAGGGCTCGCGGAGCTGGACACCGGCCGCCTGGAGGGCCACCGGTACGCCGTCCTCGCCTTCGGGGACTCCTCCTACGCCGACTTCTGCGGGCACGGCCGGCGCCTGGACCACCGGATGGACGAGCTCGGCGCGGTCCGGCTGGCCCCGCGCACCGACTGCGAGCCGGACTACGAGACACAGGCGCAGGCCTGGCTGGACCTGGTGACCACCGCCCTGACGGAGGCTGCACGGACCACCGACGCGCGGCCCGCGCCCCCGGCCGGCGTCACGGTCCCCGGCGGCGTCACGGCTCCCGGTGGTGTCGCCGCCACCGGACAGGCGCGGTTCACCGCCGAGGAGGCCGCTCCCGCCGTCGCCCCCGCTCCCGCTCCCGCCCCCGCCGCGCCGGCCTCCGGCGGCCGGGCGCCCGGCACCGAGGACGCGTCCCGGGCCCGAACGCGGCGCCCCGCCCCCGTCACCGCCCGTCTGACCGGCAACCGGCTGCTGAGCCTGCCGGGTTCGGGCAAGGAGGTCCGCCGCTTCACCTTCGACACCCGCGACAGCGCGGCCCCGCTCGTCTACGAGGCCGGTGACGCCCTGGCCGTGCGGCCCGTCAACTCGCCGGAACTGGTGGCCGAGTGGCTGGCGGCGACCGGCCTGGACGCACACGCGCGGGTACGGGTGAACGGGGTCGGCGAGGTCGCCCTCGAGGAGGCCTTCCTGCGCCACCTCGACATCACCCGGATCACCCCCGCCCTGCTGCGCTTCACCGCCGACCGCACCCGCGACCCGCGTGAACTGCGCAAACTGCTGCGCCCCGACAACAAGGACGAGCTCGCCAAGTGGTCCTGGGGCCGTCAGGCGGTCGACGTGGCCGCCGAGTTCGGGGTGCGCGCCGACCCGCAGGAGTGGGCCGAGCTGCTGGGACGTCTGCAACCGCGCCTGTACTCCATCTCGTCCAGCCCGCTGACCGACCCCCACCTGGTCTCGCTCACCGTCTCCGTGGTGCGCTACGAGAACCTGGCCGGCCGCCCCCGGCAGGGCGTCTGCTCGCCCTTTCTCGCCGACGCGGCGCCCGGCACCGAGGTCGCGGTCCAGGTGCAGCGGGCCCCGCACTTCCGGCCCCCGGCCGACCCGGCGACGCCCATGGTGATGGTCGGCCCCGGCACCGGGGTGGCGCCCTTCGTCGGCTTCCTCCAGGAGCGCCGGGCGCGCGGGCACCGGGCGCCCAACTGGCTGTTCTTCGGCGAGCAGCACCGGGCGACGGACTTCTACTACGAGCAGGAGCTGGCCGCCCTTCAGGAGGACGGCACCCTCGCCCGGCTGGACACCGCCTTCTCCCGCGACCAGCGCGCCAAGGTCTACGTCCAGGACCGGATCCGCGAGCACGGCTCGCAGCTGTGGTCCTGGCTGCGCGAGGGCGCCCACTTCTACGTCTGCGGGGACGCCTCCCGGATGGCCAAGGACGTCGACCTGGCCCTGCGCCAGGTGGCCGTCCTGCACGGCGGTCTGAGCG
This sequence comes from Streptomyces asoensis, assembly GCF_016860545.1. Lineage (NCBI taxonomy): Bacteria > Bacillati > Actinomycetota > Actinomycetes > Kitasatosporales > Streptomycetaceae > Streptomyces > Streptomyces asoensis. The sequence goes on along the minus strand of NZ_BNEB01000005.1, from coordinate 1,570,818 downwards.
AGACCGAGGCGGCCGCCCACGTGAAGCAGCTCGCCTCCGACAAGCGGTACGTGCGGGACGTGTACTGACGGGAATCACCAAAAGGGCCCGTGGGGAGGACGGGTGCCAAGTGGCGTTGCGCCGAAGAGAGTTGATATTCGGACATCGCGGCGCGTCTATGTTCGTTTTCCCAACAGGAGTGGACAAGATCTGACGCACCCTCCGTCCGTGCGAAGCCGCACGGTTGGTCCCGAGGAAGGTCGTGGTCATGTCGCACCCGCACGTGTCGTCCATGGACCGGCCGGACCGCCCCCAGCGGGCGGAACCGGACCACCCCCTGCGGACGGCCGTCAGCCGCCGCCGTCTGCTCGAAGGGTCGGCCGCCGTCCTCGGCGCGCTCGCCCTGTCGTCGCCGACCGCCGCCCACCGGGCCGCCGCGGCCGACGGCGCCCCCGAATGGAACGGCTCCATCGGCGTCTTCCGGCTCGGCACCGAGGCCCCGCACACCACCCTCATGCCGTACGCGGACCTCGCCCAGGCCCTCGCCGCCGACCGGACCCGCTCGCCCTACCGGCTGAGCCTGGACGGCACCTGGAAGTTCGCCCACGCCGACCGCCCCGACGACCGGGACCCCGACTTCCACCGGACCGACCTCGACGACAGCGACTGGGACACCATCCCCGTCCCCGCCGCCTGGCAGCTGCACGGCCACGACCGCCCCCTCTACGTCAACATCACCTACCCCTGGTGGGGCCCCAACGGGCTGGGGGAGGAGGCGCAGCCGCCCGCCGCCCCCACCCGCCACAACCCGGTGGGCCAGTACCGCCGCACCTTCACGGTCCCGCGCGGCTGGGCGGGACGGCGGACGTTCCTCCACTTCGAGGGGGTCAAGTCCGCCCACTACGTGTGGATCAACGGGGAGTTGGCCGGCTACCACGAGAGTTCCTACGACCCCGCCGAGTACGACATCACCCGGTACCTCAGGAAGGGCGCCAACCAGATCGCGGTGGAGGTCTACCGCTACTCGGACGGCGACTGGCTGGAGGACCAGGACATGATCCGGCTGAGCGGCATCTTCCGCTCGGTCTACCTGTACTCCACCCCGGCCGTGCACCTGCGCGACTTCCGGCTGGACACCCCGCTGGGCGACGACCACCGGACGGCCGCGCTGTCGGTCACCGCGAACGTGCGGGACTACGGCGGACAGGGCGCCGGCCGGTACTCCGTCGAGACCCAGCTGTACGACGCGGGCGGGCACCCGGTGTGGTCCCGGCCGTTGCAGCAGGGCGTCACGCTCGGCCCGGGGGAGGAGAAGTCCGTACAGGCCGCGAAGGACGTGCCCGCGCCACGGCTCTGGTCCGCCGAACAGCCCTACCTGTACACCGCCGTGCTGCGGCTGCGCGACCCCGCCGGACGGGTGACCGAGACCCTGTCCCACCGCGTCGGCCTGCGCGAGTTCGCGCTCCGCGACGGTCTGATGCGCATCAACGGCAAGCCGGTCTCCTTCCGGGGCACCAACCGCCACGAGATGCACCCGGTCCGCGGCTCGGCCCTCACCCGCGCCGACCTCGTCGAGGACATCGGGATCATCAAGCGGCTGAACATCAACTCGGTGCGCACCTCGCACTACCCCAACAACCCGCTCTGGCTCGAACTCGCCGACGAGTACGGCCTGTACCTCGTGGACGAGACCAACCTCGAGACGCACGGCATCCGCGGCGAGTACCCGGGCGACCACCCCGAGTGGACGGCGGCCTGTGTGGCACGCGCCCAGAACATGGTGCACCGCGACAAGAACCACGCCTGCGCCGTCATCTGGTCCCTGGGCAACGAGGCGGGCGGCGGCAGCACCTTCAACGCCATGCACGACTGGATCCGCTCCTACGACACCACCCGTGTCATCCAGTACGAGGGCGACGACAGCCCGGGGATCAGCGACATCCGCTCCGAGATGTACGACAGCCCGGCCCGCGTGGAGCAACGGGCGAAGGACACCGCCGACACCCGGCCGTACGTGATGATCGAGTACTCCCACGCGATGGGCAACTCCAGCGGCAACTTCAGGAAGTACTGGGACCTGATCCGGCGGCACGACGTGCTCCAGGGCGGCTGGATCTGGGACTTCGTGGACCAGGCGCTGGACTGGCCCACCCCCGTGCGCCGGCTGTTCACCGAGTCAGGGCCCGCCGCGATCGAGGGCGAACTCATCGCCTCGAGTGGCAGCTTCACCCGGGACGAGGGAGTCTCGGGCGGAACCGTCTTCGCCCGGGACGCGGCGCTGGACCTCACCGGCTCGCTCACCCTGGAGGCCTGGATCACCCCGCACGTGACCGGCTACCACCAGCCGCTCGTGGCCAAGGGCGACACCCAGTACGCCCTGAAGCAGACCAACCGGACCCTGGAGTTCTTCATCTACGGCAGCGGCCAGTGGATCAGCGCGAGCTGGGCGCTGCCGGACGGCTGGACCGGCACCGAGCACCACGTCGCGGGGGTCTTCGACGCGGCGGCCGGCACGCTGACCCTCTACGCCGACGGCGTCGTCCGGGCCACCCGGACCACCACGGTGCGCCCCGCGAACAACACCGCGCCGCTGTCCCTGGCCACCGACGTCGACAACCCGACCCGGGAGTTCAGCGGCACCGTCCGGCGGGCCCGGGTGTACGCCCGCGCGCTGAGCGCCGCGGAACTGGCCGCACCGGGACGCGGCCCGGGCGACGACGGCGTACGGTTCTGGTTCGACGCCGCCACCGTCGGCCACACCACGAAACGGCCGCGCGAGAGGACGTTCCGTGCCTACGGGGGCGACTGGGGCGACAACCCCAACGACGGGGCCTTCTCCGGCGACGGCATCGTCACCGCCGACCGCGGACTCACCGGCAAGTCGGCCGAGGTCAAGCGGATCTACCAGGCCGTCGGCGCGGCGCCCGCCGAAGGAAGCACGCTCGCACCCGGGGCGGCGCTCACCCTCACCAACGAGTACCTGTTCACCGACCTCCGCGCGTTCGACGGGCACTGGGAACTCGTCCGCGACGGGGAGGTGGTCCGGCGCGGAGAACTCAGCCGTGCCCAGCTCGACGTGGCCCCGCTGTCGAGCAAGGACATCACCGTGCCCTTCGAGCTGCCGGGACGGCCGGCACCGGGTGCGGAGTACTTCCTGCACCTGTCCTTCACCACCCGGGAGAGGACGAAGTGGGCGAAGGCCGGCTTCGAGGTGGCCAGGCACCAGCTCGCGGTGGACGCCGGCAGCCCGGCCGTCACCCCGGTGCCGCTGGACCGCGTCCCGGCGCTCGGGTACGAGGACGGCGACGCCTCGGTCACCGTCACCGGGAAGGGCTTCTCGGTCACCGTCGACAAGAGGACCGGCACCATCAGCTCCTACGAGGCCGGCGGCGCCCGGCTGATCTCCTCCGGCCCGGTCCCCAACTTCTGGCGCGCGCCCACCGACAACGACCGGGGCAACGGCCAGCACACCCGCAACCAGACCTGGCGCGACGCCGGCACCCGGCGCGAGGTGACCGGCGTCGGCGTGCGGGCGCTGCGCGACCGGGCCGTGGAGATCCGGGTCGCCGGCACCCTGCCCACGACGACACCGTCGGCGTACACCACCACCTACACCGTGTTCGGCAACGGTGAGATCAAGGTCGACAACACCCTGCACCCGGGCGCCGCCTCCCTGCCGTACCTCCCGGAGGTCGGCACGCTGCTGTTCCTGCCCGCCCGCCTGGAGCGCCTGCACTACTACGGCCGGGGTCCCGAGGAGAACCACTGGGACCGCAACGACGCCACCGACGTGGGCCGGTACTCCGGCACCGTCACCGGGCAGGGGACCTCCTACCTGCGCCCCCAGGAGAACGGCAACAGGACCGACGTGCGCTGGGTGGCGCTCACCGGCGCCGACGGCACGGGGCTGCTGGTCAGCGGCGAGCCGCTGATCGAGTTCAACGCCTCGCACTTCACGCCCGAGGACCTGTCCGTCGGAGCCCGTCACGACTACCAGCTCACGCCCCGCAAGGAGGTCGTCCTGCGTGTGAACCACCGGCAGATGGGCGTCGGCGGCGACAACAGCTGGGGTGCGCACACCCACGACGAGTACAAGCTGTTCGCCGACCGGGACTACGCCTACACCTACCGGCTGCGGCCGTTGACCGACGTCGGCCGGGCGACGGCCGCGTCACGCCGACCGACCTCCACCGAGGGGTGACGCCCACGGCCGGATGACACCCGGCGCCGGCCGCCCCCCCGGCGGCCGGCGACACGGGCACGGGACACGGGCACGACAGGGGTACGGGCCCGCCCCTCGACGACCGGCCCCGTACCCCGCCGCGGCCGGTCCTCAGCGCGCGCCCGGGGCGCCCTCCCCGGCCGTGGTCCGCGCAGCCGCTTCCTCGCGCAGCCACCGGCCGTCCTCGAACTCCGGTGGCACGTCGTCCTCCCAGGGGTCGATCCCGCGCGCTTCGAGCGCCTCGAACCACCGGTCCCGCCGTGACGGCGGCAGCGCGGCGCCGCACCACGGACAGAAGCGGATCTCCCGGGACGCGGACCCCCCGTCGTGGACGACCAGTCCGTACTCGAGGAACTTCGGCTCGAAGCGGATCAGGGTGTCGGGACAGGCGAAGGCGTCGGGGTGCGCCTCGCAGCGCAGGTCGGCCTCGCGGGCCATGTCGGCACAGCAGTGTTCGATCACTCACGCATTCTCCCCGCCGGCGCGCGAGAATCGACAGGGCCAGCACGCATCATCCGCAACGCACTCGACGGAAAAGGAAACGAACCCATGACCGAGCAGGACGAACGCTTCGACGTCGTGGTCCTCGGCGCCGGCCCGGGAGGCTACGTCGCCGCGGTCCGGGCCGCCCAGTTGGGCAAGCGCGTCGCCGTCGTGGAGGAGAAGTACTGGGGCGGCGTCTGTCTCAACGTGGGCTGCATCCCCACCAAGGCGCTCCTGCGCAACGCCGAACTCGCCCACATCTTCACCCACGAGGCGAAGACCTTCGGCATCAAGGTGGACGGACAGGTCTCCTTCGACTACGGGGAGGCGTACCGCCGCAGCCGCAAGGTCGCCGACGGCCGGGTCAAGGGCGTCCACTACCTGATGAAGAAGAACAAGATCACCGAGATCGACGGCCGCGGCACCTTCCTCGACGACCACACCCTCCAGGTGGCGGGCTACGACGGCGAGACCCGCACCATCGGCTTCGACCACTGCGTCATCGCCACCGGCGCCACCCCCAAGCTGCTCCCCGGCACCAAGCGCAGCGCCCGCGTGGTGACGTACGAGGAGCAGATCCTCGCCGACGACCTCCCGCAGTCGATCGTCATCGCGGGCGCCGGAGCCATCGGCATCGAGTTCGCCTACGTCCTGCACAACTACGGGGTGAAGGTCACGATCGTCGAGTTCCTGGACCGTGTCGCGCCCCTGGAGGACGCGGAGGTGTCCGCCGAACTCGCCAAGCAGTACCGCAAGCTGGGCATCGACGTGCTCACCTCCACCCGGGTGGACTCCATCGACGAGTCCGGACCGCGGGTCCGCGTCACCGTCACCGGCAAGGACGGCGCGCAGCAGGTCCTGGAGTCCGACAAGGTGCTCCAGGCGATCGGCTTCGCGCCGAACGTGACCGGCTACGGCCTGGAGAACACGGGAGTGAAGGTCACCGAGCGCGGCGCGATCGACGTGGACGGCCGCTGCCGTACCTCCGTCCCGCACATCTACGCCATCGGGGACGTCACCGCGAAGCTCATGCTCGCCCACGCCGCCGAGGCCATGGGCGTCATCGCCGCCGAGACCCTCGCCGACGCGGAGACCATGGAGCTGGACTACGCCATGATCCCGCGCGCCACCTACTGCCAGCCCCAGATCGCCAGCTTCGGCTACACCGAGGCCCAGGCACGGGAGAAGGGGTACGACGTCAAGGTCGCGAAGTTCCCGTTCACCGCGAACGGCAAGTCGCACGGCCTGGGCGACACCACCGGTTTCGTGAAGCTGATCAGCGACGCCCGGTACGGCGAGCTCATCGGCGGCCATCTGATCGGCCCCGACGTCACCGAACTCCTCCCCGAGCTGACCCTCGCCCAGCAGTGGGACCTCACCGTCCACGAGGTCGCCCGCAACGTGCACGCCCACCCGACGCTGGGCGAGGCCGTCAAGGAGGCCGTGCACGGCCTGGCCGGCCACATGATCAACATGTAGCTCCCGCACCCCGGCGGGTCCGTTCACCCGGACGGACCCGCCTCGCTCGCCGCCGCGCCCCGCCCGGGATCTGCTGGAGGTCCTCCGGACCGACCTGGGAACGGAACCGGACCGACGGCGAGGGAGCCCGCCATGACGGAGAGCGGTGTACCCGACGACGCGGACCTCGCGGCGCTCAGGGGCCGCATCGCGGCGCTGGAGGCCGAGCGGGCCGCCCGCCCCACCCACCACCGGGTCCGCTCCGTCGTCGCGGTCGTCCTCATCGTCCTCGGCTGTGTGCTGGCCCCGCTGGGCGTGGTCGCGGCCTGGACGTCCAGCATCGTGGGCGACACCGACCGCTACGTCGCCACCGTGCGCCCGCTGGCCGCCGACAAGGACATCCAGAACGCGGCCGCCAACCGCGTGACGAACGCCCTGATGGAGCGCCTCGACCTCACGGCGCTCCTCCAGGACGCGGCCCCCGCCCAGCGGCCCCTGCTGGAGAAGGCCCTCGGCAAGCTCGGCCCCTCGCTGGAGAACGCCGTCCGCAGCTTCGTGCACGACAAGGCGCAGGCGGTCGTCGCCTCGGACGCCTTCCAGACCATCTGGACCGACGCCAACCGCAGGATCCACAGCGCCGTCGACAAGGCCCTCACGGGCAGCGGCGGCGGCGCGGTGAAGATCGAGAACGACACGGTGACCCTGGACCTCGCCCCGGTCGTCGACCAGGTCAAACAACGCCTCGTCGACTCCGGGATGACGGTCGCGGGGAAGATCCCGGAGATCCACACCGACTTCACCGTCGTCGAGTCCCAGGACATCGGCAAGGTCAAGACGTACTTCCGGGTGCTGCAACTGGTCGGCTTCTGGCTGCCCGTCATCTCCGTCCTGCTGGTGGCGGCGGGTGTGCTGGTCTCGGCCCACCGGCGTCGGGTCCTGATCGTCGCCGCCCTCTGCTTCGCCTTCGCCACCCTCCTGCTGGGCGTGGCGCTGACCGTCTTCCGGGTCGTCTACCTGGACGCCCTTCCGGCCGGCGTGTCCCAGCCGGCCGCGGGGTCGCTGTACGACACGCTCACCCGGTTCCTGCGCACCTCCGTGCGGTCGGTGGTGGCCCTGTGCGTGGTGATCGCCCTCGCGGCCTGGCTGACCGGGCCCGGCCGCCACGCGGCGCTGGTGCGGCGGCTGTGGCACTCGGGCATCGGCGCCGTCCGCGCGACCGCCGACCACGCCGGGATGCGCACCGGCCCCGTCGGCCCGTTCATCGACCGCTACCGCACCTGGATCACCTGGATCCTGGCCGCGGGAGCCGTCCTGGCCTTCGTGCTGTGGCCGTACCCGACCGGCTGGGTCGTGGTCGGTCTCGCCCTCGCCCTGCTCTTCGCGCTCGCGATCGTCGACTTCCTCGCGACCCGCACCGGGCGGAAGGACAGCCCCGCATGACCGCGCACTCCCCGACCGGAGAACCGCACGGCGAGATAGGCACCGCCTGGTCGGTGCCGCCCGGCGGACCGCGCCGGCCCGTCACCGGCGGCAGCGGGCCGAACGGCGTCCTCTTCGCGGGCGTCCTGCTGCTGTGCAGCGGCGTGCTCGCCGTCCTCCAGGGCGTCGCGGCCCTCGCCGGGGACGACGTCTACGCCCGCGTCGGCAGGTACGTCTACGAACTCGACCTCACCGGTTGGGGCTGGATCCACCTCGTCCTCGGCGTCCTCGCGGCGGCGACCGGCGCGGCCCTCCTCAGGGGCGTGACGTGGGCGCGCTTCACGGGGATCTTCCTCGCCGCGCTCAGCCTGGTCGCCCAGTTCCTCTTCCTGCCCTACGAACCGCTCTGGTCGGTCGTCGTCATGGCGGTCGACGTGTTCGTGATCTGGTCGCTGGCGACCTGGCAGGAAAGACCGGGCCGCAGCGCCGCGGGAAGCTGACCCCGGGCCGCGTGCCCCGCGGCACGGCGATGTCGGATTCCCGCCAGCCACGAGCCCGCCGCGGGGCGATGCTGGACGTATGCAGAACGGGATGTACACCGATCGCGAGCGCTGTGTGCGCGCCGTGCAGTCGAAGGACGCGCGGTTCGACGGCTGGTTCTTCACCGCGGTCCTGACCACCGGCATCTACTGCCGGCCGAGCTGCCCGGTGGTGCCGCCCAAGCCGCGCAACATGGTCTTCCACCCGAGTTCGGCCGCCTGTCAGCAGGCGGGCTTTCGCGCCTGCAAGCGCTGCCGGCCCGACTCCACCCCGGGCTCGCCCGAGTGGAACCAGCGCGCCGACCTGGTCGCCCGCGCCATGCGGCTGATCGCCGACGGCGTCGTCGACCGCGAGGGAGTGCCCGGCCTCGCGGCCCGGCTCGGCTACAGCACCCGGCAGATCGAGCGCCAGCTGCTCGCCGAACTCGGCGCGGGCCCTCTGGCGCTGGCCCGCGCCCAGCGCGCCCAGACCGCGCGCCTGCTCATCGAGACGACCGGACTCCCCATGGCGCAGGCGGCGTTCGCGTCCGGCTTCGCCTCCATCCGCACCTTCAACGACACCGTGCGCGAGGTCTTCGCGCTCTCCCCGAGCGAACTGCGCGCCCGGGTGCCGCACCGGGCCGCCCGCGCCCCGGCGGCGACGCCCGGCACGCTGACCCTGCGCCTGCCCTTCCGTGCCCCGCTCCATCCCGACAACCTCTTCGGGCACCTGGCCGCGACCGGGGTCCCGGGGGTCGAGGAGTGGCGCGACGGCGCGTTCCGGCGCACGCTCAGGCTGCCGTTCGGGCACGGCATCGTCGCGCTCACCCCGCACCCCGACCACATCGGCTGCCGCCTCACCCTGAGCGACCTGCGGGACCTCACCGTCGCGATCAGCCGCTGCCGGCGCATGCTCGACCTGGACGCCGACCCGGTCGCCGTCGACGACCGGCTGCGCACGGACCCGCTGCTCGCCCCCCTGGTCGACAAGGCGCCGGGGCGCCGCGTCCCCCGCACGGTCGACGAGGCGGAGTTCGCCGTGCGCGCCGTGCTGGGGCAGCAGGTGTCCACGGCGGCCGCCCGCACCCACGCGGCGCGTCTGGTGACCGCGCACGGCACGCCGGTCGACGACCCGGAGGGCGGCCTCACCCACCTGTTCCCGACCGCCGGGGCGCTCGCCGCGGTCGATCCCGCGACGCTGGCGATGCCCCGCACCAGGCGGACCACGTTCACCACCCTCGTGGGGCAGCTCGCCGACGGCCGGCTGCGCCTGGGAGTGGAGAGCGACTGGCCGCAGACCCGCGCCCGGCTGCTCGCGCTGCCCGGCTTGGGACCGTGGACGGTCGACGTCATCGCGATGCGTGCCCTGGGCGACCCGGACGCCTTCCTGCCCACCGACCTCGGGGTCCGGCGTGCCGCCCAGGGGCTCGGCCTGCCCTCCACCCCGGCGGCGCTCACCGCCCGCGCCGCGGGCTGGCGCCCCTGGCGGGCGTACGCCGTCCAGTACCTGTGGGCGACCGACAGCCACCCGATCAACTTCCTGCCCGTGTGAGGAACTTCCGTGAAACAGCACACCGTCACCGACAGTCCGTACGGCCCCCTCACCCTCGTCGCCGACGACGGGGTCCTGTGCGGCCTCTACATGGCCGGGCAGCGCCACCGCCCGCCGCAGGAGAGCTTCGGCCCCCGCGACGACTCCCTCTTCGGGGAGGCCGAGGAGCAGCTGGGGGCGTACTTCGCGGGTGAACTGACCCGGTTCCGCCTCGAACTGCGCCTGGACGGCACCCCGTTCCAGCGTTCCGTGTGGGCGGGACTGCGGCGCATCCCGTACGGCGAGACCCGCACCTACGGGGAGCTGGCCGCGGAGCTGGGCGCCCCGACCGCCTCCCGCGCGGTGGGCCTCGCCAACGGCCGCAACCCCATCGGCATCATCGTCCCGTGCCACCGGGTGATCGGGGCCGGCGGCGGGCTCACGGGGTACGGCGGCGGCCTGGACCGCAAGCGGCGCCTGCTGGACCTGGAGAACGGGACCCCGGTGTCCGCGCTCTTCTAGCCCGGGACGTCACCGCAGGTCGGCGGCTTTTATGACCTGTACATGACCTACTCCTGGGAGGAACTTTGCCGGCCGGGGGCCGCCGTTCGTCCGGGCTTCACCCAGGACCGGTCCAGGAGCCCTAGGGTGGCGGCGCCGCTTCCCCGCACGTCCGTCACTACTGTCCGGAGGACAGTCATGGCCGCCGTCAAGGCTTCCCAGCGCACCAGGCGCCCCCTCGCCGCCCTCACCGGAGCCGTCGCCCTCACCGCCGCCTCGATCGGCGTGTGGACCGCGACGGCCCCCACCGCCCAGGCCGCCGCTCTCCCCACCCCCGACCACGTGGTCGTCGTGGTGATGGAGAACCACGCCTACGCGCAGGTCGTCGGCAGCTCCAGCGCCCCCTACCTCAACAACACCCTCAAGGCCGGCGGTGCCGACCTCACCCAGTCATACGGCCTCACGCACCCCAGCGAGCCGAACTACTACATGCTGTTCTCGGGCTCCAACCAAGGCCGCACCGACGACAGTTGCGTCCCGGTCGGCTCCCTCTCCGCGCCCAACCTCGCTTCGGAGCTGATCGCCGCGGGCAAGACCTGGGCCAGCTACAACGAGTCGCTGCCGAGCCAGGGTTCGACGACGTGCAGCAGCGGCAAGTACGCCCAGAAGCACAACCCGTGGTTCGGTTTCTCCAACGTGCCGACGAGCAGCGCCAGGACCATGACGCAGTTCCCGGCCGACTACACCACCCTGCCCCAGGTCTCCTTCGTCGTCCCGAACCTGTGCAGCGACATGCACGACTGCTCGGTCTCCACCGGCGACACCTGGATCAAGAACAACCTGGGCGCCTACGCCACCTGGGCCAAGACCCACAACAGCATCCTCGCCGTCACCTTCGACGAGGACAACAAGCTGTCCGGCAACCGCATCCCCACCGTGTTCTACGGACAGCACGTCACCCCGGGCAGCTCCAGCTCCACCACCTACAACCACTACAACGTCCTGCGCACCCTGGAGGACCTGGCCGGTCTGAGCACGCACGCGGGCAACGCCGCCTCGGCGTCCGACATCACCGGCATCTGGAACTGACGCCCGTGTACCTCGCGGACTCCCGTGGCACCGGTGTCACCGCCGCCCCGGACCCCGGTCCGGGGCGGCGGCCCGCAGCCGTGCCCGCCACCGTGCTGGCCCTGGGCGCGGTCAGCCTCGTCACGGACGTCTCCTCGGAGATGGTCACCGCCGTGCTGCCGCTCTACGTCGTCGCCGGGCTCGGCCTGTCACCGCTGGGCTTCGGGCTCCTCGACGGCATCAACAACGGGGTCGGGGCCCTCGTCCGGCTCGCCGGGGGCCACCTCGCCGACGGGGGAGGCCGCCGGCACAAGACGGTGGCCGGCCTCGGCTACGCCCTGTCCGCCCTGTGCAAACCGCTGCTGCTCCTCGCCCACACCCTCCCCGTGATCAGCGCCGTGCTCGCGGCCGACCGCACCGGCAAGGGACTGCGCACCGCCCCCCGGGACGCGATGATCTCCCTGGCCACCGAACCCCGGCACCGGGGACGGGCGTTCGGGGTGCACCGCGCGATGGACACCACCGGCGCGCTGCTCGGCCCGCTCGTCGCCTTCGCCGTCCTGCGCGCCACCGTCGACGGGTACGACGCGGTCTTCGCCGTCAGCGGCTGCGTCGCCCTGCTCGGCGTCCTGGTCCTCGTGCTCTTCGTGCCCGGCCACATCGCCCCGGCGCCCGCCCCCGCCACCACCGCCCCGGGCCGACCCGTGCCGTCGCCCGAACCGGCCCGGCCCACGCTCAGGGACGCCGTCGGGCTGCTGCGCCGCCCCGAGCTGCGGGCGCTCACCCTGTGCGCGACCCTGCTCGGCCTGACCACCGTCAGCGACTCCTTCCTCTATCTGCTGCTCCAGCGCGAAGGCGACCTGCCCGCCCACCTCTTCCCGCTGCTGCCGCTGGGCACCGCCGCCGTCTTCCTGCTGCTCGCCCTCCCGCTCGGCGCACTCGCCGACCGGGCCGGCCGCCGCCGGCTCTTCCTCGCCGGCCACGGCGTCCTCCTCCTCGGCTACGGCCTGGTGCTCTCCCCGTGGCACGGCGCCCCGGCCGTCGTCGCCGTCCTCGTCCTGCACGGCACCTTCTACGCGGCCACCGACGGAGTCCTGGCGGCCGCCACCGCCGCCGCGGTACCGGCCCGGCACCAGGGAGCGGGTCAGGCACTGGTCGGCACCGGCCAGGCGCTGGCCCGGTTCGCCTGCTCCCTGGCCTTCGGCGCGGCCTGGGGCCTGTGGGGCGGGCGGACGGCCCTCGCCGTCACCGCGGGCGCGCTGGCCGTCAGCGCCGTCGTGGCCGCGTTCGTCCTGCGTCCCGTCCCCGAGGTGTCCCCATGAGCAGAACCGTCCGTCTGGTGATCCTCACGCTCGCCGTCCTGCTGCTCGGGAGCGTCGGCACCGGGGCGGTGCTGTACGCCGCCCACCGGTCAGGCCTGCGCGACCAGCAGCAGGCGGACGGCCCGGCCGTGCACGCCGGAACCGTCTCGCTCCGGCCGACGACCGGCCGCCGCCTGGTGGTGCGCAACCTGGCCTGGGGCCCGCACCGCGACGAGATCGCCACCGTGCCCGCCGACGATCCGCAGGGACCGCGCACGGCGTCGGGCGTCAAGTGCCTGCGCTTCCACGCGGCGGCCGGCACCGGCATCTGCCTCCAGGCCGTGCACGGCGCGCTCCAGGACACCTACCGGGCGGTGGTCCTCGACGCGCACCTGCGCGAGCTGCGCCGCTTCCCGGCCGCGGGCATCCCCACCCGCGCCCGGGTCTCGCCCTCCGGACACCTGGTGGCCTGGACGGTCTTCGTCAGCGGGGACTCCTACGCGGGCACCGACTTCTCCACCCGCACCGCCGTCGTCGACACCCGCACCTGGGCGATCGACGACAACCTGGAGAACTTCCGCGTCATCGAGGACGGTCGCCCCTACCGCGCCGCGGACATCAACGTCTGGGGCGTCACCTTCGCCGACGACGACCGCTTCTACGCCACGCTGGCCACCGGCGGCCGGACCCACCTCGTCCGGGGCGACCTCGCCGCCCGCACCCTCACCACCCTGCACGACAACGTCGAATGCCCCTCCCTCTCGCCCGACGGCACCCGCGTCGCCTACAAGAAACGCGTCGCAGGGGCCTCCTCCGACGCCCCCTGGCGGCTGTACGTCCTCGACCTGCGCACCATGAAGGAGTCCCCGACCGCCGAGCGGCGCAGCGTCGACGACCAGGCCCTGTGGGCCGACGCAAGCACCCTCGTCTACGCCCTGCCCGGCGACTACGGCTCGGACCTGTGGACCGTCCGCGCCGACGGCCGCGGCACGGCCCGCCCCCTCATGACCTCCGCCGTCGCCCCCGCCTACCTGGGGTGACGGCGGGGGAGGGGGCGGCACGCTCAGAGCGCCGACCCGGCGAGCTCCCGCAGCACCCTCGGCAGCGCCGTCCCGATCGGCTCCCGCACGACCTCGTCGGCGATCTCGTCGTACGGGGTCGGCTCGGCGTTGACGACGACGAGCCGGGCCCCGTGCTCGGAGGCGACACCGGCCAGCCCGGCGGCGGGCTGCACCCGGAGACTGGTGCCGACGGCGACGAACACCTGGCAGGCCTTGGCGATGGCGAGCGCCTGGCCCAGCACCACCGGGTCGAGTCGCTCGCCGAACATCACCGTGGCCGGCTTCAGGACGCCCCCGCACTCCCGGCACGGCGGATCCTCCTCACCGGCGTCCAGCCGCGCGAGGGCGTCCTCCATGGGGCCGCGCACGGCGCACCGGGTGCACACGACACTGCGTGCCGTGCCGTGCAGTTCCAGGACCTTGCGGGCGGGCATCCCGGCGAGCTGGTGCAGCCCGTCGACGTTCTGGGTGAGGACCCGGACCGGCACCCCGGACCGCTCCAGCTCGGCCACCGCCCGGTGTGCCGCGTTCGGCTCGGCCCCCAGGGCGCCGGTCGCGCGCCGCATCCGCCAGGCCCGCTTCCGGATCTCCGGATCGCCCATGTAAGGGCCGTAGGTGACGAGCTTCTCGGCCTCGGGGTCCTCGCGCCACAGCCCGTTCGGACCGCGGTAGTCGGGGATCCCGGAGTCGGTGGAGACGCCGGCTCCGCTGAGAACGGCGACGAGAGGCTTGCCCATGGGCCCGAGCGTAGGACGCCCTCCCGCCGGGACGCGAACGGTTTGCGCGCGGACCTCAGTGCCTCAGGCGGGTGTTGAGGCGGGCGGCCTGACGCGTCAGATGGTCGCGCTCGGCGACGTTTCTCGCCCGGTGCGCGGCCTCGGCGTACAGCCGCGCCGCCGTCACCAGGTCCCCGTCCCGCTCGTGCAGGTGGGCCGCCACCGCGCTGTAGCGGGGCAGCGAATCGTCCAGGGCGGCGAGCGCCGCGAGGCCCGCGCGCGGCCCGTCGGCCTCACCGACGGCCACCGCCCGGTTGAGCCGGGCGACGGGACTGCCGGTGAGGCCGACCAGCTCGTCGTACCACTCGACGATCTGCACCCAGTCGGTCTCCCCGGCGGTGGGCGCGTCGGCGTGCAGCGCCGCGATGGCGGCCTGGGCCTGGAACTCGCCCAGCCGGTCCCGGGCCAGCGCCGCCTGGAGGATCCCCACCCCTTCGGCGATCGACGCGGTGTCCCACCGCCCCCGGTCCTGTTCCGCGAGCGGCACCAGGCTGCCGTCGGGTGCGGTGCGCCCGGCCCGTCGCGCGTGGTGGAGCAGCATGAGGGCGAGCAGTCCCGCCACCTCCGGGTGGTCGATCACGGCCGCGAGCTGCCGGGTGAGCCGGACGGCTTCGGCGGCGAGGTCGACGTCGCCGGAATAGCCCTCGTTGAACACGAGGTAGAGGACGCGCAGCACGGTGGCCACGTCCCCGGGCCGGTCGAAGCGCACGCCGCGGACGGTGCGCTTCGCCCGGCTGATGCGCTGCGCCATGGTCGCCTCGGGCACCAGGTACGCCTCGGCGATCTGGCGGGTGGTGAGCCCGCCGACGGCGCGCAGGGTGAGCGCGACCGCCGACGACGGGCTGAGCGACGGGTGCGCGCACAGGAAGTAGAGCCGGAGCGTGTCGTCGGCCCCGGACGCCGGACCGGGCGCCGGTTCCTCGTCGACGAGGTCCTCGCGCCGGCGGCGGGCGGTGTCCGCCCGGGCCGAGTCGAGGAACCGGCGCCAGGCCACCGTGACCAGCCAGCCCTTGGGATCGCGCGGCGGCTCGGCCGGCCAGACGCGCACCGCCTCGACCAGCGCGTCCTGCACGGCGTCCTCGGCCGCCGCGAAGTCGGCTCCGCGGCGGACGAGGATCCCGAGCACGCCCGGGGTGAGGCTGCGCAGCAGGAGTTCGTCCACCGGGGACGTCACTCCGTGACGGTGGGCGGCGCCGCGAGGAACGGGCGCAGCTCGATCGACTCGTGGATCGGCTTCCCGCCCGCTCCGGGGGCGGCCGACAGCTCTCCGGCCAGCTCGACGGCGCGCTCGTGGCTGTCGACGTCGATCACCATCCAGCCGGCGATGAGGTCCTTGGTCTCGGCGAACGGGCCGTCGGTGACCGGCGGGCGGCCCTCGCCGTCGTACCGGACGAAGGTGCCCTCGGGGGCGAGCGCCTGCGCGTCGACGAACTCGCCGGTCCCCTCCAGCCTGGCCGCGAACTCCTGCATGAACCTGATGTGTGCCGTGACCTCCTCGGGTGTCCACTGGTCCATGGGGACGCAGTTCTGCGCGGCCGGGGCGCCGCGGTAGTGCTTGAGCAGCAGGTACTTGGCCATCGTGGTTCTCCTCGACGCTGGTGCGGCCCATTGTGGCCGCCTTCACCACGGGGACGGAGCGGGCCACGGATTCTCGACATCGCCGCCGAAAGTTTTTTTGCGGCCCTCTCCGGGGTGCCGTGCCGGTGCTACCGTCCCGGCATGGCCAAGGTCGCAGTCCCGCTCGACGCCGAACTCGTCGTCGAGGTCATGGTGCTCACCGGCGTGGGCAACCCCCGGGACGCCGTCGAGCTCGTCGTGCGCGACTACATCGCGCGCGGCCACCGCACGGAGGCGCGGACCGCCGCCCGTGACGAGGTCCTGCGCGACGCCGACGGCACACCGCGCGACGTCCAGGGCTGAGCGCCCCGCGGCCCGGCCGCCGTCAGTGGACGGCCGTCAGTCGACCGGGCGGCCGTTCTCCAGCTCCGCGGTCGTCGAGCCGTCGGCCAGCGCGTCCAGCGCGGCCAGCACCCGGTGTCCCAGCGAGCCGAACAGATGTTCCGTGAGCCGCGCGCGCGGGACCAGCCGCCAGGACAGCAGCTCCGCCTCCTGCAACCGGATCGCGGCGAAGTCGTCCTCCCCGAGGACCCCGCCGTCGTACACGTACGCCACCAGCGGCGGCCGGTCCGGACCGGGCACCCAGTCCACCGCGAGCAGCCGCCCGAGCGGGCGGTCGAGACCGATCTCCTCGAGCGTCTCGCGGCGCGCCGCCTGCCGGGGGCTCTCCCCGTCGTCGGACTCGATCGTGCCCCCGGGCAGGGCCCAGCCCGGCCGGTAGTTGGGCTCGACCAGCAGGACCCGCCCCTCGGCGTCACGGAACAGCGCGGCGGCGCCGGCCAGGACCCGGGGGAGGGTCGCGACGTACGCCGCGAAGTCGGACGCGGTTGGCGCGGCGGGCGTGCCGGAGGCGGCGGGGACGCCGGAGGTACCGGGGATGCTCATCCGGACAGCGTAGGCGGCGGCGGAC
Organism: Streptomyces asoensis; assembly: GCF_016860545.1. Lineage (NCBI taxonomy): Bacteria > Bacillati > Actinomycetota > Actinomycetes > Kitasatosporales > Streptomycetaceae > Streptomyces > Streptomyces asoensis. The sequence goes on along the minus strand of NZ_BNEB01000005.1, from coordinate 1,553,974 downwards.
GGGAAGCGGCTCAGTCCTGCGAGCCCGCGGCCCACAGCACCGTGTCGCCGGACTTGATCACGACGTTCCCGTCGGCCTGGAAGACGAGGACCGCTCCGTCGTGCCCATTGGTCTGCGAGGCCCACAGGGGCTGCCCGCCGCTGTTGTAGACCACCAGGTTGCCGTCCGCCTGGAAGCGGGCGGTGTTGCCCTCACCCGTGGTCCTGGAGGCCCAGCGCGCCGTGTGGTCGGCGTCGTAGATCACCAGGTTGCCGTCCGGCTGGATGACCAGGCTCCGGTTCCCGCCCGTCACCGAGGCGCCCGTCGCCAGTTCCAGCGTGGCCTGCACGACCTTGAGCGCCGTGTCCTTCGCCGGGGACTCCTGAGGCTGCGGGGACTCCTGCTGCTCCTGGGTCTGCCGGGGCGAGGCGGACGCCGTGCCGTCCCCGCCCGCCGGCGCGACGGAACCCGACGCACGGGCCCGCGAGCCGGACGAGGGCGAGGACCCGGAGGACTCCTGCGTACCGACGTACACGGTGGCGGCCACGGCGGCCAGGACCGCGACCGCCGCGACGCCCGCCGTCACCGGCCAGGCGGGCCGGCGGCGGCCGGGCACGGCCGGGACGGCCGGGACGGTGTCGGACCTCGCCGTGCCCGCGACGGCCGTCCGGTCGTCCGGCGCCGCGCCGGACGCGGGCGCCAGGTCGACCAGGGTGCGCGCGGAGTGCTCCGCCTCGGTCAGCTGCCCGCCGAGGAGCGTGGGACAGGCCTCGGGCCAGCCGCCGGTCCGGGCGCCCCGCTCCTCCAGCCAGGCGCCCAGCCGGTCCGCCGTCGGACGGGCGGCCGGGTCCTTGGCGAGGCACGCGGTGAGCAGCGGCGCCAGCTCCGCGGGGACCCCCGTCAGATCGGGCTCCTCGTGGACCACCCGGTACAGCAGGGAGGCCGCGGGGATCTGCTCGCCCGCACGCGAGAAGGGGCTGTGTCCCGTCGCGGCGTACACCAGCACGGCGGCCAGCGAGAACACATCGGCGGGTTCGGCCGCCACCCCGCCCACGGCCTGGTCGGGCGCGAGGAAGCCGGGGGATCCCACGGAGACGCCGAGCCGGGTGTGGCGGCTGTCGTCGGCGGCCCGCGCGACCCCGAAGTCGATCAGCCGGGGCCGGTCGCGTGCCAGCAGGATGTTGCCGGGTTTGACGTCCCGGTGCGCCAGACCGGCCTGGTGCACGGCCCGGACGGCGGCGCACAGCTCGGCGGCGAGCGAGAGCAGCGCGGGCGTCGGCAGCGGACCGTGCGCCGCGACCCAGTCGGCGAGCGACGGCGCGGGCACGTACTCGGTGGCCAGCCACTGCGGGCGCCGGCCCGGAGGGCTGTAGTCGACGACCGTCACCGTCCAGGGCGAGCGGACGCGGTCGCTGCTCTCTATCTCGCGGGCGAACCGCTCCTCGAAGCCGGGGTCCGAGCTCAGGTCCTCGCGGATCGTCTTGAGCGCGAGCAGCCGGCCCGACGCCGTACGGGACAGGTACACCTGCCCCATGCCGCCCGCGCCGAGCCGGCCGAGCAGCGGATAGCCGCCGATGGACGTCGGGTCCGAAGGCTGGAGGTTGTTCATGACGACTGTTCCCCGGAGGTGTGCGTCAGCGCGCGAAGGACGCGCCGGGCCTTGGCTGGCTTCTGGTGGGCAGGGCGGCTCGCGCCCGCAAGTATGGCGGAAGGATCCACCGTTCAACTTTCCGGCCGGCCCGGCGGCGCACCCCGGCGGGCCTGCGCGGCCGGGGGATTCCGGGTGGCCCCCGACCCCGGAATGCGGGAACCCGCCGACGGAACGCCCGCGCTGCTCCGGGAGCGGGCCCGTGCGCACCCGCACGTCTGCCCCGGCGCCCGGCCCTTCCTGCCCTTTCGGTCCCGGCCCCGGGCGCCGGTCCGTCGGGGAGGGCGGTCCTGCGGGCGGGCTCACAGGCGGCGCTCAGGGTCGGTCCAGGCTCCGGTCACCGCATGACGGCGGGGGCGCCTTGCGGTTAAGGTCACAGCGGCGCGACTGGCCCTGACGTGCGCGGGGCCCGGAGAGCAAGGGGATGGCAAGGTGACGGACGCTCCAGCGCGGGGCACCCGACGGGTGCTCGTGGCCGCGGACAAGTTCAAGGGCTCGCTGACGGCCGTGGAGGTCGCCGAGCGGGTGACGGCGGGCCTGCGCCGGGTCGCTCCGCACGTCGAGGTCGAGGCGCTGCCGGTGGCCGACGGCGGCGACGGGACGGTCGCCGCGGCGGTCGCGGCCGGGTTCGACCGCCGGGAGGTACGGGTCGCGGGCCCCCTCGGCCAGGAGGTGACCGCCGCCTTCGCCGTACGGGGTGACACCGCCGTCGTGGAGATGGCGGAGGCGAGCGGTCTGCAACGGCTCCCGGCCGGTGTCTTCGCCCCCCTCACGGCGTCGACGTACGGATCGGGCGAGCTGCTGCGGGCCGCGCTGGACGAGGGCGTGCGCACGATCGTGTTCGGGGTCGGCGGCAGCGCCACCACGGACGGCGGCGCGGGCATGCTGTCCGCGCTCGGCGCGCGGTTCCTGGACGCGGACGGCGAACCGGTCGCCCCGGGCGGCGGCGGCCTCGCCGCACTGGCCCGCGCCGACCTGTCCGGGCTCGACCCCCGGCTGGCCGCCGTGGAACTCGTGCTGGCCAGCGACGTCGACAACCCGCTGACCGGCCCCAAGGGCGCACCGGCGGTGTACGGGCCGCAGAAGGGCGCCTCGCCGGACGACGTCGCCGCGCTGGACGCGGCGCTGGCCCACTACGCGAAGGTGCTGGAGACGGCGCTCGGGTCGAAGGCCGCGCAGTACGCCGCCGCGCCGGGCGCGGGCGCCGCGGGCGGCATCGGCTACGGCGCGCTGCTCGTCGGGGCCCGGTTCCGTCCCGGGATCGAGGTCATGCTCGACGTGCTGGGCTTCGCGCCGGCCCTCGAACGGGCCGAGCTGGTGATCACCGGTGAGGGGTCGCTCGACGAGCAGACCCTGCACGGCAAGGCTCCCGCCGGTGTCGCCGCGGCCGCCCGGGCGGCAGGCAAGGAGGTCGTCGCCGTCTGCGGCCGCCTCGCCCTGCCGCCGGTGGAGCTGGGCCGCGCCGGCATCCGCCGGGCGTACCCGCTGACCGACGCCGAACCGGACATCGCCCGGTGCATCGCCGACGCGGGGCCCATCCTGGAACGGGTGGCGGAGCGGATCGGCCGTGACTTCCTGAGCTGAGGGCGGCCCGCCGCCCGCCGGACACCGAGAAGGGGCCCGAACCAAGTGGTTCGGGCCCCTTCTTCCGTCGTGACGCGCGCGGTCCGCGCTACGGCAGCTGGGCCGCCCGGGCCTCGCGCCGGTTGCCGCGGAAGTTGTTCACCCGGCGCGCCGTGGCGAACAGGGGGATCACCGCGCCCATGACGAGCTGGAGCGCGCAGCCGGTCTGGAGCAGCAGCTGTCCGCTCGGGGCGTCGAACGCCCAGGCGGCCAGCAGGCCCATCGACAGCACGATCCAGGAGAGCATCGCGCCGGCGAGGCGGCCCCGCGGCTTCGGGTACTCGACCCGGCTCACCATCAGCCAGGCGGTGCCGATGATCGCCATCAGCGTGGCGACGAACGGCAGCTCGAGGAGCACGATCGAGACGACCGTCAGTGCTCCGAACGGCGAGGGCATGCCCTGGAAGGTGCCGTCCTTCACGGTGACGCACGAGAACCTCGCGAGCCTCAGCACCACCGCCAGCAGCACCACGATGCCGCCGACCGCCGCCACCCGCTGGTGGGCGTCGTCGGCGACCATGCCGTAGACCAGCACGAAGTAGGCCGGGGCCAGACCGAAGCTGATCAGGTCCGAGAGGTTGTCCAGCTCCGCGCCCATCGGGGAGGAGCGCAGCTTGCGGGCGACCAGGCCGTCGAAGAGGTCGAAGACCGCCGCGCAGAGCATCAGGATGACCGCCGTGGCCGCGCTGTGGCGGGCCATGCCGGATTCCTGGCTGCCGGTGAGGTGCGGGATCAGGATGCCGGTGGTGGTGAAGTACACCGCCATGAAGCCGCACGTGGCGTTGCCGAGGGTGAGCGTGTCCGCTATCGACAGACGCAGAGAGAGGGGCATCTCCTCTTCTTCGTCCACCTCGTCGGCCTCGGGCACCCAGCCCGCCTGGGTCTCAGGGTCAATCACGGTCAATGCGAGTCACCCCTGCCACCGTCTTCTGCCCCACCTCGACCGCGACGTCCACGCCCTCGGGCAGGTAGATGTCGACGCGTGAACCGAAGCGGATCAGGCCGATCCGCTCGCCCTGCTCGACCTTCGTGCCCTCGGGGATGTAGGGGACGATGCGGCGGGCCACGGCTCCGGCGATCTGGATCATCTCGATGTCACCGAGCTCGGTGTCGAAGTGCCAGACGACGCGCTCGTTGTTCTCGCTCTCCTTGTTGAACGCCGGCACGAACCCGCCGGGGATGTGCTCGACCGACGTCACGGTGCCGGCCAGCGGCGCGCGGTTGACGTGGACGTTGAGCGGGCTCATGAAGATCGCGACGCGGGTGCGTCCGTCCTTCCACGGCATGATGCTCTGCACCACACCGTCGGCGGGGGAGATGACCCGGCCCGGGGCGATCTCGCGCTCGGGGTCGCGGAAGAACCACAGCATGCCCGCCGCGAGAGCGGTGGCGGGCACGGCGACGGCCTTGGCGGCACCCGAGCGGCGGGCGCGCAGCAGGCTGACGGCTGCGGTGGCGACGGTCGGCAGGAGCCACGGCGATGCTCCGCGCGCGAGGCGTGCGCCTACCAGGCTGTCGCGGTGTGCAGAGGTTTGGCTGTGGGGCATGGATGACCTTCGTAGCGGATGATGCCGCGCTTCGACGGGGGGACGGCGGCTTTCCGCGATCGTAGCGGTTCGGGGCCACAACTGGGTAAGCAAGGAAGCCGAGTCGACGGCTGAGCGAAGTTGACGGGGTGTGATCTTCTTCTCGAAGAAAACACCCCCAACCCGGACAATCAGCCCTGGAACCGGTACTCCTCGAGCAACCTGCGCCCGATGATCATTTTCTGGATTTCTGCGGTGCCTTCACCGATCAGGAGCATCGGGGCCTCGCGGTAGAGGCGCTCGATCTCGTACTCCTTGGAGAAGCCGTAGCCACCGTGGATCCGGAAGGAGTCCTCCACGACCTCCTTGCAGTACTCGGAGGCGAGGTACTTCGCCATCCCCGCCTCGAGGTCGTTTCGCTCCCCCGAATCCTTTTTGCGTGCGGCGTTCACCATCATGGCATGCGCGGCCTCGACCTTGGTAGCCATCTCGGCGAGCTTGAACTGGATCGCCTGGTGCTGGGCGATCGGCTTGCCGAACGTGTGCCGCTGCTGGGCGTACTGCACGCCGAGTTCGAAGGCACGCTGGGCGACGCCGCAGCCACGCGCCGCCACATTCACGCGCCCAACCTCGACGCCGTCCATCATTTGGTAAAAACCTCGGCCGGTGACCCCGCCGAGCACCTGACCGGCGGGAAGGCGCAGGCCGTCCATGATCAGCTCGGTGGTGTCGACGCCCTTGTAGCCCATTTTGTCGATCTTGCCCGGGATGGTGAGTCCGGGCCGCACCTCGCCGAAGCCGGGCTCCTTCTCGATCAGGAAGGTCGTCATCGACTTGTGGGGAGCGGTGCCCTCAGGGTGTCCTTCGTCACTTCGGACCAGAACGGCCACCAGGGACGACGTGCCCCCGTTCGTCAGCCACATCTTCTGACCGTTCAGGACGTACTCGTCGCCGTCCCGCACCGCCTTCGACGTGATCGCCGACACGTCCGAGCCGAGGGCCGGCTCCGACATGGAGAAGGCGCCGCGGACGTCGCCGGCTGCCATCCTCGGCAGGTAGTGGTCCTTCTGCTCCTGTGTGCCGTGCTGCTTGAGCATGTACGCCACGATGAAATGCGTGTTGATGATGCCGGAGACCGACATCCAGCCGCGGGCGATCTCCTCGACGCACAGGGCGTACGTCAGGAGCGACTCGCCGAGGCCGCCGAACTCCTCCGGGATCATCAGGCCGAACAGGCCCAGTTCCTTGAGGCCGTCGACGATCTGCTGCGGGTACTCGTCGCGGTGTTCCAGCTCCGTGGCGACCGGGATGATCTCCTTGTCCACGAAGTCGCGGACGGTGGAGAGGATCTCCTGCTGGACGTCGGTCAGACCAGCGGTCCGGGCGAGGCGCGCCATCGATCAGCCTTCCTGGAGTTCCGGGCGGCCGGGCTGCTCGCCGCCGCGTTCCTTGATGTACGTCTCGGTCGGCACCATCACCTTGCGGCGGAAGACGCACACGAGCGTGCCGTCCTGCTTGTAGCCCTTGGTCTCGACGTGGACGATCCCGCGGTCGTTCTTCGACTTCGACGGCCACTTGTCGAGCACGGTCGTCTGACCGTAGAGCGTGTCCCCGTGGAAGGTCGGCGCGACGTGCTTGAGGGACTCGATCTCCAGGTTGGCGATGGCCTTGCCGGAGATGTCCGGCACCGACATGCCGAGCAGGAGCGAGTAGATGTAGTTGCCCACCACGACGTTCTTGCCGAAGTCGGTCGTCTTCTCCGCATAGTTCGTGTCCATGTGGAGGGGGTGGTGGTTCATGGTGAGGAGACAGAACAGGTGGTCGTCGTACTCCGTGACCGTCTTTCCCGGCCAGTGCTTGTACGTCGCCCCGACCTCGAACTCCTCGTAGGTGCGTCCGAACTGCATGGCGCTCAGCCCTCCGGGATCTCGAACTTGCCGGTGCGCCGCATGCCGGCGGCGCGCCCCTTGCCGGAGATGACGAGCGCCATCTTGCGGCTGGCCTCGTCGATCATCTCGTCGCCGAGCATCGCCGAGCCCTTCTTGCCGCCCGCCTCGGACGTGTAGTAGTCGTACGCGTCCAGGATCAGCTCGGCGTGGTCGTAGTCCTCCTGCGACGGCGAGAAGATCTCGTTGGACGCCTCGACCTGGCCCGGGTGCAGCACCCACTTGCCGTCGAAGCCGAGGGCCGCGGCGCGCCCGGCGACCTCGCGGTAGCCGTCGACGTTGCGGATCTGGAGGTAGGGGCCGTCGATCGCCTGGAGGTCGTTGGCGCGGGCGGCCATCAGGATCTTCATGAGGATGTAGTGGTAGGCGTCCGCCGGGTAGCCGGGCGGCTGCTCGCCCACGACCAGCGACTTCATGTTGATCGACGCCATGAAGTCGGCCGGGCCGAAGATGATCGTCTCGATGCGCGAGGAGGCCTGCGCGATCTCGTTGACGTTGTTGAGGCCCTGGGCGTTCTCGATCTGCGCCTCGATGCCGATGCGGCCGACCTCGAAGCCCATCGTCTTCTCGATCTGGGTCAGCAGCAGGTCCAGCGCGACGATCTGCTGGGCGTTCTGCACCTTCGGCAGCATGATGCAGTCGAGGTTGGGTCCGGCGCCCTCGACCACCGTCACGACGTCGCGGTACGTCCACTCGGTCGTCCAGTCGTTGACGCGCACGACCCTCGTCTTGCCGGTCCAGTCGCCCTCGTTGAGGAACTTGACGATGGTGTGCCGCGCCTCGGGCTTGGCGAGCGGCGCGCACGCGTCCTCGAGGTCGAGGAAGACCTGGTCGGCCGGGAGGCCCTGCGCCTTCTCCAGGAAGCGGGGGTTGCTCCCGGGGACCGCGAGACAGGAGCGTCGCGGACGCAGACGGTTGACAGAGGGGAGGGGGGCGGCGGAGCCGCTCGCCGGCAGGGCGGCGGTGGGCGACGGGCGGGCGGTCATGCGGGGACCTCCAGGGGGTCGAGCTTGTTCGCTTTCCGGATCTCGTCGACGATGCGGCCGATGATTCCGGTGATGTCGAAGTCCTTCGGGGTGAAGACCGCGGCCACGCCGGCGGCCCGGAGCAGTTCGGCGTCTCCATTCGGGATGATGCCACCGGCGATCACCGGGATGTCTGTGGCACCGGCCACACGCAGCCGTTCGAGGACGTCCGGCACCAGTTGGGCGTGCGAACCGGACAGGATGGACAGGCCGACGGCGTGCACGTCCTCCTCCAGCGCGGCGTCCACGATCTGCTCGGGCGTCAGCCGGATGCCCTGGTAGACCACCTCGAAGCCGGCGTCACGCGCGCGTACGGCTATCTGCTCCGCGCCGTTGGAGTGACCGTCCAGGCCGGGCTTGCCGACCAGGAAGCGCAGCTTGCCCACGCCCATGTCCTTCGCGGTGACCTCGACCCTGCGGCGGACGTCGGCCATGGCCGAGCCCTCCTCCGCGGGCACCGCCACGGGCGCCGAGGAGACCCCGGTCGGCGCGCGGAACTCGCCGAACACCTCGCGCAGCGCCCCGGCCCACTCGCCGGTCGTGACCCCGGCGCGGGCGCACTCCAGGGTGGCCTCCATGAGGTTGGCGGTGCCCTTGGCCGCCTCCTTCAGCTTCTCCAGCGCCTTGCACGGGCGCGGGTGGTTGAAGGGCGGCTGGTAGCGGGTGTCCCGCCAGGTGCCGAGGGAGGCCACGACCCTGGCCTCCACCGCCGGGTCGACCGTCTGGATGGCCGTGTCGAGGTCCGCGGTCAGCGGGTTGGGCTCGGTCGTCTCGAAGATGTTGACGCCGATGATCTTCTCCTGCCCGGACTCGATCCGGGCCCTGCGCTCGGCGTGCGAGGAGACGAGCTGCGACTTGAGGTAGCCGGACTCGACGGCGGCCATCGCGCCGCCCATCTCCTGGATCCGCTCGATCTCCGCGAGGGACTGCTCGACCAGCTCGGCGACCTTCGCCTCGACGACGTGCGAGCCCTCGAACAGGTCCTCGTACTCCAGCAGGTCGCTCTCGTGGGCCAGGACCTGCTGGATGCGCAGGCTCCACTGCTGGTCCCAGGGCCGGGGCAGACCCAGTGCCTCGTTCCAGGCGGGCAGCTGGACGGCACGCGCGCGTGCGTCCTTCGACAGCGTCACCGCGAGCATCTCCAGCACGATCCGCTGGACGTTGTTCTCCGGCTGCGCCTCGGTCAGGCCGAGGGAGTTGACCTGGACGCCGTAGCGGAAGCGGCGCTGCTTGGCGTCCTCGATGCCGTAGCGCTCGCGGGTGATCCTGTCCCAGATACGGCCGAAGGCGCGCATCTTGCACATCTCCTCGACGAAGCGGACGCCCGCGTTCACGAAGAAGGAGATCCGCGCGACGACGTCGCCGAACTTCTCGGCCGGCACCTGTCCGGAGTCGCGGACGGCGTCCAGCACGGCGATCGCCGTGGACATCGCGTACGCGATCTCCTGCACCGGCGTGGCCCCGGCCTCCTGAAGGTGGTAGCTGCAGATGTTGATCGGGTTCCACTTCGGGATGTGCGAGACCGTGTACGCGATCATGTCCGTCGTCAGGCGGAGCGAGGGTCCCGGCGGGAACACGTGCGTGCCGCGGGACAGGTACTCCTTGACGATGTCGTTCTGGGTCGTGCCCTGGAGCCGGGTGACGTCCGCACCCTGCTCCTCGGCGACGACCTGGTAGAGCGCCAGCAGCCACATGGCGGTGGCGTTGATCGTCATCGAGGTGTTCATCTGCTCCAGAGGGATGTCCTGGAACAGCCTGCGCATGTCACCGAGATGGGCCACCGGCACGCCGACCCGGCCGACCTCGCCGCGGGCGAGGACGTGGTCGGAGTCGTAGCCGGTCTGGGTGGGCAGGTCGAACGCGACCGACAGACCCGTCTGGCCCTTGGCGAGGTTGCGCCGGTACAGCTCGTTGGACGCCTCTGCCGTGGAGTGACCGGCGTACGTGCGCATGAGCCACGGCCGGTCCTTCTGACGCTCAGTCATCTATGACCCCGGGTGTCTCAGATGTTGCGGAAGCGGTTGATGGCGTCGAGGTGCAGGGCGCGCTTCTCCTCGTCGCGCACGCCCAGGCCCTCCTCGGGCGCCAGCGCGAGGACGCCGACCTTGCCCTGGTGGAGGTTGCGGTGCACGTCGTACGCGGCCTGGCCGGTCTCCTCGAGCGAGTAGACCTTCGACAGGGTCGGGTGGATCTTGCCCTTCGCGATCAGCCGGTTGGCCTCCCAGGCCTCGCGGTAGTTGGCGAAGTGCGAGCCGATGATCCGCTTCAGGGACATCCACAGGTAGCGGTTGTCGTACTCGTGCATGTAGCCCGAGGTCGAGGCGCACGTGGTGATGGTGCCGCCCTTGCGGGTGACGTACACGGAGGCGCCGAAGGTCTCGCGGCCGGGGTGCTCGAAGACGATGTCGATGTCCTCGCCGCCGGTGAGTTCGCGGATGCGCTTGCCGAAGCGCTTCCACTCCTTGGGGTCCTGGGTGTTCTCGTCCTTCCAGAACCGGTAGCCCTCGGCGTTGCGGTCGATGATCGCCTCGGCGCCCATGGCCCGGCAGATGTCCGCCTTCTGGGGCGAGGACACGACGCAGATGGGGTTGGCGCCGCCGGCCAGCGCGAACTGGGTGGCGTAGCTGCCGAGGCCGCCGCTGGCGCCCCAGATCAGGACGTTGTCGCCCTGCTTCATGCCGGCGCCGTTGCGGGAGACCAGCTGCCGGTAGGCGGTGGAGTTGACGAGCCCGGGGGCCGCCGCCTCCTCCCACGACAGGTGGTCCGGCTTGGGCATCAGCTGGTTGGACTTGACCAGGGCGATCTCGGCGAGGCCGCCGAAGTTGGTCTCGAAGCCCCAGATGCGCTGCTCGGGGTCGAGCATCGTGTCGTTGTGGCCGTCCGAGGACTCCAGCTCGACCGACAGGCAGTGCGCGACGACCTCGTCGCCCGGGTTCCAGGCGTTGACGCCCGGGCCGGTGCGCAGGACGACGCCCGCGAGGTCGGAGCCGATGATGTGGTACGGCAGGTCGTGCCGCTTGCTGAGGTCGCTGAGCCGGCCGTAGCGCTCCAGGAAGGAGAAGGTCGACACCGGCTCGAAGATCGAGGTCCAGACCGAGTTGTAGTTGACCGAGGAGGCCATGACGGCCACCAGGGCCTCGCCCGGTCCGAGCTCGGGAAGGGGGACGTCGTCCAGGTGGATCGACTTGCGCGGGTCCTTGTCGCGGCTCTCCAGGCCCGCGAACATCTCCGCCTCGTCCTTGTGCACGGTGATCGCGCGGTACGACTCGGGGAGCGGCAGGGCGGCGAAGTCCGCCGACGTGGAGTCCGGTGACTGGATCGCGTCGAGAATGGCCTGTGTGGTCACGGTGTCGCCTCCGGCGATGAGCGCCCTGAGGGCGGGGCGCTGAGGGTTACGTCGGTGTGCTGCTGAGGGTGGTGGTGAGGTGCCGTCGGTTCGGCGGGTGTGCTGTTCGGCAGCGCTTTGTGGCGCGGGAGGTTGCCTGTGACGCAGGCGTCCGGGCGCGCAAATCAGGTGCTTGCGGGGACAGCCGGCGTACGCATGGTCTCTGCACGCCGGCCGCCCGGACACCTTCAACGTATGACACCGCGTGTCACCCCGCAAGGCACTGAGTGCCAGAACTTCCACTCAGATGAAATCTTTACGTAACACATGAGCGATGATCGATCGAACGGGCTCCGGATTTCGCGCGAAAAGGTGCCCTGACATGCCAAAACGGCCACCCCGTGGGGGTGGCCGTCGTCACAGCGGAAGGCGGGCGGCGAGCGGTGCTCAGCGCTCCTTGAGGGCCTGCTCGATGGTGCGCATGACCTCGTCGAGCGAGGCGTCGGTCCGGGCGACCGTCACCAGGACCTCGCCGTGCGCCGAGACCGCCGCCGGAGCCTGCCGGGGTGCGCCGGCGCCGCTGCGGCCCGCGCCGATGCCCGTCCCGAAGGTCTTGCGCACGATCGCGAAGGCGTGGTCCAGCTGGCTCTCCACGTCGCCCTGGCCGTCCGCCCGCAGCCAGCGCCGCAGGACGTGGTTGTGGGCGGTGACCACGGCGGACGCGGCGACCTCGGCGAGCAGCGGGTCGTCGTTGGCGTCGTCGTCATGGGCGTGCTCGTCGAAGTGACCGAGCAGGTAGCGGGTGAAGAGGCGCTCGTAGCGGGCCACCGAGGCGATCTCCGCCTCGCGCAGGGTGGGCACCTCGCGGGTGAGGCGGTAGCGGGCGACCGAGATCTCCGGCCGGGCCGCGTACATCTTCATGACCTCCTTGATGCCGCGGCACACGGTGTCGAGCGGATGCTCGTGCGCCGGGGCCGCGTTGAGCACGGCCTCCGCCCGGATCAGGGTGTCGTCGTGGTCGGGGAAGATCGCCTCTTCCTTGGAGCGGAAGTGGCGGAAGAAGGTGCGGCGGGCGACCCCGGCCGCGGCCGCGATCTCGTCGACGGTGGTCGCCTCGTACCCCTTGGTCGAGAACAGCTCCATCGCCGCCGCCGCCAGTTCTCGGCGCATCTTGAGCCGCTGGGCGGCCGCGCGGCTTCCCGCGGCACTCTCCGGCGCGTCGGGCGTGGCTGGTGTACGTGAGGACCTGGCGGGCTGGGGCATGACCCGAACGTACTGCATGTGCGCAGCTCGGTGCGTCTGTCCGCGGTTTCCCCCGACCCGGGCGGGCGGGGGCGCGCCGGTCGGGTCGAGCAGCCCGCCCCAGTCCTCTTCTCCTCGGAACCAGTCGCCGCCGCCGTCAGCGGCGGGCATATTCGCGGAAACCGCGGCCGGTCTTGCGGCCGAGGCAGCCCGCGGCCACCAGGTGCTCCAGAAGCGGTGCCGGAGCCAGGCCGGGGTCGCGGAACTCGCGGTGCAGGACCTTCTCGATGGCGAGCGAGACATCGAGCCCGACGACGTCCAGCAGCTCGAAGGGGCCCATCGGATAGCCGCCGCCCAGCTTCATCGCAGCGTCGATGTCGTCCAGGGTCGCGTAGTGCTCCTGGACCATCTTGATCGCGTTGTTGAGGTAGGGGAAGAGCAGCGCGTTCACGATGAAGCCCGCCCGGTCCCCGCAGTCGACCGCGTGCTTCTTGATCCGGCCGCACACCTCGCGCACCGTCGCGTGGACGTCGTCGGCCGTCAGCACCGTACGGACGACCTCGACCAGCTTCATGGCGGGTGCCGGGTTGAAGAAGTGCATCCCGATGACGTCCTGCGGGCGCGAGGTGGCGCGGGCGCAGGCGACGACCGGCAGCGAGGAGGTCGTCGTGGCGAGGATCGCGCCGGGCTTGCAGACCTTGTCCAGGGCCGCGAACAGCTGCTGCTTGATCTCGAGGTCCTCGGCGACGGCCTCCAGCGCCAGATCGACGTCGGCGAAGGCGTCGTAGGAGCCCGCAGGGGTGATCCGGTCGAGGATCAGGGCGGCGGCCTCGGCGGTCAGCCGGCCCTTGTCGACGGAGCGGGCGAGCGACTTGCCGATCCGGGCCTTGGCGGTCTGCGCCTTCTCCTCGCTGCGGGCGGCGAGGACGACGTCGTAGCCCGCCTTGGCGAAGACCTCGGCGATGCCGGAGGCCATGGTGCCCGAGCCGGCGACGCCGACCGAGGAGACGGCGCGGGAGCCGGTGCCGCCGGCGGCACCGGACAGAGGCGTCAGCGCGTCCGGGACGACCGTCGCGCTGCCGGGCGCCTCGTAGGTGTAGAAGCCGCGGCCCGACTTGCGGCCGGTCAGACCCGCCTCGCTGAGCTGCTTGAGGACCGGCGCGGGGGCGTGCAGCCTGTCGTGCGACTCGGCGTACATGGCCTCCAGCACCGTACGGGCGGTGTCGACGCCGATCAGGTCGAGCAGGGCGAGCGGCCCCATCGGCAGGCCGCAGCCCAGCCGCATCGCCGCGTCGATGTCCTCACGGGAGGCGTACCGGGCCTCGTACATCGCGGCGGCCTGGTTGAGGTAGCCGAACAGCAGGCCGTCGGCGACGAAACCGGGGCGGTCGCCCACCGCGACCGGCTCCTTGCCGAGGTCGAGGGCGAGGTTGGTGACGGCCGTGACGGCGGCGGGCGCCGTCAGCACCGAGGAGACGACCTCGACCAGCTTCATGGCCGGCGCCGGGTTGAAGAAGTGCAGGCCCAGCACCCGTTCCGGGCGCGCCGACTCGGCGGCGAGGCGGGTCACGGAGAGCGCGTTGGTCCCGGTGGCGAGGATGGTCTCGGGCCGCACCAGCCCGTCCAGTTCGCGGAAGATCTGCTGCTTGATCTCGTACGACTCCGGAACCACCTCGATGACGAGGTCGGCGTCGGCCGCCGTGCGCAGGTCGGTGGAGACCCGGACGCGGGCCAGCACGTCCGCGCGCTCCTGCTCGGTGAGCCGGCCGCGCTCCACGGCGCGGGCGGTGGAGGCCTCCAGCGCGGCGAGGGACCGCGCGGCCTGGGCCTCGCTGATGTCGACACCGACCACCTCCCGGCCGGCCTTGGCCAGGACCTCGGTGATGCCGGTGCCCATGGTGCCGAGGCCGATGACGGCGATCGAACGGAGCGGGGACAGAGGGGTGTCGGACAGGGGAGCGGCCATCGCGGGACTCCAGGAATGAGTGACGACTGGGAACGCGCCCGGCGCGCCGGGGGTCTTCGACAGACCTGGGCGCACCGGGGGCGGAGAAGGGTGCGGGTGGTGCCGGGCTGCGAGCGCACACGCCCGGTTCCGTCGCCGCGGGCGCGCACACGCCCGGAGGACGAACGGAGGATTCCGACCGGCCCTGTCCCGTGGCCGGGTCGTACAGCGGTACACGGAGTACCGAACCGACTTCACTCGCGGCGACTGCGTCACCAGGCCACCGCGAGGAGGTGCAGCGAGTGGGTAACTCGCTCGTCTGAGCTTAACCGGTGGGTAACGAGCGCGCCAGCCCCTGTTCCTGTGACGTGGTCCGCATCCGCGCCCGCCCAGGCCCTACGCTCGGCCCATGGACGAAGAGTTGCGATCACTCACGGAGCGCTTACGGCGCGAGGCCGGGGCGACGGCGGCGTTCGAGCGCCTGGCGCGCACCGAGGACCTCGGCGAACTCGCGGGCGTGCTCACCGAGTCGGGGCAGCCGCTGTGGGCGCGCGAGCTGGCCGCGTTCCGGCTGGGGCTGGCCGGCGACCGGCGCGCGTTCGAGGCGCTCGTCCTGCTCCTCAACCACCGGGACCCCCCGCGCTGCTCCGGCGCCGCATACGCGCTGGCCCGGCTCGGCGACCCGCGCACGGCCCGTGCCGCGGCCACCCTGGCCACGAACGAACTGCGGGTCGCCTACGCGCTGCACCCCGTACGGCTGCTGGTGGAGCTGCGCGCGCCCGAATCGGTGCCCGCCCTCATCACGACCCTGCGCCGGCGGCTGCGGCCGCACGACCCCTACCGGCGGGTGGCCCTCGCGTGCGTGGAGGGCCTGGGGACGCTGGGCGACGACCGGGGGCGTCCGGTGCTGGAGGACGCCCTGGCGCATCCGGCGCTCGCCGAGGCGGCCGTCCACGCGCTCGCGCGGATTCCGGGGCAGCGGTGAGCCGGCGCCCCACGCGCCCCGCGGCACGACACTGACGACAAAGGCGCCATTGACCCGCGATTCGGAAGGTGAGTACGTGTCGCTCGTTAGTTCGTGATTCGAATACCTTCACGTGGGGAAGATCGCCCTCCGCCGAACTGCGAAGGCTTGGCGCGCCCGTCGGGCTGCCGAAGTGACCGCGGACGAGGCCGAATTGGTCCGGCTATGGAGGGTGACCGAAAGTGACCAGTGCGCAACTTCCCGACGAGATATCCGACCTGAGCGCACGTCGAGATCCGGACATCACGTTCGGGGGGTTCCTGGAGGAGAAGTGGACCGAGGTCTGCCGCGGCCTCGGAGTGGACCAGTGGGAGACCGAGACCGTCCTGCGCGACCTGCGCGAAGTGATCCACCCCTGGGGCTCCCGTCCCGTCGGGACGCGCTGTGACCCGCCCTCGTTCGTCTCGGCGGACGGATTCCCCGCCGAACTCTCCGTCAGCTGGAAGGGCGGCCGTCCCGAGGTCCGCATCCTGTTCGAGTCGCTCGGCGACGACCGCACTCCGCTCGGCTGTCAGGAGGCGGGCCGGGAGCTGACCCGTCGGCTGGCCGGGAGCCCCGGCACCGACATCTCGCGCTACCTCGGCATCGAGGACCTCTTCCTCACGTCCGCCCCCGACCGCTACCGGGCGACCCTGTGGCACTCCCTGGCCTGGCGGCCGGGCAAGCGCCCGCACTACAAGGTCTACCTCAACCCGCAGGTGCACGGCCTCGACCACGCCTACGACGTGATGGCGCAGGCCATGGAGCGGCTGGGCCTGGCGGACGCCTGGGAGCCGGTGGGCCGGCGCGGGGCCGAACTCGCGCGGCGCGGGCACGAGCTGGAGCTGATGGCCCTCGACCTCGACGCCGGCGACGCCCCCCGGGTCAAGGTCTACTACCGGCACCGGCCGATGCCGATGGACGAGCTGGACACCGTGGCGGAGCTGGCGCACCGCTACGAGCCGGTCCGGGCGGCCCGCGCGCGCGGCGTCATCTACGGGCGGGACGGCGGCACGGTGAGCAACGAGCCGATGACCTGCCTGGCGTTCCGCGAGGACACCTCGGGTCCGCAGGAGGCCAACGTCTATCTGCGGCTGCCGGACAACACCGCCTCCGACGCGGAGGCGGCCGAGCGCATCGCCCGTCTCATGGAACTGGAGGGGATCGACCCGCGTCCGCACGCCGAGATCGTGCGACGGCTGACGGCGGGCAGGCCCGCCGGTGCCGGCGGGTTGCAGGAGCTGTGCAGCTACCGGACGATCTCGCCGGAGATGCCCGCGGACATCGGGGTGTACCTGCGCTTCGGCACCTACGGCGGTCCGGTGCTCTGAGCGGTCCGGCGCCCGGAGCGGTCCGGCGCCGGGAGCGGTCCGGCGTGTGGTGGGCGTCAGCCCACCACCGCGAACGCCTCGATCTCCATCAGGAACTCCGGGCGGACCAGCGCGGCGACCTGGACGGCCGAGGCGGCGGGCAGCCGGTCGTCGGGTATGTGGCCGGCCCGGGCCGCGCGGATCGCCGGCATGTGGGCCATGTCCGTGACGAAATAGGTCAGTTTGACGACGTCGTCGAAGGTCGCGCCGGCCGCGGCGAGGCAGCGGCGCAGGTTCTCGAAGACCTGGCGGGCCTGGGCCCGCGGGTCGCCCGCGCCGACCGGCCTGCCGTCCTCGTCGAGCGGGAGCTGGCCGGCGACGGCCACGAAACGGCCGGTGCCCATGACGACATGGGAGTACTGGGTCGCCGCGGCGACTCCGTCGGGGGCGGTGATCCTGGTCGTTGCGCTCATGCGTCCATGGTGGACCACGGGTGTGACAACGCCCCCGACGGGCGGTGGCCGACGGCTCAGCCGCGGAAGCCCAGCAGCCCGTGCAGCACCGAACCGTGCGTGCGGGACGCGACCTTCGAGGTCGTCGGTACGGGATCGGGCTGCGCCGCGCACACCGCGTCGACCCCGGCGGTCCCGCGCGGCACCGTGCCGTCCGTCAGGTAGGCGGCCAGGTGCTTGTCCAGGCAGGGGTTCCCGCTCAGCGTGATCCCGTGGTTCTGGCCGCCCTCCTCGACGACCAGGCTGGAGCCGCGCAGCAGCGCGTGGACCGTCGCACCGCCCTCGTAGGGGGTGGCCGCGTCCTCCGTCGCCTGGAACAGCAGGACCGGCGGCAGCGCGCCGTTGGTGATGTCGACCGGCCCCACCGGGCGGGTCGGCCAGAACGCGCACGGCGCGTTGTACCAGGCGTTGCTCCAGGTCATGAACGGCGCCTTGGCGTACAACGACCAGTTGTCGGTGCGCCATTCGTCCCAGTCGCGCGGCCAGGAGGCGTCACGGCACTGCACCGCGGTGTAGACGCTGTAGCCGTTGTCCCCGGCGGCGTCCACGGCGGCCAGGTTCTTGTACGCCGCGATCAGCGGGTCGGCGTTCTTGTCGTTCACGTACGCGGCGAACGCCTCGGCCAGCCGGGGCCAGTAGCCGTTGTAGTAGCCGCCGGGCAGGAAGGTGTCCTCCAGCTCCGAGGCGCCCACCTGCCCGCCGGCCGGCTTCGCGCCGACGGCCGCCCGCATCGCGTACCACTCGGTCTCCACCTTCTCGGGATCGGTGCCGAGGCGGTAGGTCTTGTCGTACTTGGCGATCCAGGCCATCAGGGCCCGGTGCCGGTCGTTGAACGCCAGGTCCTGCGTGAGGTTGTCCTCGTACCAGACGCCCGAGGGGTCGACGACGGAGTCCAGGACCAGGCGCCGTACCCGGTGCGGGTAGAGCTTGGCGTACACCGCGCCGAGGTAGGTGCCGTACGAGTAGCCGAAGTAGTTCAGCTGCCGGGCGCCGAGCGCGGCCCGGACGGCGTCCATGTCGCGCACGGTGCTCAGCGTGTCGATGTGGGGCAGCACGTCCGCGTACTTCTTCGCGCAGGCCGCGGCGAAGGACTTCGCGCGGGTGAGGTTCGCCCGCTCGACGGCCTCGGTGTCCGGTACCGAGTCCGGGCGGACGGGTGCGAAGTGGCCGGGCTCGCAGTCCAGCGCGGGCGTGCTCCTGCCCACCCCGCGCGGGTCGAAGCCGATGACGTCGTACTGGGCCGCCACGGCCTTCGGCAGCGCCGAGGCGACGAACCCGGCGAGGCTCAGGCCCTGGCCGCCCGGGCCGCCGGGATTGACGAGCAGCGGGCCCTGGAACGTCTTGGCGGTGTGCGGCACCCGCGACAGCGCGAGGGTGATGCGTCTGCCGTCCGGCCGGGCGTGGTCGAGCGGTACCTCCAGGGAGGCGCACTGGAGCTTCGGCCGGCCGGTGATGCCGCAGCTCTTCCAGTCGAGCCGGGCCGCCGGGGCGGACGGCGCGGGGGCGGACTGCGCGGGGCGTGAGGGGTCCGCGGCGGCGGGTACGGCCGTGACCGTCCCGGCCACGACGGCGGCGGCAGCGCACAGCACGGCTGCGCGTGGGTTCATGGACTGCTCCCGGGACGACGACGAGGCCGCGGACGGCCGGACCGCGCAGGTCACGGCCCTTGCCGCATCGTCCCGGGAACAGCACCGGCCGGAACCTGTTCCGGCCCTGCGTGACCCGTTCGGGCCGCGGGATGCGCTCGAACGCCCCTGTGAGCCCCTCTAGATCAGCGTGAGCTGGGTCGGCCCCGGGCCGGTCGGTTCCTCCACCGGTTCCGGCGGCGGTACCCGGCGTGGCATCCCCGCGCGCGTGGGGCCGATGCCGTACTCCTCCGCCAGCTCGTGCACCTGCCGGGTGATCCGGCGCTGGTACCACTTCGGGGCGTAGGCGCCGTCCGCGTAGAGCCGCTCGTAGCGGCGCACCAGGTAGGGGTGGTGCCGTGCGAGCCAGGCCATGAACCACTCGCGGGCGCCGGGGCGCAGATGCAGCGCGAGCGGTGTGACCGAGGTGGCGCCCGAGGCGGCGATCGCCCGCACGGTCGCGCGCAGCCGGTCCGGCTGGTCGCCGAGGAAGGGGATCACCGGGGCCATCAGGACCCCGCAGCCGATGCCGTGGTCGGTGAGGGTGCGGACGACGTCCAGGCGCCGTTCGGGAGCCGGGGTGCCGGGTTCCACGGTCCGCCACAGCTCGGTGTCGATGAAGCCGACGGACACCGAGACGCCGACGTCGGTCACCTCGGCGCACTGCCGCAGCAGATCGAGGTCGCGCAGGACGAGCGTGCCCTTGGTCAGGATCGAGAAGGGGTTCGCCCGGTCGCGCAGGGCGGTCAGGATGCCCGGCATCAGCCGGTAGCGGCCCTCGGCACGCTGGTAGCAGTCGACGTTGGTGCCCATCGCCACGTGCTCCCCGTGCCAGCGGGTCGAGGCCAGCTGACGGCGCAGCAGCTCGGGCGCGTTCACCTTGACGACGATCTGGGTGTCGAAGCCGGTGCCGGTGTCCAGGTCGAGGTAGCTGTGGGTCTTGCGGGCGAAGCAGTACACGCACGCGTGCGTGCAGCCCCGGTAGGGGTTCACCGTCCACTCGAACGGCATCCGTGAGGCGCCCGGCACCCGGTTGAGGATCGAGCGGGCCCGGATCTCGTGGAACGTGATGCCGGCGAACTCGGGCGTGTCGAAGGTCCTGGTCGTGACCGCGTCCGCGCCGAACAGCGCGGCGTCCGCCGGCCGGTCGTGGCGGGTCTCCACGGTGAGGTTCTCCCAGCGCATGACGCCTCCTCGGTAGCACTGCCCCCACAATAGAACATCTGTTCCCATGATCGTGCGAAGGACTCTTCGGCAGCCGTTTCCGATCGCCCCGCGATCGCTTCCGGGGTGCTTGGGGCACCCCGATTTGGGCGGCCGTGGACCGGGGTGGTTGGCTTGCCCCGAACTTGAGGAACCCCGAACAACCCTGAACGACACGGACCTGGAGGAACCCCATGGCGCAGGTCGAGGCCACCACCGAGCGGGTCGTCGCCGCGGACCCGGAGAAGGTGTTCGACACCATCGCCGACTACAGCGACGCGCGCGGAAAACTGCTGCCCGAGCACTTCAGCGAGTACGAGGTGCGCGAGGGCGGCGACGGCGAGGGCTCCCTCGTCCACTGGAAGCTCCAGGCCACCAGCAAGCGCGTGCGGGACTGCCTCCTGGAGGTCACCGAGCCGACCGACGGCGAACTCGTCGAGAAGGACCGCAACTCCTCCATGGTCACCGTTTGGCGGGTCACCCCGGCGGGCGAGGGCAGGTCCCGCGTCGTGGTCACCAGCACCTGGAACGGCGCGGGCGGCATCGGCGGTTTCTTCGAGAAGACGTTCGCGCCCAAGGGCCTCAACCGGATCTACGACCTGATCCTCGCGAACCTCGCCGCCGAGGTCGAGAAGTAGCCCGGCAGGTCAACCCCTTTGCGGTCCCCGTGCGTTGACCCTTTCACCGGTTCGGGTGGATCTCCCTCGTGACCGGGATGGCGCCGTAACTCGTCGCACTTGCTCACAGTTGTCGCATTGAGCGGCAATTGTGTGGCAGGTGCGACGAGGGGAGCGGCTCACATGGGGGGCATCACGCCGGTGCGGGACGAGCCGGTCACGGCGGCCCCCGCGGAGGACCCGCCCGCCGCGCCGGACACCCCGCGCACACCCGGCCCGCGCGGGGTGCGGCTGGTCTTCTTCTCGCTCGTGCTCGCGCTGCTCCTCGCGGCGCTGGAGCAGATGATCGTCGCCACCGCCCTGCCGAGGATCGTCGGCGAACTGCACGGCGCGGACCGGATGTCCTGGGCGATCACCGCCTACCTCCTCACCGCCACCGTCGGACTGCCGGTGTACGGCAAGCTCGGCGACCTCCTCGGCCGCAAGGGCGTCTTCCAGTTCGCGATCGCCGTCTTCGTCATCGGCTCCGCGCTCGCCGGACGGGCGGGGACCATGGACCAGCTGATCGCCTTCCGCGCCGTCCAGGGCATCGGCGCCGGCGGGCTCATGATCGGCGTGCAGGCGATCATCGCGGACATCGTCCCGCCCAGGCGGCGCGGCCGGTTCATGGGACTCGTCGGCGCCGCGTTCGGCCTGGCCTCGGTCGCCGGGCCGCTGCTCGGCGGCTACTTCACCGACCACCTCTCCTGGCGCTGGTGCTTCTGGTTCAACGTGCCCCTGGGCCTGATCACCCTCGCCGTGGTCGGCGTCGCGCTGAAACTGCCGAAGCCGACGGCGCCGCCCCGCTTCGACGTGCTCGGCGCCCTGCTGCTGGCCGCCGCCTCGACCTGCCTGGTCCTGCTCACCAGTTGGGGCGGCACCGAGCACGCCTGGGACTCCGGCGTCGTCCTCGGCCTCGGCGCGGGCGCGGCCGTCGCCACCGCCCTGTTCGTGGTCGTCGAGCGTATCGTCGCCGAACCCCTCATCCCCCCGCGGCTGTTCAAGGACCCCGTCTTCAACGTCACCGCTCTGGTGGGTCTGGTGACCGGGGTCGCCCTGTTCGGCGCCGCCGGCTATCTGCCGACCTTCCTCCAGATGGTCGACGGCGCCACCGCCACCGGGTCCGGGCTGCTGATGCTGCCCCTGATGGGCGGTGTCGTCGGCGCCTCGGTGCTGTCCGGACAGCTGGTCTCGCACACCGGCCGCTACAAGCTCTACCCGGTTCTCGGCAGCGCCCTCGCCGTCCTCGGCATGGCGCTGCTGTCCCGGCTCGACGCCGACACCCCCCGGCTGCGCTACAGCCTCTGGATGGCCGTCCTCGGCGCCGGCATCGGTCTGGTGCTGCCCGTCCTCGTCCTCGCCGTGCAGAACTCCGTGCGTCCCGCCGACCTCGGCGCCGCCACCAGCGCCACCACCTACTTCCGGCAGATCGGCGGCAGCATCGGCGCCGCGGTCTTCGGCACGCTCTTCGCCGGCCGGCTCACGGACGCCCTGCGCACCGGGCTGCCGGCGCACGCGACAGGAGCCCTCCCCGACCCCGGATCCCTCACCCCGCAGCTCGTCCACGCCCTGCCTCCGGCGCTGCGCGACGCCTACGTCCGCGCCTACGCCGACGCGATGCCGAGGGTCTTCCTCTACCTCGTGCCGGTGCTGGCCGTCGGCCTGCTCATCGCCTGCTTCCTCAAGGAGAGACCGCTGGTGTCCCAGAACGCCGCCGAGGCGGAACCCGCGCCCGGGAACACCCCGCCGCCCCAGGCCCTGCCCCACCGCTCGGGACGGGGGAGGGCCATCTCCTCCCGCTCGCCGCACGCGTCCGGCCTCCCCGTGCGCGGCACCGTCCGGCACCCCGACGGCACCGCCGTGCCCAGCGCGGCGCTCACCCTCGTCGACGGGGGCGGACAGCAGGTCGGCCGGGGCGCCAGCGGCCCGGACGGACGGTACGCGCTGTCCACCCCCGGCTCCGGCGCGTACGTCCTGATCGCCGCCGCGGGCGGCCACCAGCCGCAGGCGGTCTCGGTCACCGTGGGCGAACGCCCCGTCGAACTGGACGTCGTCCTCGGCGGCGCCGGACGGCTGGCCGGCCAGGTGACGACGGCCGACGGCGCCCCCGTCCCGGAGGCCACCGTGACCCTCACCGACGTGCACGGCGAGGTCGTCGCCGGCACCCGCAGCGGACGCGACGGCGGCTACCTCATCACCGAACTGGTCGCCGGGGAGTACACCCTGGCCGCCGCGGCTGCCGGACACCGCCCGGCCGCCGTGCCGGTCAGCGTCCAGGCCTCCCGCGAGACCCGCCAGGACGTCGAGCTCGCCGGCGGCGCCCTGCTGCGCGGCACCGTCCGCGCCCCCGGCGGCAGGCCGGTCGAGGACGCGCGCGTGACGCTCCTGGACGCGGCGGGCAACGTCGTCGACACCCTCACCACCGGGCCCGACGGCACGTTCCGCTTCGTCGACCTGTCGTCCGGCGAGTACACCGTCATCGCCACCGGCTATCCGCCGGTCGCCACCGTCCTGCGCATGGCGGGCGGCGGACGCACGGAACGCGATCTGCGGCTCGGGCACGAGGACTGACCTGCCGGGAAGGGCGGCGTACCCCGGCGCGCCCGGGTGAAACCAATTCCAGGATTGCCCCACATCCCGACGGAAGTGCGCCGTACGGTGGTGACGGCGCGACAGATCTTGCACAGCTCTGGGGAGAGAGGGCCTGGGCCATGGACCGTGGCACCGAGAGGGACGCACCTCCCAGCCGCGGAGCCGACGGCGGCGCGGCCGACGGGCCGGCCGGCGCCGGCCGCGTCCCGCTGGCCGTGGTCGTGGTGGACCGCGAGGGCCTCGTCTCGCACTGGAGCACCGGCGCACGCCGGCTCTTCGGCGTCGCCAAGGAAGAGGCGATCGGCCGGCCCGCGATCGACCTGCTCCCCGTCTCCGGCGCGCTCCCCGATCCCGAGGACGACCTGCCGGACGGCGGCCACGGGGGATACGAGGGGTACGCGGCCTACGACGGTCTCGGCCCCGGTCTCGACTCCTCCCTCGACCGGGGCCTCGGCTACCCGGCCGCCGGACGCGCCCGGCTGAGCGTGCCCGGCGGGAGCGGGAGCGCGGCCCGCGTGCCCGGGGGCCGCGGCGGCAGCGAGCGCGTCGACGTGCTGTGGTGGGCGTACCCGCTGGTCGGCCCGGGCACGGAGCGGCTGCTGGTGCTCGCCGCGGACGCGGCCGCACTGCGGCGCGACGACCCGGCCGACCCGCTCGCCGTGGAACGCATAGCCCCCGCCTTCGCCCTGCACACCGACTTCCCCGGCGCCACGGAACTCGCCCGCCGGCTCCCCGAGATCCTGCCCAGCATGAGCGTCGGCGACAGCGCCCGCATCGTCGGACAGGTCCTCGAACTCGGCTATCCGGTACTGGAGTTCAGTCAGAACGACCGGATCCCCGTGACCCCCGACTGGGGGGTGGCCAGACGCGTCGAGCGCAGGGCGCGCCGTGAGCGGGCCGCGCGTGCGGCCGCCGAGGGCGCCGTCGTGCCCCAGGACCCCGACGACGAGGGCGAGGACCTGGAGTACGTCGCCGTCCGCGAGCGGCTGGAGTTCCTCAACGAGGTCAGCGGGAAGATCGGCACCACCCTGGACCTGTCCCGCACCATCGAGGAGGTCAGCAGGGCCGTCGTCCCCCGCTTCACCGACGTCGCCGGCACCTATCTGCGCGAACAGGTCGTCGCCGGTGAGGGATTCCCCGACGGGGTGCCGGACACGACCACCCTCTGGCACCGCGTCGCGGTCGAGCACACCGACGAGCCGGGCCGCTGGGACGACGTCGTGCCCGTCGGCGAGGCGATGCCGTTCCCCGCGCACACCCCGTTCTTCCAGTGCATGACGACCGGCCTGCCCGTCCTCGTGCCGCGCATCGGCGAGGAGCTGGGCCACGCCATCGCCTCGCAGTTCGAGAAGCGGGACATCCGGCCCCTGATCACCGGCCGTTCCATGCTCGTCGTCCCGCTGAAGGCCCGTGACGTCGTCCTGGGCTTCATGATCCTGCTGCGCCACCCCGAACGCGCCCCCTTCGACGACATGGACCGGGTCACCGGCGCCGAACTGGCCGCCCGCGCGGGCCTGGTGCTCGACAACGCGCGGATGTACACCCACCAGGAGAGCGTCGCCGAGACCCTCCAGGACAGCATGCTGCCGCACATCCCGCCGCGCATGGCGGGCTGCGACATCACCACCCGCTACCTGCCCGGCACCCTGCTCGGGCGGGTCGGCGGCGACTGGTTCGACTCCGTGAAACTGCCGGGTGCGCGCACCGCTCTCGTCGTCGGCGACGTCATGGGCCACGGCCTCAACTCCGCCGCCATGATGGGGCAGTTGAGGACGGCCGTGCAGACCATGGCCGCCCTCGACCTGCCGCCCGCCCAACTCCTGCGCAATCTCGACGACCTGGCCCAGCGACTGGGCGACACCTACCTCGCGACCTGCCTGTACGCCGTCTACGACCCGATCGGGGGCGAGCTGCACCTCGCCAACGCGGGCCACATCCCGCCCGTGCTGGTGCGCGCCGCCGACGGCCGCAGCGAACTCCTGGAGCTGCCCACCGGCGCGCCCATCGGCGTGGGCGGGGTGCCCTTCGAGGCGGTACGCGTGCGGGTGCGGCCGGGCGACCGGCTGGTGATGTGCACCGACGGTCTGGTGGAGGTGCGCGGCGAGGACATCGGAGTGGGGCTCGCGACCCTGTGCGAGTCGGCCGCCCACCCGGCCGCCTCCATGGACGACGCCTGCGACACCGTCATCCGGGCCCTCAACACCCGCGGCGGCCGCAAGGACGACGTGGCCCTGCTCCTCGCCCGGCTCAACGGCATCGCCCCGGACGACGTCGCCGAACGGCGCTTCCCCCGCGCCCCCTCGCAGGTGGGCCCCGCCCGTGCGGTGGTCCGTGAACAGCTGCACGTCTGGGGCCTGGACGAGCTCGCCGACGCCGCAGAACTCATGGTGAGCGAACTCGTCACCAACGCCGTGCGGCACTCCCGCCAAAACCCGGTCGCCCTGCGTCTCGTGCGCGGCGACACCCTGCTGTGCGAGGTCGAGGACGACGACCACGAGCTGCCCACCCTGCTGAGCGCCGGGCCCGGCGACGAACGGGGGCGGGGACTGCGGGTGGTGAGCGCGCTGGCCCGCGAGTGGGGAGCCAGCCGTACCGCCGCGGGCAAGTCCGTGTGGTTCGAACTGGCGCTGCCGCACCGCTGAGCCCCGGCCGGCCGAGGGCGCGCGCAGGCGCGAGAGGCGCGCACGGAGCGCGGACACGGTGTGAAGGAACGCGCGGCCCGCTTGTCGCGCCGCCCCGGGAGCGATAGACCGTACTCGCCCGTCACCCACGGCGGTTCGGTCCGGCGACCAGGGGGTTGTGCATGAGCGTGACGAGTCGGTACCGCGAGGCCTGGGAGGGCTTCTGGCGCGAGGCCCCGCGGGAACCGGGCGGGGTGTTCTGGGACGCCGACCCGAAGGTCACCGCGGCCCTCCACCTGGCCCTGTTCGAACCCCATCTCGCCGACCCGGGGCTGACGTTGCTGGACCTCGGCTGCGGCAACGGCACCCAGACCCGGTACTTCGCCGACCGCTTCCCCCGTGTGGTCGGCGCCGACCTGTCCGCCGCGGCCCTCGATCACGCCCGCCGCGCCGACCCCGCGGGACAGGCGGCCTACCGGCTGCTCGACGCGGCCGACCAGGGCGCGGCCGAGGCACTGCACGCCGAACTCGGCGACGCCAACGTGTACATGAGGGGGGTGCTGCACCAGTGCGAGCCCGCGGACCGGCAGCCGCTGGCGGACGCCCTCGCGGCCCTGGTGGGGGAGCGCGGCCGGGTCTTCCTCGTCGAACTCTCGCAGGCCGCCCGCCCGGTGCTCGGCGCGCTGGCGCAGGGCCCGGCCGGTCCGCCGCCGAAGCTCGCACCGATCCTGCGCCACGGCATAGCCCCCGGCGAGGTCGCCGACGAGGCGGTGCCCGCCCATCTGCGCGCCGCGGGCCTCACGGTGCTGGCCGCGGGCGAACTGCCGCTGACGACCACGGAGTCCGCCCCCGACGGCGGCCGCATCGAGCTCCCCTCGCGGTGGCTGGTCGCCGCCCGCACCGGGTGACGCGATCACATCGAAGAACGGGGCGCGGCTGTCCCACGCGCGCGGCGCGGCGGGTCAGGGGGGTGAAGGAACACCACCGGAACATCACCGACCCCGAGGAGCCGCTGAGATGTCCGTCGACCATCCGCGCGGGCCGCCCTCAGCCAGGTCTCCTGCACGGCGTCCTCGGCCTCGCCGAGCGAACCGAGCATGCGGTAGGCGATCGCGCGCAGCCGGGGCCGGTCCGCCTCGAAGCGCTCCGCCGCCAGGGTGGTGTGCGTGGTCATGAAGGGTCCCCGTTCGTGTCGCCGCGGCGCGGTCCGGCACGCCGGCCGGTGGGCCGGCTCGTCCGCCCCGATCACAGCACGTCGGCGGGGCCGGGCGCACCGGCGTGTCCGGGGAAGCGAGCGCGCGGGAAGGGAGTCGCTCCCGGGGAATCCGGGACGCGGGCCGATAAGCTCGGGTCTCCTCGAGCGGACGGGGTGGACGTGAAGATCCTCATCAGCGCCGACATGGAGGGCGCCACCGGCGTCACCTGGCCGGCCGACGTGCTGCCCGGGACACCGCAGTGGGAACGCTGCCGGTCGATGTTCACCTCCGACGTCAACGCCGCGGCGCTGGGCTTCTTCGACGGCGGGGCGGACGAGGTCCTCGTCAACGAGGCCCACTGGAGCATGCGCAACCTGCTGCTCGAACGGCTCGACGAGCGGGTGCAGATGCTCACCGGCCGGCACAAGGCGCTGTCCATGGTGGAAGGCGTCCAGCACGGCGACGTCGACGGCATCGCGTTCGTCGGCTACCACGGGGGCGCCGGCATGGAGGGCGTCCTCGCCCACACCTACCTCGCCAACTCCCTCACCGGTGTCTGGCTGAACGACGTACGGGCCAGCGAGGGGCTGCTCAACGCGCGGGTCGTCGCGGAGTACGGGGTCCCGGTCGTCCTCGTCACCGGTGACGACGTGGCCTGCGAGGACGCCCTCGGGTACGCGCCCGGGGCACTGAAGGTCGCGGTCAAGGACCATGTCTCCCGGTACGCGGCCGTGTGCCGTACCCCGGCCCGCACCGCCGCCGACATCCGGGCGGCGGCCGAGGAGGCGGCCGGGCTGGCGGTCCGCGGCGAACCGGTGCGCGGGGGGCCGTTCACCGTCGCCGCGGAGTTCGACGCCGAGCACCTCGCGATGGCCGCCACCGTCGTCCCCGGCGTGACCCGGGCGGGCGAGCGCAGGATCGCCTACACCAGCGGCACCATGTACGAGGCGATCCGCACCTTCAAGGCGGTCACCACGATCGTCTCCGCCGCGATCGAGGAGCAGTATGGCTGACGCCCGGGCGTGCGACGAGGTGGTCGCGTTCACCTCCGACCTCATCCGCATCGACACCACCAACCGGGGCGGCGGCGACTGCCGGGAACGCCCCGCCGCCGAGTACACGGCCGCCCTGCTCGCCGAGGCCGGTGTCGAACCGGTCCTCCTCGAACGCACCCCGGGGCGCACCAACGTGGTCGGCCGGATCGAGGGCACGGATCCGGCCGCGGACGCGCTGCTCGTCCACGGTCACCTGGACGTCGTCCCCGCCGAGGCCGCCGACTGGAGCGTCCACCCGTTCTCCGGGGAAGTGCGCGACGGGGTCGTCTGGGGACGCGGCGCGGTCGACATGAAGAACATGGACGCGATGATCCTGGCCGTGCTGCGGTCCTGGGCCCGGGAGGGCGTGCGGCCCCGGCGCGACCTGGTCGTCGCCTTCACCGCGGACGAGGAGGCCAGTGCCGAGGACGGCGCCGGGTTCCTCGCCGACCGGCACCCGGAGCTGTTCGAGGGCTGCACCGAGGCCGTCGGCGAGTCGGGGGCGTTCACCTTCCACGACGGGGCCGGCCGCGAGATCTACCCCATTGCTGCGGGAGAACGCGGCACCGGGTGGCTGAAGCTCACCGCGCGCGGACGCGCCGGGCACGGCTCCAAGGTCAACCGGGAGAACGCGGTGACCCGGCTGGCCGCCGCCGTCACCCGGATCGGCGAGCACACCTGGCCGGTGCGGCTCACCCCGACCGTGCGGGCCGCGCTCACCGCACTGGCCGCGCTCCACGGCGTCGAGCCGGACCTGGACGATGTCGACGCGCTGCTGGCGAAGCTCGGCCCGGCGGCCGCGCTGGTCGAGGCGACCGTGCGCAACAGCGCCAACCCGACCGTGCTGGAGGCCGGTTACAAGGTCAACGTGATCCCGGGGGAGGCCGTCGCCCTGGTGGACGGCCGCTATCTCCCGGGTACCGAGGACGAGTTCCGTGCGACGCTCGACCTCCTCACCGGCCCCGGCGTCGACTGGGAGTTCCACCACCGCGAAGTCGCCCTGGAGGCACCGCTGGACGTCCCGCTGTTCGCCGGAATGCGGGCCGCCGTCGAGGAGTTCGCGCCCGAAGGCCACGTGGTGCCGTACTGCATGTCGGGGGGCACGGACGCCAAGCAGTTCTCACGGCTGGGCATCAACGGTTACGGCTTCGCCCCGCTGAGACTCCCGGAGGGCTTCGACTATCAGGCCCTCTTCCACGGCGTCGACGAACGCGTCCCGGTGCAGGCCCTGCACTTCGGCGTCCGGGTGCTCGACCGGTTCCTGCGGACGGCCTAGGGGAGGGGGAGAACGTGCAGGTCCTGCCGTACGGTTCCTGGCCCTCACCCGTCGACGCCACCCTCGCGGCCTCGCACGACGGGCGCCCCGAGTACGTCGGTTTCGTCGGCGACGAGGTGTGGTGGACCGCGCCCCGGCCCGCCGAACAGGGCCGGCGCACCCTGGTCAGACGGCGCGCGGACGGCACGCAGGAGTCCGTGCTGCCCGCGCCGTGGAACGTCCGCAGCCGGGTCGTCGAGTACGGCGGACACCCGTGGGCCGGTGTCCTGCGCGAGGGCCGGCCCCTCGTGGTGTTCGTGCACTTCACCGACCAGCGGCTGTACCGGTACGAGCAGGGCGTCCCCCCGCGTCCGCTCACCCCCCTCTCCCCGGTGGGCGGCGGACTGCGCTGGGCCGAGCCCCAGGTGTCGCCGGCGGGGGACGAGGTGTGGTGCGTGCTGGAGGAGTTCACGGGCGGGGTGCCGACCGACGTGCGCCGCGTGCTGGCCGCGGTACCGCTGGACGGATCCGCCGCCGACGACCGCGCCGCCGTACGTGAACTCACCGACGACCGCCGCCGGTTCGTCACCGGCGCCCGTCTCTCGCCCGACGGCCGCCGCGCGGCCTGGCTGGCCTGGGACCATCCCCGGATGCCCTGGGACGGCACGGAGGTGATCGTCGCCGACGTCACCGACGACGGGAACCTGAGCGGCGCCCGGGTGGTGGCCGGCGGACCGGGCGAGTCGATCGCGCAGGTCGACTGGGCGCGCCCGCCGCAGGACGCCGGCGCCACTGCGCCGACGGCGGAGGACGGCCTGCTGTACACCAGCGACCGCAGCGGCTGGTGGAACCTGTACCGCGACCACCGCCCGCTGTGCCCCCGCGACGAGGAGTTCGGCGGCGCCCTGTGGAAGCTCGGGCAGCGCTGGTTCGCGCCGCTGGACGGCGGCCTCGTCGCCGTCGTGCACGGCAGGGGCGCCACCGCGCTCGGCGTGCTCGACCCGGAGTCCGCGGAGCTCGTCGACGCGGCCGGACCGTGGACGGAGTTCGCGCCCACCCTCGCGGTGCGGGGCGGCCGCGTCGTCGCCGTCGCGGGCAGCCCGCGCAGCGCCTACGAGGTGGTCGAGCTGGACACCGCGACCGGCCGGGCCCGGGTGATCGGGGCCGCGCACGAGGACGCCGTGGACCCCGCCCACTACCCCGAGCCCCGGATCCGCACCTTCACGGGCCCCGACGGCCGGGACGTCCACGCCCACGTCTACCCGCCCCACCACCCCGGGCACGCCGCCCCGGACCACGAGCTGCCGCCGTACGTCGTGTGGGTGCACGGCGGTCCCACCGATCGCGCCACGCTCGTCCTGGACCTGGAGATCGCCTACTTCACCTCGCGCGGCCTCGGGGTCGCCGTGGTCGACTACGGGGGCTCGACCGGATACGGGCGGGAGTACCGCGAGCGGTTGCGCGAGCAGTGGGGGGTCGTCGACGTGGAGGACTGCGCGGCCGTCGCCCTGGCCCTGGCCGAGGAGGGCACCGCCGACCGCCGGCGGCTGGCCGTGCGCGGCGGCAGCGCGGGCGGCTGGACGGCCGCCGTCTCCCTCACCCGGACGGACGTCTACGCCTGCGCCACGATCCGCTACCCCGTGCTGGACCTGACGGCCTGGGCGACGGGGGAGACCCACGACTTCGAGTCCCGCTACCCGGACGGTCTCGTCGGGCCGCCGGACGACGTGCCGGCCCGCTACGCGCAGCGCTCGCCGATCGAGCACGCGGACCGGATCACCGTCCCGTTCCTGCTGCTCCAGGGGCTGGACGACGTGATCTGCCCGCCCGCCCAGTGCGAGCGGTTCCTGGCCCGGCTGGCGGGGCGGGCGCTGCCGCACGCGTACCTCGCCTTCGAGGGCGAGGGCCACGGCTTCCGGCGGACCGCGACGATGGCGCGGGCGCTGGAGGCCGAGCTGTCGCTGTACGCTCAGGTGTTCGGGCTGTGCCCGCCAGGAATCCCCAGGTTGGAGCTCATGCGGTGAAGGAACTCGTGCGGCCGTCCCGGCTGGCCCCCGGCGCCCGGGTCGCGGTCGTCGCGCCCAGCGGGCCGGTGGCGGAGGAGCGGCTCCAGGCAGGACTGGACCTGCTGCGCGGCTGGGATCTCGACCCGGTGGTGGCGCCCCACGTGCTGGACCGGCACGGCCGGCTGCCGCACCTCGCGGGCACCGACGCCGACCGGGCGGCCGACCTCCAGCGGGCCTGGTGCGATCCGCGCGTCGACGCCGTGCTGTGCGCCCGCGGCGGTTACGGCGCCCAGCGGGTCGTCGACCTGCTCGACTGGGACGCGATGCGGGCTGCCGGACCGAAGGTGTTCGTCGGCTTCAGCGACGCCACCACCCTGCACGAGGCGTTCGCGGTCCGGCTGGGTCTGGTCACGCTCTACGGGCCGGTGGCCGCCGGCATCGACTTCATCAAGAACGCCCGAGCCCAGGAACACCTCAGGGCCACCCTGTTCGCCCCCGAGACCGTGCGGACCCTCGGCGCCGCCCGCCCCGTGCGCCCCGCCCTGGCGTCCGGACGGGCACGCGGTGTCACCCTGGGCGGCTGTCTGACGCTGCTGGCCACCGGCCACGGCACCCCGCACACCCGGTCCGGCGCCCGCGGCGGGCTGCTCCTGCTCGAGGACGTGGGGGAGCAGCCGTACGCCGTCGACCGGGCCCTGACCCAGCTCCTTCGCACCGGATGGCTGGACGGCGTCCACGGTGTCCTGCTCGGCTCGTGGGACCGCTGCGGCTCCTACGAGGCGCTGCGCCCGGTCCTCGTGGACCGGCTCGCCGGCCTCGGCGTGCCCGTCGTCGAGGAGTTCGGCTTCGGGCACTGCGAGGGGGCGCTGACCATGCCCCTGGGCGTGCCCGCCACCCTCGACGCCGACGAGGGCACGCTGACGCTGGACGAGCCGGCCCTGCGCTGACGCCCCGCCGTGCCGGGCGGGCCCGCGGCCTCACCCGGGGGCCGGGCTCACCGTGCGTGAGCGGGCTTCGGGGCTCACCCTGGACCTATGAGCCCGAAGACCTCGAAGGCCTCCGTGAACGGCAGGCGCGGAGCGCTGACGCCAGGCCGGATCGCCGTCCTGGTGCTCGCCGTCCTCGCCCTGATCTTCATCTTCGAGAACACCCGCCCCACCAAGATCCGCCTGCTGATCCCCGAGGTGACGGTGCCGCTGTGGACGGCGCTGCTGGCCATGGGGCTCATCGGCGCCCTGTGCGGCGCCCACTTCGTGTATTTCAGGAAACGGCGCAGGTGACCCGGCCGTAGGCTGTCCCGATGCCGCACACCGCTTCGCGCCATCTCGCCGAGGGCCCCCGCGTGGGGATACGCCACTTCACCTACGAGGACGGGCCGGAGTTCACCGCCCGCGCGTGGGAGAGCCAGGACCTGCACCGTCCGTGGCTGTTCCCGCCCGTGACCGCCGACGCCTACACGGCCTATGCCGGCCGGCTGATCGAGGACCCGTCCAAGGCGGGCTTCCTCGTCTGCACCCTGGAGGACGGAGCCGTCGCCGGATTCGTCAACATCAACAACATCGTCCAGGGCGGCTTCCAGTGCGGCGCGCTGGGCTACGGCGTCTTCGCGCACGCGGCCGGACGGGGGCTGATGCGGGAGGCGCTCGGCCTCGTGGTGGACCATGCCTTCACCGCGATGCGCCTGCACCGGCTGGAGATCAACGCGCAGCCCGGCAACACCGCCTCGATCGCCCTGGCCCGCAGCTGCGGGTTCCGGCTGGAGGGCTTCTCCCCGAAGATGATCCACATCGACGGGGAGTGGCGCGATCACGAGCGGTGGGCGATCACCGCCGAGATGCGGGCTTGAAGTTGATCTTCATGGTGTCGAGGTCCGTGACCGTCGACCGCAGCCCGGTGTGACCGAGCTCCAGCTCGCGCAGGGTCGTCTCGGCGCGCTCCTCGGCGAGCGCGCCCGCCATCTCCTCGCCGTCCGCCGCGTCCGACACCACCACGTACCGCATCGAGAAGTGCTTCAGGGGTGACGGCTCGTAGGTGAGCGTGCCCTCCTCGGTGAACCGCATGCTCGTCAGGCCGTGATCGGCCGCCTCGGCGACCAGACGGGCGCGCGCCTCGTCGGTGAGACCGTCCCACGTACCCCGGACGATCACCCGGTAGGTGTGCTGCTCACTCACTGTCGCTCCTTCAGGCGTGCCGTCGAACGCCCGACTCTACGTCCGCGTCCGCGAGCCCCACCCGGAATTTCGGCGCGGCCCGGCGGTTCAGGACGCGCGGCGGTCCACGTACTCGTACACCGCGCCGTCGGGGTGCCGGGCGATGAGGTTGCGGCCCACCGGCGTCGGCACCGGACCGGCGATGACGTCCGCGCCCAGCGCGGTGAGGGTGCGGTGGGCCTCGTCGACGTCCGCGACCGCGATCGTCGCGGCCACCTTGCGCAGCAGCTCCAGCTCGGCCGGCGGACCGCTCATCAGCAGGAAGCAGCCGACCGCCGCCACCTGTACCCCGCCCCGCTCGAAGCGGAGCGCCCCGGTGCCCGCGAGCCGCTCGTAGAAGGAGACCGAAGCCTCCAGGTCGTCGACACAGACACGCAGCGTGGCTCCCAGAATGTCCATGCGCACGAGCCTAGTTGGGCGGCTGCGACGGGGTGATCCCTTCCCCCGATCCCCGGCTCGGCGCGCCCGTCACCGGAGTTAAGCGTTCATGACAGGGGGTACCCGCCGGTCATGGAGCGCATCGAGCATCTGGAGCATCTGGACAGGCATCTGGTCGACGAACTCGCCCAGGTGGCGCGGGAGACGATCCGCGAGGAGCTGCGCGAGCAGACCCGCAAGCAGCGCCGTACGGCCATGCTGTACGCGGCGTCAGGCGCCGTCGCCCTGTACGCCGGCGCGGCCGTCGCGCTCGCGGTGGGTCTGGCCCTCGACGTCCCCCTGCCCGGCTGGGCCGCCGCCCTGATCACCGCGGCGATCCTCGGAGCCGCCGCCTACCTGCTGCGCGGCGCCGCCAGGCCGCACACGTCGGCCCCCCGACCCACCGGGGCGCAGGCGCACCACGGTGCTCCCGACCGGGTCATCGGCGGCACCGCGCCGGCCGCTCCGCCGAGCGGCACCGGGGTGCCGTACCCGCCGATGCCGCCCGTCGCGCCCGGCGCCCGGCTCCCCGAGCCGGGTGCGGCGCCCCGCGCCGACGACATCGACCCCGAGGGCCCGCACCACCGGTCCTGACGCGCGCACCGCGCGTCCGCCGAGGTGACCTCCCCCCGTCACCCTCGGAATCGCCGACGGCCCCGCGGCACCTGCCGCGGGGCCGCTCGCACGCGGAAGCGGCCGTTCGGGTCGCGCCCCGAGTGCCCGGCGCCCCCGCGGAAAGCCGGCGCACGTTTGGCGGCTGCGGCCCGGGGGACGCGGAAACCCTGGCGGGACGGCCGCAGCAATCCCTTCGGAGGCCCACCGTGAGTCGGTCGTGATCGTCGGAGCCGGATTCGCCGGTTACCGGGCGGCCCGCACCGTCGCGCGCGCCTCCCTGGGCCGGGCCGACGTCACCTTGCTCAACCCGACCCACCAGTTCCTGTACACCGATGAGGGGAACGACGTGAAGGACACGAACGACGTGAAGAAGACGGCCGACGCCTCCGGCGAGCACCACCCTTCCCCGGAGGACGGCTCCCAGTCGATCGACGTGCCGACCCCCGAAGTGGGGCGGGACAGCGGCGGCGAGGACGGCTCCCCCGCGGAACAGTCGTCGCCCGAGGACGGCTCGCAGTCCATCACCGCCCCGACACCGCAGGTGGGGCAGCACAGCTCCGGACCGGCGGCGGCGCGGGGCGAGGGAGACCGTTAGTCCGATGGACGGCGCCGAACTCCCGCAACCCCGACAGCGGTCGCGCGCGGGCGCCCCGTGAGCGGCGGCGACGTCCGCCGGGTACGGGCGGGCCGGCGCACCGTCGAGGTCCACCGGCCGGACAAGGTGCTCTTCCCGGCGGGGGAGCGGAGCGGGGCCTGCTCGAAGGAGGACCTCGTCTCGTACTACCGCGCGGTCGCCCCGCTCATGCTGCCGCACCTGCGCGGCCGCCCCCTGATGCTGGAGCGGCATCCCGACGGCGTCGGCGGACCCCGTTTCATGCAGAAGAACACCCCCGACCACTATCCGGAGTGGATCACCCGGGCCGAGGTGGCGAAGGAGGGCGGCACCGTGTGCCACACGGTCTGCGACGACACGGCCACCCTGGCCTACCTCGCCGACCAGGCCTGCGTCACCCTGCACCGCTGGCTGTCACGGGCCGGCCGGGCCGACCGCCCGGACGTGATGATCTTCGACCTGGACCCGGCCGACGGCTCGGCCTTCGACGCGGTCCGCGAGGCGGCCGGACAACTGGGCGAACTCCTCGACGAGCTGCGGCTGCCCTCGGGACTGATGACGACGGGCTCGCGCGGACTGCACGTGGTCGTCCCCGTCGACGGGGGCGACGACTTCGACACCGTGCGCGCCTTCGCCCGGGACGCCGCCGACCTGCTGGTCACCCGGCATCCCGGCCGGCTGACCACCGCCGCCCGCAAGAAGGACCGCGGCGACCGGCTCTACCTGGACGTGCAGCGCAACGCCTACGCGCAGACCGCCGTCGCCCCCTTCACCGTGCGGGCGCTGCCCGGGGCGCCCGTCGCCACCCCGATCACCTGGGAACAGCTGCGGGACCCGGATCTCGGCCCGCGGCGCTGGACCGTCGCCGACGCCGCCGACCAGGGCCGTACCCGCCCCTGGTCCGGGCTGCCGGGCCGCGGACGCGCGCTGGGACCCGCCCGGCGACGGCTCGACGCACTTCGTCAGGCGTGAAGGTTTGGCCAAGAACTCTCGGGCCACCCGGTAGGAGAGGTGGCCGTGATGGACACAGAAAAAACATCAGAGTCACAAAAATCTCGCAGATCTCATATTTCGCATAAATCAACTAGATCGCACAGATCGAGCAGGCCAGCTGATGCGCGGGACCCGCACGGGTCCCCGGCGGACGAGGAAGGCAAGGACGACGTGGCGGAGAACCGGCCGGGCCCGATGGAGGTGCTGCGGCACGCCCGCACCCAGCTCGCCGAGCTGACCGGGATGACCGCGGAAAGCGTCTCCTCCTTCGAGCAGACGCAGGACGGCTGGTCCCTGGAGATCGAGGTCCTGGAGCTCTCCCGCGTGCCCGACACGATGAGCCTGATGGCGAGCTACCAGGTGGACCTCGACGCGGAGGGCCAGCTCACCGGCTACCGCCGCGTCCGCCGCTACGAGCGCGGGCGGGCCGACGCACATCGGTCCGGCGGCCGCTAGGCCGCCGGCCCGCAGCACTGTCCGATCAACCAATCCGAGACAAGGAGGCGCGGTAGACATGACCGTTGTCCCGGCACAACAGTCCGGCGGTGGGGGTGGCTCGAGCGGCCTCTACGACGTGCTGGAGCTCGTCCTCGACAGGGGTCTGGTCATCGACGCGTTCGTGCGGGTGTCGCTGGTCGGCATCGAGATCCTCAAGATCGACGTACGGGTCGTGGTCGCCAGCGTCGACACGTACCTGCGCTTCGCCGAGGCGTGCAACCGGCTGGACCTGGAGGCGGGGCCGCGCAAGGACCCCGGCCTGCCCGACCTGGTCGGCGAGATCACCGAGTCCGGCGCGCGCGGCAAGTCCAAGGGCGCTCTGTCGGGCGCCGCGGAGACCATATCCGACGCCTTCAAGCAGGCCCGTGACGACGGCTCCGAGGAGCGCCAGACCAGGCCGCGGGCGCGCAAGAGCACCGCTGCGCGCAGGAAGGAGGAGTCGGAGTGAGCACGTACGTGTACGGCATCGTCGCGAGCTCGCACCCGGCCCTGCCCGACGGCCTGGCGGGCGTCGGCGACCCGGCCCTGCCGATCCGCGTCCTGAAGGAGGGCGCGCTGGCGGCCGTCGTCAGCGACGCCCCCGAGGGGCTGCGGCCCAAGCGCCGTGAACTCCTCGCCCACCAGGCCGTGCTCGCCGAGGCGGGCGCCGACGGCTGCGTGCTGCCCATGCGGTTCGGCAGCGTCGCCCCCGACGACAGCTCCGTCACCGGGGTGCTGGCCGAGCGCACCGAGCACTACGAGGAGCGCCTGCGGGCCCTCGAGAACAAGGTCGAGTACAACATCAAGGCCACCCACGTGGAAGAAGCCGTCCTGCATCTGGTGATGGCCGAGAACCCCGAGCTGCGCTCCCTCGCCGAGGCCAACCGGCAGGCGGGCGGCGGCAGCCACGAACAGCGGCTCCAGCTCGGCGAGATGGTGGCCGCCGCGGTCAAGACCAAGGAGGCCGAGGACGCGGCCGACGTGCAGCAGCACCTCGAGTCGCTCGCCGCGGCCACCAGCGTGGGCCCCGAGTCCACGGGCTGGCTGCTCAACGTCTCGTTCCTGGTGGACCGTGACGCCGCGGCCGGCTTCCTGGAGACGGCGGAGGAGGTCCGCAAGGGCCGTCCGCACCTGGAACTGCGGATCAACGGGCCGCTGCCGCCGTACAGCTTCGTCGAACCCGGACCGGCCGGACCGGCGGGATCCACCACGAAGTAGGTGCGTCATGGGACTCATCTCAGAGGTCCTGCTGCTGCCGTTCGCCCCCGTGCGCGGCAGCGGCTGGGTCATCGAACAGGTGGTCAAGGAGGCCGAGCGGATCTACTACGACCCGGGCACGGTCCGGGCCGAACTCGCCCGGCTGGAAGAGCGCCTGGACGCCGGAGAGATCTCGGAGGAGGAGTTCGACCGTGAGGAGGACGCCCTCCTCGACCGGCTGGAGAGCGCGACGCGCAGGAGCGCGGGAACGGACGACGGGTGGACAGGATGAATCGAGTGGGACTGGGCCTCGCGGTGGGGGCCGGGTACGTCCTCGGACGTACCAAGAAGATGAAACTCGCCTTCGCCGTGGGTTCGTTGGTGGCGGGCAAGAAGATGAACCTGACGCCCAAGGGCATCGCCGACCTGCTCTCCCAGCAGCTGCGCGACAACCCGCAGTTCAAGGAGATCGGGGACCAGCTGCG
Source organism: Streptomyces asoensis (assembly GCF_016860545.1). Taxonomy (NCBI): domain Bacteria; kingdom Bacillati; phylum Actinomycetota; class Actinomycetes; order Kitasatosporales; family Streptomycetaceae; genus Streptomyces; species Streptomyces asoensis. Next base: position 1,515,695 of record NZ_BNEB01000005.1, on the reverse strand, counting down.
CCAGGACCTGCGCGGGGTCGGCAAGGCCGCCTCCGGTGCGATGGTCGAGCGGCAGATGGAAGCCCTCGCGAACCGGCTGCACGGCCGCACCGCCGAGGTGCGTGACCAGATCGAGGGCGTCGTTCCCGGCCGGGGCGGCAACCGCTCCGACGACGAGGCCGACGACGCCGACGAGGACGAGTACGACGAGCCCCGCGACGCCCGCGGCGACGACGCCGAGGACGCCGACGACACGGACGAGTCCCGCAACGACGCGGACGACGGGGACGACGAGGAGGAGCCGCCGAGGAGGACGGCGGCGAAGAAGGCGCCGGCCAAGCGGGCGGCCAAGAAGGCCCCCGCGAAGAAGGCGCCCGCCAAGAAGGCCGCGGCCCGCGGCACGGCCGCGAAGAAGACCGCCTCGGCGAGGAAGACGGGCGCGAGGACCGCCTCGGGCGCCGCCTCCCGGACGCGGCGCACGAAGGAAGGCGGCGACCGATGACCGACACCCTGGGATCCGCCACCTCCACGGCGGGCAAGGCGGCCGGAGGCAGTCCGCTGTCCGGACTGGCCCACAGCGAGGCCGCCGACCGGCTCAAGGAAGAGGTACAGGAGTACCTCGCCGCCCAGGCCACGCGCCTGCTGACCGGCGTCGGCACGAAGCTCGGCGAGACCACGTCCAAGCTGAACGACATCGCCGAGGGCAACAGCCCCGGCTTCGCCAAGCTCGCCCTCGACGGCGGTAAGAAGATCGCGGAGGGCAAGGGACCCCTCCGCTCCGCCCTGGAACTCGGCGCCTCGCGCGCCAAGGACAAGGTGACCGGCGCCTTCAAGAACATCGGCGGCGGCAAGGGCGGCAAGGGCAAGAAGAGCGCGGGCAAGAAGCCGACCGTCATCATGGAGACGATCGACGTCGGCGTCTCCCTGCGCACCGCCTACGACCAGTGGACGCAGTACCAGGACTTCAGCACCTTCGCCAAGGGGGTCAAGAGCGCCAACCGCGCCGACGACACCACCAGCGACTGGCAGGCGAAGGTCTTCTGGTCCAACCGCAGCTGGAAGGCGAAGACCACCGAACAGATCCCGGACGACCGGATCGCGTGGACGTCGGAGGGCGCCAAGGGCACGACCAAGGGCGTCGTCTCCTTCCACGAGCTCGCCGAGAACCTCACCCGGATCCTGCTGGTCATCGAGTACTACCCGACCGGCCTCTTCGAGAAGACGGGCAACATCTGGCGTGCCCAGGGCCGCCGCGCCCGTCTCGACCTGAAGAACTTCGCCCGCTTCATCACCATCAAGGGAGAGGCGAAGGACAGCTGGCGCGGGGAGATCCGCGACGGCGAGGTCGTCACGTCCCACGAGGACGCGATCGCGGAGGAGGAGGAGAACGAGCGGGACCGGGAGGACGAGGAGAACGGCGGTCCCGAGGAGGGCGACGAGCCGCGGGATGCCGAGGAAGGCGCCCCGGAGGACGATGAGGAGTACGGGGAAGAGGCCCCGTACGCCGAGGACGAGCCCGAGGACGACGAGGAGTACGACGCCGAGGGCGAGCCCGCGGACGAAGGCGGCGGTGAGGCCGCCGAGGACGAGTACGAGGACGAGGAGTACGACGAGGAGGAGCCCGAGGACGAGCAGGCCGAGGCCGAGTACGAGGACGAGGACGAGCCCGAGGAGACGGAGGAGGAGCTCCGGGACGAGGACGCACCCGCCAGAGGCCGGGGCCGGCGATGAGCATGGCGAGCCGGCTTCCGGAGCCGTACGGCCAGGGCGGCGGGTCCAACCTCGCCGACATCCTGGAACGCGTCCTCGACAAGGGCGTCGTCATCGCCGGAGACATCCGGATCAACCTGCTCGACATCGAACTGCTCACCATCAAGCTCCGCCTCATCGTCGCCAGCGTCGACAAGGCCAAGGAGATGGGCATCGACTGGTGGGAGGACGACCCGGCCCTGTCCTCCGGCGCGCGCCGCAACGAGCTCGCGCGGGAGAACGCCGAGCTGCGCGAGCGGCTCGCGCGTCTGGAGGAGCTGGAGCCGGGCCGTGCCCCGAAGGACGTGCGGGAGGAGTCCCCATGAACGGGCTGCGTTACGTGTACGCCGTCTGCCGCCCCCTCGGAGCGCCTCTCCAGGCCGACCTTCCGGGGGTGGCGGGCGATCCGCCCCGGCTGCTCGCTCACCGCGGCCTGGTGGCCGTGGTGAGCCGCGTGCCGGAGCGGGACTTCGCCGAGGAGCCGCTGCGGCGCCATCTGGAGGACCTCGACTGGCTGACGGACACCGCCCGCGCCCATCAGCAGGTGATCGACGCGCTGACGGCCGTCGGCACACCGCTGCCGCTGCGGCTGGCCACCGTGTTCCGCGACGACAGCGGCGTGCGCGTGATGATGGAGGAGCGCGAGGCCGACTTCCGGCGCACCCTGGACCGGCTGGAGGGCCGGGTCGAGTGGGGGGTGAAGGTGTACGTCGAGCCCGAGGCGCAGGAGCCCGCGCCGACCGCGACGAAGCCCGCCTCGGGGCGTGACTACCTGATGCAGCGGCGCCGCAAGGCCCAGGCACACGAGGACACCTGGCAGCGCGCCGAGGGGTTCGCGGGGCGCCTGCACACCACGCTGGCCGCGCGCGCCGACGCCTCCCGGCTCCACCCGCCGCAGAACCCCGCCCTCTCCAAGGCGACAGGACAGAACGTCCTGAACGCCGCCTATCTCGTGCCCCGGGCCGAGTCCGAGGAATTCGTGGAGATCGTGGACCGGACCAAGGACGAGGAACCCGGGATGCGCGTGGAACTCACGGGGCCGTGGGCCGCCTATTCGTTCGTCGAGGCCGCCGGGCGGACCGGGACCCCGGGGGACAGGGCGGCCACGCCGGCCCCCGCGGGCGAGGGGGAGGGCGCATGACCGTGGTGGAGCGCCGTGAGGTGGCCCTCGTCGACCTGCTTGACCGGCTGCTGGCCGGCGGGGTCGTCATCACCGGGGACATCACCCTGCGCATCGCGGACGTCGACCTCGTCCGGATCGACCTCAACGCGCTGATCAGCTCGGTCAACGAACAGGTGCCGTCGCCGTGGGGGGAGCTGCTGTGACGGAACGACGCAACCATCTCGACCTCGAGCCCGACACCGTCGAGCGGGATCTCGTCAAACTCGTCCTGACCGTCGTGGAGTTGCTGCGCCAGCTGATGGAACGGCAGGCGCTGCGCCGCTTCGACACGGGCGATCTCAGCGAGGACCAGGAGGAGCGGATCGGGCTCACCCTGATGCTGCTCGACGACCGTATGACCGAGCTGCGCGAACGCTACGGACTGCGGCCCGAGGACCTCAACCTCGACCTCGGGCCGCTGGGACCGCTGCTTCCCCGGGAATGAGAGCGGGCCGGCTCGACCGGGAACGGAAAACAGGTCGGCCGGCACGTCGTGCGACGTGCCGGCCGACCTGTCGTCTCAGATCACCACCGGTACCAGCGTCCCCTGCCTCCCGAGGCATTCGTGCCGCGGGCCAGGAATCCGATCAGCCAGAGGACCAGAACCGCGAGCGCGATCCACCAGAGCAACTTCACCGCGAATCCGGCGCCGAAGAGAATCAGCACCAGCAGCAGCACCAGCAGGATGGGAACCATGTCGACCTCCTGCTGTGCGGGTTACCGGAATTCCCGCGATCATTCGCCGTTCGTCCACGGACCGGGCCGCGGGCGCCGCGCGGACACGGGGATCAGACGGCTTTGCGGCAGAGGATCTCCCCGTGCAGCACGGCGAACCAGCCGTCCTCGCGGCGCCCCCACTCCCGCCAGGCCTGCGACACGGCGCGCAGCTGCTCCGCCGACGCGTGCCCGCCCTGGGTGGCGCGCTCCGCGTACGCCGAGGCCACCGTGCGCTCGGCCCACAGCCCGCTCCACCAGGCCCGCTCCTCGGCGGTGCCGAAGGTCCAGGTCGCGGAGGTGGCCGTGATGTCGGTGCAGCCCGCCGCCTGCGCCCACGCCTTCAGCCGCCGCCCGGCGTCCGGCTCGCCGCCGTTGGCCCGGGCCACCCGGCGGTACAGCTCCAGCCAGTCGTCCATCCCGGGGGAGGCGGGGTACCAGGTCATCGCCGCGTAGTCCGAGTCGCGGGCCGCGACGAGGCCGCCGGGCCGGGTCACCCGCAGCATCTCGCGCAGTGCCTGCACGGGGTCCCCCACGTGCTGGAGCACCTGGTGGGCGTGGACGACGCAGAACGTGTCGTCGGGGTACGGCAGGGCGTGCACGTCGGCGACCGCGAAGTCGGTGTTGGCCAGACCCCGCCCGGCCGCCGTGGCCCGCGCCTGCTCCAGGATCTCCGGGGCCCGGTCCACCCCGGTGACGTGCCCGTCGGGGACCAGGGCCGCCAGGTCCGCGGTGATGGTGCCCGGTCCGCAGCCGATGTCCAGGATCTTCATGTGCGGCTTCAGCGAACCGAGCAGGTAGGCGGCGGAGTTGGCGGCGGTCCGCCAGGTGTGCGAACGCAGCACCGACTCGTGGTGTCCGTGCGTGTAGACGGCCGTCTCCTGTGCGTGCGGCATGGCTCCACCCCTTCTCGACGTACCGGATCCCCGGTGGTCACACCGTACGCCTCCGATCGGATGGTGAGACAGTCTGTATCGCATCGCGGACTGAGAGGCCGTCAGGAGCGGCGGGCGCCCCGCTCCTGCGCCGGGGTCGGGGAGCGTGCCGGACCACCAGGGCGGTGCCCACCCCCGGCGCCGCTCGGCGGCGAACCGGAACAGGTGCCCGTCGAGGGCGAGGAGACGGTGGCCCGGGCTCCGGCGGCCGGGCGGCCGGGCGGTGAGGAGACCTTGGGCGATCATTCGCTACGGGTACTCTGAAGTGGCCGTTTCCCGTGCGGGCGGCCATCGAGACGGAGGGGCACTGCATGCGACTGCTGCTCGTGCGACACGGCCAGACACCCGCGAACGTGGACTACCTGCTGGACACGGCCGTCCCCGGGCCCGGCCTCACGGAGCTGGGAGTGCGGCAGGCCGCGGTCCTGCCGCAGGCCCTCGTCGAGGAGGACATCGAGGCGCTCTACGCCTCCACGCTCATACGCACCCAGCTCACCGCCGCCCCGCTGGCGGCCGCGCGCGGCCTCGACGTCCTGGTCCGCGACGGCATCCGGGAGATCACCGCGGGTGATCTGGAGATGCTGCCCGGTGACACGGAGCACGGCGAGCTCTACATGCGCACGGTGTTCGCCTGGGCGGCCGGCGACCTCGGTCTGCGCATGCCGGGAGGGGAGGACGGCGCCGAGTTCCTGGCACGCTACGACGCGGTCGTCGCCGAGGCGGCGGCGAGCGGCGCGCAGAGCGTCGCGATGGTCAGCCACGGCGCCGCGATCCGCACCTGGGCGGCCGCCCGCGCCCACAACGTGGACGTCCCCTTCGCCGCGGCCCACCGGCTGGCCAACACCGGCACCGTCGTCCTGGAGGGCTCACCGGCCGACGGCTGGAAGGCCCTGTCCTGGGCGGGCGCCACGGTCGAGCCCGCGGGTGAGGCCGGCCCGACGGGCCGGCCGCTGACGGACCCCGCCGACTGACGTCCGCCGACCGACGTCCGCATAACGGTTTGCCGCATCCCGCGGGCGGCCCGCAGAATGCGCCTCATGGGACACCTGGAAGCCGCGCACCTCGAGTACTACCTCCCCGACGGGAGGGCGTTGCTCGGCGACGTGTCCTTCCGGGTGGGCGAAGGGGCCGTGGTCGCCCTGGTCGGACCCAACGGCGCGGGCAAGACGACCCTGCTGCGGCTGATCTCGGGCGAGCTGAAGCCGCACGGCGGCACCGTCACCGTGTCCGGCGGCCTCGGCGTGATGCGCCAGTTCGTGGGCTCCGTCCGCGACGAGACGACCGTACGGGACCTGCTGGTGTCCGTCGCCTCGCCCCGCATCCAGGAGGCCGCGCGGGCCGTCGACAAGGCCGAGCACGAGATCATGACCGTCGACGACGAGGCCGCCCAGCTCCAGTACGCGCAGGCCCTCGCCGACTGGGCCGAGGTGCGCGGGTACGAGGCCGAGACCCTGTGGGACATGTGCACCACGGCCGCGCTCGGCGTCCCCTACGACAAGGCCCAGTTCCGTCTGGTGCGGACCCTCTCGGGCGGTGAGCAGAAGCGGCTCGTCCTGGAGGCGCTGCTGCGCGGCACCGACGAGGTGCTGCTGCTGGACGAGCCGGACAACTACCTCGACGTCCCCGGCAAGCGGTGGCTGGAGGAGCGGCTGAAGGAGACCCGCAAGACGGTCCTGTTCGTCTCGCACGACCGCGAACTGCTCTCCCGCGCCGCCGAGAAGATCGTCTCCGTCGAGCCGGGGCCGGCCGGTGCCGACGCCTGGGTGCACGGCGGCGGATTCGCCACCTACCACGAGGCCCGCCGGGAACGCTTCGCCCGTTTCGAGGAGTTGCGCCGCCGCTGGGACGAGAAGCACGCCCAGCTGAAGAAGCTGGTGCTGAGCCTTCGTCAGGCCGCCTCCATCAGCCACGAGCTGGCCTCGCGCTACCAGGCCGCCCAGACCCGGCTGCGCAAGTTCGAGGAGGCCGGACCGCCCCCGGAGCCGCCCCGCGAGCAGGACATCACGATGCGCCTGAAGGGCGGCCGCACCGGCGTACGGGCGGTCACCTGCAAGGGCCTGGAGCTCACCGGCCTGATGAAGCCCTTCGACCTGGAGGTCTTCTACGGCGAGCGGGTCGCCGTCCTCGGCTCCAACGGGTCGGGCAAGTCGCACTTCCTGCGGCTGCTGGCCGGTGACACCGTCGCGCACACGGGGGAGTGGAAGCTCGGCGCGCGGGTGGTGCCGGGGCACTTCGCCCAGACCCACGCCCACCCCGAGCTCCAGGGCCGCAAGCTCCTGGACATCCTGTGGAGCGAGCACTCCCAGGACCGCGGCGCCGCCATGTCCCGGCTGCGCCGCTACGAGCTGACCCAGCAGGCGGAACAGTCCTTCGACCGGCTCTCCGGCGGCCAGCAGGCCCGCTTCCAGATCCTGCTGCTCGAACTCCAGGGCGTCACGGCCCTGCTTCTCGACGAGCCGACCGACAACCTCGACCTGGAGTCCGCCGAAGCCCTCCAGGAGGGTCTGGAGGCCTTCGAGGGCACGGTGCTCGCCGTCACCCACGACCGCTGGTTCGCCCGCTCCTTCGACCGCTACCTGGTCTTCGGCAGCGACGGCCGGGTCCGCGAGACGGCCGAGCCGGTGTGGGACGAGCGGCGCGTGGAGCGGGCCAGGTAGCGGGGCGCGCCGGGAGGGGGCGTCCGGGCGGAGGCCCGAACGCCCGAATGTTCGTACAGTGGGATGCAGCAACGTGCCCTCCACGGCTCCCGCCGGGGCACCGCTGCGGCGAGTGCCGAGCGCGCCCCGGACGGGTACCCGGACCGTACGGACGAACACGACGAGCGGGGCAACACCATGACCGGAGTCGACCCGGACAGGCTGGACGACCAGCAGCTCATGAAAGAGCTGGAGACCATCCACCGCACGCGCCACGACACCCTGCTGCACGGATCGAACGACGCCCTGCGCGCCCACAACGACCGCATGGCCCAGCTGGAGGGCGAGTACCTGCGCCGCAACCCGCGCCGCTTCGTCTCGCCGGGCCGCACCCGGGAAGGCGCGCGGGAGCGGGCCGTGGGCGCGGAACCGGCCCGGGCCGGGATCCGGTCGACCGGGGAGGGCGGGCCCGTGGGCACGCCGGTCGGCAAGTGGGGCCCGGGAACGCAGAACGGCCCCGGCCGGGCCTGAGCCCACCGGAGCCGTCGACCGGTACGTCGAGCCGTACCGAGTGATCAGTACGCCGTCCGGACCGGCCCGCGGCCGGCCGCCCCGGCGGTGGGGCGTGACCGGCGCGGATCAGGCGTGAGCGGCGCGGGTCAGGCCGCCTCCTTCGTGAAGACGTCCAGGTAGGTCTCGCAGAAGGCCTTCAGGTCGTCCGGCTTGCGGCTGGTGACGAGCTTGTTCGAGCCGTGGTCGCAGATCTTCACCTGCTCGTCGACCCAGGTGGCGCCCGCGTTGCGCAGATCCGTCTCCAGGCTCGGCCACGAGGTCAGTACCCGGCCCCGGACGACGTCCGCCTCGATCAGGGTCCACGGGGCGTGGCAGATCGCCGCGACCGGACGGCCGCGCTCGAAGAATTCCCTCACGAAGGCCACGGCCTTGTCGTCGGTGCGCAGGAAGTCGGGGTTCGCGACACCCCCCGGCAGGACCAGCCCGCCGAAGGACTCCGCGGACGCCTCGCCGACGACCTCGTCCACCCGGAACGTGTCCGCCTTGTCGAGATGGTTGAACGCCTGGACCTCGCCCGGCGCGGTCGACACCAGGACGGGCTCGTGGCCCGCGTCCACCGCCGCCTGCCAGGGGTCGGTGAGCTCGACCTGCTCGACGCCTTCGGGTGCCGTCAGAAACGCGATGCGCATGAGAGTTCAACGTCCTTTCCGTGTGCTCGTCCTCGACGCGTGTGCTGTGGTGCTGCGCGCCGTGTGCCGCGCGGTCACCGGCCGCTGCCGACCAGTGCCTCGGTCAGCTCCTGGACGTTCCCGTAGTGGTCCTTGCCGGGGAGCCGCCGTACGGCCTCCACGAGCGCGTCCGGCGCGTTCTTGCGGCGCAGCCCCGCCACCAGCGCGGTCGTGTCCGCGGGGAAGGAGCTGCGCCCGAGGAGCCGGGCGAGCTCCAGCCGCACCGACTCCAGCGTCGCCCCCGGGTTCCCCGGCACCACCGGTCCGCCCCAGATCTCGGGGTCGTCCTCGGCGGACGGCTCGGGGTCGTGCCACTCCTCCACCCGCGTGGGGTGTCCGGACCTCAGCAGGCCCTGCAACTCGTGCTTCATCTCGTCGTCCCGGTGCACGCTCAGCCGGTCGCTGCCTCGCTGCATGTCCTTCCCTCCAGATCGTGTGCGGTGGCCACCGCGTACCCGAGGACAGGACGCCGACACGGGACCGGACTACTTCGTCTCCCGGTCCGTCTCGGGGTCCGTCTCCCGGTTCGGCTCCCGGTCCGGCAGGAACTCCTGGATCTTCGCCCGGAAGCCGTGCCCGAGCTCGGCGACCGCGCCCGCGTCGCCCCTCAGCACCGACGCGGCCGTCGCCTCCACCTGCTCCCACGTGGCGTGCGGCGGGACCGGTGGGACCGTCGGGTCGGTGAGGAACTCGACGACCGCCGGGCCGTCCGCCGCCCACGCCGTGCGCCAGGCCGCCTCCACCGCGTCCGGGTCCTCCACGCGCACCCCGGTCAGCCCCAGGGAACGGGCGAACTCCGCGTACCGCCCGTCCGGCAGCTGCCGCGGCGGCGGGGACGCCGGGGCGCCGTCCCCCGCGTGCGTCTCGCCCGTCGCCTCCTCCGGATCACCGCCGTTCCACACCGCGACGACCAGGCGCCGGTCCGCCCAGCGGTCCTGGTACCGCGCCGCCGTGATCAGTTCGGCGAGCCCGTTGCGCCGCATCGACGCGCTCCCGGCCAGCGCGATCACCGGCCGGTCCGGGTGGGCGAACTTCGCCCCGATCGCGTACGGCACCGCGCCGCCCGCCGACCCCGGCGTACCGCAGAGCGCACCGCGCATGCCGGAGCGCATCGTGACGTGGCGCGCGTACCAGCTCGCCACCGGGCCCGGGTCCGAGACGACGAGGACGTCGGGCGGCAGCAGCGGGTCCAGCGCCCGGGCCACGTGCTCCGGGTTGATCGGGTCGGCCGACAGCCGCGCCCGCCGCTCCAGCACGTCGTGCCAGTGCCGTACGTTGTCGCGGACCGTGTCCGGCCACTCCCGGCCGCGTTCCTCGCCCCTGATCATCGGGATCAGCCGGCGCAGCGTCTCCCCGGCGTCGCCGACGAGGTCCACCTCGTGGGGGCCGTGCGTCCCGGCCGGGAGCGGGTCGACGCCGATCCGGACGCCGCGCGCCTTGCCGGGATCCGGAAGGAACTCCGGGTCGGCGAACGACGAACCGATCGTCAGCAGGGTGTCGCAGTCGCGCGTCAGCTCGTACGAGGGACGGGTCCCGAGGGGGCCGATCACCCCGGTGACGTAAGGGAGTTCGTCACCGACCACGTCCTTGCCGAGCGGATCCTTCGCGATCCCCGCGCCGAGCAGCCCGGCGATCCGCTCGACCTCGGAGCGCGCGTCGGCGGCGCCCCGGCCGACCAGGATCGCCACCTTGTCACCGGAGTCGAGGATCTCCGCGGCGCGCCGCAACGACTCCTCGGACGGTACCGCCGTCCGGCCGTCCGGACCGGGATCCGACGGGACCGCCGCGAACTCGTCCGCGGGGGTGCCCCCTTCGCGTTCCTGCACCTCCCCGGGCAGCACGACCACGGCCGGAGCGCGGCGGGCGTACGCCTCGCGGATCGCCCGGTCCAGCACGCCCGGCAGCTGTTCCGGGGCTGTGACCGTCTCCACGAACTCCGGGGACCGGTCCCCGAACAGCGCATGCGGGTCCGCTTCCTGACGGTGCGTCGCATCCCGGGGCGGGCGGCCCACGATCGCGAGGACCGGCACACCGTCGGGTTCCGCCCCGTACAGGCCGTCGAGGAGGCGGACCGCGCCCGGCCCCGAGCCGGCCACGCACACCCCGAGCCGTCCGCCGAGCACGGCGTGGCCGACCGCCTCGAACGCGGCCGCCTCCTCGTCCCGCGCCCGCACGAAGCGGGGCCCGTCCGCAGCCCGGCCCCACGCGGCGAGCAGGCCCTCGACACCGTCACCGGGGCACCCGAAGACCTGCTCCACACCCCACGCGCGCAGCCGGCGCAGGACATGGTCGGAAACCTTGGTGCTCATGGAGGGACCTCCTGTGCGGGGGACACGGGCGTGCGGTGGAGTCCCTGTGACAAGTGACCGCCCCGAGCGCCGGAAAACCCGGCGGGTGTTTGGCGGCCGGGGCCCGGGGCAGGCGCAGCCACAGTGCTTCGGACCGGAGGCACGCCCGTGGGAGGCCGCGTGTCGCGAGCCCCGCAGGCCCGTCCGGGCCGCTGTGGCGCCTCCCCGGGGACCGGCCGATCCCGAGCCCAGCCCAGGGAGTTGTCCCAACCCCATGCCGAACCGAGCGAACGCCCACCGCCGTGCGCACGACGACGCCCCCGACACCGCCGACGCCTTCCGCAGGCTGGTGGCCCTGCCCCCGGGGCCCCGGCGCGACGCGCTGCGCAGCCGGGTCGTCGAGGCCTGGCTGCCGATGGCCGACCGCCTCGCCGGGCGCTTCCGCAACCGCGGCGAGTCCCTCGACGACCTGCGCCAGGTCGCCGCCCTCGGCCTGGTCAAGGCCGTCGACCGCTACGACCCCCGGCTCGGGAACGCCTTCGAGAGCTACGCCGTCCCCACCGTCACCGGGGAGATCAAGCGGCACTTCCGCGACCACATGTGGGCCCTGCACGTGCCGCGCCGCGTGCAGGAACTGCGCAACCGGGTCCGTTCCGCCGGCCAGGAGCTGGCCGGGAGCGTCTCCGGTCGGCGGCCCACCGTCGGCGAGATCGCCGAACGGGCGCAGCTGAGCGAGGACGACGTCCGCACCGGGCTGGAGGCGCTGGAGAGCTTCACCGCGCTGTCCCTCGACGCGGAGCTGCCGGGCAGCGAGGACGGCTACTCGCCGGGCGACGCGCTCGGTGAGGCGGACCCGGCGCTGGACACGGTCGTCGACCGCGAAGCCGTCCGGCTGCGGATCGCCGCGCTGCCCGAACGGGAGCGGACGATCCTGTACATGCGCTTCTTCGGCGACATGACGCAGAGCCGGATCGCCGAACAGCTGGGCATCTCGCAGATGCACGTGTCCCGGCTCATCAGCCGCTGCTGCACCCGGCTGCGGGACCAGGTGATGCAGGACACGGCGTAGCAGGGCCGTTCCGGCGCCGGGGCGGGGTCCGCGAGGCCGGGTCGCCGGTCACCCGGTCGGGGGCCCGTGTCCCGCCAATGGCCTCCGGCCGCGCGCGTCCGGACGGACCCCGGGCTCTGATGGCTGTGGGGCGGCGCACCGCCCCGATCCGCAGTCGTCGGCCGAAGGAACCCGTCCCATGCGTGGCACCGTCCACTTCCTCTCCGCCCTCGCCGCGGCCGGTGCCCTCCTGACCGCCGCCGGTCCGGCCGCGTCCGCGGACCCGGCGGCCGAGGTCAGCCCGGGCAGCGTGGCCCCGGGCGGCAGCGTCACCGTGTCCGTCTCCTGCGGTGCCCTCGGCGGCGCCGCGCCCGAGAGCCTCGACGCCAGCTCGCAGGCCTTCGCCGAGGGCACCGTCAAACTCGCCAAGGTGCCGGGCGGCGACGACGCGCAGTCCGGCGCCGCCTACCGGGGCACCGCCCGGATCGCGCCCGCCGCCGATCTCGAGGTGAGCCCGGACGCGGTCGGACCCGACGCCGCCTGGACGGTCGACGGCACCTGCCCGGCGGCGCCCGGCGGGCAGGGCAGCCCGTGGAGCGCCACGCTGGACGTCTCGCGCGTCCGGCCGCAGCCGTGTGCCTCGGCGTCCGCCGCGGCCTGTGCCACCGGCCGTCCGTGCCCGCCGTCCCCGGGCGCCGACCCGGGACGCGCCGAGAACTGCCGCACCGCCCCGCCGTGCCCCCCGGCCGAGGTGCGGCCCCGTGCCGGCGCGTCCCGTGACCCCGGCTGCGCCCCCGCCCCCGTCGAGCACGGCGTCCAGGCCGGTCAGGGCGGCGCCTTCACGGACTCCGTCCCCGCGCTCGCCGCCGGCGGCCTGCTGATCGCCGGCGCGCTCGGCGCCGCCGTACACCGACTGCGCCGACGTGCCCCGACGACCGACGCGTGACCCCCACACCGTCCCCCACACCACCCCCGCCCGGCACGGGGCCTCCGGGGGAGGGACCTGCCGGGGGCCGGGCGGCTCGTGGGGGCCGGGTGCGTGAGGAAGGCGGCCATGGGGCGAGGTCCCACGGGGTACTCGTCTCCCCGGGGCACGATCCGCCTCGTACGAGCGTCCGGTCCCACGCGAGGGACACGCCCCTCGGGCCTCGTACGGGCCGTCGGGCGCACGGGCCACGCGGACCGGGTCGGCCCACCGGGTCGGGCGGGGCGGCCCGGTGGCCGCGTGCGGGCCGTACGGCGCGGGGTGCGGCACGGCAGACGCAGTCACGCGTCGCCCGGGGCGGATGCGCACCGCGTCCGGACGACGAGGCGCCGGGAACCGGGCGAAGGACGGTCTCCGGCGGGGAACAGGCACCGCACCCGGCCGGGAGCGGGCGCAACCGAGGCGGACCGGGCGGAGGAGCACATGCGGCGGACGGAAGCCGAGGACCACGGGCCCGTCCGCTACGGCCCGTCGCCGCCCTCCGACGGACTGCCGGTGCTGCCGGAACTCGTCCGGGTGCTCACCGAGGCCGCCGGCCGCCGCCCCGACGGCGAGCCGGTCGGCGGGGGCACCGCCCTCCTCGACGCCGCCCGCGGCTACTGGGAGCGGCGCGGCGTCCCCGCGGGAGCGGGCCGGGCCGTCGCCGGACCGGGCGCCCCCGCGCTGCTGCTCGCGCTGACCGCGGCCATCGGCGGCGACGTCCTCGTGCCCCGTCCCTGCGCGGCCTGGTGGGCGCCGTACGCGCGCCTGCTGGGACGACCGGTCTTCCACGTACCGACCCCCGCCGAGTGCGGCGGTGTCCCCGACCCGTACGCCCTGCTGGAGACGGTGCGCCGGGTGCGGGCCGAGGGCGGGGACCCGCGCCTGCTGGTGCTGTCCGTCGCCGACGACCCCACCGCCACCGTCGCACCGCCCGAGGTGCTGCACGAGGCGGTGGAGGCCGCCGCGGGCGAGGGCCTGCACCTGGTCAGCGACGAGACCTGGCGCGACACTCTGCACGCCCCGCACGAGACCGTGCTGGTCGGCCCCGCCGAGATGCTGCCCGAGCGGGTCACCGTCGTCGGCGACCTCGCCGGCGCGCTGCTGCCCGCCGGCTGGCCCGCGGCCGTCGCGCGGTTTCCCGCCACGGCCGACGGCGACGACCTGCACGCGCGCGTGCTCGACGTGCTGACCGCGCTCGGCGCGCGGGTGGCCGCGCCGGTCGCCGCCGCGGCCGCGTACGCCCTGACCGAGCCCGGCCCGGTCACCGCGCGGGTGGCCGCCGCCGTACGCCTGCACGCGTGCGTGGCCGACGCCCTGCACGGTGTCGTGGTCGCCGCGGGCGGCCTCGCGCTCCCGCCCCGGGCCGGCCGTCACCTGTACGTCGATCTCGAACCGCTGCGCGCCGCGCTCGCCGCGCGCGGCGTCGACGACGCCCAGGACCTGGAGGACCACCTCGGCGCCCGGCTCGGGATGCCCGCGCCGGGCGGTCACCGCTTCGGGGACGACCTCGCGGCCCTGCGGGTCCGGCTGTCCACCGGGGTGCTGCTGGACGGGACGGACGCGCAGCGCGCGGAATGCCTCACGGCTCCCGCGCCGTTGGAACTGCCGCACGTGCAACGCGCGTTGGCACTCGTGAGGTCGTTCTTCGACGATCTCCGTGACGACGCCCGGCGACGGGAGCCCCCTCGATGACGCAGCGGTCCGAGTCGACCACCGCCGGCACGGTGCCCCCCGGGGGTGCCTCGTCCCCGCTCGTGCCCTCCCCGCCCCCGCTCGCCGAGCCGCGCCGGCACGGGGAGCCGCGGGTGTGGCCGCGGTCGTTCCACGACCGGCTGACCTCGCCCCTGCCCGGCCTCAAGACCCTCGCCCGCTTCGCCCGCGAGGGCTCCGTCCGCCCCGGCAAGGAGGGCCTCGCCGACATCGCGCGACTGCCGTACGCGCCCGCGCCGCTGCCGCACGCCGACGCCCGCACGATCGCCGTCTCCTGGGCGGGACACGCCAGCTGGGTGATCCGCATCGGCGGTCTCACCGTCCTGACCGACCCCGTCTGGTCCCGCCGGATCCTGGGCACCCCGGCGCGGATCACCCCCGTCGGGATCGCCTGGGAGGCGCTGCCGCGCGTCGACGCGGTCGTCGTCAGCCACAACCACTACGACCATCTGGACGCCCCGACCCTGCGCCGACTCCCGCGCGACACACCGGTGTTCGTGCCGGCCGGGCTCGGACGCTGGTTCCTGCGGCGCCGGTTCACCCGGGTCACCGAGCTGGACTGGTGGGAGGCGGCCGAACTGTCCGGTGTGCGCTTCGACTTCGTGCCCTCGCACCACTGGTCCAAGCGGACCCTGACCGACACCTGCCACTCGCTCTGGGGCGGCTGGGTGCTCACCGCGCCCGACGGGCGCAGCGTGTACTTCGCCGGGGACACGGGCTACGGCCACTGGTTCTCGCGCATCGGCCGGCGCCACCCGGGCATCGACCTGGCCCTGCTGCCCATCGGCGCCTACGACCCCCGCTGGTGGCTCAGGGACGTCCACTGCGATCCGGAGGAGGCGGTCCGCGCCCATCTCGATCTCGGGGCCCGCCGCATGGCCCCGATGCACTGGGGCACGTTCGTGCTGTCCGCCGAGCCCGTTCTGGAGCCCCTCACGCGCGTGCGTGCCGCCTGGCGGAAGGCGGGACTCGACCGGGACGACCTGTGGGACCTGCCGGTCGGGGGCGCTCGCGTGCTCGAGCGCGACGCGGTCACGCGGCCCGTGTCCCCCTGAACCGGCGCCACAGGCCCGGGGCCGCCCCGACCAGCACGGTCAGCACGATCGCGGCGAGCACGCCCTCCCAGGGCTCGGGGAAGAGCGAGCCGCCGAGTATCCCGATCAGCTGGTAGGTCAGCGCCCAGGCCAGACACGCCGGAAGGTTCCCCCGCGCGAAGCGGCGCAGCGGCCACTCCGCCATCAGACAGGCCAGCATCACCGGTATGCGGCCCGCCGGGACCAGCCGGGACAGCACCAGCACGGCCGTGCCGTGGTCGGCCAGCTTGCCCTGCGCCTGCTCCAGCCGCTCCTGCGGGGCCCGCGAGCGGATGGCCTCCAGCCAGCGCGAGCCGTGGTCCGACCGCATCCCGCGCCGCCCCAGCCAGTACAGCGCCGCGTCCCCGCAGAACGCCGCGAGCGACGCCGTCACGAAGACCGCCGCCAGCGCGAACGGCACCGTCTGATGGACGGCGACCACGGCCGCCGAACTCACCAGCGCCCCCGTCGGGATCACCGGCACCAGCGCCCCGATCAGCACCAGCAGGAACAGCGACGGGTAACCGAGGGCCTGCTGCGTGGACTGCGTCGGCACGACGGTCACGGCCGTGGCGAGCCACCACTTCACCGGGAGACCTCCGGGCGCACGCTCTCCCCGTGCGCGAGCCGGTACACCGACACGCGCGGCGCCCGCTGCGCCGCGAACCGCACGAACTCCTCGCCGGGAGCATGGAATTCATGGGGGCGCACGGCGTCCATCCCGATCGGCCAGTACGTGCCGTAGTGCACCGGTACCGCGCTGTGCGGCGCCAGCCGGGCCAGCGCCTCGGCCGCGCGTCCCGCGTCCAGGTGCCCCTCGCCGAGATACGGGCCCCAGCCGCCCACCGGCAGCAACGCGACGTCGACCGGCCCGACCTCCTCGGCCATGTCGTCGAACAGGCCGGTGTCCCCGGCGAAGTACGTCCTGGCCAGGCCCTCGACGACGTACCCCAGCGCGGGGGAGTGGTGCCGTCCGACCGGCAGCCGCCTTCCGTCGTGGTGCGCGGGAACGGCCCGCACGCGCACCGCGCCGACGGTGGTCTCGTCGCCCGGCGCCATCTCGCTGATCCGCAGATGCCGCAGGCGCCGCAGCCCGGGGACGGCGCGCGGTGCGCCCCGGGGCACCAGCAGGCGCGTGCCCGGCGCAAGGCGCGCCAGCGAGGGCAGATGCAGATGGTCGGCGTGCAGGTGCGAGACGAGCGCCACGTCCGCCTGCCAGGCGCCGGGCGGGGGCAGCGCGCCGCGGCGGCGCCGCAGATGGGCGAGGCGGCGGGCGAACAGAGGATCGGTGAGCACCCGTACGTCCGAATCCTCGACCGTGCAGGTGGCGTGCCCCCACCACGTGATCTCCACCGCCACCTCTTTGCCTCCTTCGCGCGACTCCCCCGAAGCCTACGGGCAGGAGTAGGGTCGGCGGCGAAACCCGGAGGTGAGGGGGACGCCATGGGACCGGTGCGGGTCGTGCGGGTCACGGCGATCGCGAGTCTGACGCCGCTCGAGGAACTGGACGCCGATCCCTTCCTGGTCGATTCCCGCAGCCAGCACGCGATGTGCGCGCGCTGGGCCGCGGAGCGCGGCTACGTGGTCGGCCGGGAGCTGCTGGTGCGCGGACTGCGCCCCGACCACTGCGTGCTGTGGGACGGCGTCCGGGCCGGCGCCGACCTGTTCGTCGCCCCCAGCCACCGGGTGCTGGAGAGCGCGCTGTCGTCGGTGGAGGAGTTCACGGCGGAGTGCGCGCGGCGCGGTGTGCGGGTGGAGACCGTCGGCAGCGCCGAGCCCGCCTACGACGCGCAGATGAAGGCCCGGGTCCACCGGCGGCTGTCGATGCCGACGGCCGGCTACGACGGGCGGTAGTCCCGGGGGTGCCCGTCGGCCCGGTATGACAAGGTGGAGGGCGGTCGCCGCGGGCGTCGGGGCCGGAACGTGAGGTACGGGGCGTGCGTGCGGTGCGGTGGCGGCGGGCCGCCAGTCAGGTCGGACGGAGCGTCGCCGTCTGGGCGGTCTCCACCCTGACGATGCTGGTGCTCGCGGGGATCCTGCCCGACTTCCGGCTCCAGTCCGCCGACGGGGACAGCGCCACCACCATCGCCATGACCGCCGCCGTCGCAGCCGGGGTCTTCGGTGTCCTGTCGGCCGTGGTCTGGCCGCTGCTGGTGCGGCTGCTCCTGCTCGTCCCCGCGCTCGTCCTCGGCCTGCTGGTCTTCTTCCTCAACGGCTCGCTGCTGCTGCTCGCGCTGCGGCTGAACCCCTCCGGGCAGAGCGAGGCGGCCCCCGAGACCGCCGTCATCGTCGCCGCGGTGATGTCCGCCGTGGCCTCCGCGACGGGCGGCGCCCTGGCCGTACGCGACGACGAGGCCTACCGCCGCCGTCTGTACCGGCTCGCCGACCGCCGGCGAAGAAGCGACCCCGCCTGCCCCGCGACCCACGGCACCGTCTTCCTCCAGCTCGACGGCGTCGGCCACGACGTCCTCACGGCGGCGGTGGGCAAGGGACTGATGCCCACCGTCGCGAAGTGGCTCGGCCGGGCCCCCGCGGCGGACGGCCGCCCCGGGCCCAGCC
This sequence comes from Streptomyces asoensis, assembly GCF_016860545.1. Classification (NCBI taxonomy): domain Bacteria; kingdom Bacillati; phylum Actinomycetota; class Actinomycetes; order Kitasatosporales; family Streptomycetaceae; genus Streptomyces; species Streptomyces asoensis. The sequence goes on along the minus strand of NZ_BNEB01000005.1, from coordinate 1,497,634 downwards.
ACCGGCTCACCTCGTGGCGCACCGACTGGTCCAGCCAGACCGGCGCCAGCCAGCTCGGCATCCTGCACGGCAGCAACCACGACGTGCCGGCCTTCCGCTGGTACGAGAAGGACACCGGGGAGGTGATGGTCTGCAACCGTCCCACCAGCGCCGCGGAGCTCCAGCGCCGGGCGGTCGAACACACCGGGGACGGCGGGCTGCTCGGCGCCGACGGCGCCAGCCGCGGCAACCTCTTCGGCGGCGGCGCGGACGAACAGGCCCTGGTGCTGTCCATCGCCACGCGCCGACGCAGCCCGCAGACCCGCTCCAGGGCCGGCTACTTCGCCTACTTCTCCGACCCGGCCAACGCCGTGCGCACCGCACTGTCGTTCGTCGCCGAGGTCGTCCGCGAGATCGCGCAGTCCACCCGGGCCCGGCTGCGCAAGGAACGCCCGCGCGTCGGGCGCGGCGGCCTCTACCCCTTCGTACGCGCCTTCGCGACCGTCGTCGAACGCGACGTCGTCGTGGCCGCCGTGACGGGCGACATGCTGGCCGGGCGCACCGCGGTCTACGCCGACCTGGTGGCGTACGACGAGGTCGCGCACCACTCCGGGCCCCTCGGCCGGGACACCGAGCAGGTCCTCGGCCGCCTCGACCGGGCCCTGGCGTTGCTGGAGAACGTCGCCGAGCACGCCCCCCGCCCGTACCGGATCGTCGTCCTGTCCGACCACGGCCAGAGCCCGGGCGAGACCTTCCGCTCCCGTTACGGCCTCACCCTGGGTGACCTGGTGCGGGCCGGCTGCGGGCTGCCCGTGCCGCGCCGGGCCGAACGCACCCACAGCGGCGCCGAGGCCCGGGCCGCCGTCCGCGCCGCGCTGCGCCGGCCCGTCGAGGAGGGCGGCGGACGACACCTCCCGGCCGCCCGGCGCCCGGAGCCGCTCGTGCTGGCCTCGGGCAACCTCGGCCTGGTCTCCTTCCCCGACGTGCCGCACCGGATGAGCAAGGAGGAGATCGACGCCCGCCACCCCGGCCTGCTGACGACACTGGCCAACCACCCCGGAATCGGCTTCCTCCTGGTGCGCAGCGAGGAGCACGGCGGTGTCGTGCTCGGCGCGTTCGGCGCGCAGATCCCGCTGGCCGAACTCGACCGGACGCCCGGCCCGCTGGCCGCGTTCGGGCCGGGGGCCGCCGACGCGGTACGCCGCACCCACTCCTTCCCGCACACCGCCGACATCATGGTCAACTCCTTCCACGACCCCGCCGACGGCGAGGTCCTCGCCTTCGAGGAGCAGATCGGCTCGCACGGCGGCCTCGGCGGCGCCCAGGCGAGACCGTTCCTGCTCTCGCCGCTCGCGCTGTCCGCGCCCGTCGGGGACGACGAGGAGCTGTCCGGCGCGGAGCACGTCCACCGCGTCCTGCGCCGCTGGCTGCGCGAGTCCGACGGACCCCAGGTGCCGCTGGAGACGGCGCCGGAGGAACGCGCCGCCTGAAAAACCGGCTGCGTCCGAGGAGCCGCGGGCCCACACTGTCCGTACCGGTCCGTCCGACCGGATCCCGCGCGTGTGCGCCTCCCTCCCCGATTCCTCCTCCAGGAGCCCTTGTTGCAGGCTGCCGTCACCGTCACGCCCTCCCGCGTCCCCGACCTGCTCCTCGGACTCGCCACCGTGCGGCCGGTGTTCCTCTGGGGCGCCCCCGGCATCGGGAAGTCCTCCCTGGTCCGGGAGTTCGCCGAGTCCCTGGGACTGGAGTGCGTGAGCCTGCTGGGGACGCAGCTCGCCCCCGAGGACCTGATCGGCGTGCCGCAGATCCGGGACGGCCGGTCGGTGTTCTGCCCGCCGCAGGCCATCGCCCGCGACGAGCCGTACTGCCTGTTCCTCGACGAGCTCAACGCGGCCACCCCCGACGTCCAGAAGGCGTTCTACTCCCTCATCCTGGACCGGCGGATCGGCGACTACGAGCTGCCCCCGGGCTCCATCGTCATCGGCGCCGGAAACCGCGCCACCGACAACGCGCTCGCCCGGCCCATCGCCTCCGCGCTCGTCAACCGCCTCACCCACGTCCACCTCGAGGCCTCCGCGAAGGACTGGCTGAAGTGGGCCGCGGGCAACGGCATCCACCCCTGGATCCTCGACCACCTCACCGACCGGCCCGACCACCTGTGGTCCAAGCCGCCCAAGACCGAGGAGCCGTTCTCCACCCCGCGTTCGTGGCACATGCTCTCCGACGCCCTGCACTCCTTCGGCCCCGACCTCGACGAGGACACCCTCGCGGTGCTCACGCACGGCACGCTGACGCCCGCGCACGCCACGGCCTTCGGCGGCTACGTCAAGATCGTGCGCAGCCGCTACGGCATCGAGGCCGTCCTCAAGGGCGAGGCCTCCTGGCCCCGCCGCGTCGAGGACCGCGACCTGCTCTACTACCTCGCCGACTCCTTCCGCGGCCGGCTCGTCAAGGAACTCCCCGCCGTCCGCGAGCACATGTCGGCCAAGGGCCGGCAGACCGCGTACCGCGCCAAGTCGCTGCTCGTGCAGCTCGCCGAGATATCCGTCGAGGTCGCCCAGACCGTCATCGCCTCCGACGCCGACGGCAACCCCGTGCTGCCCGCCTGGTTCCTGGTCGAGGCGGCGCGGGACATGCCCCGCCTGGTGGAGGCGCGCCGGTGAGACGCGAGGACCGCGACAAGAAGAAGCGGGACCTCGCGGCCGAGGCGTTCGAGTCCGGGCTGGCGGTGCTGCGCGGCAACCCGGCGCTGGCCGCCGTCGACTTCGACACCTGCCGCCGCGAGGAGTGCGCCATGGCGCCCCGCGACGGACTCGTCCGCGCCGACTCCAACGGCACCCTGCACGCCCACCCCACCCGGATCGCCGACCCCGCCCGCTGGGCCTGGGCCCTCGCCCACGCCGCGCTCCACCTCGGCTTCGGTCACCTCCCGCCCTCCCCGCACGAGCGCGCCCAGCCCGACCGCTACGACCTCGCCGCACGCTGCACGGTCGTCAACCGCTTCCTGCTGGCCTTCCCCGTCGGCAGCCCCCCTGACGAACTGCCCCCGTCCTACCCCGGCGGCGAGGAGGAGCAGCTCGCCGGCCGCTGGCGGCGCACCGGACTCCCGGCCGCCCACGAGCACTGCGGCACCGCGGGGACGGACCCCGACCAGGTGCTCGTGCGGTGGCCCCGCACCGGACATCCGATGCCGGACCGTCCGCTGGCCTTCGCCACCGCCCTGACCCGGACCGTCTCCGCCGCGATGGACATGGCGGGCGGCCGCCGTGCGTCCCTGGACGGCGAGCTGACGCCCCTGCGCCCCTGGGAACGCGCGCTGAGCTGGTTCGTCTCCTCCTATCCGCTGCTGGGCGGCATCGCGGCCGGCATCACCCTCGTCGCCGACGCCGAACTCGCCCGCGCGCACGGCATCTCGATCGCCGCCGTCGACGCGGAGGCGGGCGAGATCTACGTCAACCCGCTGCGCCGCCACACGGACGAGGAGTGGCGGTTCGTCCTCGCGCACGAGATGCTGCACGCCGCCCTGCGCCACGGCGACCGCTGCGGACCCCGCGACCCCTACCTCTTCAACGTCGCCTGCGACTACGTCGTCAACGGCTGGCTGCGCGAGATGCAGGTCGGCACCATGCCCGAGGGGCTGCTGTACGACGCGGAACTCGCGGGCCTGTCCGCCGAGGAGGTCTACGACCGGATCACCGTGGACCTGCGCCGGATGCGGCGGCTGGCCACCCTGCGCGGCAAGGGGCTCGGCGACATCCTCGGCGCCCCGCTCGGCCCGCCCCGCGACCACGTGGACCTCGACGGCTTCTACCGCCGCGGCCTCGCCCAGGGCCTCGACCTGCACCAGCGGCAGGAACGGGGCTTCCTGCCCGGCGGACTGGTCGAGGAGATCCGCGCGCTCAGCCACCCGCCGCTGCCCTGGGACGCCCGACTGGCGCGCTGGTTCGAGGAGTTCGTGCCGCGCCCCGAGCCGCTGCGCACGTACGCCCGGCCGGCGCGGCGGCAGGCCTCCACCCCCGACATCCCGCGGGCGGGCCGGTACTTCCCGCCCGAGGAGGTCGCACGCTGCACCTTCGGCGTCGTCCTGGACACCTCCGGCTCCATGGACCGCACCCTGCTCGGCAAGGCGCTCGGCGCCATCGCCTCCTACGCCGAGGCCCATGACGTCCCTGCCGCCCGGGTGGTGTTCTGCGACGCGGCCGCCCACGACGCCGGCTATCTGCCGGTGACCGAGATCGCGGGCCGCGTCCGTGTGCACGGCCGCGGGGGCACGGTCCTGCAACCGGGGATCGACCTGTTGCAGCGCGCCGACGACTTCCCGCCGGGCGCGCCGGTCCTGGTCATCACCGACGGCTGGTGCGACGTGCTGCGGGTGAAGCGCGAGCACGCCTACCTCGTCCCGCAGGGCCGTCGACTGCCGTTCACCGCGCGGGGGCCCGTGTTCCGGGTGCAGTGACGCGGAGTGTGATCGGATGGGGCACGGGTTCCCGTCCGGCGGGCACCCGCGCACCACCGCAAGCAGAACCTCATGGGAAAGGACGAACCGTGGCTACCACGCGCTCCGCACACACGGTCTGGGAAGGCAACCTGCTCGAGGGCAACGGGGTCGTGACCTTCGACTCCTCCGGCATCGGCCAGCAGCCGGTGTCGTGGCCGTCGCGCGCCGAGCAGGCGAACGGCAAGACCAGCCCGGAGGAGCTGATCGCGGCCGCCCACTCCAGCTGCTTCTCCATGGCGCTGTCGCACGGCCTGGCCGGTGCCGGCACCCCGCCCACCAAGCTGGTCACCTCGGCCGACGTCACCTTCCAGCCGGGCGAGGGCATCACCGGCATCCACCTGACGGTGGAGGGCACGGTCCCGGGCCTCGACGCCGACGCGTTCGCCGCGGCCGCCGAGGACGCCAAGAAGAACTGCCCGGTCAGCCAGGCGCTCACGGGGACGACCATCACGCTGTCGGCCAAGCTCGCCTGAGTCCGCCGCGCCGCGATCCGGGGCGCGCAGGCCGGTACGCGGCAACGGGTACGCCCGTATCCGCACGTACCCGGCCTGCGCGCCCCGCCGTGCGTTCAGACGAGTCCGGTCAGTGCCCGGATCGCCGACTGGGCCCACTCCTGCGCCCCCACCGCCGTCCCGGCCGCGAGGCCGGTCGCCACGGGTGCCAGGGCGCCCTTGAGCATGGTCACCGAGCGGCGCAGCCTGCCCGGTTCGGGAGACTCCGGGCCGGTGATCTCCGCGAGGACCTCCTCGGCCGCGCTCCGCGCCTCCTCGCGCTCGCGGTCGCCGAGACCGGCTCGCGGCAGCTGCCGCAGCAGGTCGCCCACCAGCGTCGCGAGCGCCTCGTGCCCCGGGGCGACCGCGGTGTTGAGCTGCTGGTTCTGGGTCGCCGTCTCGTTGTTCCAGGCGAACTGGGAGTTGCTCACACCCCCGTTGAACACCGGTCCGTCGTGATGGTGCACCTGCCGCGGGTCGTTCATCGCCCGGCTCCGTCCTGATCGCTCGAACCGTTCCGGCCGTCCCCGCCGTCCGGCGTCCCCCGACCCTGCGGACCGGTATGATCGCCGCGCTGCTGGACGACGTTGGTGTTGTTCCACGCCAACTGGGCGTTGTGGACCGCCTCCACGAAGACGGGCCCGTGATAGTGGTTGACGACCGTCGGTGGCGCGGCCGGCTCGGTGATCTCCTCGACCGGCAGCGACGTGCTGAGCGAGACCAGCTTCACTCGGCCGTTGTGCTGCACGGCCACCGCCGTCGTCCCGGTCACCGCGCAGTCCGCCAGCCGCCCGCCGCACGTCTCGTCGAAACGCAGGCCGGTGGCCGCGCAGTCGTGGAACCGGCTGTCGGCCACGTCCAGGTACGCGGAGCCCGTCGCGCACAGACCGTACGACTCCGCGCCGGTGACCTCCAGACCGCGCGCCACGAGCCGGGCGGTGCCGAACGCCAGGGCCCCGCCGGTGCTCACGGCCGAGACCGCGCTGTCGCGCACGTGCAGCTGCGCCTCCTCGCCGGCGCCGAACCCCAGCAGCCCGCGCTGCGCGCGGACCCCGCCGAGCGTCACCCGGGACTGGCCCACGGCGGCCACGGCGGCCATGTCGAAGTCGAGGATCCTCGCGTCGGTGAGCTCGGCCGTCGTCCCGCCGTTGCCGCGCGTCTCCAGACCGAACGGGCAGTTCTCGAGATGGACCTGCGCGAAGGCGGCCTTGCTCTCGTCCCAGACCCGCAGCGCCACGCCGGTCAGATCGCGCATGTCGACGCGGGTGAAGGTTCCCCTGGCCTTCTCGGTGACGGCCACGCCGACGTTGCCGCCGCGGACCCGGCAGCCGTCCACCCGCGGGGCGCCGCCCCGGGTCGACAGCACCGCGACATTTCCCGCGCGCAGGATCTCGCAGTCCTCGAACGTGCCGCGGCCCGAGTCCTGGACGTGGATGCCGGTGTCCCGGCAGTCGGCGAAGACGCCGCCGTGCACCGAGGGGTCGGCGCCGCTCGCCACCAGGATGCCGTTCTCGGCGTCGGTGACGCGCGTGGCGCGCACGAGGCCCCTGGACTGCTCGACGAAGGCGAGTCCCGCCATGTGGACGGAGTCCACCGTGCAGTCCTCGACGGTCAGTTCGGCCCGGGTGTCCGCCATCACGGCGGCCTTCCCGGTGCCGGTGACATGGCACCGCACGACGTGGGCCCGGGCGTCGCTGACGCGCACGCCGTGGATCCGGGCGCCGTCGATCCGGCTGTCCAGGACCGTCACCCGGGCGCTCTCGATGACCGCGACCGCGTTGTCGGCGGCGTCGGTGAACCGGCACCGCTCGACGTGTCCGGCGCAGCCCGCGAACACGGCGCGTCCGTAACGGAGCTCACTGTCCGTCAGCGTCAGGGACGTGCCCGGCCTGGCGTGCGTGCAGACCCCGTCGTGGGCCCGGACGGCGACCTGGGCGAGCGTGAGGGCGGCGCCGTCGTGGCAGTCGACGACACCGGCGTCCGCGTCCCGGCCGATCAGGACGAGCCCCCGGACCACGACCGATCCGCCCGAGACGTCGAGCACGGTGCCCCGGGGCCGGCTCACCGTCACGGACCCGGGGTCGCCGAGCGCGATCAGCTCGATGTCGCCCCGGACGGCCAGGGCCTCCTCGTAGTGACCGGGAGCGATCTCCACCCGGGCGGCCCGGCCCCGGGCGCTCGCGGCGCGCAGCGCGGACCCGATGCCGGGGTGGGCGCCGCGACCCCCGTGCGGCGCGACCACGTACTTCCTGACCATGCGCGCTTCCCCCGCAGTGCCCGTCCGTGAGGTTCCGTCCACTCAAGGTCACCGATGCTACCGGAGCGCCACCGCCGTGCCGGGCCGGTGAGCGGGGCCTTCACGGGACCTCCCGACGTGCCGGGGCGCCCGTGGGCCGATGCCCCCGGGAGCCCGTGGGCGGGCGCGGCGGCCGTTCACGGCTTGCGGGCGACTCCCGCGTAGACGGGCACGATGCCCTCGGCCTGTACCGCCACGTCCTGCGGTTCCGGCCGCCAGCCGGAGACCGGGATCACCCCGGGCCCGAGGATCTCCAGGCCCTCGAAGAAGCGGGCGAACGCGGCCAGCGGACGCGGGTGGAACGGCGTGCCGCTGCGCCGGAAGTTCTCGGCGGCCTTCTCGATGGACTCCGGGTTCAGGTCGGGGGTGACCTGGGAGAGGATCAGCCAGCTGCCCGGCGCGAGCGCGGCGACGTACTTGCCGAGCAGTCCGTACACGTCGTCGCCCGCCGGGTCGTCGCCCAGGTAGTGGGTGAGGGCCACCAGCGACAGCGCGACGGGCCGCGCGAGGTCCAGGGTGTCCGCGGCCCGGTGCAGCAGGGTGTCGATGTCGCGCACGTCGGCATGCACGTAGACGGTGGAGCCCTCCGCCGAGCCGTGCAGCAGGGCTTCCGCGTGCCGCAGCACGATCGGGTCGTTGTCCGCGTAGACGACCTTGGCCTCCGGCGCCACGCCCTGCGCCACCTGGTGCAGGTTGGGCTCGGTGGGGATGCCGGTGCCGATGTCCAGGAACTGGCGTATCCCGGCCTCGGCGGCGGCGCGGACCGCCCGCTGCATGAACCGGCGGTTGGCCCGCGCCCCGCGCAGCACCGTGCCGTCCACGGCCAGGATCCTGCGGGCCAGTTCCTCGTCCACGGGGTAGTTGTCCTTGCCGCCCAGCCACCAGTCGTAGACCCGGGCCGGGTGCGGCCTGCTGGTGTCGATGCGGGAGATCGCGGATGCCTGCTCGGGCTCGGATCCGGTCATGCGGGTCTGCTCCTCGGGGCGTCGGGCGGGAGTGCGGGCGAGGCGGTGCGGCGGGGTGCTCAGAGGTTCTCGCGGGCGTCCCGCAGGATCTTCCTGGTCTGCTGCGCGGACGCGGCGTGCGTCGTCATGTGGTCGAGGACCTCCAGATGGGCGGAGACCTCCTTGCGGTCGTCGAGGTAGAGCGCGCCGGTCAGGTACTCCGTGACGACCATGTCGGGCAGCTCGGGCTCGGCGAAACGGAACAGCGAGAACGGCGCGGACGTCCCCGGATGGGGGCCGGTCGCGAACTCGGAGACCTGGAGGGTGATCCGGTCGCGCTCGGCGAGCTCCATCAGCCGGTCGAGCTGTCCGGCCATCACGGCGGGGTCCGCGCTCACCGGGCGGCGCAGTACCGTCTCGTCCATCACCACCCACAGGTGGGGCGGGTCCTCGCTCTCCAGCAGCCGCTGCCGGGCGAGGCGCAGCGACACGTGCCGCTCGATGGACTCCGGCGTGGTCTGCCCGACGGTCCCGGCCTCCAGCACGGCGCGCGCGTAGCCTTCCGTCTGGAGCAGGCCGGGCACGAAGTGCGGTTCGTACGAGCGGATCAGCCGGGCCGCGCCCTCCAGGCTCACGTAGAGGCTGAACCACTCCGGCAGCACGTCGTGGTAGCGCTGCCACCAGCCGGGCCGGTTCGCCTCCTCGGTGAGCGAGACGAACGCCTCGGCCTCCTCGTCGGAGACGCCGTAGGTCTCCAGCAGCACCTGTACGTAGGGGACTTTCAGCCCGACGTCGGCCGTCTCCATGCGCCGCACGGTCGCCGGGGCCACCCGCAGTGCGCGGGCTGCCTCCTCGCGGCCGAGGCCGGCGGCCTCCCGCAGCTCCTGGAGCCGTCTGCCCAGTACCACCTGGCCCACCGTGGGTGCGGGCCGTCGCTCACTCACCCCACGTCTCCCCTACGCGTCGAGGCACGCGGGCCAGTGTGTCACGTTCCCGCCCCGTTGCCACCGGAACGGAGTCGTACGTTCATCCGGTTCTCCGCATGAGTGACCGTCAGCCGGCCAGCGTCCGGAGGTACTTGACCGTGGCGGGGTCCGCGGGGAGGAACGTCTCGATGGCCAGCTCCGCGACGGTCACGTCCATCGGGGTGTTGAAGGTCGACACCGACGAGATGAAGGACAGGACGCGCCCCTCGTGCTCGATCCGCATCGGCAGCGCGAAGTACGGCACGGGGTCGGCCGCCCCGTCCGCCGGGTCGTCCCCCGTCCCCGGCCGGTCCTGCGGCACGGGGTAGGCGGCGACCTCCTCGTACAGCTCCCGCAGGGGCGCCGAGCGGTAGAGGGCGATCTGCCGCTCCATCTGCGCGAGGAGGTGACCGCGCCACTCGCGCAGGTTGTGGATGCGCGGTGCGAGGCCCCGCGGGTGGAGGGTGAGGCGCATCGCGTTGAGCGGGGGTTCGAGCAGCGACCCGGGGACGCCGTCCAGCAGCATCGCGATGCCCCGGTTGGCCGCCACGACGTCGTAGCGCGCGTCCATCACCAGTGCCGGGTACGGCTCGTAACCCCGCAGCAGCCGCTCCAGGCCGTCGCGCAGCGCGTCCAGCGCCGGATCGTCCAGCGGGGTCTGCGGGTACCGGGGGGCGTGACCGGCCGCCAGGAGGAGTGCGTTGCGCTCGCGCACGGGCACGTCGAGGTGCTCGGCCAGTCGCAGCACCATCTCCTCGCTGGGCCGCGACCGGCCCGTCTCGACGAAGCTGATGTGCCGGGCCGAGGAGTCGGCGCGCAGGGCGAGGTCCAACTGGCTCATCCGACGCCGCTCGCGCCAGGCCCGAAGCAGCGGGCCCGCGCCCCGGGGGGCGGCGGAGGCGGGTTCCGTACCGATGGCGACAAAGGTCATACGGACGACCGTAGTTGAGGAGCGCGACGAAGAGGGCGCGGCCGGCCGGGTCCGTGCCGGCGCCCCCGCCCGGCCGGTCCACCGGGGTGTCCGCGACCGCCGCCATGACCGCCGCCGCGACCGCCGCCGCGTCCGTACGGAGAGCGGCCGGGCGGTCGCACCGCTCCGGGACCGTCCCGCGCGCGGGCCGGGTGCGCCCAGGGCCGCGACGGGCTTCCTGTGGCACGCTGGACAGGTACGCGATCAGGAAGGGAGCCCTGCCATGGCCGTCGAACCGCTGTCGCAGAAGGAGATCGAGGAGCGGCTGTCCGAGCTGCCCGGCTGGTCCCTGGACGACGGCCGCCTCACCCGCGCCTACCGGCTCGGCTCCCACTTCGCCGCGGTGTCCCTGGTCGTCCACGTGGCGCGGATCCAGGACGAGCTCGATCACCACAGCGAGCTCACCCTCGGCTACGACACGGTGTCCCTCGCGGTGAACACCCACAGCGCGGGCGACGCCGTCACCGGTCTCGACGTGGAGCTGGCCCGCCGGGTGGAGGCCGTGGCCCCCGCACACGGGGCGCGCTGATCCGCGGGGCGGGACGCGCGGACGGGGCCGTGCGCGGCGGGTCCCTCCCGGCGCGGCGGTGGAGAGGGACGGCACGGAGGGTGCGGGCACGCGGCCGGCGGGTACGGCTCGGACAGGGCGGTGACGGAACGGGGGCGCAGGTGCTCGACTACGACGAGGAAGCCGAACGGTACGACGCGTGGCGCGGCGGCGAGCCGAGGGCGGCGGCGGCCGCGGAGGCCGTGCTCGGTCTGCTGCCGGGCGGTACGCGCTCGGTGCTGGACGTGGCCTGCGGCACGGGCATCGTCACCCGGCGCCTCGCGGCCGGCCGCCCCGGGCTGCGGGTGACCGGCCTGGACCGGTCGCCCGCCATGGCCCGGCACGCCGCCGCGCGGCTGCCCGGCGCGGTCGTCCTCGCCGACGGCCGCCGGCTCCCCTTCCGGCCGGGGCGCTTCGACGCCGTCAGCAGCGTGTGGCTGCTGCACCTCGTGGACGACCCCGCGGACGCGCGGCGGATCGTCGCCGAGTGCGCCCGGGTGCTGCGGCCGGGCGGTGTCTACGTCACCACGGTCGACAAGGGCGCCTCCCACAATGTGGGCAGCGACATCGATGTCGTACTGGCCGGGCGCCCGCACCGGCCGGCCTCCGACACCCCGGCGCTGGTGGAGTCCTACGCCCGTGCGGCGGGCCTGGTGCCCGCCGGGGAGGCCGGTTTCGACGGGCGGGGCCAGGGCCGCAGTCCGCGCCGGGCCATCACGGACCTGCGGCGCGGCTGGTTCGTCACCCTGCCGCCGGGCGACCCGCTGGCCGACGAGTTCGCCGCCCGCCTCGCGGCCCTGCCCGACCAGGACCGGCCCCGCCCGGACCCGGCGTTCACCCTGAGGGCGTTCCGGAAACCGGCTCCGGGACCGCTCACGGACGGCTGAGGTCCATGACCCCGTCGGCCGGTCGGTCTGTGCGGCGACCACCGGCCGGACTCCGGGTCGAAGAGCCCCACTCGCCGGGCGGGAAGCCGAAGCCGTGCGGGCCGCTCAGGAGCGCCCGCCCGTGGTCCCCTCGGCCGCCGAGTCGGCCAAGTAGGCTGCGAGATCCGGGACTTCGGGGGCTCTCGGGGCGAGCATGTGCCGTACCCAGGCGTCCCGTTCGTGCAGGATCGGCGGCAGTTCCCAGACGCAGCCGATCCAGGGCCGGTCGGTCGGCACGAAGTGGGTGGGGTCGTCGTCCGGGCAACCGAGCACCGGCTGGCCCGCGGCGGCGCCCCGGAAGTGCAGGACGTTGTCCCACACCCAGCTGTACACGTTGAGGTAGGCGCCGTCGCCGCCGCCCCGGTGCAGCACCGTGAAGGCGGCGGGCGGTGTCCCGTCCGGCTCCGGCAGCAGCCCGGGCAGGACCGCGTGGGCAGCCAGCGCCACCTCGGGCGCGATGCCCGCCGGGTCGGCGGTGACGTGGTAGCGCTTGATCCACCGCCCCGCCACCTCGACCGGCGGGAGCACCGTCAGGAGCTTCTCGGCGAACGGCGGCGCGGCGGGCGCGGTGATGTCCGGCCCCGCGTGCGGGGCCGCGGGGGAGAGCGGGGAACGGAACGGCTGTACCGGGACCGGGCGGAGGCCGTGGTCCGCCTGGCGCCGGGGGTGACGCTTCCCCGCGCGGTGCCGCTGGACGGACCGGCCGGGCCGGACGGCCGCACGGTGGTCAGGGTCCCCATCGAGTCGGTCGAGCACGCCCACGCCGACTTCCTGCGCCTGGGCACGGACATCGAGGTGCTCGGGCCGCCCGAACTGCGCGAGCGGATCGCCCGGACGGTGACGGAACTGGCCGCCCGGTACGGCAACTCACCCGTCGGCGGCGGCGACTGAAGGAGCGGAACCCCTCCGACCCCCCGGGAGGCACGTCGTGCAGCACCCGCACCCGCATCCGTCCCCGCACCCCGACCCGCACCCCCCTCGCCGTCCGCACCGGCACCGCGGCCGGTGGGCCGCCCTGGCCGCGTCGGCCGCGGCGGTCACCCTGGTCGGCGCCGGCACGTACGCCACGCCCGCCGCGCAGAGCGAGGCGGTCCCCGTCGCCGCCACGGCACGCCAGGTCGAAGCCCTCGACCGGGGCGTGGTCAGCGTGCACACCGACAGCGGCAACCTGGTCAGCTGGCGCTGGCTCGGCACCGACCCCGACAGCGTCTCCTTCAACGTCTACCGGGCCGGCACCAAGGTCAACTCGGCCCCGGTCACCGGCTCGACGAACTGGTTCCACTCCGGCGCCCCGGCGCAGGCCGACTACACGGTCCGCGCCGTCGTGAACGGCGTCGAACAGGCAGACTCCGTCCACGCCGTGCAGTTGCGCACCGGCTACAAGGACGTGCCCGTCACCCCGCCGGCCGGCGGCACCACCCCGGACGGCGTCGCCTACACCTACGAGGCCAATGACGCCTCCGTCGGCGACCTGGACGGCGACGGCGCCCTGGACATCGTCCTGAAGTGGCAGCCGACCAACGCGAAGGACAACTCCCAGTCGGGCTACACCGGCAACACGGTCCTCGACGGCGTCAGGCTCGACGGCACCCGCCTGTGGCGGATCGACCTCGGCCGCAACATCCGCTCCGGCGCCCACTACACGCAGTTCCAGGTCTACGACTACGACGGCGACGGCGAGGCCGAGGTCGCCGTGAAGACGTCCGACGGCACGGTGGACGGCGCGGGCACGGTGATCGGCAGCGCCTCCGCCGACCACCGCAACTCCAGCGGCTACGTGCTGACCGGCCCCGAGTACCTGACCATGTTCAACGGCCGCACCGGCAGGGCGATGAGCTCCGTCGACTACGTCCCGGCCCGCGGCACGGTCTCCTCCTGGGGCGACTCCTACGGCAACCGCGTCGACCGCTTCCTCGCGGGAACCGCCTATCTGGACGGCTCCCGGCCCTCGCTGATCATGGCGCGCGGCTACTACACGCGCACCGTGATCGCCGCCTGGGACTGGCGGGGCGGCGCCTTCACCCGCCGCTGGACCTTCGACACCAACTCCTCCACCAACTCCGGCAAGGGCTTCGACGGGCAGGGCTCGCACAGCCTGTCCGTCGGGGACGTCGACGGCGACGGCAAGGACGAGATCGTCTACGGCGCGATGGCGGTCGACGACAACGGGAACGGACTGTGGACCACCAGGACGGGCCACGGCGACGCCCAGCACCTCGGCGACCTCGACCCCTCGCACGCCGGCCTCGAGTACTTCAAGGTCTCGGAGGGCACCGGCCAGCCCGCCGAGCTGTACATCGACCCGGCGAACGGCACGGTCGACTGGAAGCTGGCCGCCTGCTGCGACAACGGCCGCGGGGTCGCCGGCGACATCTGGGCGGGCAACGACGGCGCCGAGGTCTGGTCGGCGTCCGACACCTCGATCCGGGACGAGGCGGGCGCGACGAAGGGCCGGGAGCCGTCCTCCGTCAACTTCCTTTCCTGGTGGGACGCCGACCCCGTCCGTGAGCTCCTCGACGGCACCCACATCGACAAGTACGGCCCGTCCTCGGACACCCGCCTGCTGACCGGTTCGGGCGTCCACTCCAACAACAGCACCAAGGCGACGCCGTCGCTGTCCGGCGACATCCTCGGCGACTGGCGCGAGGAGGTCGTCTGGCCGACCACCGACAACACGGCCCTGCGGATCTACTCGACGCCGTACGAGACGACGACCCGGATCACGACCCTGCTCCACGACACGATGTACCGCACCGGTCTGGCCTGGCAGAACACCGCCTACAACCAGCCCCCGCACCCGAGCTACTTCCTCGGCGACGGCATGGCGACGGCCCCCCGCCCGCTGGTGTACGCCCCGTGACCGACGGGTGCGCGCCTCGCCGCCGCGGGCGCGCACCCACCGGGGTCATCCCACCGTGCAGCTCCGGTCGCCGAGCCGGAACGCCGTGGGCTTGCCGTTCGTGCCGGTCCAGGTGCCCGTGAAGCCGAACGCGACGGACGAGCCGGCCGCCACGTTGCCGTTCCAGCCGACGTTCTTCACCGTCACCGCCGCACCCGACTGGGTGTGGTCGGCGTTCCACAGCTGGGAGACGGTCTGGCCGCCCGGGAAGCTCCAGCCGAGGCTCCAGCCGGACCAGGCGCTCGTGCCGGTGTTCGTCAGCTTGACGTCCGCCTGGAAGCCGCCCGACCACTGGTTGGTGATCGTGTACGTCACCGCGCAGGCGCCGCTCGGGGTCGGGTCGCCTCCGCCGCCTCCGCCGCTCCCGCCGCCGGTGTCCGAGGTGTCCCCGTAGACGACCCCCCGGCCGTTCGTGGAGACGTAGACGCGGCCGTAGACCCGCGGGTCGCCGGTGATCGCTGCCCCGGTCCAGCCCCACTGGTGGGCGTCGTCGTTGACCCGCGTCCAGCTCACGCCCTTGTCGGTCGACCGGAAGATGCCGCGGACCCCGGCGATCTTCGCGCTGGTGTACAGCGTCTGGTACGACGCGCCCGTCGCCGCCTTCCCGAAGCCGATCGTGTCGGCCTGCTCGACCCCCGCCAGGCGGGTGAAGGTCGCCCCGGAGTCGGTGGAGTGCCACAGCCCGTACGCCCCGTCACTCGCCCCGCCCGCCAGCCAGACGTCGCCCTTCGTGCCCGGCAGCGCCTTGAACCGCACGCTGTCCCCGGCGGGCAGACCGGTCGCAGCGGAGCCGGTGAACGTCGCCCCGCCGTCCGAACTCACGTAGAACTTGCCGGACTTGAAGCCGTAGAACGTCTTGGGGTCGACCCGGTCCGACTCCACCACCGCACCCGAGGGGATGCCGCTCGAGGCCTGCCACGCGCTGCCGAACCCGGTCGTGTACTGCACGCCGGTGCCCGCCGGGCTCCACACGAAGCGGCTGCCGTCCGCCGCCGCGGCGACCGTGCCGCCACCGCTGACCCCCGAAGGGTCGGTGCCCGCGAACCAGTTGGCGCCGTTGTCCGTCGAGAACGCCACATGCGGGCCCGAGTCCAGATCGCCGACCCGTACCACCGTGTTCGGGTCGCTCTCCGCGTAGTCCAGGCTCGTCGTCGTCGTGAAGTTCGGGGAGGTGTACATCATCGACGGCACCTTGGTCAGGTCCGTGTGCCGGAAGCCGCCGATGTCACCGAGCGCGCTGAGCAACGGGGCCCCGGAGGGCGGCGAGGCCAGGTCGTTGACCGCCGTCTCCTCCAGCCCCTGCACCATCGGCCGGACGGTGAACTGGCCGCCGGCGTCCCAGGCGGTGAGGTTCTCCGTGCCGTAGATCGTCGCGCCCGTCCCGTACATCATGCGGGCGGAGTCGAACGGGTCGATCTCCAACGCCTCGGTCATCCAGCCGAGTTTGGGCGTCTGCTCCGGCGGCGACGGGTTCGCGCCCCAGGTCAGCCACGGCGACGAGGAGACGTCCATGGTGAACCGGTTCGCGCGGTTCGGGTACGACGTGTAGTCCCAGGCCTTGGTCCAGGTGCCGCCGCTGTCGGTCGAGCGGAAGATCTGCGTGTCGGGCCACCAGGAGCTGTACGCGGTGGCCATGACCGTGCCGGGTTTCTGCCGGTCGACCGTCAGCCCGCTGAAGCCGTAGTACGTGTCGGCCTCCGCCACCGGGCTGATGTCCGTCCAGGCGCCGGTGGCCGTCGCATACCGCCACAGGCGGCCCTTGCCGCCGTCGTAGGGCCCTCCCTTGTCGCTGTAGGCGAGGTACAGATAGCCGTTGACGCTGTCCAGCACCCCCTTGTGCGCCAGGTATCCGGTCGGCTGCCCGGCCAGCCGGGTCCATGTCGCCCCCGCGTCCGTCGAGCGGTACACCGCGTTGTCCTTGTCCGCCACGCCGACGTAGACCGTCTTCGTCGCGGTGCCGGACGTCCCCGTGGACTCGTCGAAGGTGACCCAGACGATGCCCTGGTTGTCGGAGGCGTACCCGCTCGTGTCGGTCGGATCCTGCTGGTAGTTGCCGACGTTGGGGAAGTTCGCCACCTGGGACCAGGTGACGCCCGAGTCGGTGGACCGCCACAGGCCCTTCCCGCTCGGCGCGCCGAGGTAGAGCACGCTGTTGCGGTTCGGGTCGACCGCGAGGCGCTCGCCCATGCCGCGGCCGGGCATGTTGCCGCCCAGCTTGAAGGGCAGGTCCGTCTTCTGCCAGCTCGCGCCCCGGTCGGCGGAGCGCAGCACGGCGCCGTTGCCGGGGTCCCAGCTGTTGGTGTACGTGCCGACCGCCGCGTACACCTTGTTCGGGTCGACGGAGTCGGAGGCCAGGCTCACCACGCCCGTGTGGCCCCAGTCGGCCCAGCCCACCGAGTCCAGCAGCGGGGTCCACGTCCTGCTCGCCTGCTGCCAGCGGTACGCGCCGCCGATGTCGGTGCGGGCGTAGGCGAGGTTCTTCTCCTTGCGGTTGAAGACGATGCCGGGTACGAAGCCGCCGCCGTCGATCCGGGCGTTCTTCCAGGTGTACGACTCTGCGGCGAGCGCGGGCCGCGGGGCGCCGTCCGCGGCCAGCACGGGCGGGCTGCCCGCGATCAGACCGGCGGCGAGCGCCAGTACGGCCGTGAGGATGCGGGTTCTTCGCACGGTGGGGGTCCTTCCTCGCGGAGCCATGGGTGGGGGGATGGTCGGTGCGGGGGTGGGAACGGGGACGTACGACTGCCGGGCGGCCCCCTGTGCGGGTGGGGGCCGCCCGGCCAGGGCCCCGTCGTCCGGTGACGGGGCCACGTACGCGAAGCCTCGAGCGGTTCCGCGAGCGGGAGGGGCCGTCCCGCGCCCCGGGACCCCCGGAGGGGACCCGGGGCGCGGGGACCCGCGCGACCGGCCTCGTCCGGTGCACGGCCCGGCCCCGCCCGGCCCGCGGAGCGCTCAGCGGGGATTCATTCGAGAAGCTCCGCGTACGAGCCCATGGCCAGGGCGATGTCCGCCTGGGCCCAGAACCGGTGGTACGTGAACACGGGCGCGGCTCCACCCGCGAGATAGCTCTGGATCTTCGACCAGGCCGGGTCGTTCTTGTAGAAGGAGCGCAGCGAGGCGAAGGTCGAGGACGCGTTGATGGTGTCCCCGTTGGGCATCTTGCCGCTGAAGGTGCTCGGGACGTACACGCCGTCGTCGAAGCGGTTGTAGTCGGCGCGGGTCTCCGGCACGGCGATGCCGAGGGCGTCCTGGTCGTGCGCCCACATCCCGTCCAGCAGTGCCTTCGCGGTCGTCTTCGCCTCCGTGTCACCGGACCTGGCGGCGTAGTACGTCAGGGTCTTGGCGTACGCGGCGGCCACTCCGACGTCGTCGGTGTAGTCGGCGACGGTGACGTGGAGCCCCGTGTTGGCGCCCGGGCTCGACGCGTTCCAGGTGTCGGGCTGGCCCGACCACTGGAGCGTGGAGGGGATCCGGAAGGTGCCGTCCGGGTTGATCGTGGTCTTGGACAGCGCCCAGTCGACCCACTTGTCGAGGACCGCCTTGGCGCTCGCGTTCCCCGTCTGCTGGTAGTACTCCGCGACCCGCTCCATCGACCACGCCTGGAAGCCGAACCACTGGTTGGACGGCGGGTCGTGGTAGACGGGCTGCTGGTCGTAGTACATGCCGTAGAAGGTCGACGTGCCGGCCGGCGGCGTCGCGTAGCGGCCCGCCCAGCTGTTGGTGGCCCCGCCCGCGATGGCGCCCTCGCTGGACTGGAGCCAGCGGTAGAACTCCAGCTGCCGGGTCAGCGACTTCGCCCAGTCCGCCTGCCCCGTCGCCGACTTGGGCTTGAGGTCGGCGTAGCTGCTGAGCGCGTAGGCGGCCAGGGGGTTCTGGTAGCCGCCGTGGGTGTGGCTGGAGCCGATCCGCCAGGCCCAGCCGGCGCTGGTGTCCGTGGCGCCGCCCCAGGCGTAGTACCAGGAGAGCAGGTAGTGCGAGGCGTCCTTGCCGGTGCCGGCCGCGCAGGCGGTCGGTCCGACACAGTTGCCGATCTTCTTGAAGTACTTGTCGTACATCGCGTACCGCAGGTAGTCGCCCATCTTCGCCGCCTTGCCGACGGCGGCGGAGACGTCGCTTCCCTTGCCCTGGGCCTTGGCCCAGACGTCCGCCCAGTACGCGGCCTGCACGACGCGTGCGTCGGCGTCCGGGGCGTTGGTGAACTTCCACTGCTTGGCGTAGGAGGCGTCACCGGTGAAGAGGTCGAGATACCCGTTCGTCCCGCCGTACTTGAAGGCGTCGCAGGTCGGCTGCGGCACCGTCTCCCACACCGACTCCTGCGCGCCGCGCTGGAAGGTGTTGATGTACGACGGACCGGTGTCCGCCGGACCGGCCTCGCACTTGCCGGGCGCGTTGCCGTAGCCGTAGGTGTTGTCGACGTCCTGGAGCCAGTGCATGCCGTAGACGTCGTCCGTGCCGTAGGCGCTCTTCAGCTCGGCCGCGATCGGGTCCGATCCCACGGACACACCCGTGTCCAGCTTCGCCGGGTACTCGTTCGGGGTGTCCAGCTCCGGCGCGTACGTGGCCGGTTTGGAAGCGTTGTAGAACGAATTCGTCGGCTGGTCGGCGTGGGTGGGGATCATGTACTTCTCCATGATGTCCCAGGCGCCGTTGAACTTGGTCCAGTCGCCGGTGATCTTCCCGTACATCGCCTGGAGCCAGAGCAGGTAGCTGTAGGCCTCCGACGTCGTCTCATGGCCCTGGTCGGGAGCCTCGACGATCAGCGTCTCGACCGAGTGGTACGGGATGCCCTCGGGGGAGAAGTAGCCGTTCGCCGGGTTGGTGATCTTGCCGTAGAGGTCGAGGAACCGGGCGTCGTACGCCTTGGCGCCCGCGATCTCGGTGGCCGTGACCGACGCCTTCGCGTGCCCGATGGCCGTCGACTCGAAGGTGGCGGCGCCCGTGCCGGAGGCGTTGGCCGTGAGGGTCACGTTCTGCGCCGTGTTCCAGTTCGACGGCGTGAAGACGAGGCTCGCGCCGCCGGTCACCGTCAGGCCCGTGTTGCCGGTCGTGCGGGCCGTCGTGACGGTCACGTTCGCCGACGGCTGGGTCGACAGCTTCAGCGAGTAGGTGCCCGTCTTGCCCTGCTGCACGGCCAGTTGGTTGGCGGAGGCGACCACGGCCGGTCCCGAGGCGACCGTGATGCCGACCGGGGTCGACGACGCCGACGCGCCCAGGCTGTCGTACGCCTTGGCGACCAGGGAGTGACTGCCCACGGCCAGCCCGGCGGCGGACAGGGTGTACGGCGCGGTCGTGTCCGTGCCGAGCAGGGTGGTGTCGTCGTAGAACTCGATCTTGCCGATGGTCGCGCCGTCGGCGGCCGCGGCGGTCGCGGCGAGCGGCACCGCGTCCCCCTGGGTGTAGACGGCGCCGGCGGCCGGGCTGGTCAGCACGGTGACCGGCGGCTGGTGCGCCCCGGCGCAGGTCGTGCCGTTGACCGCGAAGTCCGTGGGCGCGGCGTTGGTCCCGCTGTAGGTGAACTGCGCGCCCGTGCCGACGGCGGCCCCGGCGGCGACCGTCCCGTTGTAGGAGGCGTTGGTGACGGTGATCCGCTGGCCGGACTGCGACCAGCTGCCGTTCCAGCCGCCTGACAGCTTCTGGTTGCCCGCGTAGGAGTAGGTGAGGGTCCAGCCGTTGATCGGGTCGGTGCCACGGTTGGTGAGGGTCAGGTCCGCGGTGAACCCGGAACCCCAGTCGTTGGTCTTGTAGTCCACGCTGCACTGGAGTGCGGCCGCCTGGGCGGGTGTCGAACTCGTGCTGAGCATGGCGAGGGGGAGCGCGAGGGCCGCCAGGGCGGCGGTCCACAGGCGCCGCGCCCCGCGGCGTCTGCGTGAGGGTTCCATGGTGCTGGTTCCTCCTTGCGGCTCGGAGAAGTGGGGGAGGAGCAACAAGCCTTGAACCAGTGGGAGCGCTCCCATAGTGGGGATGGGGGTGAGAGCGGTCAAGGTGCTTGAAGAGTCGAAAAGATTCGACGGCGAGGGTTGAGTAAAAGTCAGTGACGCCTCTGTTCTTTGCCAGCACTTGGCGCTAGCTTCGAGACACCAGTGGGAGCGATTCCATCAGTCGACGCGTCCGTCACGATGCGCCTGATCTGCAAGGAGTCGCTCATGCGACACCCCCCGCGTTCAGTACTTTTAGCCGTCGCCGGTACGGTCGCCCTCGTCGCGGCCGCCCTGACGCCGGTCGTCACGGCCCAGGGAGCCGTGCCCGCGTGCACGGTGGAGTACTCGGTCACCGGCCAGTGGGACGCCGGCTTCCAGGGCGCCGTGAAAATCACCAACAACGCGTCGGCACTGAGCAGTTGGAACCTGACCTTCGACTTCGCGAACGGCCAGAAGGTCACCCAGGGCTGGAGCGCCCGATGGTCCCAGTCCGGCACCACCGTCACCGCGTCGAACGAGAGCTGGAACGGAGCCCTCGGCACCGGCGCGAGCGTCAGCGCGGGCTTCATCGCCTCCACCGCGGGGGCGAACGCCGTGCCGGCCGCGTTCAAGCTGAACGGAACGACCTGCAACACCGACACCCAGCCCGGCCCCACCACCCCCACACCCACCCCGACCGCACCGCCCACCACGGACCCGCCCGGCACCGGTGACGGCCCGCCCGCCCTGCACGTGCAGGGCAACAAGCTCGTGGACGCGGCCGGCGGGACCCGCCGTCTGCTCGGCGTGAACCGCTCGGGCGGCGAGTTCATGTGCGTGCAGGGGCGCGGGATCTGGGACGGGCCGGTCGACGACGCCGCGGTGCGGGCGATCGCCGACTGGGGCGTCGGAGCCGTCCGTATCCCGCTCAACGAGGAGTGCTGGCTGGGCCTTTCCCACATCGACGCCGCCTACCGGGGCGCCGCCTACGTGAACGCCGTCAAGGAGCTGGTCGCCCGGGTCGAGGCGCACGGCATGACGCCGATCGTCGAACTGCACTGGACCTACGGGCAGTACACCGGTAACTCGGCCGGCTGCTCGGACGTGCACGCCGGCTGCCAGAAGCCGATGCCCGACATGCAGTACACCCCGTCGTTCTGGACCTCGGTGGCCGACACCTTCAAGAGCGACCAGGCCGTCGTGTTCGACCTGTTCAACGAGCCCTACCCGGACCGCGCCACCTCCACGACCGCCCAGGCGTGGCAGTGCTGGCGGGACGGCGGCACCTGCCCCGGCATCGGCTACCAGGTCGCCGGCATGCAGGACCTCGTCGACGCCGTACGGGCGACCGGCGCCCGCAACGTCGTCCTGGCCGGCGGCCTCGCGTACTCCAACGACCTGAGCCAGTGGCTGACCTACCGGCCCAGCGATCCGACTGGCAATCTCGCCGCCGCGTACCACGTCTACAACTTCAACAGCTGCGCGAACGCGAGCTGCTGGAACTCCACCCTGGCCCCCGTGGCCGCCCAGGTGCCGCTGGTGGCCGGGGAGATCGGCGAGAACACCTGCTCGCACGGTTTCGTCGACCAGGTCATGAAGTGGTTCGACGACCGCGGTCTGTCGTACCTCGGCTGGACCTGGAACGCCTGGGACTGCTCCAGCGGACCGTCCCTGATCACCTCCTACGACGGGACGCCCACCGCGTACGGCACCGGCCTGCGCGACCATCTGCGCGCACTCGGCGGATAGGCGCCACCGGTCCGGACCGCCGGACCCGACCACCGGCCGGACCTCCCGGACCGGAGAAGCGGAACAGAGCGACCGAAGCAACGGACAACACCCGCGACCGAGAAGGAAACCCGCACTCATGAGCCGTAGCAGAACAGCGGTACTCGCCGCGCTGGCGCTGGTGGCCGGCGCCTCCGGGACGGCACTGGCCGTCGTCCCGGGCGATCCCGGCATCGCCGCCATCCCGTGCAGTGTCGACTACAAGGTGCAGAACGACTGGGGCAGCGGCTTCACCGCCGCCGTCACCGTGACCAACAATTCGGCCGCGAAGTCGAGTTGGTCGGTCAAGTGGGCCTACGCCGGAAGCCAGAAGGTCACCAACGCGTGGAACGCGAAGGTCACCCAGTCGGGCACGGCCGTCACCGCCAACAACGAGACCTACAACGGGACTCTGGCGACCGGCGGTTCGGTCAGCTTCGGGTTCCAGGGCACCTACAGCGGCAGCAACGCGATCCCCACCGCGTTCACCCTGGACGGCGTGACCTGCAACGTCGACAACGGGACCGGCACCCCCACCGACCCCGGCACCCCGACCGACCCCGGCACCCCTTCCACCAAGGTCGACAACCCCTACGCCGGCGCCAAGGTGTACGTGAACCCCGAATGGTCGGCGCTGGCCGCCGCGGAGCCGGGCGGCAGCCGGGTCTCCAACCAGCCCACCGGCGTCTGGCTCGACCGCATCGCCGCCATCAACGGCGCGAACGGCCGCATGGGACTGCGTGCCCACCTGGACGCGGCCCTCGCCCAGAAGGGCAGCGGCGAGGAAGTCGTGCAGCTGGTCGTCTACGACCTTCCCGGACGCGACTGCTCGGCCCTCGCCTCCAACGGCGAGCTCGGCCCGACGGAGATCGACAAGTACAAGACACAGTTCATCGACCCGATCGCGGCGATCCTCGCGGACAGCAAGTACGCGGGCCTGCGGATCGTCACCACCGTCGAGATCGACTCGCTGCCCAACCTGGTCACCAACACCGGCAGCCGCGCCACCGCAACCCCGGCCTGCGACACCATGAAGGCCAACGGCAACTACGTGAAGGGCGTCGGGTACGCGCTGAAGAAGCTCGGCGCGATCCCCAACGTCTACAACTACATCGACGCCGGTCACCACGGCTGGCTCGGCTGGGACGACAACTTCGTGCCGTCCGCCCAGATCATGTACCAGGCCGCCACCGCCGAGGGCGCGACCGTCGCCGACGTGCACGGCTTCATCACCAACACGGCGAACTACAGCGCCCTGAAGGAGAACAACTTCACCATCAACGACTCGGTGGCCGGCAAGTCGGTCCGTGAGTCCAAGTGGGTGGACTGGAACCGCTACGTCGACGAGCAGTCGTACGCCCAGGCCTTCCGCAACCAGCTGGTCACCGCCGGCTTCAAGTCGGACATCGGGATGCTGATCGACACCTCCCGCAACGGCTGGGGCGGCACCGCCCGGCCCACCGGACCGGGCGCCACGACCACCGTGGACACCTACGTCGACGGCGGCCGCTACGACCGCCGCATCCACGTCGGCAACTGGTGCAACCAGGCCGGAGCCGGTCTCGGCGAGCGCCCCAAGGCGGCCCCGGCCGCCGGGATCGACGCGTACGTGTGGATGAAGCCGCCGGGTGAGTCCGACGGTGCCAGCTCCGCCATCGCTAACGACGAGGGCAAGGGCTTCGACCGGATGTGCGACCCGACGTACACCGGCAACCCCCGCAACAACAACAACCTGTCGGGCGCCCTGGCCAACGCGCCGCTGTCCGGGCACTGGTTCTCGGCCCAGTTCCAGCAGCTGATGCAGAACGCGTACCCGCCGCTGTAGGACCCAGCACCTGTCCGGCCGCCCCGGCACCACCGGGGCGGCCGGACAGGCACGACCCGGTTTGCCGTGGGCGGCCCGCTTGTTGCCGCACCGGCAACAAAGGTGGCCCCGGTCCGGTGCGTCGGCGCACGCTGTCGGCACACCGGACGAGAGGCTGACCCCATGGCGCACCATCCACAGGAACCGCACGGCGACCGGGCGGGGCGGGGTCACGCCCACGGGCACGGCCATGCCCCGGCCCCCGCCCACCGTCACGGTCACGGCGACGGCACCGACATCGACTGGGCCGAGATGGCCCCGCACCTCGAAGCCCAGGCCGAACTGTTCACGCCCCTGTACGAGCGGGCCCTGTCCTGGCTGGGCAAGGAGGTGACCGAGCCGGGCCTGATCGTGGACGTGGGCAGCGGCCCCGGGGTCGTCTCCTGCCTGTTCGCCGAGACGTTCCCCGGTGCGCGGGTCGTCGCCGCCGACGGCTCGGCACCCTTGCTGGAGCGGGCGCTCCGGCGCGCCGACCGGCTCGGGTACGGCGACCGTTTCGGCACCCTGGCCGGTGAACTGCCCGACGCGCTGGGCGAGCTGGACTACCCGGCCGACCTGCTGTGGGCCGGCCGCAGCCTGCACCACCTGGGCGACCAGCGCGCCGCCCTCGCCGCCTTCGCGGAGCGCCTCGCGCCCGGCGGAACCCTGGCGATCATGGAGGGGGGCCTGCCGCCCCGGTTCCTGCCGCGCGACCTCGGCTTCGGCCGCCCCGGCCTGGAGGCACGGCTCGACGCCCTCCAGGAGGAGTGGTTCGCGCGGATGCGGGCCGAACTGCCGGGTTCCGTGGGCGAGACCGAGGACTGGTCGGCACTGCTCGCCGCCGCCGGCCTGACGCACGCCAGGGCCCGCACCTTCCTGCTCGACCTGCCCGCGCCCGCCTCCGACCGGGCCCGCGCCTACGTCGCCGCGACCCTGGCCCGGCTGCGCGACGTCCACGGCGACGCCCTCGACCCCGCGGACCGCGCCGCGCTGGACCGGCTGCTCGACCCGCGGGACGAGGCGGGCGTGCAGCGCAGGGCGGATGTGTTCGTGCTCGCGGCCCACACCGTGCACACGGCGGTCAGGCCCGTTCAGTAGCGCCCGCGAGCGGGTCGAGTCGGCCTGCCCGCACTTGACTTGAAGAGCGCTCCAAGTGATGGACTGCGTGCCGGGCGAGGCGCGCCGCGCTCCGCGGCACGGCCGGGACACGCCCGCGGTCAGCACACGCAGCCACACATGGGGGCACATCATGGGCAGCGCATCGGGCGCTCCGCACTCTCCGGTCGCACTGATCACCGGCGGGGGCAGCGGCATCGGCGCCGCCGTCGCGCGGCAGTTGCTGGAAGCCGGGTACCGGGTCACCGTCACCGGACGGGGAGAGGAGCGGCTGCGCGCCTTCGCCGCGGACCTCGGGGACCCCGAGGACCTGCTCACGGTGACCGGGAACGCCGCCGACTACGCCTCCGTGGAGTCGGCGGTCGGCCGTACGCTCGACGCGTTCGGCCGGCTGGACACGGTCGTCGCCAACGCGGGGACCGCCACCCACGACTCGGTCGCCGAGGGCGACCCGGCAGGGTGGACCGACATGGTGCTGACCAACGTGCTCGGCCCCGCCCTCCTCATCAGGGCGTCGGTCGACGCCCTGAGGCAGACCCGGGGCCGGATCGTGCTGGTGGGCAGTGTCGCCGGGTTCGTGCCCACTCCGGGCAACATCTACGGGGCGACGAAGTGGGCGGTCACGGGGCTGGCGGAGAACACCCGCCGCCAGGTCACCGAGTGGGGCGTCGGCGTCACGCTGGTGGCGCCCGGCCGGGTGGAGACCCCGTTCTGGGACGGCTACGGCAGTCTGCCGCCGGGGCACCTGCTGACCGCCGACCAGATCGCCGACTCCGTCGTGTGGGCCATCCGGCAGCCCGCGGGGGTCGACGTGAACACCGTCGTCGTCCGGCCCATCGGGCAGCCCAACTGACCCGCGGCCGTCTGCGCGGAGGGCGCCCCCCGGACCCGGGGGGCGCCCTCCGCGCAGACGGGTGACCTCAGCCGACGTCGAAGGCCGCCGGGTCGGGACCGATGCGCCGGTCCTCGTTCAGCGCGCTGATCGCCGCCAGGTCCTCGGTGTCCAGGCTGAAGTCGAACACGTCGATGTTCTCCTTGATCCGCGACGGCGTCACGGACTTCGGGATCACGACGTTGCCGAGCTGGAGGTGCCAGCGCAGCACCACCTGGGCCGGGGTGCGGTCGTGCTTCTGCGCGATGGCCACGATCGCCGGGACCTCCAGGAGGCCCTTGCCCTGGCCGAGCGGCGACCAGGCCTCGGTGGCGATGCCGTGCGCCGCGTGGGCCTCGCGCGAGGCCTGCTGCTGGAGGTGCGGGTGCAGCTCGATCTGGTTGACCGCCGGGACGACCGACGTCTCGCCGATCAGCCGCTCCAGGTGCTCCGGCAGGAAGTTCGACACGCCGATGGCGCGCACCCGGCCGTCCGCCAGGAGCTTCTCGAACGCCTTGTAGGTGTCCACGTAACGGTCGCGGGAGGGCAGCGGCCAGTGGATGAGGTACAGGTCCAGATAGTCCAGGCCCAGCTTCTCCAGGGAGGTGTCGAACGCGCGCAGCGTCGAGTCGTACCCCTGGTCGCTGTTCCAGAGCTTGGTGGTGACGAAGATGTCCTTGCGGGGCACGCCGGAGGAGGTGATGGCCTTGCCGGTGCCCTCCTCGTTGCCGTAGATCGCCGCTGTGTCGATGCTGCGGTACCCGGCCTCCAGCGCGGTGGAGACCGCCTGCTCCGCCTCGTCGTCCGGCACCTGCCAGACACCGAAGCCCAGCTGGGGCATCTCCACGCCGTTGTTGAGGATGATCGGGGGGACCTTGCTGCTCACGAGCTCTTGATCCTTCGGTTGTCCGTCAAAGTGGTACGCCCATCGTCAACGATCACGGCGAGTGATGCATTCCTGACCGTCGAATTACGTCCTCGGGTACCCGGTGGGACACCGTCTCACGCCGCCCCGGGACGTCCCGGGTCCCGCGCCGCGGATCTCAGGTGCGGTACAGCGCCTCGACCTCGTCCGCGTAGGCGTTCTCGATGGCCTTGCGCTTGAGCTTCAGCGACGGCGTCAGCAGCCCGTGCTCCTCGGTGAAGGGCTGGGCGAGGATCCGGAAGGTGCGGATGGACTCGGCCTTCGACACCAGCGTGTTGGCCGCCACGACCGACCGGCGCACCTCCGCCTCCAGGTCCGGGTCGTGCACCAGGTCGACCGGGGGCAGCTGCGGCTTGCCGCGCATCTGGAGCCAGTGCTCGACGGCCTCCTGGTCCAGGGTGACCAGGGCCGCCACGAAGGGCCGGTCGTTGCCGACGACGATGCACTGGTTGACCAGCGGATGGTCGCGCACCCGCTCCTCCAGCAGCCCGGGCGAGACGCTCTTGCCGCCGGAGGTGACCAGGATCTCCTTCTTGCGGCCGGTGATGGTGAGGTAGCCGTCCTCGTCGAGCGATCCCAGGTCACCGGTGGCCAGCCAGCCGTCGTGCAGGCTCTCGTCGGTGGCCTTGGGGTTGTTGAGGTAGCCCTGGAACACGTTGTCGCCCCGCAGCCAGATCTCCCCGTCGTCGGCGATGTGCACGGTCATGCCGGGGATGGCCTGGCCGACCGTGCCGTACCTGGTGCGCCCGGGCGGATTGGCGGTCGCGGCCGCGGTCGTCTCGGTCAGGCCGTAGCCCTCGTAGATCTGGACCCCCGCGCCGGCGAAGAACAGGCCGAGTCTGCGGTCCATCGCCGAGCCGCCCGACATCGCGTGCCGCACCCGGCCGCCCATCGCCGCGCGCACCTTGGAGTAGACGAGCTTGTCGAACAGCTGGTGCTGCATGCGCAGCCCCGCCGACGGGCCGGGCCCGTCGCCCCACGCCTTGGCCTCGATCGCCTCGGCGTAGTTCACCGCCACCTCGACGGCCTTCTCGAACGGCCCCGCCCTGCCTTCGCGCTCCGCCTTGCGCCGGGCCGCGTTGAAGACCTTCTCGAAGATGTAGGGCACGGCGAGGAAGAACGAGGGGCGGAAGGCCATGAGGTCGGGCAGCAGCGCGGCCGCGTGCAGCTGGGGCTGGTGGCCGAAGCGGACCTTGCCGCGGATCGCGGCGATCTGCACCATCCGCCCGAAGACGTGCGCGAGGGGCAGGAACAGCAGCGTCGCCGCCTCGTCGCCCTTCCTGGAACGGAACACCGGCTCCCAGCGCTCGATGACGGTGTCCGCCTCGAACATGAAGTTGCCGTGCGAGACGACACAGCCCTTCGGCCGGCCCGTGGTGCCCGAGGTGTAGATGATCGTCGCGGTCGATTCGGGAGTGACCGCCTCCCGGTGCCGGTGCACCACCTCGTCCTCCAGGGAGGCGCCCGCGTCGTACAGCTCCTGCACACAGCCGGAGTCCAGCTGCCACAGCTGCCGCAGCCGGGGGAGGCGGTCGATGACGGTGGCGATCGTCATCGAGTGGTCCTCGTGCTCGACGACCGCGGCGGTGCACTCCGCGTCGTAGAGCATCCAGAAGCACTGCTCGGCCGACGAGGTCGGGTAGACCGGCACCACCTGGGCGCCGATGGTCCACAGCGCGAAGTCGAAGAGCGTCCACTCGTAGCGGGTGCGGGACATGATGGCGACCCGGTCGCCGAAGCGGATGCCCTGGGCGAGGAGCCCCTTGGCGAGGGCGAGGACCTCGTCGCGGAACTCGCCCGAGGTCACGTCCCGCCATTCACCGCTGTCGTCCTTGCGGCCGAGGGCGATGTACTGCGGGTCCTCCTGGGCGTGCCGGAACACGACGTCGGCCAGTCCGCCCACCGGTGGTGCCAACGCCGACGGAGGGTTGGTGAACTCGCGCAAACCCGCACCCCGCTTCTCATGGCCGCACAGCGCCGTGAAAGCTACCCCACCCGACGGGCGGAAGGGAGGGGGGCCGAAGACGAGCGATGCTCTCGTCCGCGCTGGTCACCGCCGGAAAATGGGCGCACATGGGGAAGGGTCGGACAGAAAACTGACGGATGAGTAAGTTTCGGTCCCGTAATCTCCACCGAATCTGCCCGACCCGCTTACGCTGTCCGACCCCTCGAAAGCCCCCGCGGCCCGAGCCGTGCGCGGGCCGCCCCGTGCCGTCAGGGACGGGCCGCCGCCCCGCCGCCCGCCGGGTCCCCGGACGCCTCACGCGGCGCGGGACCGGCCGCTGCCGTCACCCCGGCCGCGGCGGCGCGCGGCGGCCTGACCAGCACGAGGACGAGGAGCGCGGCGACGACGCCCGCACAGCCCGCCGCCACCAGCGCCGCGTCCAGCCCGGAGGCGAACGCGGAGCGCAGGACGTCCTCGGGGAACGAGCCGCGCAGCGCCCCCGCGCCCCCGCCCGCCAGCGTGTGGGACGCGTCCTGCGGGAGGGTGCCGGACATCTCGGAGGTCACCACGGTGCCGAAGACCGCGACGCCGAGCGCGTACCCCAGCTGCCGCACGGTGTTCACCGCCCCGCCCGCCATCCCCGCCCGCGCCGGTTCCACCGCCGCGAGCGCCGCCCCGGCGACGGTGGGCGCGACGAAGCCGGTCCCCACGCCCACCAGCACGAACCCGGGCACCAGGGCCGTCCGGTCCGACCCCGCGTCCAGCACGGCCTGGCAGAAACAGCCCGCGGCGATCAGCAGGAGCCCGCCGCCGACGGTCAGCCGGGCCGGCACGCCGTGCAGCCGCTTGCCCACCACGACCGCCGTGACCATGGCGGCCACCGTCATCGGCAGCAGCGTCAGCCCGCCGCGCACCGGACTCATGCCGAGCAGCGTCTGCATCCAGATCGACAGGTACGGCGTCACCCCGAACGCCACGCCGTTGAAGGCGAGCGCGCCCACCATCACCCCCACGAACGCAGGCCTGCGCAGCAGGGACAGGTCGAGCAGCGGATGGGCCGCCCGCCGCTCCGCCGGTACGAAGCAGGCCAGGGCGAGCGCCGCCAGCGCGAACGAGGCGAGCGTCGCCGGCGCCGTCCAGCCGTCCGTGCCGGCCCGTACGACGGCGTACGCCGTCCCGCCCGCGAAGGCCGCGAAGGTCACCGTGCCCGCCCAGTCGACCCGCATCCCGCGCGGGCCCCTGGACTCCGGCACCGCCTTCAGCGTCAGCCACACCGCGACCACGCTCACCGGCAGATTGACGTAGAAGATCCAGCGCCAGCCGGGCCCCTCGGCCAGCAGCCCGCCCACGACCGGCCCGACCGCCGCGGCCGCCCCGCTCACCGCGCCCCACACCCCGAGCGCGGCCGACCGCTGCCGGCCCTGGTAGACCGAACCGAGCAGCGGCAGCGTCGTTGCCAGCATCGCCGCGGCGCCCACCCCCTGGAGGGCACGCGCCGCGACCAGCGCGTCCGGTCCGTGCGCCAGTCCGCACAGCAGCGACGCCGTCGCGAACAGCACGGTGCCCGCCACGTGCACCCGCCGGCGCCCCAGGATGTCGGCGGTGGCCCCCGCCCCCAGCAGCAGCGCGGCCAGCGCGAGCGCGTACCCGTCGACCACCCACTGAAGATCGCTCAGCGAGGCGTCCAGCGCCCGCGCCATGTCCGGCAGCGCCACGATCACGATCGTCACGTCCAGCAGCAGCATGAACGTGCCCAGACACACCGCCGTCAGCGGCCCCCATGTGCGCATGTCCCGCCCCTCCGTCCTCTCGACCCGTCCGATGAACCGCTCCGTACGATGGACCGGCAACGGCCGATCACCGCGGTGTCCGGCACCGGAGCGACAGAACCCGACACGGAGGGGGCGCACAGGGATGGAATTCGACTTCCGGGGCGGACTGGACCGGCTGGACCTCCAGCTGCTTGCGGCACTGGAGGCGAACGGGCGGGCCTCCTTCAGCAGGCTGGGCGCGGTCCTGGGCGTCTCCGACCAGACGATCGCGCGCCGCTACCGTCGGCTGCGCGCCGAGGCCGGGCTGCGGGTCGTCGCCGTCCGGGACGCGGAACGCCTCGGCCAGGACCAGTGGATGCTGCGCCTGCGCTGTGTGCCCGACAGCGCCGCCGTCATCGCCGAGGCGCTCGCCAGACGGGACGACACGCAGTGGATCGGCCTGGCGTCCGGCGGCACCGAGATCGTCTGCATGTCACGGCCCCGCCATCCCGGCGACCACGACGACCTGCTGCTCGGCAAGCTGCCGCGCACCCCGAGCGTCGTGGAGATCCGCGCCCAGCAGCTCCTGCACCGCTTCTACGGCGGCCCGAGCGGCTGGCTGCGCAAGGCCGGCGTACTGGACGCGGAGCAGACCGCCGCCCTCGCGCCGCCGCACGACCCCGCGGCCACCGTGGGGCGGGCCCGTATCGAGCCCGAGGACGAACCTCTCCTCGCCGTGCTGGAACGCGACGGCCGTGCCGGTCACCCCGAGCTCCAGCGGGCCACCGGACGTTCCGAGTCCGCCGTCAAACGACGCCTCGCCGCCCTGCTGGCCTCGGGCGCCGTCTACATCGACGTCGAATACCGCTCCGAGCGCCTCGGGTACCCCATCGCCGCCGTCCTGTGGATCACCACGGCGCCCGCCGCGCTGCACTCCGTCGGGGAGGCGCTCGCGGCCCACGACGAGATCGCCTTCGCCTCGGCGACGGCCGGCCCCTCGCACATCGTCGTCACCGCGGTCGTCGCGGACACGGCGGGCCTCTACGCGTACCTGCGCGGACCGCTGGGGCAGCTGGAGGGCGTCCAGCACGTGGAGGCGACGCCCTTCATGCGCCGGGTCAAACAACTGACCTACCAGCGCCCCGGCCGCTGAACGCAGACGCCCGCTGCCTCTCGCCTCAGGCGGTGCCGTCCGTCGAGCGGGTGGTGGCCGGGCCTTCCCGGGGGTGCCGTCGTCCGGGTGGGCCCGGTGGCCGCCGGTGCAGCCGGTCGCCGCCCGCCAGGATCGCGGCCGCCAGCGCGTCCGCGGCACCCTGGGCGGAGGGGCGCCGGCGTCCGTGCACCAGCACGAAGTCGACCCGCCCCAGCTCGGGCAGTCCCGCCCGTTCCGGGACCCGCACCAGGCCCGGCGGGATCAGGCCCCGCGAGTGGGCCATCACGCCGAGCCCGGCCCGTGCCGCCGCGATGAGGCCGTTGAGGCTGCCGCTCGTGCAGACGATCCGCCAGGGCCGCCCCTGACGTTCCAGCGCCTCCAGGGCCAGGGCCCGGGTGATGCCCGGCGGCGGGAACACGATGAGCGGGACCGGACGGCCGGCGTCCAGGCGCAGCCGCTCCGCGCCGATCCACACCAGCGAGTCGTGCCACACCAGCTCGCCGCGCGGTTCCTCGGGGCGGCGCTTGGCCAGCACCAGGTCCAGCTTCCCGGCCGCGAGCCGCTCGTGCAGCGTGCCCGACAGCTCCACCGTCAGCTCGAGGTCGACCTCGGGATGGTCGTGCCGGAAGCCCTCCAGGATCTCCGGCAGTCGCGTCAGCACGAAGTCCTCGGAGGCGCCGAACCGCAGCCGGCCGCGCAGCCGGGTACCGGTGAAGAACGCGGAGGCCTGTTCGTGGACGTCCAGGATCCGGCGGGCGAACCCGAGCATCGCCTCACCGTCCTCCGTGAGCTCCACGGAGTGGGTGTCCCGGGTGAACAGCGTCCGCCCGGTCGCGTCCTCGAGGCGCCGCACGTGCTGGCTGACCGTGGACTGCCGCAGGCCCAGCCGCCGCGCCGCCTGCGTGAAGCTCGACGTCTGGGCGACCGCGAGGAAGGTGCGCAGCTGGGAGGGCTCGTACACCCCGCCACAGTAGCCTCTGCCGTCCGCGGTCATCGCGTTTCGTGATGACAGTGAGAGCGGTATACGGGATTCCCGATCACGGCACGCGGGAGGACGATGGGCAGGGGCCCTCCGGCCCCGTCGCAAGCCCGCCGAACCGCACGTGGAGCACCGTGAAACGCCTGCACTGGCCGAGTTGGATGCCGGTCGACCCCTACATCCTGCTGCTGCTCGGGACCGTCGGCCTCGCGGCGCTGTTCCCGGCCCGGGGCACGGCGGCCGACGTGGCCTCCGGCGCCTCCACGGCGGCCATCGCCTTCCTGTTCTTCCTGTACGGGGCGCGGCTCTCCACCCGCGAGGCACTGGACGGACTGAAGCACTGGCGGCTCCACCTGACCGTCCTCGGCTGCACCTTCCTCGTCTTCCCGCTGCTGGGTCTGGCCGCGCGCGGTCTCGTCCCGGTCCTCCTCACCCAGCCGCTCTACCAGGGGCTGCTCTTCCTCACCCTCGTCCCGTCGACCGTCCAGTCGTCGATCGCCTTCACCTCGATCGCCCGGGGCAACGTGCCGGCCGCGATCTGCGCGGGCTCCTTCTCCTCGCTGGTGGGCATCGTCGTGACCCCGCTCCTGGCGGCCGCCCTGCTCGGCAGCGGCGGCGGCTTCTCGGCGGACTCCCTGGTGGAGATCGTGCTGCAACTCCTCGTGCCGTTCCTCGCCGGGCAAGTGCTGCGCCGGTGGATCGGCGGGTTCGTCACCCGGCACAAGAAGGTGCTCGGGCTGGTCGACCGCGGCTCGATCCTCCTCGTCGTCTACACCGCGTTCAGCGAGGGGATGGTCCAGGGGACATGGCACCAGGTCAGTGCCGTACGGCTCGGGGGACTGCTCGTGGTCGAGGCCGTGCTGCTCGCGGTGATGCTGACCCTGACCTGGTACGGCGGCAAGGCGCTGCGGTTCGGCCGGGAGGACCGCATCGCGATCCAGTTCGCGGGGTCCAAGAAGTCCCTCGCCTCGGGACTGCCCATGGCGAGCGTCCTGTTCGGCGCGCACGCCTCGTTGGCGGTGCTGCCGCTGATGCTCTTCCACCAGATGCAGCTGATGGTGTGCGCGGTCATCGCCCGACGCCGGGCGAAGGACCCCCTGGAGGCGGAACACGAACCCGCCGGCGAACGTTCGGCCACCTTGGCGTGACCCGGCCACGGGAGGCCACCCGGCCCCCGACCGACGGGACCACGGCCGGGTGCTCGCCCCGCTCCGCGCCGCCGAACGCGAGCACTTCACGGGCATGTTGATCCGGATTTCCGGTACGGACGGCTGACGGCGGATAACGTTCTGTCATGACCGCAGCTTTCCCCCTCGCCCCCGCGCGCAGCGCCCTGATCCTCGTCGATCTGATGGACCGCATCGTCGCGCTGCCCCTGGAACCCCGCAAAGGCACCGAAGTGCTCACCGCGGCCGAGGAGTTGGCGTCGGCCTTCCGGTCGGCGGGCGCGCTCGTCGTCCTGGTCCGCGTCGAGCGTCCCGGCGTCGCCGAACAACCGCCCGGCAGCGCGCTGGTGCAAGGGCTCCGGCGGGACGGCGATGTGGAGATCGTCAAGCGGACGATCGGCGCCTTCCAGGGAACGGGGCTGGACGACCTGCTGCGGGAACGCGGGGTGACGACGCTCGTCCTCGCCGGCATCGCCACCAACCTCGGTGTCGAGTCCACCGCCCGGGCGGCCGGGGACCTCGGGTACGACCTCGTCTTCGTCGAGGACGCGATGTCCGCTCTCACCGGCGCCGAGCACGAGGCGTCGGTGAAGCTGGACTTCCCCCGGCTGGGCACCGTGACGCGTACGGCCGACGTGCGCTTCACGAGCGGCTGAGGCGCCACCGGGGCGGGACGGGTCGAGGCGGGGCCCTCGCGGCGCAGGGGGCGCTCCCCGCCGTTCGCGGCCCCGCCGCCGTGCCGCGGGGAGCCGGGTCAGCCCTGGGCGGCCGCGGTCCGCAGGGTGATCCGGTCCTCGCCCGCGTACACGTTCATGGAGCTGCCCCGCAGGAAGCCCACCAGGGTCAGTCCGGTCTCGGCGGCCAGGTCCACGGCCAGGGAGGAGGGCGCCGAGACGGCCGCGAGCACCGGGATGCCCGCCATCACGGCCTTCTGGGCCAGCTCGAACGAGGCCCGGCCCGACACCATCAGGATCGTCCGCGACAGGGGCAGGTCGCCGTTCTGAAGCGCACGGCCGACCAGCTTGTCGACCGCGTTGTGCCGGCCCACGTCCTCGCGCGCGTCCAGCAGTTCGCCCTCCTCGGAGAACAGGGCGGCCGCGTGGAGCCCGCCGGTCCGGTCGAAGACCCGCTGGGCCTCACGCAGCCGGTCCGGCAGGCTCGTGAGGAGCGCGGGCGCTATCCGGAGCGGGGGAGTGTCGGCGATGGGCCAGCGGGTGGCCGTCCGGACCGCGTCCAGGCTCGCCTTGCCGCAGAGCCCGCACGACGACGTCGTGTAGACGTTGCGCTCCAGGGTGATGTCGGGGATCTTCACGCCGGGCGCCGTGCGGACGTCCACCACGTTGTACGTGTTGGCGCCGCCGTCACCCGTCGCCCCCGCGCAGTAGACGATGTTCAGCAGGTCCGACGCGCAGGCGAGCACGCCCTCGCTGACCAGGAAGCCCGCGGCCAGCGCGAAGTCGTCACCCGGCGTGCGCATGGTGATGGCGAGCGGCTTGCCGTCGAGCCGGATCTCCAGCGGCTCCTCGGCGACCAGGGTGTCCGGCCGCGCGGAGACCGCTCCGTCCCTGATCCGGATCACTTTGCGTCGTTCGGTGACTCGTCCCATGTCGTGATCAGCCCCGGTTCTGTACGTGCTGGTAGCCGAAGCGGCCCTTGATGCAGAGGTTCCCGTGGGTCACCGGGTTGTCGCGCGGTGAGGTGACCTTCACGATCTCATTGTCCTGCACATGGAGTGTGAGGTTGCAGCCCACCCCGCAGTACGCGCACACGGTGGTGGTCCGGGTCTGCGCCGACTCGTCCCGGTTCCCGGCCGCCCGCCGGTCGTACTCGGACCGGAACGACAGCGCTCCGGTCGGGCACACCTCGAGTTCGGTGGCCGCGTAGACCACGCAGCCGACGGCCCGTTCGGGCGCGAGCACCGCACTGACCGCGCCGTCCGGGTCCACGCTCGTGACCCGCAGACCGTCGTAGGGGCCGCCGTGCCGGTGGAAGTACCACCAGGGGATGCCGTTCTGGGCGGCGACCACCGCCGTGGAGCCGTGCAGCAGCGGCTCGATCAGCGGCCCGCACGCCGCGTACGCGTGGGCCTTGAGGACCGGGCCGGCAGGCCGGGCGCACCGGTGGATCCGACCGTTCGGCGCAGCCTGGATACCGTTCACCGCATACGGTCGACCCGGCTCCTTTCCAACACCCGCACCGGTTCCTACCGTTCAGGACTCATGAGTCCCCCTGTCGCACCGGCCGACTGGAGCCGCTGGCTCGTCCCCCCGGCCGCCCTCTCGGTCCACCTCTCCATCGGCCAGGCCTACGCGTGGTCCGTGTTCAAGCCCCCGCTGGAATCCGCCCTGGGCCTCAGCGGCACCCAGAGCGCGCTGCCCTTCCAGCTCGCCATCGTGATGCTGGGCCTGTCCGCCGCGTTCGGCGGCACGCTCGTCGAGCGCAACGGGCCACGCTGGGCGATGACCGTCGCCCTGGTCTGCTTCACGTCCGGGTTCCTGATCTCCGCGCTCGGCGCCGCCACCGAGCAGTACTGGCTGATCGTCCTCGGCTACGGCTTCGTCGGCGGGACGGGCCTCGGAATCGGCTACATCTCGCCGGTCTCCACGCTGATCAAGTGGTTCCCCGACCGCCCCGGCATGGCCACCGGCATCGCCATCATGGGCTTCGGCGGCGGCGCCCTCATCGCCTCGCCCTGGTCCGCGCAGATGCTGGAGTCGTTCGGCTCCGACAGCTCCGGCATCGCCCTCGCCTTCCTCGTGCACGGACTCTCGTACGCCGTGTTCATGACGCTGGGCGTGCTGCTGGTCCGGGTGCCCCGCGGTGCGGGAACGGCGACGAGCGGATCGCCGGTCGGGCAGGGGGTGCAGGTGTCGGCGAGAACTGCGGTGCGCACCCCGCAGTTCTGGTGCCTGTGGGTCGTGCTCTGCATGAACGTCACCGCGGGCATCGGCATCCTGGAGAAGGCCGCCCCGATGATCAAGGACTTCTTCGCCGACACCTCGACCCCGGTCTCGGTGTCCGCCGCCGCCGGGTTCGTCGCCCTGCTGTCCGCCGCGAACATGGCCGGCCGGATCGGCTGGTCCTCGACCTCGGACCTGATCGGACGCAAGAACATCTACCGGGTCTACCTGGGCGTCGGCGCCCTGATGTACGCCCTCATCGCGCTGATCGGCGACTCGTCGAAACCCCTGTTCGTCCTGTGCGCGCTGGTGATCCTCTCCTTCTACGGCGGCGGTTTCGCGACGGTCCCCGCCTATCTGAAGGACCTGTTCGGGACCTACCAGGTCGGCGCGATCCACGGGCGGCTGCTCACCGCCTGGTCCACCGCCGGCGTGCTCGGCCCGCTCATCGTGAACTGGATCGCCGACCGCCAGGAGGAGGCGGGCAAGCACGGCTCGTCGTTGTACACCCTGTCCCTGTTCATCATGATCGGGCTGCTGGCCGTCGGCTTCGTCGCCAACGAACTCGTCCGGCCCGTCCACGCCCGTCACCACGTCCCCGCCCAGAGGGAGGCCACCGATGCCGAACGACAGCAGCCCGAGTCCGCGGCCTGACCGGCGGCCGCTGATCGCCCTCGCCTGGCTGTGGGTGGGCGCCCCGCTCGCCTACGGACTGTACGAACTGGTGCGGAAGGCGACGCAGCTGTTCACCGGGTAGCGGTGCCCGTGGGGCGGGTGTGCGGCGGGTACGTGTTCGGCGGTTGCCCGTGCGTCCGAGGGCTATGGGGAAGCCGACAACCAGGGGGCCCGATTCCTGTCGCTTCACGCGCCCTCGTACCCGTGAGTCACTGATCAGACTGGTGGATCCCGCTACCCAAGGCAACGAGGGGACCCCCCAGATGAACGGCTCGCGCATCGCCGCCGTCGGCCACTACCAGCCCGCCAAGGTGCTCACCAACGAGGATCTGGCGGGCCTGGTCGACACCAGTGACGAGTGGATCAGGAGCCGGGTGGGCATCCGTACCCGCCACATCGCGGGCCCCGACGAGCCCGTGGACGAGCTGGCCGCGCACGCCGCCGCCAAGGCGCTCGCGGCGGCCGGGCTCACCCCGGGCGACATCGACCTCGTGCTGGTCGCCACCTCCACGGCCGTGGACCGCTCGCCGAACATGGCCGCCCGGGTCTCCGCCCGGCTGGGGATCCCGGGACCGGCGGCGATGGACGTCAACGTCGTCTGCGCCGGCTTCACCCACGCGCTGGCCACCGCGGACCACACCGTCCGCGCCGGCGCCGCCACCCGGGCCCTGGTCATCGGCGCCGACAAGATGTCGGAGGTGACCGACTGGAGCGACCGCACCACCTGTGTGCTCGTCGGCGACGGAGCGGGCGCCGCCGTGGTCGAGGCCTGTCCGGACGGGACCGGGCCCGGCATCTCGCCGGTGCTGTGGGGCTCACTGCCCGAGATGGGGCACGCGGTGCGCATCGAGGGACAGCCGGCCCGGTTCGCCCAGGAGGGGCAGAGCGTCTACCGCTGGGCCACCACCCAGCTGCCGCCGCTGGCGCGCAAGGCCTGCGAGCGGGCGGGCCTCGGCCCCGAGGACCTCGCCGCCGTCGTCCTGCACCAGGCGAACCTGCGCATCATCGAACCCCTCGCGCAGAAGATCGGCGCCGTCAACGCGGTGGTCGCGCGGGACGTCACCGAATCGGGCAACACCTCCGCCGCCAGCATCCCGCTCGCCTTCTCCAAGCTCGTCGAGCGCGGCGAGATCTCCACCGGGGATCCGGTCCTGCTGTTCGGTTTCGGCGGCAACCTGTCCTACGCCGGTCAGGTCGTCCGCTGCCCGTGAGCGGGAGGCGAGCACCGGGATCGTCCCCCCGAGGCCGGTGCGCGCGGCATAGTGTGACGCGATCGACCGCGCCCGGCCCTGGCTCCTGTGCGCCGTAGACTGTAGACGAAAGACAATCGATACCCGGCTGCGGACCACCGGCACCGGCCGCGGCCGGTCCACCGGCCACGGCGGCCGGGTACGTCGATCGCCACGTGGCCCTCCGGCCACGGTCGACCGGTGTTGCCCAGGAGGGGGACCGACCGATGTTGTCGCCAGGACTGCCGCAGGGTGCGGTGCCCAGACTCGAACGGCCCGGCCCGCTGCGCGACCGCGTCTACGAGGCGCTGCTCGAACTCATCACCACCCGCGCCCTCCAGCCCGGCCAGCACCTCGTCGAGAGCGAGCTGGCCGGCCACCTCGGGGTGTCGCGGCAACCGGTGCGCGAGGCGCTGCAACGGCTCAACACCGAGGGCTGGGTGGACCTCAGGCCCGCCCAGGGCGCCTTCGTGCACGAGCCGACCGAGGACGAGGCGGACCAGCTCCTCACCGTGCGCACGCTGCTGGAGGCGGAGGCCGCCCGGCTCGCGGCGGCGCACGCCGACCGGGCGGGCGTCGAGGCGCTGGAGGAGATCCTCGAACAGGGACTGCTGGCCGTGGCGGGCGACGACGTGGACGCGGCGGTCGCCCTCAACGCCCGCTTCCACACGAAGGTCATCGAACTCGCGGGCAACGCCGTACTGGCCGAACTCGCCGCCCAGGTCGACCGCCGGGTGCGCTGGTACTACACACCGGTCGCCCGGCAGCGCGGCCAGCAGTCCTGGATCGAGCACCGCGACCTGATCGCCGCGATCGCCGCCCGCGACGAGCAGCTGGCCACCCGGCTGATGCGCGAGCACACCGAGCACACCCGGCGCTCCTACCTCGACCGCCCCAAACCCTGACTCCGGCGCTCCCGCCCGACTCCGCGGAGCCTGCGGCCCGTTCGCCCGCCGCGGTCCGCCGGCCCCTCCGCGCGACACCCTTTGTCCTGTGAGTGGGAAAAGCCGACGGTAATCCGCGCACTCCTTCTTCCCAGGTGCGGCAGGCACTGCTACGTTCCCTTCGAAAGCCCGACACTGGCGGCCGGACCGAGGCGGGGAGGGGTTCGTGAGGCGCATGACGGCACGACCCGCGAACGCCCATCAGGCCCGTCTGCTCAGGCTGTTGCGGGACGGCGGCCCCAACTCCCGTGCCCAGCTGGGCGACCGGATCGACCTGTCACGGTCCAAACTGGCCGTCGAGGTGGACCGGCTCCTGGACACGCGACTGGTCGTGGCCGACGGACTCGCCGCCTCGCGCGGCGGACGCCGCTCGCACAACGTCCGGCTCAACCCGGACCTGCGCTTCCTCGGCGTCGACATCGGCGCGACCTCGGTGGACGTCGCCGTCACCAACGCCGAACTGGAGACCCTCGGACACCTCAACCAGCCCCTCGACGTACGTGAGGGGCCGGTCGCGGTCTTCGAGCAAGTCCTGTCCATGGCCGCGAAGCTGAGGGCGACGGGACTCGCCGAGGGCTTCGACGGCGCCGGCATCGGGGTACCCGGTCCGGTCCGTTTCCCCGAAGGCGTACCGGTCGCACCGCCGATCATGCCCGGCTGGGACGGCTTCCCCGTACGGGAGGCGCTCAGCCAGGAACTGGGCTGCCCGGTGATGGTCGACAACGACGTGAACCTCATGGCGATGGGGGAGCAGCACGCGGGAGTCGCCCGCACCGTCGGCGACTTCCTCTGCGTCAAGATCGGCACCGGTATCGGCTGCGGCATCGTCGTGGGCGGCCAGGTCTACCGCGGCACGACCGGCAGCGCGGGCGACATCGGGCACATCCAGGCCGTGCCCGACGGCCGTCCGTGCGCCTGCGGCAACCGCGGTTGCCTGGAGGCCTACTTCAGCGGCGCCGCCCTGGCCCGTGACGCCGTGGACGCCGCCCAGCAGGGACTCTCGGCCGAACTCGCGGCACGGCTGGCCATGAACGGCGGCCTCACGGCCGTCGACGTCGCCGCCGCGGCCGCCGCGGGGGACGCCACCTCCCTGGAGATGATCAGGGAGGGCGGCAACCGCGTCGGCCAGGTCATCGCCGCACTCGTCTCCTTCTTCAACCCCGGCCTGGTGGTGATCGGCGGCGGGGTGACCGGCCTCGGTCACACCCTGCTCGCCGCGATCCGCACCCAGGTGTACCGCCAGTCACTGCCGCTCGCCACGGGCAACCTGCCCATCGTGCTGGGTGAGCTGGGTCCCACCGCCGGCGTCATCGGCGCGGCCCGGCTGATCAGCGACCACCTGTTCTCACCCGCGTAAGCCCCACCCGCCGCACGCATCTCGTCCGCACGGAGTGCCGCCCCGCCCTGCCCGGGACCACCGTCCGTTCCGCTCCTCCTGCCCCGAGCTCGCCCTGACACCGGCCCGCCCGCCCGCCGAGGGGAACCCGCATGGCAACAGAACAGCCTCTTCTCAGCATGTCCGGCATCACCAAGTCGTTCCCCGGAGTCCGGGCGCTCGACGGCGTCGACCTCACGGTCCAGGCCGGTGAGGTGCACTGCCTGCTGGGCCAGAACGGCGCCGGGAAGTCCACGCTCATCAAGGTCCTCGCCGGCGCCCACCAGCCCGACGACGGTGCCATCCGCTGGCAGGGCGAACCGGTCACCCTGCGCTCCCCGATCGCCGCGATGCGCCTCGGCGTCGCCACCATCTACCAGGAACTCGACCTGGTGGAACACCTGTCGGTGGCCGAGAACGTCCACCTCGGCCATGAGCCCACGACCGCCGGATTCGTCGTCCGCGGCAAGGCGGCGCGGGCGGCGACGACGGCCCTGCTCGAACGGCTCGGGCACACCGAGATCGATCCCGCCCGGCTGGTGGGCGAGCTGTCGGCGGCGCAGCAGCAGATCGTCTCCATGGCGCGGGCCCTCTCGCACGACGTACGGCTCATCGTGATGGACGAACCCTCGGCCGCCCTCGACCCCGACGAGGTCGACAACCTGTTCCGCATCGTCGGCGACCTGACCGCCGACGGCGTGGCCGTCGTGTACATCTCGCACCGCCTGGAGGAGATCCGCTGCATCGGCGACCGCGTGACCGTGCTCAAGGACGGCCGCGCGGTGGCGGGCGGGCTGCCCGCGAAGACGACGCCCACCCGTGAGGTCGTCGCGCTGATGACGGGACGCAACGTCGAGTACGTCTTCCCCGAGCGGCGGCCCGCCGACGCGGGCGGCGGCGACGACGCGGTACCGGGCGGGGCGCCGCTGCTGGAGGTGCGCGGGCTCGCCCGGCAGGGCGAGTTCGCCCCGCTCGACCTGGCCGTGCGCCCCGGAGAGATCGTCGGACTCGCCGGACTGGTCGGCTCGGGACGCTCGGAGATCCTGGAGACGATCTACGGAGCGCGCAGGCCCAGCGCCGGCCATGTCCTCGTCGACGGAAGCCCGTTGCGACCCGGCAGCGTACGCGCGGCCGTGCGGGCAGGGCTGGGGCTCGCCCCCGAGGAACGCAAGGCGCAGGCCCTGCTGATGCTGGAGTCCGTCACCCGCAACGTCTCCGTGTCGTCCATGTCCCGCTTCTCCCGCGGCGGTTGGATCGACCGCCGCGCCGAACGCGAGGCCGCGCGGGCCGCGACGCGCGAACTCTCCCTGCGCCCCGACAACCCGGCCGTCCCCGTGCGCGCGCTCTCCGGCGGCAATCAGCAAAAGGCCGTCCTGGCCCGCTGGTTGCTGCGCGGCTGCCGGGTCCTGCTCCTCGACGAGCCGACCCGCGGCGTCGACGTCGGCGCCCGCGCCGAACTGTACGCGGTGGTCCGCCGGCTGGCCGACGAAGGCCTCGCCGTCCTGCTCGTCTCCAGCGAGGTCCCCGAGGTGCTCGGCCTCGCCGACCGCGTGCTCGTGCTCCGCGAGGGCCACGTCGTCCACACGGCGCCGGCCCGTGAACTGGACGAACACCGCGTCCTCGATCTCGTCATGGAAGGAAGCCCGGCGTCATGACGCAGCCCGTCTCCCCACCGCGGGACGGCACCGGCAAGGTGCCGCAGGTCCCGCTCCCCGCCTGGCGCGCCGCGATCGGCCGCGCCGACGTCCGCACCCTGTCCCTGCTCGGTGTGCTCGCCGTGCTGGTCCTGATCGGCGGGATCACCAAGCCGGACGAGTTCCTCGACACCCGCAACCTGCAACTCGTGCTCACCCAGGGCTCGGTGATCGGTGTCGTCACCGTCGGGATGACCTTCGTCATCACCTCCGGCGGCATCGACCTGTCCGTCGGGGCGATCGTCGCGCTGGCGTCCGTGTGGGCGACCACCGTCGCCACCCAGGACTACGGATTCCTGGGCATCCTCTTCACCGCGATGATCGTCGGGGTGGGCTGCGGCCTGGTCAACGGCCTGCTCATCGCCTACGGCGGGATGGTGCCCTTCATCGCGACCCTGGCCATGCTCGCCTCCGCTCGCGGCCTGGCCCTCCAGATCACCGACGGCCGCACGCAGATCGTGAGCGTGGAGAGCGTCCTCGACCTCGGCGAGCGGGACGCCTATGTGCTCGGGGTCCCGCCCCTCGTGATCGTCTTCGCGATCGTGACGGTCATCGGCTGGCTGGTGCTGAACCGCACCACCTTCGGCCGCCGCACGGTGGCCGTCGGCGGCAACGCGGAGGCCGCCCGGCTCGCCGGTATCGACGTGCGCCGCCAGCGGCTGTACCTCTACCTGCTGTCCGGCCTGTGCTGCGGCATCGCCGCCTTCCTGCTGATCATCCTCTCCGGCTCGGGCCAGAACACCAACGGCAACCTCTACGAACTCGACGCCATCGCGGCCGCGATCATCGGCGGCACCCTGCTCAGCGGGGGCCGCGGCACCATCACCGGCTCCGTGCTCGGCGTACTGATCTTCACCACGATCACCAACATCTTCGCCCTGAACAACTTGCAGAGCGACGTCCAGCAGATCGCCAAGGGCGCGATCATCGTCGCCGCCGTGCTGGTCCAGCGCCGTACCGCGAGCACGACCTGAGGAAAGGGTTCACCGCCATGCCAGAGCCGACACCTTTCGCACACCGCCTCACCAGTCGCAGAGGGATGCTCTTCGGGGCCGCCGTCTCCGCCGGCACTCTTCTCGTGGGTTGCACGAGCAATGAATCCAAGGACGAGGAGCCGGCCGCGAACGACCGGCCGGCCGCCGACGACAAGCCCGGCAAGCCGGTCACCATCGGCTTCGCCGGCCCGCAGGCCGACCACGGCTGGCTCAACGCCATCAACGACAACGCCAAGTCGCGGGCGAAGAAGTACTCCGACGTGACCCTGGAGATCACCGAGGGCTCCAACGACACCGCCCAGCAGATCGGCCAGATCGAGACCCTGATCAACAAGAAGGTCGACGTCCTGGTGGTGCTGCCCGCGGACGGCAAGGCCCTCACCCAGGTCGGCCTGAAGGCGATGCGGGCGGGCATCCCGGTCGTCAACCTCGACCGGATCTTCAACACCCCGCAGGCCTACCGGTGCTGGGTCGGCGGCGACAACTACGGCATGGGCCTCAACGCCGGGCACTACATCGGGGAGAAGCTCAAGGGGAAGTCCGACGCCCGCGTGATCGAGCTGGCAGGCCTGGACAACCTGGAGCTCACCAAGCAGCGCACTCAGGGCTTCGACGACGCCCTGAAGAACTACCCCAACATCAAGAAGGTCGCCCGGCAGGCCGCCGAGTTCACGGTCGAGTCGGGGCAGGCCAAGATGGCCCAACTCCTGCAAGCACAGCCCAAGTTCGACGCGCTGTGGAACCACGACGACGATCAGGGCGTGGGCGCCCTGCGCGCCATCGACCA
Organism: Streptomyces asoensis; assembly: GCF_016860545.1. Taxonomy (NCBI): domain Bacteria; kingdom Bacillati; phylum Actinomycetota; class Actinomycetes; order Kitasatosporales; family Streptomycetaceae; genus Streptomyces; species Streptomyces asoensis. The sequence continues at coordinate 1,453,110 of NZ_BNEB01000005.1, read as the reverse complement.
GGCCGGACGCGACGACTTCCTGATGGTCGGCGGCGCGGGCGCGCTCGCCGCGTTCCAGGCGATCAAGCAGGACAGCGGGGTCCTGAAGGCCACCGTCCTGTATCCGCCGACCATGGCCGCCTCCGCCATCGACCTCGCCCGCGCCCTCGGCCAGGGCAAGGGGGTCGGCGGCCTCGCCGAGTTCGAGATCCCCGCGTCGATCACCCTCTACTCGGCGGTCGTCGACAAGACGAACGTCGACCAGTACATGTCCACGGGCTTCAAGTAGACGGGCCCGCGATCCGCATCCGCGAGCCGCGTCCGCGGCGGGGACCGCGAGCCGGGTCCGGGTCCGGGGTCGGCCCCCGGACCCGGACGCGGATCCGAGCTCGGGTCGCACCGGGTCGCACCGGGTCGGCAGCCCGAGCCGGACCCGGGCCGGGGCCTGGAGCCGGACCCGGACTGGAACCCGGTGCCGGATCCGAACCCGGTGCCGGACCGCTGTCTGCGGCCGGACTCGGGCCGGAGCCCAGGGTCGGACTCGGACCCGGCTCCGGGCCGGATCGGGACCGGAGTGCGGATCCGCGGCTCGGGCGGGCCGGCCGGAGCCGGGTTCCGGGCCGTCCCGCGGGCGGGGCTTCGGGGGCTGTGGGGCGGCCGGGGGCGCCCGGGCCGAGGACGGGGGGGGGGACGGGCCCGTGACGGGGTCGGGCGTCGTGCCATGACGACTAGGAGGACAACCGCATGGAACAGCCGCATCAGTCAGCGGGACCGGAGGCCGGCAAGCCGCCGCTCCGGGTGGGGATGGTCGGTTACGCCTTCATGGGTGCCGCCCACTCCCAGGGCTGGCGCACGGCGGGCCGGGTCTTCGACCTTCCCCGCCGCCCGGTCCTCGCCGTGCTCTGCGGACGCGACCCCTTTGCCGTGCGGTCGGCGGCGGACCGGCACGGCTGGGCGGCCACCGAGACGGACTGGCGTGCGCTGATCGCCCGGGACGACGTCGACCTCGTCGACATCTGCACCCCCGGCGACTCGCACGCCGAGATCGCCACCGCGGCCCTGGCCGCAGGCAAGCACGTGCTGTGCGAGAAGCCCCTCGCGAACAGCGTCGAAGAGGCGCTGGCGATGGCGGCAGCCGCCGAAGCGGCCTACGAGCGCGGTCAGTTGGCCATGGTGGGCTTCAACTACCGCCGTGTCCCGGCGACGGCCCTGGCCCGCAGGATGGTCGCCGACGGCAGGCTGGGCGCCCTGCGCCACGTCCGCGTGACCTACCTCCAGGACTGGCTCGTCGACCGGGAGTTCCCGCTGACCTGGCGGCTGCGCCGGGAGCTCGCCGGATCCGGCTCGCTCGGCGACCTGGGCGCACACATCGTCGACCTCGCACAGCACCTGTCGGGGGAGCGGCTCGCGGGCGTGTCGGCGCTCACCGAGACCTTCGTACGGCGGCGACCGCTGCCCGGTGGCCCGACCAGCGGCCTGAGCGCGGCCTCCGCCGGCGGCATCGGCACCGTCACGGTCGACGACGCCGCCCTGTTCACCGGCCGGTTCGCCTCCGGGGCGCTCGCCTCCTTCGAGGCGACCCGGTTCGCCACCGGCCGCAAGAACGCCCTGCGCCTCGAACTCAACGGCGAACGAGGCTCGTTGGCCTTCGACCTCGAACGCCTCAACGAACTCTGGTACCACGACGGCACCGAGCCCGGTACCCACGCCGGCTTCCGCCGCATCCTCGTCACCGAACCCGACCATCCGTACCTGGACGCCTGGTGGCCGCCGGGTCACGCCCTCGGCTACGAGCACACCTTCGTGCACCAGATCCGCGACCTGGTGCACGCGGTGGCCGAGGGCCGGGCCCCGCAGCCCTCCTTCGCCGACGGGCTCCAGGTGCAGCGGGTCCTCGCGGCGGTCGAGGAGAGCGCCGCCAAGAACTCCGTCTACACGCCGATCGCTGGCTGAAACCCCGAGGAGGGCCTGGAGCATGCCGCGTACGTTCACACTCTTCACCGGTCAGTGGGCCGACCTGCCCCTGGAGGAGGTCTGTCGCCTCGCCCGGGACTTCGGCTACGACGGATTGGAACTCGCCTGCTGGGGTGACCACTTCGAGGTCGACAAGGCGCTCGCCGATCCCGGATACGTGGAGTCCCGGCACCGGCTCCTCGACAAGTACGGCCTGAAGTGCTGGGCCGTCTCCAACCACCTGGTGGGCCAGGCCGTCTGCGACGCCGTCATCGACGAGCGGCACCGGGCCATCCTGCCCGCGCGCATCTGGGGCGACGGCGAGCCGGAGGGCGTCCGGCGGCGGGCCGCCGCCGAGATCGCCGACACCGCGCGGGCCGCGGCCGCCCTCGGCGTGGACACGGTGATCGGTTTCACCGGCTCCGCCATCTGGCACCTGGTCGCCATGTTCCCGCCCGCGTCCGAGGCGATGATCGACCGCGGCTACGAGGACTTCGCCGAACGCTGGAACCCGATCCTCGACGTCTTCGACGCGCAGGGCGTGCGGTTCGCGCACGAGGTCCACCCCAGCGAGATCGCCTACGACTACTGGACGACCGTACGCACCCTCGACGCGATCGGCCGGCGACCGGCCTTCGGCCTCAACTTCGACCCCAGCCACTTCGTCTGGCAGGACCTGGACCCGGTGGGCTTCCTCTACGACTTCCGGGACCGGATCTACCACGTGGACTGCAAGGAGGCCCGCAAGCGGCTGGACGGCCGCAACGGGCGGCTCGGCTCCCATCTGCCGTGGGGCGACCCGCGGCGCGGCTGGGACTTCGTCTCCGCCGGACACGGCGACGTGCCCTGGGAGGACGTCTTCCGCATGCTGCGCTCCATCGACTACCGGGGCCCGGTCTCCGTGGAATGGGAGGACGCCGGAATGGACCGCCTCCAAGGCGCGCCCGAGGCCCTCACCCGCCTGCGGGCCTACGACTTCGAGCCGCCGTCCGCCTCCTTCGACGCGGCGTTCGGCTCCGGGCCGACGTAGCCGGGCCGACCGACGACACGCGCCACCCCACCCCCTTCACCACCGGCTGAACGGAGGCAACGTGATGCGTACGACCCGTCTGGCGGCGACTGCCACCGCGGGAGCGGCGCTGCTCCTCGGCGGGGTCGCGAGCCCCGCCGCCCCGCACCCGGCACACGACGGCAGACACGTCCTGGTCTTCTCCAAGACCGCCGGATTCCGGCACGACTCGATCGCCGACGGCGTCACGACGGTACGCGAACTCGGCGCGACGGCCGGCTTCACGGTCGACGCCACCGAGGACGCGGGCGCGTTCACCCCGGCGAACCTGCGCCGCTACGACGCCGTCGTCTTCCTGTCGACGACCGGAGACGTGCTCGACGCCGCCCAGCAGAAGGCCTTCGAGACGTACATCCGCCACGGCGGCGGGTTCGTGGGAGTCCACGCGGCAGCCGACACCGAGTACGACTGGGCGTTCCACGGCGGTCTCGTCGGCGCCTGGTTCCGGTCCCACCCGGCGGTCCAGCCGGCCGCCGTCGTCGTCGAGGACCGGGCCCACCCGGCGACCTCGGGCCTCGGCCCCACCTGGAACCGCACCGACGAGTGGTACGACTACCGCACGAACCCCCGTGAGCGCGTCCATGTCCTGGCCTCGCTCGACGAGGACTCGTACACCGGCGGCACCATGGACGGCGACCACCCGATCGCCTGGTGCCGGACCTACCAGGGCGGCCGCGCCTTCTACACCGGGGCCGGTCACACCAAGGAGTCCTACGCGGACCCGGCGTTCCGCGCCCACCTCCTGGGCGGCATCCGGTACGCCGTCGCCGACGTCCACGCGGACTGCCGCCCGGAGAACGGGTACCGGCCGCTCTTCGACGGCACCACCCTCGACGGCTGGCGGCAGGCCGGACCGGGCTCCTTCACCCTCTCCGACGACGGCACGCTGACGTCGTCGGGCGGCATGGGACTGCTCTGGTACGCCGGCCGGTCCTTCGGGGCGTACTCCCTGAAGCTCGACTGGAGGACCACGGCGGGCGGCCCCGGCGACCCCGGTGACGACAACTCCGGGGTGTTCGTCGGATTCCCGCCGTCGGACGACCCGTGGTCCGCGGTGGACCACGGCTACGAGATCCAGATCGACACCACCGACGTCCCCGAGAAGACCACCGGCGCCGTCTACGGCTTCCGGTCGGCCGACCTGGACGAGCGCGACCGCGCGCTGAACCCGCCGGGGGAGTGGAACACCTACGAGATCCGTGTGGAGGGCGAACGCCTGCGCGTCTGGCTCAACGGCGTGAAGATCAACGATTTCACCAACACCGACCCGGCGCGGAGCCTGCGCGACGGACACCTCGGCCTCCAGAACCACGGAGCCGACGACCAGGTGTCCTTCCGCCACCTCCGCATCAAGGAACTGCCCGTCGAGGGCCACTGAACGGCGGCGGGCGGGGGAGCCGGACCACCGCCCGCCGTCACCACCCCGACGCTTCGCGGCGCCGCCACCTCGGCCGCGAAGTCCGCGCACGACAAGGAGGCTTCCCATGTCCGTGTCCCCTTCCCACCCCCCGCGAGTGGGCGTCTGGCTGATCGGAGCCCGCGGCTCCGTGGCCACCACCGTGATCGCCGGCTGCGCAGCCCTCACGGCCGGCCTGAACCCGCCGACCGGCCTGGTCACCGAGGCGCCCGCGTTCGCCGGCAGCGGCCTGCCCGCCCTGTCCTGCCTCGTCTTCGGCGGACACGACACCACCGACTGCCCGCTGCCCAAGCGTGCCGAACAGCTCGCGGCCGGAGGCGTCCTCCCGCCGGGCCTGCCCGCGGCGGTCGAAGCGGAACTGACCCGGGCCGACCAGGAGATCCGACCGGGCGGTCCCCTCCCGGGCGACACCCGCGGCGACGAGGAACTCATCGACGCGTTCGCCGCGGACCTGCGGGACTTCATGCGCCGGTGCGGTCTCGCCCGGGCCGTGGTGGTGAACGTGGCCTCCACGGAGCCCGCGGCGACCGGCACCGCGCTGCCGCCGAGTTCGCTCTACGCGGCCGCCGCCCTGCGGGCCGGCTGCCCGTACGTGAACTTCACCCCGTCGACCGGGCTGCACCACCCGGCGCTGGCGTCCGCGGCGGAGTCGAGCGGGCTGCCGTACGCCGGCCGCGACGGCAAGACCGGCCAGACGCTGCTGCGTTCCGTCCTGGGCCCGATGTTCGCCCAGCGGGCGCTCGCGGTCCGGGCCTGGTCCGGCACCAACCTGCTGGGCGGCGGCGACGGAGCGGCCCTGGCCGACCCGGCGGCCGCCGAGGCCAAGAACGCCGGGAAGGAACGCGTCCTCGCCGACACCCTGGGCAGTGTGCCCGAGGGCCGGGTCCACATCGACGACGTGCCCGCACTGGGGGAGTGGAAGACCGCCTGGGACCACGTCGCGTTCGACGGCTTCCTGGGCACCCGCATGGTCCTCCAGACCATCTGGCAGGGCTGCGACTCCGCGCTGGCCGCGCCCCTCGTCCTCGATCTGGCCCGCCTCACCGCCCGGGCCCACGAGGCCGGGTTGTCCGGCCCGCTCGCCGAACTCGCCTTCTTCTTCAAGGACCCCGTGGGCGACGCGCCGCCGTCCCTGGCGGAGCAGCACGCGCAACTGGAGCGGTTCGCCCTGCGGCTGAGCGAGGTCCGGGCACCGGACACCGGGCACGACGGGAACGGGACGGCTCCCGGGATGCCTCCCGGGACGCGACACGATCGCCCGGCGGCTCAGGGCGGCGGGCAGGCATGAGCGAAGCACGAGAGGCGGACGCGGTGCCCAACGCCCCCACGACGGTCCGGCAAACGCCGAACCGGCCCGACGCCGGCGGGGCGGAGGAAGGGCCTCCGGAGGAGGGGCGTCCGGGGGAGGAGCGTCCCGGGGAGACGCGGCGGGAGGTGAGCCGACCGGAGGTGAACCGGTCGGAGGTGAGCCGGTCGCCGGGAGATCGGTCGGAGGGCAGCCGGTCGAAGGAGGGCCGGTCGGAGGTGCACCCGTCCGAGGGGGATCGGGCGCAGGACCGGTGGGCTCGGGCGGCTGCCTGGGCCGAACTGCTGCGACTGCCCGCCCTGTTCACCGTCCCCGGCGACGCGCTGGCCGGCGCGGCGGCGGTCGCCGCGCGGCCCGACCACCGGACCCTGCTCGCCATCGGATCCTCGGTCTGCCTCTATGAGGCCGGCATGGTCCTCAACGACTGGGCGGACCGTGCCGAGGACGCCGTCGAACGCCCTCACCGTCCCCTTCCCTCCGGCCGGGTGAGCCCCGCCGCCGCGTTCACGGCGGCCTGCGCCCTCACCGCCGCCGGTCTCACCCTGGCGGGCCGGGCGGGACGCCCGGCACTGGCGGTGGCCGCACCCCTCGCGGCCACGGTCTGGTCCTACGACCTGGTCCTGAAGCACAAGCCGGTGGGTCCCCTCGCCATGGCGGCGGCCCGCGGTCTGGACCTCCTCCTCGGCGCCTCGGCGACCGCGGGCCGTACGCGTCCGGCCCTTCCCGCCGCCGGGCTGCTGGCCACGCACACGTTCGCGATCACGACCCTGTCCCGTCAGGAGACCCGCGGAGGCACCCCGGCGCCCGCCCTCGCGGCCCTGGCCACGACAGCCGGCCTGACCTGGTGGCTGCGGCGACCCCCGACCGCCGGCCCACGGGTGGGCGGCCCACGGGCCGGCAGCCCACCGGGTCCGCTCTCACCCGTCCGGGCGGCGCACCTCCTCCGGACGCTGCCGGGCCGGGAAGGGCAGCGCTCCGCGCTCCACCCGTCCGTGCCGCTGTCCGAGCCGCTGTCCGCCCCGCTGACCGCGGCGCTGGCCGCCGCCTACGCCGGCACCACGGCCCGTCCCTATGCGCACGCCGCCCTCAACCCGTCGGCGCCTCTCACCCAACGGGCCGTCGGCGCGGGCATACGGGCGATGATCCCCCTCCAGGCCGCGCTCATGGCCCGTTCCGGAGCCACTGCCGGCGCGGTGCTCACGGCAGCCCTGGCGCCGGTCGCCCGGCGGCTCGCGAGGCGGGTGAGCGTCACATGAACCTCGGCCACGCAGGCAGCGGGGACCGCCGGTGGGAGACGGACCCGCACGGGAGCGCCCCGCCGCCCCGGCCCCCGTTCCGTTTCGGCTACGGCACCAACGGACTCGCGGACCTCCGCCTCGACGACGCCCTGGACCTCCTCGCCGACCTCGGCTACGACGGTCTCGGACTCACCCTCGACCACATGCACCTCGATCCGTTCGCCCCCGGTCTGGCCGCCCGCACCCGGCACATCGGCCGCCGGCTGACCGCGCTGGGGCTGGGCGTCACCATCGAGACCGGGGCCCGTTACGTCCTCGACGCGCGCCGCAAGCACGGCCCCTCGCTGCTGGACCCCGAACCCGACGACCGGGCCCGCCGCGTCGACCTGCTGCTGCGCGCCGTCCGGATCGCGGGCGACCTCGGCGCCCACGCCGTGCACTGCTTCAGCGGCACCCTTCCGCCGGGAACGGACCCGGACACCGCGTGGCAGCGCCTGGCCGAGACCCTCGCCCCCGTCCTGGACGCCGCGACGGCGGCCGGTGTGCCCCTCGCGGTGGAGCCCGAACCCGGTCACCTCCTGGGCACCCTCGCCGACTTCCACCGGCTGCGGCGCACCCTGGGAGACCCGGCGTTCCTCGGACTCACCCTGGACATCGGGCACTGCCAGTGCCTGGAGCCGCTGCCGCCCGCCGACTGCGTGCGTGCCGCCGCCCCCTGGCTGTGCCACGTCCAGATCGAGGACATGCGCCGCGGCGTCCACGAGCACCTCCCCTTCGGCGACGGCGAGATCGACTTCCCGCCCGTCCTCGCCGCGCTGGCCGACACCGGCTACCGCGGGCTCACGGTGGTCGAACTGCCCCGTCACTCCCATGCCGGCCCCCACCACGCCGAGACCTCCCTCCCGTTCCTCCACCGCGCGGCCGCGTCCGTCCGCGCGGCAGGCCCCTCCGGCCGGCAGCCCCTGCCCGCTTCCTCGCGCACCGCCGGCCTCGCGGGCGAGGCAGCAGGCCACGGTACGAGCGCCGGTCCCGGCACGGACCCCGCCGTCACCCCGGGCGAGCCCTCCGCCACCCCCGAAGGGAGCACGCTGTGACCCGTCCCGAGGCCGCCCCGACGGACCAGGAAGCGGAACTCCAGGGCACCGCCCTCGCCCGGACCCCCCTCGACACGATCCACGGCCGTCTGGAGTCGCAGCTGGACCCGAGCGCCCGCGTGTGGCTCCGGCAGGCGCTCGACGACGCCGCGACCCACCCGGGCACCCACGGCCCCCTCCCGGTGTGGGAGCTGCGGCTCGCCGAGGCAGGGCGCCGCTGCGGCAGCCGGTACGCCGACGCCGCCCGCGTCCTCGTCCTGCGCGCGGCCCGTGCCGACCTGGACGACATGTCCCGCGTCTACTTCCAGGGCACCGCCGACGAACGCCGCGCGGTCCTGCACGCCCTGGCCCACCTGGTGCCCGGGCCCGAAGCCCTTCCCCTCGTCGAGGACGCGTTGCGCACCCACGACACCCGCCTCCTCTCGGCAGCCGTCGGCCCCTACGCCGCCCGCCACCTCGAGGCCCACGCGTGGCGCCACGCGGTCCTGAAGTGCCTGTTCGTCGGCGTGCCCGTCGACGAGGTGGTGGACCTCGAACGGCGCGCCCGCGCCGACGGCGAACTCGCCCGCATGCTGGCCGACCACGCCGACGAACGCACGGCCGCGGGCCGGCCGCTCTCCCGGGACCTGCGACGCGTCCTGGCCCTCGCCGACCCCGGCACACCCTCCCCCCACGGCAAGGAGTCCTGATGCGCATCTTCGACCCCCACATCCACATGACCTCGCGCACCACCGACGACTACGAGGCGATGCGCGCCGCCGGTGTCCGTGCCGTCGTCGAGCCGTCCTTCTGGCTCGGCCAGCCCCGCACCTCGGCCGCCTCCTTCCTCGACTACTTCGACGCGCTCCTCGGCTGGGAACCCTTCCGGGCGGCGCAGTACGACATCGCCCATCACTGCGCGCTCGCCCTCAACCCCAAGGAGGCCAACGACCCGCGCTGCGCCGCCGTCCTGGACGAGCTGCCGCGCTATCTCGTCAAGGACCACGTCGTCGCGGTCGGTGAGATCGGCTACGACTCGATGACCCCGGCCGAGGACACCGCCCTGGCCGCCCAGCTCCAGCTGGCCGCCGACCACGCCCTGCCCGCCCTGGTGCACACCCCGCACCGCGACAAGCTCGCCGGGCTGCGCCGCACCCTCGACGTCGTCCGGGAGTCCGCCCTGCCCCCGGACCGGGTGCTCCTCGACCACCTCAACGAGACGACCGTGAAGGAGGCCAAGGACGGCGGCTGCTGGCTGGGCTTCTCCGTCTATCCCGACACGAAGATGGACGAGGGCCGCATGGTCGAGATCCTCCGCATGTACGGCCCGGACAAGGTCCTCGTGAACTCCGCCGCCGACTGGGGCAGGAGCGACCCCCTCAAGACCCGCCGGGTCGCCGACCTGATGCTCGCGGAGGGCTTCACCGAGGACGACGTCGATCTCGTCCTGTGGCGCAACCCCTGCGCCTTCTACGGCCTCAGCGGCCGCCTCACCCTCGACGTCACCGCCCCCGGGTCCACCCACGAGGGCAACTCCGTGCTGCGCGGCGGGGAGTGAGCGATGCGCTTCCGGCACCCCGACGGCACCGTCGTCCACCTCGCCTACTGCACCAACGTCCACCCCGCCGAGACCCTCGACGGCGTCGTCGCACAGCTGCGTGACCACTGCGAACCCGTCCGGCGCCGGCTCGGCCGCGACCGGCTCGGCATCGGTCTGTGGCTCGCCAAGGACGCCGCCCGGTCCCTGGACACCGACCCGTCGGCTCTGCGCGCGCTGCGCGCCGAACTCGACCGGCGGGGCCTGGAGGTCGTCACCCTCAACGGCTTCCCGTACGAGGGGTTCGGCGCCGAGGAGGTCAAGTACCGCGTCTACCGTCCCGACTGGGCCGACGGCGAACGCCTCGAACACACCACCGCCCTGGCCCGGGTCCTCGCCGGGCTGCTCCCGGACGACGTCACCGAGGGCACGGTCTCCACCCTCCCGCTCGGCTGGCGCACCACCTGGGACGCCGGACGCGACGAGACGGCCCGCGACGCCCTGCGCACCCTCGCCGAACGGCTGGACGCGCTGGCGGAACTCACCGGCCGATCCGTCCGGGTCGGTCTCGAACCGGAACCCGGCTGCACGGTCGAGACCACCGCCGACGCGCTCGCGCCCCTCGGCGCCGTCGGCCATCCCCGCATCGGGGTCTGTGTCGACACCTGCCATCTCGCCACCTCCTTCGAGGACCCGCGGGCCGCTCTGGACGCACTGGCCGCAGCCGGTGTCCCGGTCGTCAAATCCCAGCTGTCGGCCGCCCTGCACGCCGAACACCCTCATCTCCCCGCCGTCCGCGAGGCACTCAGCGCGTTCGACGAACCCCGCTTCCTGCACCAGACCCGCACCCTGACCGCCGACGGCCTGCGCGGCACCGACGACCTGGGCGAGGCCCTCGGCGGCGCCGCCCTGCCCGACGGCACGCCCTGGCGCGCCCACTTCCACGTCCCCCTGCACGCGGCCCCGGCCGCGCCCCTGACCTCCACCCTCCCCGTGCTCAAGGCCGCGCTGACCCGTCTGGTCGGCGGACCGCGCCCGCTCACCCGTCACCTCGAGGTCGAGACGTACACCTGGCAGGCGCTCCCGCCCGAGCTGCGTCCCCGGGCCCGTCCCCAGCTCGCCGACGGCATCGCCGCCGAGCTCTCCCTCGCCCGCGACCTCTTGTCCGATCTCGGCCTCAAGGAGCTCCCATGAGCAGCCCAGTGCCGTCCGGCACCCAGCACCACGGCCGCCCCGAACCCGGCGCCCGCGGCTCCGGACCGGGCGAACCTCCCGGATCCCCGGTCCCTCTTCTCGTCCTCGACGTCGTCGGTCTGACCCCCCGTCTGCTCGATCACATGCCCCACCTGAAGACCCTGGCCCAGGCAGGCTCCCGGGCGCCGCTCGGGACCGTCCTGCCGGCCGTGACCTGCGCCGCGCAGTCCACCTTCCTCACCGGCACCCATCCCGCGGAGCACGGCATCGTCGGCAACGGCTGGTACTTCCGTGAGCTCGGCGACGTCCTGCTGTGGCGGCAGCACAACGGTCTCGTCGCCGGCGACAAGCTCTGGGACGCCGCCCGCCGGGCCCACCCCGGCTACACGGTCGCCAACATCTGCTGGTGGTACGCCATGGGCGCCGACACCGACTACACCGTCACCCCCCGTCCGGTCTACTACGCCGACGGCCGCAAGGAGCCCGACTGCTACACCCGCCCCCCGGCCCTGCACGACGAACTCACCGAGAAGCTGGGCACCTTCCCCCTGTTCCACTTCTGGGGCCCCGGCGCCGACCTCGTCTCCAGCCGGTGGATCATCGACGCGACCCGCCACGTCCTGCACACCCGCCACCCCGACCTCGCCCTGTGCTACCTCCCTCACCTCGACTACGACCTCCAGCGCTTCGGCCCCGACGACCCGCGCTCCCTGCGGGCGGCCGCCGACCTGGACGCCGCCATGGCCCCGCTGCTGGCCGACGCCCGGGCCGAGGGACGTACCGTCGTCGCCCTGTCCGAGTACGGCATCACCCCGGTGAGCCGGCCGGTCGACATCAACCGCGCACTGCGCCGCGCGGGGCTGCTCGAAGTGCACACCCAGGACGGCATGGAGTACCTCGACCCGATGGCGTCCCGTGCCTTCGCGGTCGCGGACCACCAACTCGCCCACGTCTACGTGCGCCGCCCCGAGGACCTCGAAGCCGTCCGCTCCGCGCTCGACGGGCTGCCCGGCATCGAGCAGCTCCTCGACGACGAGGGCAAGAAGGCGCACCACCTCGACCACCCGCGCTCCGGCGAACTCGTCGCCGTCGCGGAGCCGGACGCCTGGTTCACGTACTACTACTGGCTCGACGACGCCCGCGCGCCCGACTTCGCCCAGCTCGTCGAGATCCACCGCAAACCCGGCTACGACCCGGTCGAGCTGTTCATGGACCCGCTCGACCCCTATGTGAAGGTCAAGGCGGCCACCGCCCTGGCGCGCAAGAAACTGGGCCTGCGCTACCGCATGGCGGTGGTGCCCCTCGACCCCTCACCCGTCCGTGGCAGCCACGGCCGTCTTCCGGCGAGCGACGACGACGGTCCGCTCCTCATCTGCTCCACCCCCCGTTCGCTCGGCGACCGTGTCGCGGCCACCGACGTGAAAGCACTGCTGCTCCGGCTGGCCGGCCTCTCCTGAGAGGTTGCCGACCGCTCACAAGTCAAGCACTCACCACTGACAACGCCCGCCGATCGTGAGGAGTTCCAGACATGAGCCGCATCTCCGACACCGACCCCGCACTCACGCACCGTCTGACCAGACGAGGCATGCTCGGTGTCGCCGCCGGCGCCTCCGCGGCCGCTCTGCTCGGGGCGGCCGGCACGCCGGCGGCCGCGGCACCCGGTACCGGCACCGCCGCCTCCGCGGCCGGCCGGGGCCGTCCCGTCCTGCCTCCGGGCCGCCTCGGCATCCAGCTCTACAGCCTGCGGGACAAGGTCTCCACGCTGGGATTCGCGCCCGTCTTCGCCGAGCTGGAGAAGTACGGGTACGACGAGGTCGAGTTCGCCGGATACACCCAGGGCTCCGCGGGACCCATCACCCTCGCCCGGCTCAAGCGGCTGGCCCGCGACCACGGTCTGACACCGATCGGCAGCCACGTCGGCTACTACTCCGACGACCCGAACGCCTACACCTTCGCCCAGAACCTCACCAAGGTCCTCGACGACGCCCAGGCACTGGGCCTGAAACACATAGGCACCGCCTCGGGGCCGTTCCGCTACGGCTCCACCGTCGACGCGTGGAAACGCGCGGCCGAGGAGTTCAACACCTACGGCGCGGCGGCCAGGGCCCGGGGCATGAAGTTCTACCAGCACAACCACTCCGACGAGTTCGGCTTCGCGAGCGACGACCCCAAGGTCCGTCTCTACGACGTCCTGCTCGCGGAGACCGACCCCGACCTGGTCTTCCTGGAGATGGACATCTTCTGGGCGTACGCCGGCCGGTTCCGCTTCTCCCGGCGGCCCGACGGCACGGCCGCGCCTTTCGAACCGCTGGACTACGTGCTGAAGCAGCCGCACCGCTATCCCCTCTTCCACGTGAAGGACGGTGTCAGCGACCCGAGCGACCAGTTCGGCTACCGGATGGTCGACGTCGGCGACGGCGACATCGACTACCGGCGGTTCCTGTCCGCCGTCACCCGGCTGCGCGGCGAGCGCCTGGCCCACCACTGGCAGGCCGAGCACGACAACCCGGTCGAGTCCTTCGCGTTCGCCCGGAAGTCCAGCGCGCACCTGCACTCACTGCGCGAGAAGTGCTGAGCACGGCGGTGCGGGCCGGCTGAACCGGCGCACCCGCGCGTGGTGGCCCGTCCCGGTCCCTGCCGGGGTGGGCCACCACACGCGGGTGCGCGTCGCCGGTCGGCGGACCCCCGGCGCCCGCCGTCCGCCGCGGGCTCGCCGCACCCGCCCCCCCCGCTGATCATCGCGGGAACCGGCGATCAGCGGCCCCTGCGGTCGCTACCCTCGATGCCATGGTCGGTGATCGGCGCGCGGAGCCCGTGCCGCTGGAGCCCCGGCTGGGGCACCTGCTCGAGCGGGCCGGATCCGCACTGGCGCGGGCCTCGGCACGGGCGCTGGTGCCGTACGGGGTGGACGTCCGCGAGCTGGGGGTCCTGGCGGTGCTCGCGGGGGAGGAACCCCTGTCGCAGGGCGAGGCCGCCGGGCGGCTGGGTGTCGACCGCACCACGATGGTCTCCCTCCTCGACGGTCTCGAGGACCACGGTCTGGTGGAGCGGCGGCGGGGTGCGCCGGACCGCCGCAGGAACATCGTCGGGCTCACGGACGCCGGCCGGGTCTGCCTGGAGCGGGCGCAGGCGGCGCGCTCGGCGGCCGAGCGCCGGTTCCTCGCCCCGCTCGAGGAGCGGGCGGCCGCCGCGCTGCTGGACGCACTGCGCACCCTCGTGGCCGCGGACCCGGCGGGGAGGTGACCGGGCGGTCACCGTGGGCGAGGACCCGGCCGCGAGGCCGCGGTACCCGCCCGGCCAGCGGTTATGCAGGTGAAAGGCACTCCGAAAGCTTGGTATTGTTGTCCTTGTCGCCGGGCGGGAGACCTCGCACAGCGGCTACACCTGGTCCGGGTGGCGGAATGGCAGACGCGCTAGCTTGAGGTGCTAGTGCCCTTTATCGGGCGTGGGGGTTCAAGTCCCCCCTCGGACACTCTCACTCTCCGTGCCGGGCGGATTCCGCTCGGTGATTCCTTGATTGCCCGTATTCGGCGTACTGCCGGGTACGGGTTTTGTTGTTTCCGGGCCCTTGTCTCCGTAATGTCGCGGAAGCCCGTTTATCGGTTGTTCCCCGTGCGTCCCGGCGACCCCTTTGCGGATGACACTTCCCGGCTACTTCCCGGCCGCTCTCCCGTACTGCTGACGAACCGTCAATGTTCAACCAGGCACGCATCTTGACGGTCTGTGACTCCATCTTGTGGTGATACGATCACGCTCGCTTGTAGAGCGGGCGGATGGGTGCAAGACGACATCTCCGACTACGGGGACAGTCCGGGCGGTCACCCCGGTGCGGGCAGTCCGCCGGTCCACCCGCGTTGACGGGAATTCAGCAACTGGCCCGCAGTCGCCTGAAGAGAGTCTTATGACGCATTACATACAGAACCCGGTAATCTGGGCTCTCCTCGTGGCCGTACTCGTCGCAGTCGCCCTCATAGTTCGACAGCGCAGGGCGGCGCGTGCTTTGAGGCAGGAGATCACGGGGCTCAGGTCCCACTACTCCGCGCTGGAAAACGAGTACGCGCAATCCGTCGAGGCAGCTCGGGAACGAGCCGAAGATGCTACGAAAACGGTCCTGAAGTCCGCGATGCGGACCCTCCAGGGCCTCGCCGCGGAACAGCAGTTGATTGTCTCCCGGCTACAGAACAAATACGGCGAGTCGGTGATTCTCCAGGACCTTCTGGAGATCGACCACACGAACTCGCAGTTCGGCCGGCGAGCCCAGTCCATCGCCGTGCTCTGCGACGGCTGGCTCGGACGCGCACGTGACGTCGCCTCCGTGTACGACGTGGTGCGCAGCGCACAGGGCAGGGTCCGCCACTACCGGCGGGTGGAGATCCTCTCGCAGGTCGACTTCGGCATCACGAGCCGCGCCGTGGAACCGGTCGCGCTCGCCCTCGCCGAACTGCTCGACAACGCGACGAGCTATTCGAGCCCGGACACCGTCGTCGAGATCAACATCCGCACCGTGCCCAAGGGCATTTGTATCGTCGTCGACGACGCGGGTGTCGGTATGAACGACGAGGAGCGCGCCCGCGCCGACCGGCTCCTGTCGAGCCAGCGGGTCTCGGGCGTCTCCGCGCTCGGCAACCCGCCGCAGTTCGGCTTCGCGGTGATCGGTGTGCTCAGCGAGCGCTTCGGCTTCGAGGTCTCGGTGGACTCCACCTCCCCCTACGGAGGTGTCCGTGCGGTCCTGCTCCTGCCGCACGACCTGCTCACCAGCGCGCCCGAGCAGAAGGAACCCGCTCCCGCCGTGCCCGCCGTCGCCGGCACGGGCCGCGGCGGCCCCGAGAGCGGCCACTCCACCAGCACCACCGCCGACGGTCTGCCGAAGCGGCGCCGCAAGCGGCCCATGGCCATCGTGCCCGGCAGCGCGTCCTCGTCCACTCCCGCCCGCACGGGCGCCGAGACCGCGGCGATCATGGGCGCCTTCCAGCGGGGCACCCAGTCGGGCCGGGCCACGCCTGCGAATCCCGCGGAAAAGTCGAGCAGCACCCGTGGTGCTGGCAGCGAAGGGCATGAGGTCTCGTGAACGACGATCTGTCATGGATGCTTGACAGTGCCTTGGAGATCCCCGGGGCCCTGCACGCCGTCCTCATCTCCGCGGACGGTCTGCTGATGGCGCGGACCCAGGACTTCGACAAGGACGACGCCGACCGGGTCGCCGCCGCGATGAGCGGTGTGCAGTCGCTCAGCCGGTCGCTCGCGTTCTTCTGCGAGGACCCGCAGATGGGGTGGCGCCAGACACTGGTCGAGTTCGACGGCGGCTGGGTCTTCCTGATCTCCGCCGGCGAGGGTGCCTATCTCGGCGTCTCGGCCTCGCCCGACGTCGACATGGCGGACATCACCTTCCGGATGCAGCAGCTCGTCGGCCAGCTCGGCAAGGCCCTGACGACACCGCCGCGCGAGAACCTCGGCGTGCGGTCATGAACGGGTTCGACGAACTGGAGCCGCAGACACCGGAATTAGTCCGTCCGTACGTCATCACCAAGGGCCGCGGGCTGCCCGACGAGGGACAGCTCTCGCTCATCACCCTGGTCACGGCGGCCGCCGATCACGAGCAGCGGCCCACCCGGCTGTCTCCCGAGGAGCAGAAGCTGCTCGACCTGTGCTCGGCCGGCTACCTCTCGGTCGCCGAGATCGCCGGGCACACCCAACTTCCCCTGGGCGTGGTGAAGATCCTCCTCGCCGCCCTCACCGAAGGCGGATATCTCATCACCCGCCCGCCGGTCCAGCGCGCCCCGCTGGCCGACAGGGACATCCTGGAGGAGGTGCTGAATGGTCTCAGGGCCAAGTTTGGATGAGCAGGCCTACGTCCGCGACGGAGCGACGCAGACGGCGGTCAAGATCCTCGTCGTGGGTCACTTCGCGGTCGGCAAGACCACGTTCATCGGGGCGATCTCCGAGATCGAACCGCTGACCACCGAAGAGACGATGACACGGGCCGCCGAGTCGGTCGACGACCTCAAGGGCGTCCAGGGCAAGACCACCACCACGGTCGCCATGGACTTCGGGCGTCTGACCATCAGCGACCGGGTCGTGCTGTACCTGTTCGGGACGCCGGGCCAGCAGCGCTTCGTCCAGATGTGGGAGGACATGGCGCGCGGCGCCCTCGGCGCGCTGGTGCTCGTCGACCCCGAGCGGCTCGCGGACTCCTTCGCCGTGATCGACCTGATCGAGCAGTACGGACTCGACTACGCCATCGCCGTCAACCACTTCGACGGCGCCCCCCTGCGGGACGAGATGGCTCTGCGCGACGCACTGGACCTGCTCGACGACACCCCCGTCGTCACCTGCGACGCGCGAGACGAGCGGTCATCGGCCGACGCGCTGATCACCCTCGTCCGCCACCTGCAGGACCGTGCACACTAGGAGCAGACATGGACCGACCCACCGCACCCGTGCCCCCGCCCGGGTGCCCGGCGCACCAGCCCGGCGGCAGAGTGCCGCTGTACGGGCCGGAGTTCGCGGCCGACCCGCAGGCCTACTACACGTACCTGCGCCACTACGGGCCCACCGCGCCCGTGGAGATCGCCCCGGGAGTCGAGGCCACCCTCGTCACCGAGTACGCCACCGCCCTGCAACTCCTCCAGGACTCGGGGTCCTTCCGCAAGGACGCGCGCCGCTGGCGTGACTTCAACGAAGGCCGGATCGCGCCCGACAGCCCGGTCCTTCCCGTGCTCGCCTACCGGCCCAACTGCATGTCCTCCGACGGCGCCGAGCACCTGAGGCTGCGTCAGCCGATCACGGACAGCATGGCGCGCATCGACCCGATGCGGCTCAGCCAGAGCGTCGAGCGGATATCCGACTTCCTCATCTCCCAGTTCAGCGAGCGCGGTTCGGCCGACCTCGTCGGCTCCTACGCCAAGCAGCTCCCGCTGTTCGTGTTCAACGAGCTCTTCGGCTGCACCGCCGACATCGGCGACCGCGTCTTCTTCGGCATCTCCGGCATGTTCGACGGGGTCAACGCCGACAAGGCCGCCGAGGTGCTGTTCCAGGCCGTCGGCGAACTGATCGCCCTCAAGCGGCGCAAGCCCGGCGAGGACGTCACCTCCTGGCTGCTCAAGCACCATGTCGGCCTGTCCGACGAGGAGATGCTGCACCAGGTGTCCCTGCTGCTGGGCGCGGGGGCCGAACCCCTCGTCAACCTGATCGGCAACACCCTGCACCGGCTGCTCACCGACGACCGGTACGCGTACGAGGGCGGGCTGATCGAGGAGGCGATGGACGACACGTTGTGGGAGAACCCGCCCATGACGAACTTCGCCGCGCACTACCCCGTGGCCGACATGGAGTTCGCCGGTCAGAAGCTCACCGCCGGCGACCTGATGCTGGTCAGCATCGCCGCCGCCAACACCGGCCCCACGCTGTCGGCGGCCCGCAAGGCGGGCAGCAACCGTGCGCACCTCGCCTGGAGCGCCGGACCGCACGCCTGCCCCTCGAAGGAGCCCGCCCGGCAGATCGTCGTGACGGCGATCGAGAACCTCCTCAACCGGCTGCCCGACGTCAACCTGAGCGTTCCCGAGGAGAGCCTGGCCTGGCGCCAGGGAGCCTTCAGCCGCGGCCTCGTGACGCTCCCGGCGCGGTTCACGCCGACCAAGCCGGTGAGCCGGCCGGGCCGCCAGAGCGCGGTCCAGGAGCCGCCGCGCGTGAGCACGGGAGCCCCGCGCCAGGCCGAACAGTCCGGTGTGTGGAGCAAGTTCCTCAACTGGCTGACCAAGTGACACTCGCGTCGCCCACGGCGTCGCCGACGACCGCCTGACGCCTTCGCCGCACCGGCGAGGCCACGGCACCGGCTGCGGGGAGCCGGGTCCCGGTGCCACCCGATACCCGCCCTCCGGGGCGGGTATCTCCGTCTTCGGAGGGGTCCGCGGTTTCGGCGCGGGCCCTCCCGCCCTCACTCCTCGCGCAGCTCCTGGAGGTAGGGCGCCACGTTGACCTGCGTCGACGCCCCCTCGCGCCGGCCGTACTGGCCCGCTACGCCGCTCAGGTACGCGGCGATCTCCTTGTGCATGACCTCCGCCTCCGGCAGTACGGCGGCGCCGGTGGCGAGCCGTCCGATCCACCGTGCCTGGGCCTCCACCAGCCGGGTGATCGAACCGACGGGGCGGATCAGCCCGGCGAAGAACAGACCGGGACGGTCCGGGGCGACGACCCGCTTGTACAGCTCGACCGAACCCCCGGCGCCCACCGGGCAGCCCGGCTCCAGGAAGGGGAACGTCATCCGGTAGCCGGTGCAGTACACGAGGGCGTCCGCCCTGACCGACGTGCCGTCGGTGAAGGAGACCCGGTCGCCGTCGACGGCCTCGATCGCCGGCTTCGGCGTGACCGCCCCGTGGCGGATCCGGCTGAGGATCTCGTCGGAGATGGTGACGGCCGAGGAGAAGACCGGATGGTCCGGCTCGGGCAGCCCGTGATCACGGAGCTTGCCGCGGGCGACGAGCAGGGTCTGCTCGATGAAACGGCGCTGCTCCTCCAGGGACATGCTGATCCACCAGGGCGCGTCCGCGATCTCGTCGAGGGCCATGCCGAACAGCTGCTTGGGCATGACGTGCAGTCCGCGGCGCACCGAGAGAACGGTCTGCCCGGCGTGCCGGGAGAGGTCCGACGCGATGTCCACCGCGGAGTTCCCGAGCCCCACGACGACGACGCGCTGTCCGGCGTAGTCGCTGCCGTCGCGGTAGTCGACGGAGTGGTGAATCGTTCCGGTGAACGTCTCGGCGCCTCGCGGGAGCGCCGGCATCGACGGTTCCGAGTTGTGCCCGGAGGCGACGACGACATGCGAGAAGGCCCGGGACGAGACCGTACCCTCGGCGTCCCGGCCGACGACCGTCCACCCGCCGTCGGCCTCCTGCCGTACCGACTCCACCGTCGTCCCCAGTTCGACGCTGTCGAGGACACCGGCCCACTCGGCGAACGAGCGCAGATAGGCGGCTATCTGACTGTGCCGGGGGTACAGCGGGTAGGAGGCGGGCATCGGGTAGTCCGAGTAACCCGTCAGCGCCTTGGCGGTGTTGAGGTGGAGGGACAGATAACCGGGCCCGCGCTCGCCCGCCTGCGGCCGGCGCCACAGCCCGCCGACGTCGCTCGCCTGCTCCAGGCAGACGAAGTCGACACCGGCGCTCTTCAGGGCGTGCGCCACAGCCAGCCCCGACAGCCCCGCACCGATCACGCACAGCCGCACGGATTCCCCCACAGTTCGGCCACCCACTCCTCATACTCCGGCACATGGCTGCCCATCCCGCGCGTACGTCACTCTTGGCCCGTTCGCGACAAGAATCACAGCGTGGTCCGGGAACGGACGAGGTAGGGCAGGCGGGAGGCGGGAGGCGGGAGGCGGGAGGCGGGAGGCGGGGCGGGGCGGGCGGCCCGGCCGCCGGGCGGGCTAATCCGGTGCGGAGGCCCACAGGTGCCGGACATGGCCGAGATGCCTGGTCATGACCTCGTGGACGGCCCGTTCGTCGCGGGCCAGCAAAGCGTCCAGCAGCTCCAGGTGTTCCTCGGCGGAGGAGAGCAGCCGGCCGGACGCGGCGAGCGCGGTCAGCCCGTACAGGCGGGCGCGGCCGCGCAGCCCGCGGACCACCTCGACCAGATGCGTGTTGCCCGCGAGCGCGAGCAGTCCCAGGTGGAAGCGGGTGTCCGCCTCGACGTAGGCGATGAGGTCGCCCGCGACGGCCGCCGTGACGATCTCCCGGGCGGCCGGACGCAGCGCCTCCAGGGACACCGGGTCCGCGGTCGTCGCCAGCGCGACCACGGTGGGGATCTCGATGAGCGCGCGGACGTGCGTGTACTCGTCGAGCTGCCGGTCGGAGACCTCCGTGACACGGAACCCCTTGTTGGGCACGGCGTGCACCAGGCCCTCCTTGGCCAGGTCGAGCATCGCCTCGCGCACCGGGGTCGCCGAGACGCCGAAGCGGGTCGCCAGGGCGGGCGCCGAGTACACCTCGCCCGGCCGCAGTTCCCCCGCGATCAGCGCCGCGCGCAGCGCGTCGGCGACCCGCTCGCGATAGCTGCTGGGCCGGCCGCCGAGCACCGGCAGCGACAAGGGGGCGGGCTGCTGGCTGCTGCTCTCCGGCAGGGCGGCCATGGGGGATCTCCTCGGATGCGGGCTGTGCCTTCTGCGGCCTCTCGACGCGGACCGTGCCGTGTCGAAAGGCCGACGTGTGGCGGTGACGCAGGCACCTGTGCCATATCACGTGCCACCATTGTCCACGGTCACAGGACGAAGCCCGCGGGGAACGGGTCGGTCGGATCCAGCAGGTACTGCGCCGTACCCGTGATCCAGGCGCGGCCGGTGAAGCTCGGCAGCACCGCCGGGCGCCCCGCGACCTCCGTGGTGCCGAGCAGCCGGCCCGTGAAGTGCGTCCCGATGAACGACTCGTTGACGAACTCGGTGTGCAACGGCAGCTCGCCCCGCGCGTGCAGCTGCGCCATGCGGGCGCTCGTCCCCGTGCCGCAGGGCGAACGGTCGAACCAGCCCGGGTGGATGGCCATCGCGTGCCTGGACCGCCGGGCGGTGGAGCCCGGCGCGTACAGGTGCACGTGGTGACAGCCACGGATGGAGGCGTCCTCGGGATGGACCGGCTCGTCGTTCGCGGCGATCACCTCCATCAGCGACAGCCCGGCCCGCAGGATGTCGTCCTTGCGTGCGCGGTCGAAGGGCAGCCCGAACTCCGACAGCGGCAGGATCGCGTAGAAGTTGCCGCCGTACGCGAGGTCGTACGTCACCGTGCGTCCGTCGGGCAGGGTCGCCCGGCGGTCCAGGGCGACCACGAAGGAGGGGACGTTGCGCAAGGTCACGGACGTGGCCGCGCCGTCCCGGACGGCCACCTCGGCGACGACCGGTCCGGCCGGGGTGTCCAGGCGGACGGTGGTGACCGGTTCGACCACCTCGACCATGCCGGTCTCCACCAGTACCGTCGCGACCCCGATGGTGCCGTGCCCGCACATCGGGAGGTATCCCGAGACCTCGATGTAGACGACACCCCAGTCGCAGTCGGCCCGTGTCGACGGCTGGAGGATCGCGCCGCTCATGGCGGCGTGTCCGCGCGGCTCGTTCATCAGCAACCGCTTGACGTCGTCGCGGTGTTCACGGAAGTACAGCCGCCGCTCGTTCATCGTCGCGCCGGGCACGGTGCCGATCCCGCCGGTGATCACGCGGGTGGGCATGCCCTCGGTGTGCGAGTCGACGGCGTGCAGGACGAGCTTGCTGCGCACGGAGTGTCCCTCTCTGTCGTGCTCGGTCGTGGGCCGGGCGGTCAGGCCAGGCCCGCCGCGACGGCCTTCTCGGTGGCCGAGCGGACGGTCGCCTCCTGGTCCGGCGTCAGCGGCACCCGTGGCGGGCGGCAGCGACCGCCGTGACGGCCCACGACGTCCATCGAGAGCTTGATCGCCTGGACGAACTCGACGCGCGAGTCCCAGCGCAGCAGCGGGTGCAGTCGGCGGTAGAGGGGAAGCGCGGTGGTGAGATCACCGGCCACGGCCGCCCGGTAGAGCTCGACCGAGGCCCTCGGAAGCGCGTTGGGGTAGCCGGCCACCCAGCCCTTGGCGCCGGCCACCGCCAGTTCCAGCAGGACGTCGTCGGCCCCGACCAACAGGTCGAGTTCCGGAGCGAGTTCGGCGATCCGGTAGGCGCGGCGTACATCGCCCGAGAACTCCTTGACCCCTTGGACGTGTCCCTCGCCGTGCAGCCGGGCCAGCAGTTCGGGCACGAGGTCGACCTTGGTGTCGATCGGGTTGTTGTACGCCACCACCGGCAGGCCCGCCCCGGCGACCTCCGCGTAGTGGGCCACGACGGCCCGTTCGTCGGCGCGGTAGGCGTTCGGCGGGAGCAGCATCACCGCCCCGCAGCCCGCCTCGGCCGCCTGCTCGGCCCAGCGGCGGGCCTCCGCCGAGCCGTAGGCGGCCACGCCCGGCATCACCCGCGCCCCGCCGATCGCGGCGACCGCGGTCCGCACCACCGCGGCCCGTTCCTCGGGCGTGAGCACCTGGTACTCGCCCAGGGATCCGTTCGGTACCACGCCGTCGCAGCCGTTCGCCACCAGCCAGGCGCAGTGTTCGGCGTAGCGGTCGTGGTCGACGGAGAGGTCCTCCCGGAGCGGGAGAGCGGTCGCGACGAGGACACCGCGCCAGGGCCGCGGCGCGGCGGCGGCCGCCGCGGCCGGAGCGGGAGCCGGGGAGCCGGCAGCCGGGGAGCCGGGTGCGGGGAAGTCCGGGGCGGATGCGGATGCGGACGCGGTCATGAGGCGGGCCCCTTCCGTGGGAGGACATACGGGATGTGCGGGATGTGCGGGATGTGCGTGGCCCGAGCGGGACGCGCACCGTACGAGGTGTGACATTGCACTGTCATGAGCTGTCCATGGGGTCGTCCGGCGCGGCCAGCACGCCCAGGGGCACGGGCCGGGCCAGCAGCCGTCGGGCCGGCCGGAGTTCGCAGCCCGCGACGCCCGCGACACCGGGCTCGCACATCCTTCCCTGGCACCAGCCCATGCCGGCCCGGGTCAGCAGTTTCACGGTGCGCAGATCGCCCGCGCCGAGCGTGTCCACGGCCTCGCGGACGGCGCCGGCGGTGACCTCCTCGCAGCGGCACACCACCGTCCCGTCGGTCACCTGCTCCGTCCACCGCACGGGCCGGGCGGCGTACGCGGCGTCCAGTGCCGCGAAGAACGCCCGCGCGCGGGTACGCGCCCGGGCGGCCGGAGCCCAGGCGCGCGGGTCGGGGACGGCGCCCGTCAGCCGGGCCGCTGCCGATCGCCCGGCGATGTGGCCCTCGGCGAGCGACAGTGCCGCGCCGCCGATGCCCGTGGTCTCACCCGCGGCCCACACGCCGGGGACGTCGGTGCGCTGTTCCTCGTCGACGACGACGCGCGGCCCGTCCAGACGGCAGCCGAGCCCGTCCGCGAGGTCGGTGTGCGGCAGCAGCCCGTGGCCGACGGCGAGGGTGTCGCAGACGACGCGCCGCCGCGTGCCGGGCACCGGCCGGCCCTCGCGGTCGAGCGCGGCGACGGACACGGCCTCCAGACGCTCGTCGCCGTGCGCCGCCAGCACCGTGTGCCGGGTCATCACCGGCACACGACGGCCCAGGAGCCGGGTCGCGTAGGCGATTGCCTCCGTGACCTTCGCGGGGGCGGCTGCCCAGGTCCCGGCGCGGCGCACGAAACCGGCGGCCCCCGCCGACTCGACCAGGGCGACGACGTCGACGCCCGCGGCCGCGAGGCCGGTGGCCACGGGCAGCAGCAGGGGCCCGGTGCCGGCCACGACCGCGGTGCGGCCGGGCACGGCGAGCCCGCCCTTGAGCAGGGCCTGGGCGCCGCCCGCGGTGACCACGCCGGGCAGCGTCCAGCCGGGGAACGGCAGGACCTTCTCGTAGCCGCCCGTCGCCAGCAGAACTCCGTCGACGCGTACCGCGACGGACTCCTCCTGGTCGGGACCGGCCAGCGCGTGCACGGTGAATCCGTGTGAAGCCCGTTCCACGCACCACACATGACGGTCACTCAGGTACGTGACCCGGCCGATGCCGAGCTGGGCGTCGAGCCCGGCGCGCAGTCGCTCCCAGGTGCGCGACCGGTGGCGGAGGGCCGGTGGGCGCCGGGCGGCCGTTCCCGGTGCGGGCTGCCGGTGGAACTGTCCGCCCGGCCCGGGCTCGGAGTCGACCAGCACCACCTGTACGCCGTGCGCGGCGGCCGCCAGGGCGGCGGCGAGGCCGGCCGGGCCCGCGCCGATCACCGCGAGTACCGGACGGTCCTCAGTCATCGTGACCCGTCCCGTGCTGGGTGCGGACCTCGGCGCCCGGCACCGCCGGCACCAGGCAGGCGCGTCGGCCGGGACGGCCGTCGACGGTGACCAGGCAGTCGAAGCACACGCCGATCCCGCAGAAGACGCCGCGCGCCCGCCCCGAACCCCGGGTGGTGCGCCAGGCCGTGACGCCGGACGTCCACAGCGCGGCGGCGATCGTCTGCCCGGGCAGTGCCTCGATCTCCCGGCCGTCGAAGGTGAGGGTGAACGGGTCGCCGGGGTGGTCCCGGAGCGGCTCGCGCGGATTCACGGGGTGTCCTCCTCGTCATGGCGGTCGTCGTCGAAGCGGTCGGGCCGCAGCGGTGTCAGGTCGAGGTCCGGGCGCTCGCCGGCGAGGACCTGCGCGATGAGGTGGCCGGTGCCGGTCGCGAGCCCGATGCCCGCACCCTCGTGCCCGCAGGCGTGGAAGAGCCCCGGCACCCGGGGATCGGGTCCCACGGCCGGGAGATGGTCGGGCAGGTACGGGCGGAAGCCGAGGTACGTGCGCATGGCCCGGACCCGGGCCAGGAAGGGAAAGAGGCGGGTCGCGCCCGCCGCCAGCGCCCGCACGACCGGCAGGGAGAAGGACCGGTCGAAACCCACCCGCTCACGGCTCGCGCCGATCAGCACCGGTCCGGCCGCGGTCCCCTCGACGACCGGTGAGGTCTGCAACGCGGCGGAATCGCTCGCCACGTCGGCCACGTAGTCGGCGGCGTACACCTTGTGCCGGATCCGGCGCGGCAGCGGCTCGGTGACCAGGACGAAGCCCCGGCGCGGGAGCACGGGCAGCCCGACCCCGGCCAGCGCGGCGACCTCGGCACCCCAGGTCCCCGCCGCGTTCACCACGGCCGGGGCGAGGATGTCGCCGCGGTCCGTGCGGACGCCCCGCACCGCGCCGGTGGTGTCGCGCAGCACCCGCGTCACCGTGCGGCCGGTCTCCAGGCGCGCGCCGCTCGCCCGGACGAGACGGGCCGCGGCCAGCGTCGGCATGACCTGGGCGTCCTGCGGATACAGCACACCGCCCGCGAGGCCCCGCGCCAGGTCCGGCTCCAGGTCGTGGAGTTCGTCGGCGCCGACCGGTACGGCCGTCACCCCGGCCGCGCGCTGTCCGGCCGCGAGACCGGTGAGGGAGCCGAGCGCCTCGGGCGTGGCGGCGACGACGAGCCCGCCCTTGGCCTCGTACTCGACGGCCGGACCCGTCTCCTCGGCGAGCTCGCCCCACAACCGGGCCGACAGCAGGGCGAGTCGGAGTTCCGGCCCGGGCTCCTTGTCGGACACGAGCAGGTTGCCCTCACCGGCGCCGGTCGTGCCCCCGGCCACCGGACCCCGGTCGACCAGGATCACGTCCAGCCCTGCTCGGGCCGCGTACAGGGCGCAGGCGGCGCCCACCATGCCGGCACCGACGACCACGACGTCACCACAGGATCGCTTGGTCACGACAGTAATATGTCACATGGCGCCGATGCCGAAAAGAAGGCCGACCCGGGGCCGACCCGGGAAAATGCGAGGTCGTGCGGGCCCCGGCCGGGGCATCATGGCGGTCCCGCCACCCGGCCGTCGGGGGCGGGACCAGCACCAGGGAACGACCGGGGGCACCTGTGACCGTCACCAACATCCTGCTGTCCGGCATTGTCGGCTCGACCGCCTACGGACTCGCGCGCGAAGGCTCCGACGTGGACCGCCTCGGCATGTTCGCCGCCCCCACCGAGCAACTGCACGGGCTGCACCAGCCGAAGGAGTCGTACGTCAGCACGGCGCCCGACCGCACCCTGCACGAGGCGGCCAAGTGGTGCAGGCTCGCCCTCGGCGGCAACCCCACGGTGATGGAACTCGTCTGGCTGCCCGACGAGTTGTACGAGGTCCGCACCCCGCTCGGCGACGAACTCATCGCCCTGCGCGAGACGCTGCTCAGCGCCCGTCGGGTGCGCGACGCCTACCTCGGTTACGCCACCCAGCAGTTCCGCAAGCTCCAGAACCGCACCGGCGGCACCCCCTCCGAGGACACCCGCGGCCGGATCGCCAAGAACGCCCGCCACCTCAAGCGGCTGTGCACCCAGGGCTACGAGCTGTACTCCACCGGGCGGTTGACGATCCGCGTCGACGACCCGGAGAGCTACCACAGGTTCGGTGAGCAGGTCGCCGACGACCCCGAGGCCGCGCTGCCGCTGCTGCGCGGCTTCGAGGAGGCGTTCGCCGGGACCCGCAGCGTGCTGCCCGAACAGCCCGACGAGACGGCGGCGGACGCCTGGCTGCGGCGGGTACGCGAGGAGTTCTACCCGGCGGCGCGGACCACGCCCGTGTGATCCGCCCGCCAGGCGGCGCGCACCCCGCGCCCGCCGCCGTGCACCCCGTGTCCGCCGCCGCGCCCGGGGACACCCCCGGCGCGGGTGCGACAAAATCATGTGCGGTGCCCGCGCCGGCGCCCCTACACTCGCCGTCACCGAGCGCGGCCCACGAGTGGGGCGGCGCGTACCGAGACGAACGAGGGGAGCCCGGCCATGCGTGACCACACCGCTGCCGTCGCTCCCCGGTCCCGCTACGAGGTGATCCTCGTGTCTTCGTCCGTCCGGTGCTCGCTGCGCGGCCGGCACCGGGCCTCCTGACGAAGGTCCGACCACAGCAGACCCACCCGTGACCTGGTGCGTCGCCCTGCGCGGCGCACCGACGCCGACTGCACGCCGGCGTCCGTCACGTGTCACGACCTCGTCCGGGAAATCGCGCCGCCCGTTCCCGCAACACCCCGAAAGGCCAAGGGCCGTGCGCAACAACCTCGACCGTCAGCTCTCCACCGTGCGCAACCTGGGCATCCTCGCCCACGTCGACGCGGGCAAGACCACCGTCACCGAACGGATCCTGTACGCCACCGGGACCACGCACAAGCGCGGCGAGGTCCATGACGGCACGACCGTCACCGACTTCGACCCCCAGGAGCGCGACCGTGGCATCACCATCTTCGCCGCGGCCGTCAGCTGCGAGTGGGCGGGGCACCGCATCAACCTGATCGACACCCCCGGGCACGTCGACTTCGCCGACGAGGTCGAACGGTCCCTGCGGGTGCTCGACGGCGCGGTCGCCGTCTTCGACGCCGTCGCCGGCGTGGAGCCGCAGAGCGAGTCCGTGTGGCGTCAGGCGGACCGGCACGGCGTGCCGCGGATCGCGTTCGTCAACAAGCTGGACCGGGTGGGCGCCGACCTCGACACCGCGGTGGCGTCGATCCGTGACCGCCTCCATCCGGTTCCGCTGGTCGTCCACCTGCCGATCGGCGCGGAGGACGGCTTCACCGGCGTCGTCGACCTGCTGAGGATGCGCGCGCTGACCTGGAGCGACGGCAGCGACGCGGCCGTCGAGGATGACGTCCCGGACGACCTTCTGGCGGAAGCCCTGCGGCGGCGCCGGCTGCTGGAGGAGACCGTCGCGGAGCGGCATCCGGCCGCCCTGGAGGAGTTCTGCGACCGGGAGACCCTCTCCGCCGGGACCCTGGCGGCCGCCCTGCGCGACCTGACCCGGACGGGCGACGGCGTGGTCGTGCTGTGCGGTTCGGCCTACCGCAACCGCGGCGTCGAACCGCTGCTCGACGCCGTCGTCGCCTATCTGCCGTCCCCGCTGGACGTGCCGCCTGTACGCGGTGTGTCTGGGGCTGCGGGCGGTGTGCCCGGCGGTGAGGAGCGGACGGCCGACCCGTCCGCGCCGTTCGCCGCCCTCGCGTTCAAGGTCACCGCCACGGCGACCGGCCGTCTCACCCATCTGCGGGTGTACTCGGGCACGATCGGGAAGGGAGACGCGGTATGGGACTCGGGCGCGGGACGCACCGAGCGGATCGGCCGGATCCTGCGGGTGCAGGCCGACCGGCACGCCGGGCTGGAGCGCGCGGTCGCCGGGGACATCGTGGCCGTGGTCGGGCTGAAGTCGGCCCGTGCGGGCTCGACCCTCAGCGCGCCGGACGCACCCGTCGTCCTCGAACCGCCCGGCGTCGCCACGCCCGTGGTCTCCGTCGCGGTCGAGGCGCGCACCGGCGGGGACACCGACCGGCTGGCCGTGGCCCTGGCCCGGCTGGCGGAGGAGGATCCGTCGCTCGTCGTCCGGACCGACCCGGAGACCGGTCAGACCGTGCTGTCGGGCATGGGTGAACTGCACCTGGAGGTCGCGGTGGAGAAGATCCGCCGCGGTCTCGGCCTGGACGTCCAGGTGGGCCGCCCCAGGGTGACCTACCGCGAGACGGTCGGCCGCGGCGTGTCCGGCGCGGTCTTCCGGCACGTCAAACAGGACGGCGGAGCAGGCCAGTTCGCGCATGTCGTCCTCGACGTCGAGCCGCTCGGCGCGGACGAGGCGGGAGACGGCGCGGCGGCCGGGTTCGCCTTCCGGTCCACCGTCGTCGGGGGCCGGGTGCCGCACGAGTACGTCCGCGCGGTCGAGGCCGGCTGCCGGGACGCCCTCGCCGAAGGACCCATCGGCGGCCATCCGGTCACCGGGTTGCGGGTCACCCTGACGGACGGGGCGACCCATGTGAGGGACTCCTCCGAGACGGCCTTCCGCACGGCCGGCCGGCTCGGGCTGCGAGAGGCGCTGCGCGCCTGTGCGATGGTCCTGCTGGAACCCGTCGTCGAGGTCGCGGTCACCGTCCCCGAGGACGCCGTCGGCGGGGTCCTCGGTGACCTGGCCGCCCGGCGCGGCCGGGTCACCGACTCGGCCGTCCGCGGCGGCTCGGCGGTGGTCACCGCGACCGTGCCGCTGGCCGAACTGTTCGGCTATGCGACCCGGTTGCGCAGCCGGACGCAGGGCCGGGGCACCTTCTCGGTCCGCCCGACGGGCTACGCCCCGGCCCCGACACCGGTGACGCCCCGCTAGCCCCGCTCCGCCGCCCCACGGCCCCGCACGGCCGAGGGAGGGCGGCCGTGCTCACGGTCTCCGACCCCGGAGGCCATGGGCCCGGCGGTCACTTCTTGCCGACGGGCGGACCCGCGGGGTCGGGGTGCAGGCCCAGGGCCGGTGCCCGGCGTCACGGAGGTGTCGGCCGAGCCACGGCCCTGCCCGTCGCTCCGTGTTGACGGGCCAGGGCGCAGATTCCGGGCCGGGTCCGGCCGGCGCCCGGACCCGTGGGTCCCGGGTCGCAGGTCCCCGACCCGGTCCACAGCCGGTCGTAGGGCAGGCAGCGGGTGCGCCCGTCGCCTCGCGCGGACGGGCGGCGGGCCCGCGGTCCCGGGGACCGGCCCCCGAGGTCCAGGGGCCGCGGCCCGGTACTCACGAAGGCGTCGGTCGAGCCTCGGACCCGCCCGTCGCTCCGTGCGGACGGGTGGGCCCGTGGCCGTGCTTGCGGGCGCGGGGATTCCGGCCCTCGGGCCCCGGCCACGGCATGGCCCCCGTGGCCGTCGGGGACCTCACCGAGGGCGGCGGGCCGGTGGACGGGTCAGGGGTAGGACACCACGGTCGAGGGGACCGTGGAGGTGCCGGAGGTCGGGGCCCCGAGGTCGTTGATCACGTGCTCGTACTGGCCCTGGCCGCCCAGCGAGACCACCAGCAGGTCGTGGAACTTCACCCCCGGCACGTCCGGGGCGGCGAACCCGTGGTGCTGGACGATCGTCGGGTCGACGTTGTAGAAGCAGTAGCTGCCGAGTCCCCAGCCCTCGTGCGTGGTGACGCCCGCGCCGACCTTGTACGCGGCGTACCCCTTGACCGGGCCGTTCTGGATCGCGGCCTGGTCCGGCGCGTCGTAGGCCTTCTCGTTCTGGAAGAAGATCGTGCGGCCGCGCTGTCCGTTCCACTGCACGTCGTACTTGTTGAAGTGCTCCACGAACAGGCCCGTGGCCAGCACGTCGTCACCGTTGACGACGACCCCGTAGTCGGCCCGGTTGGTCTCCCACCCGACGCCCTCCCCGTGGTCGGCGCGCCAGACCCAGGTGTGGTCGACGATCGTGTGACGGTTGTTGACCACCATGCTGGTGGTGGCCCGTCCGGCGCCGGCCCCGCCGATCCGGACGAACACGTCCTGGACGGTGGTCGGGTCGGCGCTGTGGTCGCGCCGTGCCCCGGGCGGACCGATCTCCAGCAGGGTCCTGGAGTTGACCGGTCCCGCGTCGACGAGGAAGCCCGCGAGGCGGACCCCGTCGACGTCGGCCACCTTCAGCGCGGTGACGCCGTTGTCGGGGATCAGGGTGGCGTACCCGAGCCCGAGGACGACCGTGCCCGCCCTGTTCACCCGGACCGGCCGGTCGAGATGGTAGACGCCGGGCGTCAGCAGCAGGTGGAGGCCCTGCGCGAGCGCCTGGTTGAGCGTGGCCGCGGACACTCCCGGCCGGGCGACGTAGAACCGCGACAGGGGCAGCGAACTGCCGCGCGGGGTGCCCTTGCCCCACGTGACCCCGCGGGCGCCTGTCCGCTTCGCCGGCAGGAACACCCGGAAGCCGCCGCGGCCGTCGACGTACAGGAACGGCTTCTCCCGGGAGACCGGTGTCGTGTCGAGCGTGGTGTACGGCGGGGCGGGGAAGCTCTGCGCGGGGGCGCCCTCGACCCCGGAGAACACCATGTTCCACACGCCGTTGAGCCAACTGCCGATCGCGCTGTCGCGGGTGTACCACTGCTGCTGCGAGTACGGGCCGACCTGGCCCTCGATACGGCTGTCGGCGATGTAGCCGCCGCTCGCCCAGCCGTAGCCGGACGGCGCGAGGTCGAGACCGCCGTGTACGTGCATCCGGCGGAACGGCGCCGCCTGGGCGACCGCCCACCGGTTGGTGCCGCTCGCCGGCACGAGCGCGAGGTTCTCCGCGGAACGCCAGAAGTTCTGGGTGGCGTTGCCGCCGAACCAGCCGGCGTCCACGGTCACGTCCCCGTGGACGGTCGTGTCGTCGGGGGAGAGGCCGAGGCCCGCGATCGAGGTGTAGAAGCCGAGTTGGGCGTTGAGACCGTGGTACGTCCCGGGCCGGAA
This sequence comes from Streptomyces asoensis, assembly GCF_016860545.1. Lineage (NCBI taxonomy): Bacteria > Bacillati > Actinomycetota > Actinomycetes > Kitasatosporales > Streptomycetaceae > Streptomyces > Streptomyces asoensis. The sequence continues at coordinate 1,421,616 of NZ_BNEB01000005.1, read as the reverse complement.
CAGCAACGCGTACCGTCCGGTGCCGAACTGGGCGGACTCCTGCTGCCGGAACACCGCGTCCAGCCGGGCCTGGATGTCCGGCGTCGACGGGTCGAAGACCAGGACGTTCGGGCCGAGGTCACCGCCGCCCGGAAGGGCACGCGGCCGCTTGCCGTGCGCCGCTGCGGCGGCCGGAGCACCGGAAGCCGCAGTGGCGGCCGGAGCACCGGAAGCCGCAGTGGCGGAGGGCGGCGCCGCGGAGGCCGGCGTGACGGCGGCCGCGGTGAGGACGGGGACGGCGGCGGCCGTCGCGGCGGCGAGGACTGCTCTGCGGCGCACGGCGGGCGTCCCGGGCGGCGGGGTGTCGGGCATGGGCGGCTCTCCTCGGTCCAGGCCGCTCGAGGTGTGAACGGCTGATTTAAGGAAGTGAACGGTTGCTGGCTTGAGAGCGCTCTCTCAGCGCTGAATGCTTCAACTACCCGAACGTGCGCGTCAAGTGGTGCGACCGGAGTTGCCCGGACCGTGCCGCAACTCTTGACGTGCTCGCGTTCCGGGGATTAACTCACGTCCTAAATTAAGCCCTGATGACACCGGGAGCCGACCCATGCGCACCATCCGAGCCGCGGCCACAGGAGCCGTCGTCATGTCACTCGCCCTCGCGGCCACGGCCTGCGGAGGCGGAAGCTCGACGGACGGCGGGGGCTCCAACGACTCGCCCAAGACCCTGACGTACTGGGCCTCGAACCAGGGCGCGAGCATCGAGGTGGACAAGAAGGTCCTCCAGCCGGAGCTCGACAAGTTCGAGAAGCAGACGGGGATCAAGGTGAAGCTCGAGGTCGTCCCCTGGTCGGACCTGCTCAACCGGATCCTCACCGCCACCACGTCCGGTCAGGGCCCCGACGTCCTCAACATCGGCAACACCTGGTCCGCCTCGCTCCAGGCCACCGGCGCGCTGCTGCCCTGGGACGACGCCAACTTCGCCAAGATCGGCGGCAAGGACCGCTTCGTGGCCTCCGCGCTCGGCTCGACCGGTGCCCAGGGCAAGGACCCGGCGGCGGTGCCCCTGTACTCGATGGCGTACGCCCTCTACTACAACAAGGCGATATTCGCCGACGCGGGCATCAGCAGGCCCCCGGCCACCTGGGCCGAGCTGGTCGCCGACGGCAAGAAGATCCAGGCCAAGGGCAAGCAGGTGCTGGGCGCCGAGGGCGCGAACGTCTCGGAGAACATCCACCACACCTTCGTCTTCGCCAAGCAGCACGGCGCCGACTTCTTCACCGCCGACGGCAAGCCCGACTTCACCTCCGAGGGCGCCGTCGCCGCGGTCAAGCAGTACGTCGACCTGATGGCCAAGGACAAGGTGATCCCGCAGGGCAACGCCGAGTACGCGCAGAACCAGTCCGTCAGCGACTTCGCCAAGGGCCGGACCGCGATGCTGCTGTGGCAGTCCGCGTCGTCCAACCTCAAGTCCCAGGGAATGAGCGAGGACCGGTACGGCATCGCGCCCGTGCCCGTGCAGTCCGGCGTCCCCGGCACCGGGGCGCGGACCAACTCGATGGTCGCCGGCATCAACCTGGCGGTCTTCAAGAACACCGACAACCTGGACGGCGCGACGAAGTTCGTGAAGTTCATGACCGGCGACGAGGAGCAGAAGATCCTCAACACGGCCTACAGCACCATCCCGCCGGTCGCCACCGCCCAGTCGGACACCGCCTTCAACTCCCCGTCGAACGCCGTCCTGAAGGACACCCTGGCCAAGAGCGCGGCCGCGCTGCCGCAGGTCGCCGACGAGTCCCAGTTCGAGACCACGGTCGGCACGGCCGTCAAGGAACTGTTCGCCGACGCGGCCGCCGGCCGGCCGGTGACCACCGCGTCGGTGAAGGCCAGGCTCGCCAAGGCCCAGCAGCAGATGCCGACGAAGTGACGCCGACGAAGTGAGCCAGATGACCACCACAGCCGAGGCCGGCACACCTCGCGTACACCCCGACGCCGGGAGGAAGGATCCGAGCCCGCGCCCGCGCCCGGGCCGGATCCGCCGGATCGGACTGCCCTACCTGCTGCTCCTGCCCGCCCTGGTCCTGGAACTCCTCGTCCATCTGGTGCCGATGGTGATCGGCATCGTGATGAGCTTCAAGGAGCTCACCCAGTTCTACATCCGCGACTGGGGCACGGCCCCCTGGTCCGGCCTCGACAACTACCGCGTCTCGGTGGACTTCGACGCCCCCGTGGGCGAGGCGTTGCTCCACTCGTTCTTCGTCACCGTCGGCTTCACCCTGCTCTCGGTCGGCCTGTGCTGGCTTATCGGCACGGCGGCGGCGATCTTCATGCAGGACACCTTCCGCGGACGGGGGCTGCTGCGGGCGCTCTTCCTGGTCCCGTACGCGCTGCCGGTCTACGCGGCCGTGATCACCTGGGTGTTCATGTTCCAGCACGACAACGGCCTGGTGAACCACGTCCTGCACGACCAGCTGCACCTCACCGACGAGCCCTCCTTCTGGCTGATCGGCGACAACAGCTTCTACGCCCTGCTCACCGTGTCGGTGTGGAAGGGCTGGCCCTTCGCCTTCCTCATCGTCATGGCCGGCCTCCAGAACATCCCGCGCGAGCTGTACGAGGCGGCCGCGCTGGACGGCGCGGGCATGTGGCAGCAGATCCGCCGCATCACCCTGCCGTCCCTGGGCGCGGTCAACCAGGTGCTGATCCTCGTCCTGTTCCTGTGGACCTTCAACGACTTCAACACGCCGTTCGTCCTGTTCGGCAGGGCAGCCCCCGAGGCCGCGGACCTCATCTCGGTCCACATCTACCAGGCGTCCTTCGTGACCTGGAACTTCGGCACGGGCTCGGCGATGTCGGTCCTGCTGCTCCTCTTCCTGCTGGCCGTGACGGGCGTCTACCTCGCCGTCACCTCGCGCGGACGGAGGACCTCCCGTGCGCGATAACTCACCCATGTCACCACCGGGTTCGTTCCTGTGGTCCCGGCGGATCTTCCTCACCCTGCTGACCGGCTTCGTCCTGCTGCCGGTCTACGTGATGGTCTCCAGCTCGCTGAAGCCCCTCGCGGACGTCACGGGGAAGTTCCGCTGGCTGCCCAGCGGCCTGACCGTCCGCCCGTACATCGACATCTGGTCGACCGTCCCGCTCGCCCGCTACTTCGTCAACTCGCTGATCGTGGCGGGTGCGGCGACAGTCTGCTCGGTCGTGATCGCCGTGTTCAGCGCCTACGCGGTGAGCCGCTACGACTTCCGCGGCAAACGGGTCTTCACGGTGACCGTCCTGTCGACGCAGATGTTCCCCGGCATCCTCTTCCTCCTCCCGCTGTTCCTGCTCTACGTCAACATCGGCAACGCCACCGGCATCGCGCTCTTCGGCTCGCGCGGCGGACTGATCCTGACGTATCTGACGTTCTCCCTGCCCTTCTCCATCTGGATGCTGATCGGGTACTTCGACTCGGTCCCGCGCGATCTCGACGAAGCCGCGCTGGTCGACGGCTGCGGACCGCTCGGCGCGCTGTTCAGGATCGTCGTCCCGGCGGCGATCCCGGGCATCGTGGCGGTGGCCGTCTACGCCTTCATGACCGCGTGGGGCGAAGTGCTGTTCGCCTCCGTCATGACCAACGAGACCACCCGCACGCTCGCCGTCGGACTCCAGGGCTACTCCACCCTCAACGACGTGTACTGGAACCAGATCATGGCCGCTTCGCTGGTCGTCAGCGTGCCCGTGGTGGCCGGCTTCCTGCTGCTCCAGCGCTATCTCGTCGCCGGACTGACGGCCGGAGCCGTGAAGTGAGCACCCACCAGGACCCCGAAAGGACTTCAGTGACCATCGACCTCGCCGCCCTGCCCCAGGACTTCCTGTGGGGGACCGCCACCTCGGCGTACCAGATCGAGGGAGCCGTGGCGGAGGACGGCCGTTCGCCGTCGATCTGGGACACCTTCTCGCACACCCCCGGGAAGATCGCGGGCGACGACCACGGCGACACCGCCTGCGACCACTACCACCGCTGGCCCGAGGACATCGGCCTGATGCGTGAACTCGGCGCCAACGCCTACCGGTTGTCGCTGTCGTGGCCCCGTGTGGTGCCGGGCGGCGACGGACCGCCCAACCCCAAGGGCCTGGACTTCTACGACCGGTTGATCGACGGCCTGCTGGCGGCGGGCATCACGCCCTCCGTCACGCTCTACCACTGGGACCTGCCCCAGGTGCTCCAGGACCGCGGAGGCTGGCCCGAGCGCGACACCGCCGAGCACTTCGCCGCGTACGCCGCGGTCGTCGCCGAGCGGCTCGGCGACCGGGTCACCCACTGGGCCACCCTCAACGAACCGCTGTGCTCGGCCTGGATCGGCCACCTCGAGGGCACGATGGCCCCCGGGCTGACCGACCTGACGGCCGCCGTCCGCGCCTCCTACCACCTGCTCCTCGGTCACGGACTCGCCGTCCAGGCGATCCGGGCGGCCGTCCCGCGGGCCGGGATCGGCATCGTCAACAACCTCTCCACCGTCCACCCGGCGTCCGACCGCCCCGAGGACCTGGCCGCCGCCGCCCGCATGGACGGCCACACCAACCGCTGGTGGCTGGACCCGGTGCACGGCCGCGGCTTCCCCTCCGACATGCGCGAGGTGTACGGCGTCGAACTCCCCGAGCGCGAGGGCGACCTGGCCACGATCGCCGCACCGCTGGACTGGCTGGGCCTGAACTACTACTTCCCGGCCTGGGTGAGCGACGACCCCGACGGTCCGGCGCCGCACGCCCGTTCCGTGCGCCGGTCCGGAGTCCCGCGCACCGGCATGGACTGGGAGGTCGACCCGAGCGGCATCGAGACGCTGCTGCTGCGCCTGACCGACGAGTACGGCGCCCGCCGTCTGTACGTCACGGAGAACGGGTCGGCCTACCCGGACGTCGTCCGCCCCGACGGCACGGTCGACGACCCCGAGCGCCAGGCCTATCTGAGCGGTCACCTCGCGGCCTGCGCCTCCGCCGCCCGCAAGGGTGCCCCCCTGGCCGGCTACTTCGCCTGGTCGCTGCTGGACAACTTCGAGTGGGCGTACGGCTACGACAAGCGGTTCGGTCTCGTCCACGTCGACTACCGGACCCAGGCGCGGACGATCAAGGGCACGGGCCGCCACTACGCGGACATCATCCGCCGTCACCGCGAGGGGGTGGCGAAGGCCGCCTGAGAGACCGGGGCGCGGCGGGCGTGGGTGCGGGAGCGCGCGCCCGCCGCGCCCCTCCCTCTATGAATGTCATGCACCTGACAGTCCTGCCAGGCCTGTCCCTACCGTCCGTTTCCCCGAGGAGAGCCGCATGTCAGCACGCACCGCTCGCACGCCCCGCACACTCCTGACGGCCGTGGCGGCCCTGGCGCTGCTGGGCGCGGGTCCGGCCCTCGCGTCGCCGTCCGCGGTGTCCGCCGCCGACGCGACCGCCTGGGACACCGACCGCGCCGCCGCCGCGTACGCCGCGAACCCGGCCGCCGTCACCGCGTCCGGCAGTGAGAACGGCGGTACCGCCCCCGGCCTCGCCTTCGACGGGAACGGCGCCACCCGCTGGTCCAGCGACTTCGCCGACGGCGCCTGGATACGCCTGGACCTCGGCACGACCCTGCGCGTGGACCGCGTCGTCCTGGACTGGGAGGCCGCCTACGGCAAGCGCTACGTCCTGGAGGTGTCGGGGAACGGCTCCGACTGGACGCCCTTCTACACCGAGACCGCCGGCACGGGAGGCTCCGTCACGGCGCACACCTACCCCCAGGAGGTGACGGGCCGGTACGTACGGCTGCGGGGCCTGGAGCGTGCCACGCCCTACGGCTACTCGCTGTACTCCTTCAAGGTCTACGGCGGCGAGCCCGCCCCCGCCGCCACCGTGCGCTCCAACCTCGCCCTGAACCACCCGGCCTACACGAACTACTACCAGCACGCGGGCAACTCACCGGCGTTCGTCACCGACGGCGGTCACCCCGCCGACCTGAAGGCCGATGCCACCCGTTGGTCGAGCGACTGGAACGCGGACCGCTGGGTCGCCGTCGACCTCGGCGCGGCCTCGGTGATCGACACGGTCGAGCTGTACTGGGAGGCGGCCTACGCCGTCGACTACCGGCTCCAGGTCTCCGACGACAACCGCACCTGGCGCACGGTGTACCAGCCGTCGGCCGCCGAGGTCGCCGCGCGCCGGGCGAACGTGAAGTCCCCCGCCGAGGCGACCGGCGTGCACGACAGCGTGCGACTGCCCCAGCCGGCCACCGGCCGCTACGTCCGGATGCTCGGCACGGAACGCCGGTCGTTCTACAACCCCGCGCCCGCCACGGCGCATTTCGGCTACTCCCTCTACGAGTTCGAGGTCTGGGGCACCGGCGGCAGCGCCCGGGCGGCCTACCCGGCCGTGCCGGGCGAGCAGCAGGGCACGTACCGCACGACGTTCTTCGACGACTTCACCACCGCGTCCCTCGACCGCTCCAAGTGGCGGGTCGTGCGCACCGGGACGGAGATGGGCTCCGTCAACGGCGAGGCACAGGCGTACGTCGACTCGACGGACACCGTGCGCACCGAGAACGGCGCGCTCGTCCTGCGGGCCGGGTACTGCAAGGGCTGCACCCGCGCGGGCGGCGGCACCTACGACTTCACCTCCGGCCGGGTGGACACCCACACCAGGTTCGACTTCACCTACGGGCGGGTCAGCGCCCGGATGAAGCTGCCCGTCGGTGACGGGTTCTGGCCCGCCTTCTGGCTGCTGGGCAGCGATGTCGACGACCCTTCGGTGTCCTGGCCGGCCTCCGGCGAGACCGACATCATGGAGAACATCGGCTACGCCGACTGGACCAGCTCCGCCCTGCACGGCCCCGGCTACTCGGCGGACGGCAACATCGGAGCCCGGCAGACCTACCCGAACGGCGGCCGGGCCGACGACTGGCACACGTACGCCGTGGAATGGACCCCGACGGCCATGCGGTTCCAGGTCGACGGCCGCCTGGTCCAGGAGACGACCCGCAACGTCCTCGAGTCCACCCGCGGCCAGTGGGTCTACGGCCACGACCAGTACGTGATCCTCGACCTCGCCCTCGGCGGCGCCTACCCGGCCGGCTGGAACCATGTGACGACCCCGTACTGGGGGCTCCCGCAGCCGAGCGTGGACCGGATCGCGGGCGGGGGAGTGCGGGCCGAGGTGGACTGGGTGCGGGTGGAGCAGAAGGGCTGACCCGCCTGCCCCTCACGCACGGCGCTCGCCCCCGCCGGTGAGCCACCCGCCCGGTCCGCCGCTGTCAGCAGTCCCGCAGCTCCGCCGACTGGTTGAGGACCTGCGCCCGCGTGGAGGTGAAGCGACGGTAGGTCTCGCCGTCCCGGGCGCCGGGGCGGAAGGCCGCGACGCGGTGGCAGTTCTGGAAGGCCAGGGTCACGCCGAAGTGGCGCTCCAGGCTGCTCCTGATGGCATCGCTGGCGAGGGCGCGCAGGAGCTGGCCGCGCTCCCGTTCCGACGGCGGCGGGGTCCGGTTGTCGGTGAACTCGGCGGTGCCGCCCTTCAGTTCCGCCGCGAGGGCGGCCACGAGGTCGTAGGCGTAGGGGAGCGAGGTGCGGACCGTGTCCACGAAGTCCTCCTCGCGGACGGGACCGGCTTCGGCCGCGGAGAGGAGCTCGGGGGAGACGTCGAGAGACATGGGTGTCCTGTTCCTGTGGAGGGTGGGGGAGGAGACGGAGCCCCGGAGAGGGAGGAGGGGCGTCCGGCGGTGTGAAGGGGGGGCGGGGGCGCTCAGGAGGGCCGGACCGGGCCCGGGACGAAGTCCGGGTCGACCTGCGCCGCCAGGTCCTGGCCCGTGGCCTCGTCCGCCCAGGCCCGGGCGTTGCGCAGATGGAACTCCACGGCGTGGCGGTGCAGCCGCGGCCGGTCCTGCTCGCGGGCGTCGACCGTCTCGCGCAGGACGCGCAGGGCGTGGCGGTTGGGTTCCTCCAGTTCGCCGCGTGGGCTGCCCCGTTCGGCGGAGCGGACCCAGGGAGACAGGACGAGGTGGGTGAGCAGGTCGTCGCCCACCTCCTCCTTGAGGAACAGCAGGTCGTCCTCGCCGGTCACCTTGTTGCCGACCACGGCGAGGGGGATGCCGAACTCCCGTGCGTGGTCCCGGTACTGGCGGTAGACGGAGACGCCCCTGCGGGTGGGTTCGGCCACCAGGAACGTCATGTCGAAGCGGGTGAAGAGGCCGGAGGCGAAGGCGTCGGCGCCGGCCGTCATGTCCATCACCAGATACTCGCCGGGGCCGTCCACCAGGTGATTCAGGTAGAGCTCCACCGCGCCCAGCTTGGAGTGGTAGCAGGACACGCCGAGGTCGTTCTCGTCGAACGCGCCCGTCACCATCAGCGGCACGTCACCGACCCGCTGGACGTGGCGGGCGTGGAGTTCGTCGTCGCCCAGCAGGCGCAGCAGCCGCGAGCCGCGCCCCGGCGGGGTCGTCTTGACCATCGCCTCGCGGGAGGTGATGCGCTCGTTGGTGCCGCGCAGCAGGTCCTTGATGTCACCCAGATGGGCGGCCAGGGGCGGAGCGCCGAAGGCCGTCGGCCCCGCCGTGGGGTCCAGGGCCTCGGACAGGTGCTGGTTGATGTCGCCGTCCACGGCGAGGACCGGTGCGCCGGAGCGCGCCAACTGCCCGGCGAACAGGGCCGAGAGAGTCGTCTTGCCGCTGCCGCCCTTGCCGACGAATGCGACGCGCATCACCACACCCCCTTGTTGAAAATGAATGTCATGTCGCTAGATTTAGGGGCGCACGGTGATCTCTGTCAAATCCGGGAGGGGTGGTCAAGTGATCAACCTTTGGCGCTTGCTGCATATGATGTGCAAGTGCATGACTACTGCATCAGGCCCGCGGGCCCCGAGGACCTGGACGGCGCACGCGCCGTCATGCTGGACACCGTCTACCGGGACTTCGCCACCGGCTACGTGCCGCGCTGGCACGGCGACATCGTCGACCCGGCCACCGCCTACCTCGCCCCCGACCGCCACCTCCTGCTGGTCGCGCTCGACGGCGAGGACGGCGAGGTCGTCGCCACGGCCGCCCTGGACTCCCGGGGGCCCGCACACCCGCCGAACCCGCGAGCGGTCGCCGAGCGGTATCCCTCCGGAGCAACCGCACAGCTGCGCCGGGTCTACGTCCGTGCGGAACACCGGCGGCGCGGTCTGGCCCGGCGGCTGGTCGCCGAACTCCTGGCCTTCGCGGCGGCGGACGGCGGCTACCGGGCCGTCTACCTGCACACGGATCCGTCCGTGGAAGGGGCCGAGGCGTTCTGGCGGTCACTCGGCACCGTCGTGCTCGACGAGCGGGACCGCGGCGCCGGCGGCCAGGGCATCGTCCACTTCGACGTCCCCCTGCCCGGCCCCGTCCCCGCGGCGGGCCCCGGCCGCGGGCCCGTCACCCGTCCCGCCCGCGCCGGAACCTCCCGCTCCCTCACCGCAGGCGACCCCCGCGGCGCTCTCCCCGCCCGCTCCTGCGCCCCCCGTCCCCGTCGTCCCACAGGCCGGTAACCCCATGCGCTTCCCCCGCCGTTCGCACCCTCCCCGTGGCTCCCGTCCGCCCCGGCTGCTCGCCTCGCTCCTGCTCACCCCCTTCCTGGCGGGCTGCTTCGCCTCCTCCGCGGGCGGCGACGGCGCGGCCGGCGAGGGCGCCGGTGACGGCTCCCGGCTGCGGGTCGCCCTCGCCTTCCCGCCCACCGGGCACCTCTCCCCCCACGGCGCCGACGCCACCCTCCTCAGCCGGCTCGGCGTCACCGAGGGACTGACCGCCCTCGACGGCAACGGCGCCGCCGCCCCCGCGCTCGCCGCCTCCTGGCGCCGCGCGGACGACCGCACCTGGCTGTTCACCCTGAGCGAGGCCGTGTTCCAGGACGGCACGGACGTCACCCCCGCCGCCGTCGCCGCCTCCCTCACCCACGCGGCCGAGGCCCGGCCGGCTCCGGCGGCCCTCTCCGGCATCACCCTCACCGCGAAGGCCGAGGGCGCCGACGGCGTGCGGGTCACCACCGGCGAGCCCGACCCGGTCCTGCCCCTGCGGCTGTCCAGCCCCTCCCTCGCCGTGCTCGCCCCGAAGGCCTTCGCCAAGACGGGCGCCGTCGACCCCGTCGGCACCGCCACCGGCCCCTTCCGGATCACCCGGCTCACCGGCGCCACCGCCGCCCGCCTCGACCGCTTCGACGACTACCGGGGCGGCCGGGCCCAGGCCTCCGGCATCGACGTGCGCTTCATCGCCGACGGTGCCGCCCGCGCCAACTCCCTGCGCACCGGGCAGGTGGACATCGCCGAGGCGATACCCGTGGCCCAGGCCGCGAGCCTCGATGCCGGCACCCGCCGCGAGACCGCCACCACCCGCACCACCAGCCTCCTCCTCAACACGAGGTCGGCCGCCTTCAGGGATCCGGCCCTGCGCGCCGCCGCCCGCGCCGCCGTCGACACCTCCGCCCTCGCCGACGGTGTCCACGAGGGGCACGCGGACCCCGGAGCCGGCATCTACGGGCCCGCCGTCACCTGGGCCGCGGGCAAGCGCGTCCCGCCCACCGGGCGCACCTGGTCCGCCGCGCCCGGCCGGACCTCTCTGACGCTCGCCACCTACGACAACCGTCCCGAACTCCCGGAGATCGCACAGGTGCTGAAGCAGCAGCTGGAGAAGGCCGGGTTCACGGTGAAGCTGGAGGTGCGCGAATACTCCCGGCTGGAGAGCGACGCCCTCGCCGGGAAGTTCGACGCCTTCGTCGGCGCCCGCAACAGCCTCCTCGACACCGGTGACCCCGTCTCCCTGCTCGCCAGTGACTTCACCTGCGGCGGCGGTTACAACCTCGCCCTGCTGTGCGACAAGGCGGTCGACCGGGCCGTCGCGAAGGCGCGGGCGGTGGCCGGCACCGGCGAACGGCAGGACGCCGTCATGGCCGCCGAGGCCGCGGTCCTCGGCACCGACGCCGTCGTCCCGCTCGTCCACCAGCGCGTCATCACGGGCGTCGGCGCACACGTGGGCGGCGTGCTGCTCGATCCGTACGAGCGCACTCTCGTCGGCACCGGCACCCGGCGCTGACCGTATGGGAAGCAGAACGGGCACGCTGCTGTGGCGTGCCGTGCCGGCCGCGGCTCTGGTGTGCGCCATCGGGCTGCTGCCCTGGCTGTCGCACACCGACCCGGCGCTCACCGTACTGAGGGCGCGGTCCGCCGAACGGGACGCCACACCCGAGGTCCTCGCCGGTATCCGCGCCGAACTGAACCTCGACGACGGACCGTCGACGCTGCTTGGGCGGTGGCTCGCCGGGCTGCCGCGCGGGGACGCCGGACGCTCGTGGATCTCCGGCGACGCGGTGCTCCCCACGGTCCTGGAGGCCCTGGGCGCCTCCCTGCTGCTGATGGCCGCCGCGTCGGCGGTCGCGGTGGCCACCGCCGCCGCCGTGTGCGCCCGCACCCTCCGCCGCGGCGCACGGCGGAGCCTGGAGGGCCGGCCCGCCGGGGGGTCCGGCGCGGCCGTGCTCGCCGCGCTGCCCGAGTTCCTGACCGCCTCCGTGCTCGCGACCGTCGTGGGCGTGCAGTGGGGATGGCTGCCCGCCCTCGGCTGGTACGGCCCGCAGTGGACCGTACTGCCCGCGCTCGCCCTGGGGCTGCCCGCCGGCGCGGTGCTCGGGCGTCTCCTGGACGAGCAGCTGCCCGGCGCCTTCGCCGAGCCCTGGGCGCAGGCCGCGGCCGCCCGGGGACTGCCCGGACACAGCGTCGCGCGCAAGGCGCTGCGGCGCTGCGTGCCCGGACTGCTCCCCAACGTGGGCCTGTTCGTGGTCGGTCTGACCGGCGGCTCGGTCGCCGTGGAGCAGATCTTCGACATCCCCGGGCTCGGCCGGACCACCCTGCGGGCCGCGATCGCACAGGACCTGCCCGTCCTCCAGGCGGGGACCCTCGTCCTCGTCGTCCTCGCGGCCGTGGTCACCCTCGGCGTCCGCATCGCCACCCGGCTGCTCGTCGGGCCCGCCCTGCGGGACGGCGCCCTGTCCACCCCGCACCGGCCGGTGCCCCCCGGCCGCCGGGTCCTGCCCGCCGTGTACGCCGCCGTGCCGGCCGCCGTCATCGCCCTCGGGCTGCCCCGCGATCCGCTCGCGCTCGACACCTCGGCCCGGCTGCGGCCGCCCTCCGCCGCCCACCCGTTCGGCACCGACGCGCTCGGCCGCGACGTCCTCGCCCGGGTCGCGCACGGCGCCCTCGACACCCTCCTGCTCGCCCTCGCCGTCAGCCTGACCGCCCTGGCGGCCGGGGTGCTGCTCGGCCTGCTGCCCCGGTTCTCCGGACCGCTCGTCGACACCGTGAACGCCGTACCGCCCGTGCTGGCCGCCCTCCTGGTCACCGCGGTCCTCGGCGGCGGTCCCACCGCCCCCGCACTGGCCGTGGCCGTCGTGGCCTGGGCGCCGCTCGCCGCGCACACCTCCGCACTGCTGAGTCAGGAGCGGGCCACCGTCCATCTGACGGCCACCCGCGCCCTGGGCGCCGGTCCCGTCCAGCTGCTCAGGAGCGAACTCCTGCCCGCCGTCCTCCCGCCCGTGACCCGCCACGCCCTGCTGCGCCTGCCCGGAGTCGCCCTCGCGCTGGCCTCGCTCGGCTTCCTCGGTCTCGGCGCGCAGCCACCGTCCCCCGAGTGGGGCCTGCTCCTCGCGGAGAACCAGCCCTACGCCGAACGCGCGCCCTGGGCCGTCCTCGCCCCCGCCGCCGTCCTCGCCCTCCTCGGCGCACTCGCGGTGACGGCGGCCGGCGGACCGCGGCGGCCTCGGCCGCGGCGACCGGGACGCCGTAGGGACAGGGCGGCGGCCGGTGGACGGGCGCTCGTCCACGAGGAGCCGGTGGGGGCGGGATGACGGCGTCTCGTCCCGCGCCCCGGCCCGCCCAGGGACCGGCCCCGCGACCCGACCCGCGACCGGCCCCGCGCCGGCTCCGGCGCCGAAGTCCCCGAGGGGCCGCCGCGCCCCCGGTTCCGCTCCCGCCCCTGCTCCGTCTGCTGATCGCCACTCAACTCGCTTTCAACGTCGGCTTCTTCGCCGTCCTGCCGTTCCTCGCCGGGCATCTGGGCGGCGCGGTCGGCATGGCGGGTTGGCTGGTCGGGTTCGTGCTGGGGCTGCGGACCTTCAGCCAGCAGGGCCTGTTCGTGGTCGGGGGAGCACTGGCCGACCGCCACGGCATCCGGCCCGTCGTCCTCGCCGGGTGCGCGCTGCGCGTCGCCGGGTTCGCCTGGCTCGGGTACGCGGAACGGACCTGGACGGTCGTCGGGGCCGTCCTGCTCATCGGGTTCGCGGCCGCGCTGTTCTCGCCCGCCGTCGAGTCCGAAGTGGCCTGGCAGGCCGTCGCGTTCGAGAAGGCGGGCGGCAGGCCGCGCACCCGGGTGCTCGCGCTGTTCACGGTCGCCGGTCAGGCCGGGGCGTTCGTCGGACCGCTGCTCGGCGCGCTGCTCCTCGCCGTCGACTTCCGCGCGGTGTGCCTCGCCGGAGCCGGTGTCTTCGTCCTCGTGCTGGCCGGCCACGCCCTCCTCCTGCCGCGGCGCGTCCCGGGCCGTACCCGGGTCCCGGTGCGCGGCGCCGTCGCACCGCTGCTGCGTGACCGCGGCTTCCTCGCCCTGTGCGGCGCGTACGGCGCCTGTCTGCTCGCCTACAACCAGCTCTACCTCGCCCTGCCCGCCGAGGTGGAACGGGCGGCGGGGTCGCAGGCGCCGCTGGCCTGGCTGTTCGCGCTGTCGTCGGTGCTGGTGGTCACCGCGCAGCTGCCGGTCACCCGGTGGGCGGGGGAGCGGCTCGACCCGCGCCGCTCGATGGCGGCCGGACTCGCGCTGATCGCCGCCGGGTTCGCCCTGGTGGCCGCCGCCCTGCCCGCCGGACGCACGGGTGCGGCGGGGCTGCTGCCCGCGGCCGGTTTCGTCGTGCTGCTCACGCTCGGCCAGATGCTCGTCGTGCCCGCGGCCCGCGCCCGGGTGCCGGACCTGGCCGCCGAGGGACGGCTCGGCCTGTACACCGGTGCGCTGTCCTCGGTCTCCGGACTCGTCGTGCTGCTGGGCAGCGCCGCCGCCGGCACCCTGCTGGACGCCGGGCTCCCCCCGGCCGTCCCCTGGCTCCTGCTGGCCGCCGTACCGGCCGCCGCCGTCGCCCTGCTCCCCTCGGCGACCGCCGAGGAGGGAACCGGCGGGAAGGAGGGCCGATGACCGTGGGACCGGTGGGCGAGGGGGCCGGTGAACCGGGCCGGGCGTGAACGCGGGGCGGCCGCCGCCGGCTCATCCGGCCGAGGCCTTGCCGCAAGACCGGCCGGAAGTCCCGCCGGAAGACCCATGGGGCAGGGCCCGCACCGCGAAACCGGTCCGGGCCCTGCCCCATGGGGGTGGGAAGGAGGAGCCGTGACGGCTCCCGGGGTCACACCAGTTCCAGCACCTTCGCCACCGGGGCCTGCGCCGCGACGCGCGAGGTCCGCCACAGCCACAGCACGTCCCGGCCGAACGACCACACCAGCGAACCCAGTGCGAGCAGGACGACGGCGAAGGTGGCCGCGTAGGGCAGCAGGTCCGCGCCGGCCAGCAGCAGGAGCACGCCCTGGAGCGCGGCGACCGTCTTGCGGGCGGTGCTCGGCGGGAGCGGGGCGTTCAGCCAGGGGGCGACACGGGCCGCCGCGACGAACACGTAGCGCATCGCGCCGATGAGCAGCACCCACGGGCCCAGCGCCATCGACACGTACACGCTGAGCACCAGGATCAGGAACGCGTCGACCTCCATGTCGAACCGCGCGCCCAGGGCCGTCGAGGTGTTGGTGCGGCGGGCGACCTTGCCGTCGACGCCGTCGAGGATCAGGGCCACGGCCGTCAGACCCACCAGCAGCGTCACCGGCGGCGCGCTCTCGAAGGAGTCGGCCACCAGCGCGGTCACCCCGCCGACCAGGGTCGCCCGGCCGAGCGTGACCCGGTTGGCCATGCCGAACGAGCGCAGGGCGGAGCGGTGCAGGGCCCGGGACAGGACCGCCCAGGTGGCGATGGCGAAGACGAGACCGGTCACCCAGCCCGCCGGCCCGAGGCCGATCGCCGAGCCGAGCAGGGCCAGCAACAGGATCTGAACGCCCGCTCCCACAGCGGTCTCCTGCTGGACCAGCCTTGCGTCGTAAGTGTTGTTCAGGGCCACCGCACATTCCTCCGGCCAGATGACAAAGATGATCAGCGCCGCGTACTGTGCGCGGACTGTGCACACCTCGGTACGTGGGCCGGTCGCAGATCGTTCAGGAGGATTCCGATGTCCGTCACCGCTCGTGCGTTCTGGGTCGGTTCCCCGGGCACCGGGGAGATCCGCGACGTCGTCGTCCCCGACCCGGCCGACGACGAGGTGCTGGTGCGCTCGCTGTGGTCCGGCGTCAGCCGCGGCACGGAGACCCTCGTCTTCCGCGGCGGGGTGCCCGCGAGCCAGCACGCGGCGATGCGGGCACCGTTCCAGGAGGGCGACTTCCCGGCACCCGTGAAGTACGGCTACCTCAACGTCGGCGTGGTGGAACGGGGGCCCGCCGCGCTGGTCGGGCGCACGGTCTTCTGCCTCTATCCGCACCAGACGCGCTACGTCGTCCCGGCCACGGCGGTCACGGTCGTACCGGACTCGGTGCCCGCGCCCCGGGCCGTCCTCGCCGGCACCCTGGAGACGGCCGTCAACGCGCTGTGGGACGCGGCGCCGCTGGTCGGCGACCGGATCGCGGTGGTCGGCGGCGGCATGGTGGGCTGCTCGGTGGCGGCGCTGCTGGCCCGCTTCCCCGGCGTCCGCGTCCAGCTGGTGGACGCCGATCCCACCCGCGCGAAGGTCGCCGACGCCCTCGGCGTCGAGTTCGCCACCCCCGGCGAAGCCCGCGACGGCCTCGACCTCGTCGTGCACGCCAGCGCCACCGAACAGGGCCTGACCCGTTCGCTGGAACTGCTGGCATCCGAGGGCACGGTCCTGGAACTGAGCTGGTACGGCGACCGGAAGGTCTCCCTCCCGCTCGGCGAGGACTTCCACTCCCGGCGGCTGGTCGTGCGCAGCAGCCAGGTCGGCACCGTCTCCCCGGCCCGCCGCTCCAGCCGTACGTACGCCGACCGGCTCGCGCTCGCCCTGGAACTCCTGGCCGACCCGGCGCTCGACGCGCTCGTCACCGGAGACAGCGCTTTCGAGGAGCTCCCGGAGGTCATGCCGAAGCTCGCGTCGGGCGAGATCGCGGCCCTGTGCCACCGTGTCGGGTACGGGCAAGAGGGCCTGACCTGAGAAAAGAGTGAGATCAGGCTGAACACGGGGAACCGAAGAGCCGTACTACACGGCATCCCCCGGCGGCCAACGGCCGGGGGACCAGACGCGCCGCACCTGGAGGGTCGTCCGTTGTTCAGTGTCACGGTCCGCGATCACATCATGATCGCCCACAGCTTCCGCGGCGAGGTCTTCGGACCCGCGCAGCGCCTGCACGGCGCCACGTTCCTGGTGGACGCGACGTTCCGCCGCGAGCAGCTGGACGACGACAACATCGTCGTCGACATCGGGCTTGCCACGCAGGAACTCGGAGCGGTGGTCAGCGAGCTGAACTACCGCAACCTCGACAACGAGCCCGACTTCGCCGGGGTCAACACCTCGACGGAGTTCCTGGCCAAGGTCGTCGCGGACCGGCTCGCGGAGCGGATCCACAAGGGCGCGCTCGGCGAGGGCGCCCGCGGTATCGCCGCCCTCGCGGTCACCCTGCACGAGTCGCACGTCGCCTGGGCGAGTTACGAGCGTGCGCTGTGACCGACGTGACCCTGGAGAAGGCCGCCGTGCAGCAGGCCCCGCTCGCCTACGTGCCCGCGCAGGCGGCGCTTCCCAAGATGGGCGGGATCATCCCCATGTCCCTGCGCTCCGTGCAGTTCGTGATGCCCGGCGGCGTCGACGACCCGGCGAACCCCAGCGGTGGCAACGCCTACGACCGGCGGCTGTGCCTGGACCTGCCGGGCTTCGGCTGGCAGGTGCACAAGCACCAGGTGGCCGGTTCCTGGCCCCGCCCGGAGGCGGCCGCCCGCGCGGAACTCGCCCGGACCCTGCGTGACTTCCCCGACGGCACGGTCGTCCTCATCGACGGCCTGGTGGCCTGCGGGGTACCCGAGATCATCGCCCCCGAGGCGGAGCGGCTGCGGCTCGCCGTCCTCGTCCACCTGGCGCTCGGCGACGAGCGGGGTATCGCCCCCGAGGTCGCCGCCGAGCTCGACGCCAAGGAGCGGGCGGTGCTGCGGGCCGTCCCCGCCGTCGTCGCCACCAGCGAGTGGGCGGTCCGCCGCCTGGTGTCCCACCACGGCCTCGCCCCCGAACGGGTGCACGTCGCCGCCCCCGGCGCCGACATCGCCCCCCTCGCCTCCGGCACCGACGGCGTCTCCCGCCTGCTGTGCGTGGCCGCCGTGACCCCCCGCAAGGGCCAGCACCGGCTGGTCGAGGCGCTGGCCGCGGCGCGGGACCTGCCGTGGAGCTGCGTGTGCGTGGGCGGCCTCGGCCAGGACCCGGAGTACGTGGCCCATCTGCGCGGCCTCATCGCGCGCTACGGCCTCCAGGACCGGCTGGAGCTGGCGGGCCCGAAGGCCGGCGCAGAACTCGACGCCGCCTACGCCTCGGCCGACCTGATGGTCCTCACCTCCTACGCGGAGACCTACGGCATGGCCGTCACCGAGGCACTCGCCCGCGGCATCCCCGTCATGGCGACGGACGTCGGCGGGCTGCCCGAGGCGGTCGGACGCGCCCCCGACGGCGGTGTCCCCGGCATCCTCGTCCCGCCGGAGGACCCGGCCGCCCTCGCGGCCGAACTGCGCGGCTGGTTCGGCGAGGCCGACGTACGACGCCGTCTGAAGGCCGCAGCGCGGGGCCGCCGGGCGGCCCTGAACGGATGGGCGACGACCGCCCAGAGCCTGGCCGGCGTCCTCGGCAGGCTTCCCGGCGAGCCCCGGAGGGCGGCATGAGGAAGACGACGGCGACCCCGGCCGACGTGGCACGACGCGTGGGCGGAATCCCGGCACAGCCGGTCCGGAAGGAGTCTGGTCCCGTGGTGGAGTCCCTGGTCCCCGGTGACGGCTCCGCGTCCCACGGGGGGACCGCAGCCGACACCTCGGGCGACGCGGTCATCGCCGGTGCAGGGCCGGTGGTGCGCGCCGGAGAACGGCCCACGGTCCGGCTGCGGGACGTCGGACCGGAGGACCAGCCGCGGTACGCCCCCGAGTGGCTCGAGCTGCGCGAGCCGGCCGACGCCGCCGCCCGGTCGATGGAGCTGCTCGACCCGCTGCGGATCCGGCTCGCCAACCTGCCCGGACGCAGCGGGTTCGCCATCCACGACCTGGGCTGCGGCACCGGCTCGATGGGCCGCTGGCTGGCCCCCCGGCTGGACGGCGCCCAGCACTGGATCCTGCACGACCGTGACCCCTACCTCCTGCACTTCGCGGCCGTCGCCTCCCCGAGGGCGGCCGCCGACGGCAGCCGGGTCACCGTCGAGACCCGGCGCGGCGACGTCGCCCGGCTCACGCCGGACGCGCTGCTCGGCGCCTCGCTGGTCACCGCCTCCGCGCTGCTGGACGTCCTCACCCGCGAGGAGATCGAGACGCTCGCCGCGGCCTGCGCCGGCGCGGGCTGCCCGGCGCTGCTGACGCTCTCGGTCGCCGGACGCGTCGAACTCAGCTCGCCGGACCCGCTGGACGACGAGATCGCCGCCGCCTTCAACGACCATCAGCGGCGCGACGGCCTCCTCGGCCCCGACGCCGTGAGCGTCGCCTGCGAGGCGTTCGGCGCCCACGGCGCGACCGTCAAGGTGCACCCCAGCCCCTGGCGGCTCGGCCCCGAGAACGTGGGCCTGACCGCCCAGTGGCTGCGCGGCTGGGTCGGCGCGGCCGTGGAGGAGCGCCCCGAGCTGGCCGAGCGGGCCGAGGCCTACCTGGCCGCCCGGCTGGCGGCCTGCGCGGCCGGCGACCTCCAGGTCACCGTCCACCACAGCGACCTGCTGGCCCTGGCCCGGCCGACGGGCACAGCCCGATGAGCGCCGAGACGGTGGGCCCGAGGGTGACGGCCGCGCCGCCCGTGCTGTGGGCCGAGCAGGCCGCGGCGGTCGCGCGGCGCTCTCCGCGCGGCCCGGCGCCGGCCCGCACCGGCGCCGCCGTGTCCGACGCCCGGATCGGTGTCGTCGTGACCGGGCCGCCCGTGAAGAAGCCCTCCCGCCTGGGGGCCCTGCTCGCCGACCGCGCCGTGCGCACCCACGCCGGGACGGTCGCCGGAGTGCTCATCCTCGGTGTGCTGCTGTGGCGCCTGGGCACCGGGGTCTTCCTCGACGGACTGCGCCGGATCGACACGCCGACCCTGCTCGTGGGGCTCGGCATCGGCGCGGTCACCACGGTGTTCAGCGCCTGGCGGTGGGCGCTGGTGGCCCGCGGTCTGCGGATCCGGCTGCCGCTCGGCCCGGCCGTCGCCGACTACTACCGCGCGCTGTTCCTCAACGCGGCCCTGCCCGGCGGCGTCCTCGGCGACGTGCACCGCGCGGTGAAGCACGGCCAGAGCGCCGGCGACGTCGGACGCGGCGTGCGGGCCGTGGTCCTGGAGCGCACCGCGGGCCAGCTCGTGCTGGCGGTGGCAGGCGTGACGGTTCTGCTGACCCTGCCCTCCCCGGTCATGCAGGACGCGCGGCAGATCGCCCCGCTGGTGCTGCTCGCCGGCGTGGGCGCCGTCGCCGTCGTCCTCGCGGTCCGGATGAACTCCTCGGCACCGCGTCGCGGCGGGCGGCTGCGGGCGGGACTGGCCGAAGCGCGCGAAGGACTCCTGTCGCGGCGCAACGGACCCGGTGTCGCCCTGTCGTCGGCCGTCGTGCTGGCCGGACACCTCGGCATGTTCGTCGTGGCCGCGCGGGTCGCCGGCTCCGGCGCCTCCGTGCTCACGCTGCTGCCGATCGCCGTCCTCGCCCTGCTCGCCATGGGCCTGCCGCTCAACGTCGGCGGCTGGGGCCCCCGCGAGGGCGTCACCGCCTGGGCGTTCGGCGCCGCCGGACTCGGCGCGAGCACCGGACTCACGGTCGCGGTCGTGTACGGCGTGCTCAGCTTCGTGGCGGCGCTGCCGGGGGCGGTCGTACTGGCCGTCCGCTGGTACACGGGACTGCGGTCCGGCGCCGGCGAAAGCGCCGGCCCCGGACATGGCGGGCACGGTCAGGAAGACCCCGCGTCGTTCTCCGCCCCGGTTTCCGAAGTCAGCAAGGAGAAATACGCGCCGAAGGAATCCGTGAGGCTCGCGAGGAGTTCCTTCCCCTTTTCCGCCGACCCCATGGAAGGACGGCCGATGACGCCCGAATCGGTATAGGCGGACATTCCCAGCGTGAGCAGATGACGGCGGTCGTCCGCGACCAGATCGGCCGACTCGTAACCGGGCCGGACGAGTTCGGGGTGGGCGTGCAGCAGGATCGAGGTCTCGATCTCCCCGGCGTGCATGTCGGTCAGCAGCGAGGTCGACACCCCGGACCGCTCCAGCGCCGCCTCCCAGTCCTCCGGGGCCGGGAAGAGCGCCATCCGCTCGCCTTCGGCGGAGGACTCCTGGACGACGTTGCCCAGGACGTAGTTCCCGCCGTGTCCGTTGACCAGCACCAGGGCCTCGACGCCCGAGCGGCGCAGCGACGCCGCGATGTCCCGTACCACCGCGTGAAGGGTCACGGAGGAGATGCTGACGGTTCCCGGCCACGCCGCGTGCTCGTGCGAGCAGGCGATGGTCACCGGCGGGAGGAGGTGCACCGGGTACGCCCCGGCGATCTCCCGGGCGACGGCACAGGCGACCAGTGTGTCGGTGGCCAAGGGCAGGTACGGTCCGTGCTGTTCGAAGCTTCCGACGGGCAGGACGGCGACCTGTACCGGGACGCCCGCGCCCCGTCGGCGCACGTCTTCGGTGGTGTCCGCCGGCACCAGTCCGTACGCCGCCGACCGTATGTCCGAACCACTCATTTCTTCCCGGCCCTTCGTCTCTGCTTAGGAACCAGATCATGACAGAAAAAATTGGCGTACTCGGCACGGAGACCGCGCAGCGCACCGGTGTGGAACGCGTGGTGAATGCACCCCTGCCCACCGTGTACGGGAAATTCCAGGCGATCGGCTATATGGACCACGACCGCGGTGACGAGCAGGTCGCCCTGGTCTACGGGGACATCGGCACCGAGAACGTGCTGACCCGGCTGCACTCGGAGTGCCTGACCGGCGACGCGTTCGGCTCCCAGCACTGCGAGTGCGGCGACCAGCTGGCGTCCGCGCTGCGGGCCGTCGTCACCGAGGGCCGGGGCATAGTCGTCTACCTGCGCGGCCACGAGGGCCGGGGGATCGGGCTGCTCGGCAAGCTCCAGGCGATGGCGTTGCAGGCCGAGGGCCTGGACACCGTCGAGGCCAACGTGGCGCTCGGCTTCCCGGTCGACGCCCGCGACTACAAGGTGGCCGCCGACATCCTGCGCGACCTCGGCGTGGACTCCGTCCGCCTGATGTCGAACAACCCGCGCAAGCGCGAGGCGCTGGTCGACAACGGCATCAGGGTCGCCGAGGAAGTGCCGCTGCTCATCGAGCCGTGCGAGAACAACATCACCTACCTGCGCACCAAGCGGGAGCGCATGGACCACCGGCTGCCCCACCTGGACGCCGTCGCCCACTGGTCCTGAACACGCTTCGCACCACCCTCCGGGCGGGTAGGGATCGGGGCGGCCACGGCGCACGACAGCCCCGGTCCCGGCGCGAGGGCCGGGGCCGCCGCCGCGGGAAGGAGCCGCCCGGGTGAACACGCATGCCTCGGTCGTCGTCATCGGCGGCGGGGTGATGGGCACGAGCATCGCCCGTCACCTCGCCGCCGCCGGCGTACCCGACGTCCTGCTGGTCGAACGCGACGAACTCGGCGCGGGCTCGACCTCGAAAGCCGCGGGCGGGGTGCGCGCCCAGTTCTCCGACGAGGTGAACATCCGGCTCGGGGCCCGCAGTCTGGAGGCGTTCGGACGGTTCGGTGAGGAGATCGGAGCCGACATCGGACTGCGCCGCGTCGGCTACCTCTTCCTGCTGTCCACGCCCGAGGAGGTCGCCTCCTTCCAGGCGGGCGTGCGCCTCCAGAACGCGCTCGGTGTGCCCAGCCGGATGATCGACCCCGCCGAGGCACGGCGGCTGTCCCCGCTGATCCGCACCGAGGGGCTCCTCGCGGCCGCGTTCTCGCCCGACGACGGCCACTGCACCCCGGAGGCCGTCGTCCACGGGTACGCGGCCGCCGCCCGCCGCCACGGGGCCCGCATCCTGCGGCACACCGCGGTCACCGGCATCGAACGCCGCGGCGACACGATCACCGCCGTGCTGACCACCGCCGGGCGGATCACCACCGACACGGTGGTCTGCGCGGCCGGCGCCTGGTCCCGGGGCGTCGGCGCGATGGCCGGCGTGGACCTGCCGGTGCAGCCGCTGCGCCGCCAGATCGCGGTCACCGGACCGGTTCCCGGCCTGCCCCCGGACCTCCCCATGACCATCGACTTCACCAGCAGCCTCTACTTCCACGCCGAGGGCCCCGGCCTCCTGGTCGGCATGTCCGACCCCGACGAGCGGCCGGGCTTCGCCACCGACACCCACGAGCGGTGGATCCCGCGCCTCACCGCCGCCATGGAGCACCGCGCCCCGGCCCTGCTCGACCTGCGCCGCACCGGGGGCTGGGCGGGGCTGTACGAGATCACGCCGGACCACAACGCGCTGATCGGCGAGGCGTCCTCGGTGTCCCGGTTCCTCTACGCGACGGGCTTCTCCGGCCATGGTTTCCTCCAGGGACCGGCCGTCGGCGAGGTCGTCCGTGACCTCGTTCTCGGCCGCGTACCCTTCGTGGACGTCACGCCCCTGAGCGCCGACCGTTTCGCGGCCGACGCCCCGCGTCCGGAGGTCAACCGCGTATGACCGAACTGCACCTGTGGCTGCGTCACGAGACCCGCTCCACCGAACGGCGCACCCCGGTCGTCCCCGACGACGCCCGCCGCCTGGTCGCGGCCGGTGTACGACTGACCGTGGAGGACTCCCCGCAGCGCGTGTTCCCGGCATCGCGGTACGAGGCCGCCGGCGCCCGGATCGTCCCCGCCGGCACCTGGGTGTCCGCGCCCCCGCAGACCGTCGTCCTCGGCCTGAAGGAACTCCCCGACGATCCGGACCGGTTGCCGCACCGGCACATCCTCTTCGGCCACGCCTACAAGGAACAGCCGGGCGCCGAGGCGCTGTTGACCCGGTTCGCCGCCGGGGGAGGGGCGCTGCTGGATCTGGAGTACCTCGTCGACGACGCCGGGCGCAGGCTCGCCGCCTTCGGCTTCTGGGCGGGCTACCTGGGCGCGGCACTGGCGGTCCTCCACCACCGCGGGTCCTTGACCGCCCCCCTGCACCCTACGGACCGGGAGCAGTTGGACCGGACCCTGCGCGCGGCCCCCGGCGACGCGGACTTCACCGCCCTCGTCGTCGGCGCCCTCGGCCGCAGCGGCCGCGGCGCCCTGGCGGCGTTCACCACGGCCGGCGTGGATCCCGTCCGCTGGGATCTCGCCGAGACCCGCGACCTGGACCGCGCCGCCCTGCTGGCCCACGACGTCCTCGTCAACTGCGTCCTGGCCACCACCCCGGTGCCGCCGTTCGTCCGCGAGGAGGACCTCGACGATCCGGCCCGCCGGCTGCGCACCCTGTGCGACGTCACCTGCGACGTCGGCTCGCCGCTCAACGTCCTGCCGGTGTACGACCGCACCACCGAGTGGTCGGACCCCGTGCGCCGGCTGCGCAAGGAACCCCCGCTCGACCTGATCGCCATCGACAACCTGCCGTCCCTGCTGCCGAGCGAGTCCAGCGCCGACTTCTCGGCGGCCCTGACACCGTGGCTGCTGGAATTCCGGACGGACGCCGGCCCGTGGGCCCGCTGCCTGGACCGCTACCGCCGGGCGTGCCACGCCTACGGCCTCACCGAGGGGAGGCCCGGCCGTGACTGAACCGGCCGCACCGACCGGCACCGTCCACTGGGTCGGCGCCGGGCTCTCCACCGGCAGCGGCCTGGCCGCCCTGTGCGAGCACACCGACGGCGTACGGCTGTGGCACCGCACGGCGGAGCGGGCGGCCGGGGCGCTGGACCGGCTGGGACTGACCGGACGTGCCGAGCCGTGCGCGTACACCCTCGACGCGCTCACGGCCCGGCTGGCCCCGGGGGACGTCGTGGTGTCGATGCTGCCCGCTCCCGAGCACGCGGGGCTGCTGGCCGCCTGCGTCGCCCGGCGGGCCCACTTCGCGTGCTCCAGCTACGTCTCCGACGCGGTGCTGGAGCAGGTGCCCGCCGCCACCGGGGCGGGGATCGTCGTGCTCACCGAGGCCGGCCTCGACCCGGGCGTCGACCACCTGTTCGCGCACAGCCTGGTGGGCCGCGCCCGGGCGGCGATCGGCGACGACA
This sequence comes from Streptomyces asoensis, assembly GCF_016860545.1. Taxonomy (NCBI): domain Bacteria; kingdom Bacillati; phylum Actinomycetota; class Actinomycetes; order Kitasatosporales; family Streptomycetaceae; genus Streptomyces; species Streptomyces asoensis. Next base: position 1,397,236 of record NZ_BNEB01000005.1, on the reverse strand, counting down.
CGGCTGCCTCGTACCGCTTCACCTCGTACTGCGGAGGCGTCCCCGCGATCCCCGACGACTTCCGCTACCGCTTCAGCTGGGCCCCTCTCGGCGTCCTCAACGCCCTGCGCTCTCCCGCGCGTTACATCGAGGACGGCGCCGAGGCCGTCGCCGAGCGGCCCTGGGAGGCGACGCGCGGGCACCGCCTGGACGGCGAGGACTTCGAGGTCTACCCCAACCGCGACAGCGTCCCCTTCGTCCGGCAGTACGGGCTGCCGGACGCCTGGCGGCCGCTGACCTTCGTGCGCGGCACCCTGCGCCTGGACGGCTGGCTGCGGGCCTGGGACGCCGTCTTCGCGCAGGTGAGGCAGGGCGACGACGCCGCGATCGCCGCACTGGCCCGGGAGCTGGCGGCGGCCCACCCCACCACGCCGGACGACCGCGACCGTGTGGTCCTCGCCGTGTCACTGGAGGTCCACCCGCCCGGCGCCCGCGGGGACGCCGGCGGCGAGGGTGCCGCGTGGGCCGGCAGCTACCTCCTGGACCTGGTGGGCGACGAGGAGGAGAGCGCGATGGCGCGCTGTGTCTCGCGGCCGCTCGCCCTGGGCGTACGGCACATCCTGGACGGCTCGCTGCCGCCGGGACTGAGCCGGGCCGCCGGGACGGCGGCGCGCTCCGAGCAGTGGCTGCGCGAACTCACCGACGACGGACTTGAGTTCGCCTTCAGGGAGGGCGGGTGACGGGACGTCAGTCGACAACGGCCTCGTGGACGAGCCGCTTGAGCTCGGGGTAGAGCTTCAGGGACTTGCGGGGCCGCAGCTGGGTCAGGAACTGGACGCTCAGATCACGGCTCGGATCGACCCAGAACGTCGTCGTGGCGACCCCGCTCCAGCCGTAGGTGCCCAGGCCGGTGGGCGCCTGGGTGCGGCTCGGGTCGATGACGACGGAGACCCCGAGGCCGAAGCCGACGCCGTCGTTGCCCGGCTCGTCGTGGGCCGGGCGGCTGCCGAAGGTGCGCAGGTCGACGCCGCCGGGGAGATGGTTGCGGGTCATCAGGTCGACCGTGGCGGGCGCCAGCAGCCTGACGCCGTCGAGTTCGCCGCGGCGCCGCAGCAGTTCGCTGAACCGGTGCACGTCGTACGCCGTCGCGACCATGCCGCCGCTGCCCGACAGGAACCGCGGACGGCCGCGCAGCGGCAGCCCGGGGATCGGCTCGATGCCGCCGGCGTCGGTGTCGCCGTACAACTCCGCGAGCCGTCCGGCCTGTTCGTCGGTGACCTGGAAGCCCGCGTCCCGCATGCCGAGCGGGCGCAGGATCCGGTCGGTGACGAACTCGTCCAGCGGCCGGCCGGACACCACCTCGATGATCCGGCCGAGGACATTGGTGGCCACCGAGTAGTTCCACTGCGTGCCCGGCTCGAACTGGAGCGGCAGCCGCGCGTACGCCGCCACGGTGCCGGCCAGGTCGGAGCCCGGCAGCACCGCCGACTCCAGTCCCGCCTCGCGGTACAGCGCGTCCACGGGGTGGCAGTGGTAGAAGGCGAAGGTCAGCCCGGCGGTGTGGGTCATCAGGTGTCTCACGAGCAGCGGCCGGCGCACCGGGCGGGTGGAAGGTCCGCCGCCCGGACCGCCCGTGTGCACACGCTGCTCGGCGAACTCCGGGAGGTGGTCGGCGACGGGGTCGTCCAGGCCCAGTGCGCCTTCCTCCACCAGTATCAGCGCGGCGACCGAGGTGACCGGCTTGGTCATCGAGTAGATCCGGTACAGGGTGTCGGCCTCGACGGGCAGCCCGGCGGCGATGTCGCGGTGCCCGTGCGTGGTGAGGTGGGCGACCCGGCCGCCGCGCGAGACGGCCACCAGGAACCCGGGCAGGCGTCCCTCGTCGACGAGGTGGGCGACATGCTGGTCGAGACGGTCCAGCGCCTTCGCGTCCAGCCCGGCCTCGCCCGGGTCGACCTCTTGCCGCAGCAGTGCCATCTCATCCTCCGGTGCGCTCGTTCAAGGTGCGGTCCGGGCCTACCCCGCCCGGACGACCTCAGACCTCATGGTCGCGCAGGGAACGCGTGTGCGGACCCCTTTCGGCGTCAAGATCGGTGTGCGTTGCGTCGCTCCCCGCACCCGGCCCGGCCGCGTCCGGCCGGACGGGAGCCGGCCGCCCCGGCAGCGCCCGGCCGAGCGGCAGTGCCGCGGCCACCACGAAGGCCAGCAGCACGAGCGGCGAGCGGGCCGCGCCGAAGCCCATGAGCACGGTCGCCGAGGCCACGCCCAGCACCGGCCCGACGTTCATCGCGGTCTGCTGCAACCCGCCCGCCACCCCCGCCGACTCCGCGGGGGACCACCGCACGACGACATGGGTCGCGGCGACCATCACCGTGCCGAATCCGGCGCCCACGAGCGCGAATCCGGCGCCGACCGCCACCGGCCCCGACACGGCGGCCAGCGCCAAGAGCCCGGCGGCCAGGACGCCCATCGCCGCGGTGACCGTGACACGCGCCCCGCGGCGGCGCAGCAGGACGGCGGACACGGGCGCAGCGGCCACCAGCAGCACGGCCAGCGGCAGAGCGAGCAGCGCGCTGCGCAACGGCGTCAGCCCCTGCTCGTCCTGGAGGACGTAGACGCAGGCCAGCAGCCCGCCGTTGAGGGCGGCGGACGCGGTCACGAGCACGCCGAGCGCCCCGCCCACCGCCCGCGAACCCACGACGTCCGGCGGCAGGAGCGGCGCACCGGTGCGGCGCTCGTGCCGTACGAAGGCGGCTCCGGCGAGGACGGCGACCGGCGCCGACCAGGTGATGCCGGGGAGGGTGACGAGCGTGTGCACCAGACAGGCCAGGCCGGCGGCGAGCAGCAGGGCGCCCGGCACGTCGAGCGGGACCTCGGCGGGCGGACGCGGGGCGTCGCGGACGGTGAGGGCCAGGACGCCGAACAGCAGCGTCGGCACGATGTTGAGGAGGAAGACGGACCGCCAGCCGAACTGCGTGGTCAGCGCCCCGCCCAGCACCGGTCCGGCCGCTGCGGCCACGCCGATGCAGGCGGTGCGCACGGCGATCGCCGTCCGCAGCCGCTCGGGCGGACAGGCGGCGCGCAGCATGCCCAGGGTGGCCGGTTGCAGCAGCGCGCCGCACACGCCCTGCGCGATCCGCAGGGCGATCACCCAGCCGATGCCGGGCGCGAGCGCGACACCCGCCGAGGTGACGCCGAAGCCGATCATGCCCAGCGCGAAGGTCCGGCGGTGACCGTAGCGGTCCCCGAGCCGCCCGGCGAACACCAACAGGCCCGCCACCGCGACGAGATACCCCGTACTGGTCCACTGGACCTCGTCGAATCCGGCGTGCAGGTCGCGGCGCAGGGCGGGCTGGGCGACCGTGAGCACGGTGCCGTCGAGGGCGACCACCATCGCACCGGCCGCGCTGCTCGCCAGGGTCAGCGGCGGCGTGCGCGCGGACCGCCTCACCGGCCGGTCCCGGGTCCGAGGTGGGCGTCCAGGGCCGTCCGCAGAAGGGGCGCGAGGTCGTCCGACCCCGTAGCGAGTTGCAGGCTGCCCCAGCGCCGGAGCTGGACGATGCCGTGCAGGTTCGCCCACAGGGCGCCCGCGACCGTCCGGGCGTCACAGCCGGGCCGGACCCGGCCGACCAGGTCCACCAGGACGCCGAACAGCGGAAGACTGGTGTCGCGCAGCCGCAGATGACCGCTCTCCAGCAGGTCATGACGGAACATCAGCTCGTACATCCCCGCGTTGTCCGCGGCGAAGTCCAGATAACAGGCGGCCAGTTCGTCGAGCCGGGCGCGGGGCCCCGCGGTGTCCGCGCCGGCGGTCGCCGCCACCCGGGCGCCCAACCGGGCGAAGCCGCGCTGGGCGATGGCCGACAGCAGCTCCAGGTGGGTGGGGAAGTAGCGGCGGGGCGCGCCGTGCGAGACGCCGGCCCGGCGGGCGATCTCCCGCAGGGTGAGCGCCCCGGCACCCTCCCGGGCCAGCAGGTCCACGCCGACGTCGACGAGACGCGTGCGCAGGTCGGGGTCGGCCTTCCCGGCGCCGGTGCTTTCCGGTGCGGGCTTCTCGGGTTCCTCAGGACTCACGGAGTCGCTCATAGACACTGTCTACCAGGCGTCGTAGACAGTGTCTACTCGCGGTCGCGGGAGTCCGGGGGAGTGTGTCGGCGGGAATGCGCCCCGGGGCGGCGCCGGTTGTGACGGGCATGACTCAGGACAGGACGCGCAACGCGCTGCTCGCACTGCTCTCCGAGGGGCGCGACGGGGTGCTGGTCACCCTCAAGCGCGACGGACGCCCCCAGCTGTCGAACGTCAGCCACCACTACCACCCGGACGAGGGCGTCATCCGGATCTCCGTGACCGACGACCGCGCCAAGACCCGCAACCTGCGCCGCGACCCCCGGGCCTCGTACCACGTGACGGTCCCCGGGCACCGCGCCTACACGGTCGTCGAGGCCACCGCCGACCTCACGCCCGTCGCACAGGACCCCTACGACAGCACCGTCGAGGAACTGGTCCGGCTCTACCGTGACGTCCAGGGCGAGCACCCCGACTGGGACGACTACCGCGCCGCCATGGTCCGCGACCGCCGCCTGGTGCTGCGCCTGCGGGTGGAACGGGCGTACGGCATCCCCGCGGGAGCCGACGGCCCCTAGCGCGCGGGCCCGTCGCCCTCGTCGCTGCGCGCCCGCAGGGCGTGCAGTACGGCGACCATGTCCGCGCTCCCGTGGCCCAGCGCCACGGTCTCCTCGAACAGGGCGTGACAGGTGTCGAGCAGCGGGGACGCCAGTCCCGACGCGCGTGCGGCACCGGCGATCAGGCGGTTGTTCTTCAGGACGTCCAGCGCCGCGGCCTGCACCGCGAAGTCGCCCGCCAGCAGCTTGGGCGCCTTCATGCGCGAGACCCCGCTCGACAGCGGCCCGGCCGCCACGACGTCCAGGAACAGCCCCCGGTCCAGCCCCTGCCGCTCGGCGAAGTGGAACGCCTCGGTGAGGCCGGTGACCTGGGTGATCAGGAACAGGTTCACCGCGAGTTTCATGAACAGCGCCCCGGGCGCCGGTCCGCAGCGGAACGTCTCATGGCACAACGGCGCGAGCAAGGGCCGCACGGTGTCCACGGCCTCGTCGTCCCCGGCCAGCATCGCCACCAGCCGCCCCTGCTCGGCCGGGACGCGCGAGCCGGAGACGGGCGCCTCGACGTACCGCCCGCCCGCCTCGCGTACGTCCGCCTCCAGTCCTCGTGAGTACTCGGGCGAGGTCGTGCCCATGGTGACGACGGTCCGCCCGGCCACGCGCGCGCCGAAGCCGGGGGTGCCGCGGCCGAGGACGGCGTCGACGGCGGACCCGTCGGCGAGCATGAGGACGACCACGTCCGCGCGGGCGAACACCTCGGCGGCGTCCGCCGCCACGTCGGCGCCCGCCTCCCTCAGGGCCTCGGCGGCGGCCGCCGTGCGGTTCCACACCACCAGGGGCGTCCCGGCGCGGGCCAGGCGCAGCGCCATGGGGCGGCCCATCACGCCGAGACCGATGAATCCGACCTGCACGGGGCGCCGCCTTCCGCTCGGTTCCATGACGGTGGTCATAGTAGCGAGGTCCATGACGGCGGTCATAGGATCCCGTGCGGGGGAGTGGCCCGACGCGCGGTGAGAAGGAGGCGGCCATGCCGGTGCCCGAGCGCGGCCCGCGGGAGCGGATGGTCTTCAGCGCGGCCCAGCTGATCCGGCGCGACGGGGTCGGCGCCACCGGAATGCGGGAGGTCGCCGCGCACGCCGGGGCGCCCCGGGGCTCGCTCCAGCACTACTTCCCGGGCGGCAAGCAGCAGCTGGTGGGCGAGGCCGTCACCTGGGCGGGCCGCTACGCGGGCAGGCGCGTCGCGCGCTTCCTGGCGGAGCTGTCGAAGTCCGGCGAGCCCACACCGGCCGGGCTCTTCGCCGCGATGGTGGCGCAGTGGACGGACGAGTACGCGACGGCCGGGTTCGCCACCGGCTGCCCCGTGGCCGCGGCGACCGTCGACCGCGCGGCCTCGGGCGAGGCCGCCCGCCGGGCCGCGGCCGCCGCGTTCGCGGACTGGACCGCCCCGGTCGCCGGGGCCCTGACCGGCATGGGCGTCCCCGCGGCGCGGGCCGGCTCGCTCGCCACCCTCATGATCAGCTCCCTGGAGGGGGCCATCCTGATCGCCCGGGCGGAGCAGGACGCGAGGGCCCTGACCGCGGTCGCGACAGAGCTGGGCCCCTTGCTCGACGCGGCCGTGGAAGGAGACCCCTGCGGAGGCTGAGCAGGACCGGTGTGCCGGTACCCCGCCGGGGGGCCCGACGGGGTGTCGCGGTCCGGGTCAGGCCGTGACCTTCTCCGGCTGTGCGCGCTCGTGCGCACCGCGCTCGCCGAGCCGTTCGGTCGGGATCTTCGCGGTCTCCCGGGCCGACAGGGCCGCGATCACCGGCGGGACGCAGAGCGCCGCGGTGAAGAGGGCCACCGCCGACCAGCCGTCGCCGTCCGGACCCGAGATCTGCGCGGCGAAGGTGACCGCGAAGCCGGCCACCGCGAAGCCGATCTGGGTGCCGATCGCCATGCCGGACAGCCGCACCCGGGTGGAGAACATCTCGCCGTAGAAGGAGGGCCACACGCCGTTCGCGGCGCTGTAGACGACACCGAAGGTGACGATCCCCAGCACGAGGACCAGCGGGTAGGAGCCGGTGGAGATCGCCCACAGGTAGGCGAACATCATCACCGCGCTGCCGGCCGCGCCGACGAGGTACACCGGACGGCGTCCGACGCGGTCGGAGAGCATCGCCCACGCGGGGATGGCGGCCAGTGCGACCACGTTGGCCAGCGCACCCACCCACAGCATGGAGGTGCGGCTCATCCCGACCGAGTCACCGGTCGCGTAGGCCAGCGCCCACACCGTGAAGATGGTGCTGACGGAGGCGACCAGTGCGCCCGCGACGACCCGCAGCACGTCGGCCCAGTGGTCGCGCAGCAGCACCGCCAGCGGCAGCGCGACGACCTCGCCGGTGGCCTGCTGGGCGGTGAACGCCGGGGTCTCCTCCAGCTTGCGGCGGATGACGTAGCCGACGACGGCGACCGCGATGCTCAGCCAGAACGGGACGCGCCAGCCCCAGGAGAGCAGCTGGTCCTCGGGGAGCGCCGCGATCGGGATGAAGACGAGCGTGGCGAGGAGCTGGCCGCCCTGGGTGCCACTGAGGGTGAAGCTGGTGAAGAAGCCCCGCCGCCCGGACGGCGCGTGTTCCAGCGTCATCGAGTTGGCGCTCGCCTGCTCACCGGCCGCGGAGATGCCCTGGAGGACGCGGCACAGCACCAGGAGCACCGGCGCGAGGGAGCCGACCTGGGCGCGGGTGGGCAGGCAGCCGATGAGGAACGTCGACACGCCCATCAGGATCAGCGTGAAGACCATGATCTTCTTGCGGCCCACCCGGTCGCCGAAGTGCCCGAGGAAGAGCGCGCCGACCGGACGCGCCGCGTACGCGACCCCGAACGTGGCCAGCGACAGCAGGGTCGCCGTGGCCGGGTCGGACTCGTCGAAGAAGACCTCGGGGAAGATCAGGGCTGCCGCGCTGCCGTAGATGAAGAAGTCGTAGTACTCCAGGGCGCTGCCGATCCAGGCAGCCAGGGCGGCTTTCCTCGGCTGGCCGGGAGGTGCGGCGGGGACGGACACGGCGGGCTCCTTCGAGGGGACTCCAGCACGGACGGGTGGAGTGGGGCAAGGGGGAGTAGGGCCGGTCCCCTGGGGTGCGGGGCGGCTGCGCCGGGTGCGGGCCCGGCTAATTAACCCACTGGGTAGTTAGTAGCGGATGGCTACGGATGCTGCGCCCATGTTTCCCCGCTGTCAATAGGAGGTGTCGAAGGATCTTCAGTCCGCCGAGCGCTCCGCCGTCAGATAGGCGATCACCATGTCGCCGAGCATGGTGCGGTAGTGCTCGCGCCGGTCCGGGTCGACCAGGTCGCGGCCGAACAAGGCGCCGAACGTATGCCGGTTGGCCACCCGGAAGAAGCAGAACGAGCTGATCAGCGCATGCAGGTCCACGGCGTCCACGTCGGCCGTGAACAGGCCGGACTCCCGCCCGGAGGCGAGGATGCGGCGGATCACGTCGAGCGCGGGGGAGCCGATCCGGCCGAGCTTCTCGGACGCGGCGATGTGCTCGGCCTCGTGGATGTTCTCGATGCTCACCAGGCGGATGAAGTCCGGGTGCCGCTCGTGGTGGTCGAACGTCAGCTCCGCCAGCCGGCGGATGGCGGCGACCGGGTCGAGATGCTCGACGTCGAGCCGCTGCTCCGCCTCGCGGATCACGCCGTACGCCCGCTCCAGGACGGCGGTGAACAGCTGCTCCTTGCCGCCGAAGTAGTAGTAGATCATCCGCTTCGTGGTGCTGGTGCGGGCGGCGATGTCGTCGACCCTGGCCCCCGCGTAGCCGACCCGTGCGAACTCCTGCGTCGCGACGTCGAGGATCTCGGCCCGGGTACGGGCGGCGTCGCGCAGGCGGCCGTTGCCGTGCGGGCGTGCCGGTTCGTCGACGCTGGTCATCCGGGTTCCTTCGGGCGGCGTGGGTGCAGTGCCGCGATTCTAGAAGCCCGCTCCCGGCCTCCGGGGCGCGAGGGCTTCCCCCGGAGTCCGCCTCGGTGCTATGACTGAAGACGACTAACTCACCAGTTCGTACATTAGCCGCCCGATCAGGAGGTCCGCCGTGGCCGTCGTCGTCCAGGACTCGTATCTCGTCGGGCTGATCGGTTCCGGCATCGGCCCGTCGCTCAGCCCGGCGCTGCACGAGAGGGAGGCCGAACGCCAGGGACTGCGCTACGACTACCGCCTCCTCGACATCGACGTCCTCGGGGTCCGTCCCGAGGCGGTCGGGGAACTGCTGCGCACCGCCCGCGACCGCGGCTTCGACGGGCTCAACATCACGCACCCGTGCAAGCAGCTGGTCGTCCCGCACCTCGACGCGCTCGCCCCGCAGGCCGAGGCGCTGGGCGCGGTGAACACCGTCGTCGTCGAGGACGGCCGGACCGTCGGCCACAACACCGACGTGACCGGATTCGCCGCCTCCTTCGCGCGCGGTCTGCCCGACGTTGCGCTGGAGCGGGTGGTGCAGCTGGGCGCCGGCGGGGCGGGCGCGGCCGTCGCGCACGCCACCCTCACCCTGGGCGCGGGCCGGGTCACCGTCGTGGACGCGCTGGCCGACCGCGCCGCCGCACTCGCCGCCTCCCTGAACCGGCACTTCGGGCCCGGCCGCGCCGAGGCCGCCGCCCCGGACCGGCTGGCCGCGCTGCTCGCGCACGCCGACGGCGTCGTGCACGCCACCCCCACCGGCATGGCCGCCCACCCCGGCCTGCCCTTCCCCGCACAACTGCTGCGCCCCGGACTGTGGGTCGCCGACGTCGTCTACCGGCCCCTGGAGACGGAGCTGCTGCGCACCGCACGCGCGACGGGCTGCGCCGTCCTCGACGGCGGCGGCATGGCCGTCTTCCAGGCCGTGGACGCCTTCCGGCTGTTCACCGGCCGCGAGCCCGACAGCGCCGCGATGCTCGCCGACTTCGCGGGGATGGCGGGGGGCGCGCAGCACTCCACGGGGCACGCCCTCTGACGGCCCCCGGACACCCGTCCCGGCCGGTCACTCGTCCGGGCCGGTCACTCGTCCCGGCCGGTCCCGGCAGGTCCCGCCGGTCCGGGGCCTGCGGCCGTCTCCCGACAAGGCCGGGCCGGCCTCGGGACCTGCGGCCGGCTGCCGACACGGGCGGCCCGGTCCCGACCCCCGCGGGCCCCCCGGCAAGGCCGCCCCGCCCTGGACCCCGCGGCCTCGCAGGCGGCCCGACCTCGACCCGGCCCCCACCCCGGCCCCACCTCAGCCCCCGTCCCGGCCCCGAAGGAGCACGACCGTGCGTACGTCCATAGCCACCGTCTCCCTCAGCGGATCCCTCACCGAGAAGCTCACGGCCGCCGCCCGCGCCGGGTTCGACGGCGTCGAGATCTTCGAGAACGACCTGCTCGCCAGTCCGCTCGCGCCGCGGGAGATCCGCGCCCGCTGCGCCGACCTCGGTCTCGGCATCGACCTCTACCAGCCGATGCGGGACATCGAGGCGCTGCCCGCCGGGGAGTTCGCCCGCGCCCTGCGCCGCGCACGGCACAAGTTCGAGGTGATGCGCGGGCTCGGCGCGGACACCGTCCTGGTCTGCTCCGGCGTCTCCCCGCGCGCGGTGGACGACGACGCCCTCGCCGCCGCACAGCTGAGCCGACTCGCCGACCTGGCCCAGGACTTCGGCATCCGCGTGGCCTACGAGGCGCTCGCCTGGGGGCGGCACGTCAGCACCTACGACCACGCCTGGCGCATCGTCGAGGCGGCCGGCCACCCCGCGCTCGGCACCTGCCTGGACAGCTTCCACATCCTCTCCCGGAGCCGCGGCCCCGAGGACCTCGACGGCATCGGTGACATCCCCGGCGAGAAGATCTTCTTCCTCCAGCTGGCCGACGCCCCGCTGCCCGGCATGGACGTCCTCCAGTGGAGCCGCCACCACCGCTGCTTCCCCGGCCAGGGCGGCTTCGACGTCGCCGGGCTGCTGGAACGCGTCCTGCGCACCGGGTACGGGGGGCCGCTCTCGCTCGAGGTCTTCAACGACGTCGTCCGGCAGGCCGGGGCCGGCCCGACCGCGGTGGACGCCCGCCGTTCCCTGCTGCTCCTCCAGGAGGAGACCGGCATCGAGGTCCTGCCCGCGCCCGCCGTCCCCACCGGGGTCGCCTTCGCCGAACTGGTCACCCGGGACGCCGAACCGGTCACCGGCCTCCTCACCGGCCTCGGCTTCGCCCGCACCGCCCGCCACCGGGGCAAGCCGGTCGACCTGTGGGAGCGGGGCGAGGCCCGGATCCTGGTCAACACCGGTCCGGCCGCACCGGCCCACCCCCTGCCGCACGGGAGCGGGGCGACCCCCGCCGACGGCACCGCCCTCACCGCGATCGGCCTGGAGTCACCCGATCCGGCGGCGGCCGCCCGCCGCGCCGAGGCGCTGCTCGCCCCCGTCCTGCCCCGCCGCCGCGCCGCCGAGGACGTCCCGCTCGACGCCGTGGCCGCCCCCGACGGCACCGAACTCTTCCTGTGCGCGACGGACCGGCCCCGGCTGCCCGACTGGCGCGCCGACTTCCAGGACGCCCCCGGACAGCACCCCGCGGCCCCGGACCGTCCCGCGGCCTTCCGGATCGACCATGTGGCGCTCACCCAGCCATGGCACCGCTTCGACGAGGCGGTCCTCTTCCACCGGGGCGTCCTGGGCCTCGACGCGCAGGAGAGCGTCGACGTCGCGGATCCTTACGGGCTGCTGCGCAGCCGTGCCGTCACCAGCGCCGACGGCCGGGTCAGGTTCCCGCTCACCGTGGGCGCCGCCCCCGGCGACGACACCGCACAGGCCCGGCACATCGCGCTGGCCACCGACGACGTGGTCGCCGACGCCCGCCGGCTGACCCGGGCGGGCGGACGGCTGCTGCCCATACCCGCGAACTACTACGACGACCTCGCGGCCCGCTTCGAGTTCGCCGACGGCGAGCTGGAGACCTACCGCGACCTCGGCATCCTCTACGACCGCGACGCGCACGGCGCCTTCCGGCACTGCTACACGCACACCGTCGGCCGGGTCTTCTTCGAACTCGTCCAGCGCGACGACGGCTACCGGGGCTACGGTGCCGCCAACGCGCCCGTGCGGCTGGCCGCCCAGCACACCGCGCGATGGGCTACTGCCGGCTGACCGTCCTGGTGACGCCCGCGGCGACCGTCGTCGCCAGGATCCAGCCGGTCACGATGAGGACGTACGACAGGGTCTGGTACCAGCCGGTCGGCGCGAACGCGCTCTCCTGCCCGAACGAGATCACGGGCAGCAGCAGGTCGAGGGTGTAGAAGACCGGGTGGAAGGGCGGCGCCTCGCCCGCCTTCAGCGCGGGCGGATGGTGCCCGGCGTAGGCCACCGAGCCGACGGCCAGCAGCGACAGCAGCCAGACGGCCGCGCGCAGCGGACGGAACCCGTAGCCCACCGCCGCGTCCTGGAGATGGCCCCACACCCGGCCGTACCAGGACAGGGTGGAGCGGTGCCGGCGCTGCTTGGCGAGCTGCACCACCCGGGCCGCCCGGTCGTCGCCGATACGGCGGTACGCGGCCGTCAGCTGCTCGTAGGCGTGCGGGTCGAAAGCGCCGTCGTCGCGCTCCAGCATCGGCAGCCGCCGTTCGGCGGGCTCGTGCGGGGTGAGGAAGGTGTAGGTGAGGTCCAGCAGCCGCACCTGGTCGGGCAGCATCTCCGGCTCCAGCTGGAGCTGGCCCACCGAGGCCCGGCGCAGATTCAGCCGGCCCTCGATCCGGGTGCCCTCCCGCAGCCATATCTCCCCTATGACGCAGCTGCTGGCCCGCAGCGCGGTGCCGCCGGGATTGGACAGGGACGTGCCCAGCAGGTCCACCCGGCCCGGGACGCGCGAGCCCCGCAGATCGATCCGGCCGCGGGCGCGCATCCGGCGGCCCAGCAGGTTGGCGCCCACGTCGAGGGCCTCCGCCGCCAGGACGAAGCCGCCGGGATTGCTCAGTTCGGCGTCCTCCAGGTCGATGGAGCCGGCCACGGTGGCGCCGTCGAGCCGGACGGCACCGTGGGCGCGCATGCCCCGGGCGCAGAGGTCGTCGTCGATGGTGACCTGGTTCAGGGCGAGTACGGCCGAGGAGGGATCCGCCGTGCTCAGTTCCGCCCGCTCCAGGAACAGTGCTCCGGAGATCTGCGCTCCGCCGAGGTGCACCGGGCCGCCGATGCGGCAGCGCGTCAGGCGCAGACTGCCGTCGATGCGGCTGCGCGCCGCCGCCAGCCCGGGCAGGACGCAGTCGCGCAGGTTGAGATAGTTGAGGTGGGCGCCGGCCAGGCGGGGCACCGCGTCGAAGTGACAGTGGTTGAGGCGGACGACACTGTCCACGGTCGCGTACCGCAGGTCCAGTTCGCCGGTGATCCGGGCGCCCATGAGCTTCAACGCGGCCACCTCGCCCGGCCGGTGGGGCCCGTCGAGGAGCAGGGCGCGCAACACGCGGGCACGTACGGTGCGTTCAAGGCCCCAGTCGGGCGACACGGCCTCGTCGGGGGCCTCGCGGAAGTCGACGGTCGTCCCCGTGGCGAAGGCCCGCCACAGTCGCCGTTCGGCCGGTGTCAGATCGTTGATCTCCATCAGCCGCGACTCTGGCGGGCCCTGTCGAGTGGTGTCAACCGGCTATGCCCGTGCGTTCCATTCGGCTATCACGGGCCGTCCGTGCTCGGTCGACAGCCGGCTGACGGTGCCCGTCGCCAGCTGGAACAACCGGCCCTCGGCGGGTGGCAGTCCGAGCCGACGCGCCGTCAGGACGCGCAGGAAGTGGCCGTGCGCGACCAGGACGACGTCACCGCCCCGGTTCTGGAGCGCCGCGTCCACCCGGGACAGCACCAGGTCGGCGCGCAGCCCCACCTCCTCGGGCGACTCGCCGGGATGACCGTCCGGACCGGGCGGCACCCCGTCGGTCCACAGGTCCCAGGTGGGCCGGGTGCGGTGGATCTCGACGGTGGTGACGCCCTCGTAGCCGCCGTAGTCCCACTCGTGCAGGCGGGGCTCGGTCACGGCCCCGGTGACGCCCGCCAGTTCGGCGGTGCGCACCGCGCGGTGCAGCGGACTGGTCAGGGCCAGGCAGAAGGGCCGGCCGGAGAGGAGCGGGGCGAGGGACTTGGCCTGTTCCTCGCCCTGTTCGGTGAGGGGCAGGTCGGTCCAGCTGGTGTGCTGTCCCGACGCGCTCCACTCCGTCTCCCCGTGGCGGACCAGCAGCAGATCCCCCACGGCCGGGCCTACTTCTTCGCCGACTCGACGGCGTGGCCGCCGAACTGGTTGCGCAGCGCCGCGATCATCTTCATCTGCGGCGAGTCGTCCTGACGGGACGCGAACCGCGCGAACAGCGAGGCCGTGATCGCGGGCAGCGGCACGGCGTTGTCGATGGCGGCCTCGACGGTCCAGCGGCCCTCGCCGGAGTCCTCCGCGTAGCCGCGCAGCCGGTCGAGGTGGACGTCCTCGTCGAGGGCGTTGACGGCCAGGTCGAGCAGCCAGGACCGGATGACCGTGCCCTCCTGCCAGGAGCGGAACACCTCGCGCACGTTCTCCACGGAGTCGACCTTCTCCAGGAGCTCCCAGCCCTCGGCGTAGGCCTGCATCATGGCGTACTCGATGCCGTTGTGGACCATCTTCGAGAAGTGCCCGGCGCCGACCTTGCCCGCGTGGACGTAGCCGTACGGGCCCTCGGGCTTGAGCGCGTCGAAGATCGGCTGCACCCGGGCGACGTGATCGGCTTCGCCGCCGACCATCAGGGCGTAGCCGTTCTCCAGGCCCCAGACACCGCCGGAGACACCGGCGTCGACGAAGCCGATGCCCTTGGCGCCGAGCTCCTCGGCGTGCTTCTCGTCGTCCGTCCAGCGGGAGTTGCCGCCGTCCACGACGGTGTCGCCGGACTCGAGCAGTCCGCCGAGCTCGTCGATGACGGACTGGGTGGCGGCGCCGGCCGGGACCATCACCCAGACGGTGCGCGGTGCTTCGAGCTTGCCGACGAGCTCGGCGAGGCTGCCGACGTCGGTGACCTCGGGGTTGCGGTCGTAGCCGATGACGGTGTGGCCGGCGCGGCGGATGCGCTCGCGCATGTTGCCGCCCATCTTGCCCAGACCGATCAGGCCCAGCTGCATGGATGTCATGTCGTTTCTCTACTTCCTGAGTTCGCGGTAGGCGGCGACGAGTGCGGCGGTGGAGGGGTCGAGGCCGGGGACCTCGGTGCCTTCGGTGAGGGCGGGTTCGACCCGCTTGGCGAGCACCTTGCCGAGCTCCACGCCCCACTGGTCGAAGGAGTCGATGTTCCACACCGCGCCCTGGACGAACACCTTGTGCTCGTAGAGGGCGATGAGCTGGCCGAGCACCGAGGGGGTCAGCTCACGGGCGAGGATCGTGGTGGTCGGGTGGTTGCCCCGGAAGGTGCGGGGTGCCACCTGCTCCTCCGGTACCCCCTCCGCCCGGACCTCCTCGGCGGTCTTGCCGAAGGCGAGGGCCTGTCCCTGCGCGAACAGGTTGGCCATCAGCAGGTCGTGCTGGTCGGCGAGTTCACCGCTGAGCTCGTCGACCGGGCGGGCGAAGCCGATCAGGTCGGCGGGGATCAGTTTCGTGCCCTGGTGGATCAACTGGTAGTAGGCGTGCTGTCCGTTGGTGCCGGGGGTGCCCCAGACGACGGGGCCGGTCTGCCAGTCGACCTGGCGGCCCTCGCGGTCCACGGACTTGCCGTTGGACTCCATGTCGAGCTGCTGGAGGTAGGCGGTGAACTTGGAGAGGTAGTGGCTGTAGGGGAGCACGGCGTGCGACTGGGCGTCGTGGAAGTTGCCGTACCAGATGCCCAGCAGGCCCAGCAGGAGCGGGGCGTTGGCTTCGGCGGGCGCGGTGCGGAAGTGCTCGTCGACGAGGTGGAAGCCGTCGAGGAGTTCACGGAAGCGGTCGGGGCCGATGGCGATCATCAGCGACAGGCCGATCGCCGAGTCGAAGGAGTAGCGGCCGCCGACCCAGTCCCAGAACTCGAACATGTTGGCCGTGTCGATGCCGAAGCCGGCCACCTTCTCGGCGTTGGTCGACAGCGCGACGAAGTGCCGGGCGACGGCCTTCTCGTCGCCGCCGAACCCGTCGAGGAGCCAGCCGCGCGCCGAGGTGGCGTTGGTGATCGTCTCGATCGTGGTGAACGTCTTCGACGCGACGACGAACAGCGTCTCGGCCGGGTCCAGGCCATGGACGGCCTCGTGGAGGTCGGCGCCGTCGACGTTGGAGACGAACCGGAAGGTCAGCGAGCGGTCGGTGAAGGCCCGCAGCGCCTCGTAGGCCATGGCCGGGCCCAGGTCCGAGCCGCCGATGCCGATGTTGACGACATTGCGGATCCGGCGGCCCGTGTGACCGGTCCACTCACCCGAACGCACCCGCCCGGCGAAGCCGGACATCCGCTCCAGGACCGCGTGCACCTCGGGGACCACGTTCTCCCCGTCGACCTCGACCACCGCGTCCGCGGGCGCCCGCAGCGCGGTGTGCAGGACCGCACGGTCCTCCGTGACGTTGATCTTCTCACCGCGGAACATGGCGTCCCGGAGACCGAAGACGTCCGTCGCGGCGGCCAGTTCACGCAGCAGGGCGAGGGTCTCGTCCGTGACCAGGTTCTTGGAGTAGTCGATGCGCAGGTCGCCGACGCGCACCACGTACCGCTCCGCGCGGCCCGGGTCCTCGGCGAACAGCTCCCGCAGATGTGCCGTCCACCGGGCGCGGTGGTCCTTCAGCGCGGTCCACTCGGGCCGCTGGTCGAGCCGGGGGGTGTCAGACATGGGAGGGGGTCTCCTTGGTGCCTTCGCCGCGCAGGGCGACGGCGTACATCTCGTCCGCGTCGAGGCGCCTGAGCTCCTCGGCGATGAGTTCGGAGGTGGCGCGGACCTTCAGCGCGAGGGTGCGCGAGGGCTGGCCGGGCAGGGTGAGCGTGGCCAGCGGGCCCTCGGGGCGGTCGATGACGATCTCGCCGTTCGCGGTGCCGAGGCGGACGGCCGTGACGACCGGTCCCGCCGTGACCACCCGGTCGACCGTGACGTCGAGCCGGGCCTCCAGCCAGCGCGCGAGCAGCTCGGCGCTGGGGTTGTCGGCCTCGCTCTCCACGGCCGCCGTGGTGATGGGCACCTGGGCCTGGTCCAGGGCCGCCGCGAGCATCGAACGCCAGGGGGTGAGCCGGGTCCAGGCGAGGTCGGTGTCGCCGGGGGCGTACGACTTCACGCGGGCCGCGAGCGCCGCCAGCGGCCGCTCCACGGCGTACATGTCGGTGATCCTGCGCTGCGCGAGGGCGCCCAGCGGGTCCTTGGCGGGGTTCTCCGGCGCGTCCACCGGCCACCAGACCACCACCGGGGCGTCGGGGAGCAGCAGCGGCAGCACGACGGAGTCGGCGTGGTCGGACACCTCGCCGTAGGTCCGCAGGACGACCGTCTCGCCGGTGCCCGCGTCGGCGCCCACCCGTACCTCGGCGTCGAGGTGGGAGTTGGTGCGGTCGCGCGGGCTGCGGGCGTGCCGCTTGATGACGACCAGGGTGCGCGAGGGGTGCTCGTGCGAGGCCTCCTCGGCCGCCTTGATCGAGTCGTAGGCGTTCTCCTCGTCCGTGACGATCACCATCGTCAGGACCATGCCCACGGCCGGTGTGCCGATGGCGCGGCGACCGTGCACCAACGCCTTGTTGATCTTGCTTGCCGTGGTGTCGGTCAGGTCGATCTTCATGGCCTGCGCCAGCTCCGTCCGTCTCGTGCGAGCATCTCGTCGGCTTCCTCGGGTCCCCAGCTGCCCGAGGAGTACTGCGCGGGCCTGCCGTGCCGTGCCCAGTACTCCTCGATCGGGTCGAGGATCTTCCAGGACTCTTCCACTTCCTGGTGGCGCGGGAACAGGTTGGCGTCGCCGAGCAGCACGTCCAGGATGAGCCGCTCGTAGGCCTCGGGGCTGGACTCCGTGAAGGACTCGCCGTAGGCGAAGTCCATCGTGACGTCCCGGATCTCCATGGAGGTGCCGGGGACCTTGGAGCCGAAGCGGACCGTGATGCCCTCGTCCGGCTGGACGCGGATGACGATCGCGTTCTGGCCGAGCTCCTCGGTGGCGGTGGAGTCGAAGGGGGAGTGCGGGGCCCGCTGGAAGACCACCGCGATCTCGGTGACCCGCCGGCCGAGGCGCTTGCCGGTGCGCAGGTAGAACGGGACGCCCGCCCAGCGGCGGTTGTCGACGTTCAGCTTCACGGCCGCGTACGTGTCCGTCGTGGAGGCCGCGTCGATGCCGTCCTCCTCGAGGTAGCCCCGCACCCTCTCGCCGCCCTGCCAGGCGCCCGCGTACTGGCCGCGCACGGTGTGCCTGCCCAGGTCGTCCGGCACCTTCACCGCCTTGAGCACCTTGAGCTTCTCGGTGAGCAGCGCGTCGGCGTCGAAGGAGGCGGGCTCCTCCATGGCGGTGAGGGCCATGAGCTGGAGCAGGTGGTTCTGGATGACGTCACGGGCGGCGCCGATGCCGTCGTAGTAGCCGGCCCGGCCGCCGATGCCGATGTCCTCGGCCATGGTGATCTGCACGTGGTCCACGAAGGACCGGTTCCAGATCGGCTCGAACATGGTGTTGGCGAAACGGAGCGCCAGGATGTTCTGGACGGTCTCCTTGCCGAGGTAGTGGTCGATGCGGAAGACCTGGTCCGGTTCGAACACGTCGTGCACGACCGCGTTGAGTTCCCGCGCGCTGTCCAGGTCGTGCCCGAACGGCTTTTCGATGACCCCGCGCCGCCAGGAGCCCTCCGGTCCCTTGGCCAGGCCGTGCTTCTTGAGCTGCTCGACCACCTTGGGGAAGAACTTCGGAGGCACGGAGAGGTAGAAGGCGAAGTTGCCGCCGGTGCCGCGCGAGGCGTCGAGCTCCTCGACCGCGTTCTTGAGCTGCTTGAACGCCGTGTCGTCGTCGAAGTCGCCCGGGACGAACCGCATGCCCTCGGCGAGCTGCTGCCAGACCTCCTCGCGGAAGGGGGTCCGGGAGTGCTCGCGCACCGCGTCGTGGACGACCTGCGCGAAGTCCTGGTCCTCCCAGTCGCGGCGGGCGAAGCCGACGAGCGAGAAGCCCGGCGGCAGCAGACCCCGGTTGGCGAGGTCGTAGACCGCCGGCATCAGCTTCTTGCGGGACAGGTCGCCGGTCACGCCGAAGATGACGAGGCCGGAGGGGCCCGCGATGCGGGGCAGGCGCCGGTCGCGGGGGTCCCGCAGGGGATTCTCCCAGGCCGCGCCGAGACTGCTGCTGCTCATTCCGCGTCAACTCCCTTGCTCATCAGCGACTTCGTGACCGCGTCCAGAAGGTCCTGCCACGCCACCGCGAACTTGGCGACACCCTCCTCCTCCAAACGGGTGACCACCTCGTCGTAGGAGATGCCCAGCGACTCCACGGCGGCGAGGTCGGCACGCGCCTGCGCGTAGCCGCCGGTGACCGTGTCGCCGGTGATGTCACCGTGGTCGGCGGTGGCCTCCAGCGTGGCTTCGGGCATGGTGTTGACCGTGCCCGGTGCCACCAGTTCGTCCACGTACAGGGTGTCCTTGTATGCAGGATCCTTCACACCGGTGGAGGCCCACAGCGGACGCTGCCGGTTCGCACGGGCCCCGGCGAGCGCCGTGAAGCGGTCGCCGCCGAAGAGCTCCTCGTACGCCTCGTAGGCCAGCCGCGCGTTGGCGAGGGCCGCCCTGCCCTTCAGCGCGAGGGCCGCGTCGGTGCCGAGCAGCGTCAGCCGCTTGTCGATCTCGGCGTCCACGCGGGAGACGAAGAACGAGGCCACCGAGTGGACGGCGGACAGGTCCAGGCCCTTCGCGGCGGCCCTCTCCAGGCCCGCCAGATAGGCGGCGACGACCTCGCGGTAACGCTCCAGCGAGAAGATCAGCGTGACGTTGACGCTGATCCCGAGGCCGATGACCTCGGTGATCGCCGGGAGACCGGCCTTCGTCGCCGGGATCTTGATCATGACGTTGGGGCGGTCGACGAGCCAGGCGAGCTGCTTGGCCTCGGCGACGGTGGCGGCGGTGTCGTGGGCCAGCCGGGGGTCGACCTCGATGGAGACCCGGCCGTCCCGGCCGTCGGTCGCCTCGTACACGGGACGCAGGACGTCGGCCGCGGCCCGCACATCGGCCGTCGTCATCATCCGTACGGCCTCGTCGACGGTCACGCCCCGCACCGCCAGGTCGGCGAGCTGCTCCTCGTAGCCGGCGCCGGAGCCGATCGCGGCCTGGAAGATGGACGGGTTGGTGGTCACGCCGACGACGTTCCTCGTCCGCACGAGGCCCGCCAGGTTGCCGGACGTGATCCGCTCACGCGACAGGTCGTCCAGCCAGACGGACACGCCCTCCTCGGACAGGCGGTCCAGCGCTCCCGCGGTGGCGGTTGCTTCGGTCACTTCGATCATCTTCTTTCTGGCGGTCGGATCAACCACGCGCGGCGGCGAGGGATTCCCTGGCCGCGGCGGCGACGTTCTCGGCGGTGAAGCCGTACTCGGCGAACAGGGTCCGTGCGTCGGCGGAGGCGCCGAAGTGCTCCAGGGAGACGATGCGTCCGGCGTCGCCCACGTAGCGGTACCAGGTCAGGCCGATGCCGGCCTCCACGGCGACGCGGGCCCGCACGGACGGCGGCAGGACCCGGTCGCGGTACTCGCGGGGCTGCTCCTCGAACCACTCCACGGACGGCATCGACACCACCCGGACGCCGATCCCCTCGGCCTCCAGCGACTCGCGCGCGGCCACGGCGAGCCGCACCTCGGAGCCGGTGGCGATCAGGACGACGTCGGGGGTCGTGGTCGAGGACTCCGCCAGGACGTAACCGCCCTTCGCGGCGTCCTGGTTCGGCGCGTACGTCGGGACGCCCTGCCGGGTGAGGGCCAGCCCGTGCGGGGCCGGCCGGGTGGCGTGCCGCTTCAGGATCTCGGCCCAGGCCACGGCCGTCTCGTTGGCGTCGGCCGGGCGGACGACGTTCAGGCCGGGGATGGCGCGCAGCGAGGCCAGGTGCTCGACCGGCTGGTGGGTGGGGCCGTCCTCGCCGAGACCGATGGAGTCGTGCGTCCACACGTACGTCACCGGCAGCTGCATCAGCGCCGACATCCGCACGGCGTTGCGCATGTAGTCGGAGAACACCAGGAACGTGCCGCCGTAGATGCGGGTGTTGCCGTGCAGCGCGATGCCGTTCATCTCCGCGGCCATCGAGAACTCGCGGATGCCGAAGTGCACGGTGCGGCCGTACGGGCCGGCCTCGGGCAGCGGGTTGCCCTCGGGCAGGAACGACGAGGTCTTGTCGATCGTCGTGTTGTTCGAGCCGGCCAGGTCGGCGGAGCCGCCCCACAGCTCGGGCAGGACCGCGCCGAGCGCCTGGAGCACCTTGCCGGACGCGGCACGGGTGGCGACGTCCTTGCCCGGCTCGAACACCGGCAGCGCGTCCTGCCAGCCGTCGGGCAGCTGGCCGGCCAGGATCCGGTCCAGCAGGCGGGACCGCTCGGGGTCGGTGCCGCGCCACTGCGCCACCCGCTTGTCCCAGGCGGCGTGGGCCTGCGCACCCCGGTCCAGTGCGCCGCGGGTGTGGGCGAGGACCTCGTCCGCGACCTCGAAGGACTTCTCCGGGTCGAAGCCGAGCAGGCGCTTGGTGGCGGCGATCTCCTCCGCCCCGAGGGCCGAGCCGTGGGAGGCCTCGGTGTTGCGGGCGTTCGGTGCGGGCCAGGCGATGATCGTGCGCAGCGCGATGATCGACGGGCGGCCGGTCTCGGCCTGCGCCGCCCTGAGGGCCGTGTGCAGGGCCGCGACGTCGACGTCACCGTCCTCGGCCGGCTCGACGCGCTGCGTGTGCCAGCCGTAGGCCTCGTAGCGCCCCAGCACGTCCTCGGAGAACGCGGTGGCGGTGTCGCCCTCGATCGAGATGTGGTTGTCGTCGTAGACCAGGACGAGGTTGCCGAGCCGCTGGTGGCCGGCGAGGGAGGAGGCCTCGGCGGAGACGCCCTCCTCCAGGTCGCCGTCGGAGACGATCCCCCAGATCGTGTGGTCGAAGGGCGACTCGCCCACCGGGGCCCCGGGGTCGAACAGACCGCGCTCGTAGCGGGCGGCCATGGCCATGCCGACGGCGTTCGCGAGGCCCTGGCCGAGCGGGCCGGTGGTGGTCTCCACACCGGCGGTGTGCCCGTACTCGGGGTGGCCGGGCGTCTTCGAGCCGTGCGTGCGGAAGCGCTTCAGGTCCTCCAGCTCCAGCTCGTAGCCGGCGAGGAAGAGCTGGGTGTAGAGGGTCAGCGAGGTGTGCCCTGGGGACAGGACGAAGCGGTCGCGGCCCGTCCACTCCGGATCGGCCGGATCGTGCCGCATCACCTTCTGAAAGATCGTGTACGCGACCGGGGCCAGGCTCATCGCGGTTCCGGGGTGGCCGTTGCCCACCCGCTGTACGGCATCCGCGGCGAGCAGGCGGGCGGTGTCGACGGCACGCCGGTCGATGTCGGTCCACTCGAAGGGGTGCGGTGTCTGCGTGCTCATCTTCAAGAAATCCTCGACGGGAGCGGGTCTGTTGCTCTGATGTGTTCAAACCTAAAAGTCTGACTTTTACGAAGGAAGGTCTCCCTGTGTCAGCCTGTGGTGAATGTGGGACACCGGCGGGCGACATATGAGCACCCCCGGGCGGCAAGCGGGCGGTACGAGGCGGACATGGCGGACACACACACCCAAGACGGCGCCGGTGAGGGCATCAGGACCTTTCCCTTTCCCGTCGAGCACAGCGTCGGCGGCGTCGGCATGCAGGTGGGGCCCATGGACGTGGGACGCACCTGGCACTCTGATGCCCCGCTGGACCGCGTCCACCGCATCGACTTCCACGTGGTGATGCTCTTCGACGACGGCCCCGTCCGGCACATGATCGACTTCGCCGAGCACGAGGCGAGGGCCGGCGACCTGCTGTGGATCCGCCCGGGCCAGGTCCACCGCTTCTCGAGGTCGGGCGGGTACCGCGGAACGGTCCTGACCATGCAGCCAGGCTTCCTGCCGCGCGCCACCGTCGAGGCCACCGGCCTCTACCGCTACGACCTGCCCCCGCTGCTGCGCCCCGACGGGCCGCAACTCGCTGGACTGCGCGCGGCACTGACCTATCTGCGCGGGGAGTACGACGACGGCGGCGCCGGCGCGACCCTGCCGCTGAGCCTGCACACGGCGGTGCTGCGGCACTCCCTGACGGCGTTCCTGCTGCGCCTCGCCCACCTCGCGGCGAGCAGCGAGGAGGCGGCGCGCCGCCAGGGCGACACCACGTTCACGCTCTTCCGGGACGCGGTGGAGCGCGACTTCGCCACCAACCACAGCGTCAGCGCGTACGCCGACGCCCTCGGCTACTCCCGCCGCACCCTCGTGCGCGCGGTGCGCGCGGCCACCGGCGAGACGCCCAAGGGCTTCATCGACAAACGGGTCGTCCTGGAGGCGAAACGGCTCCTGGCCCACACGGACCTGCCGATCGGCCGGGTCGGCGCGGCGGTGGGCTTCCCCGACCCGGCGAACTTCTCCAAGTTCTTCCAGCTGCACACGGGCAGCACCCCGGTCGCCTTCCGCGCGGAACTGCGCTGAGGCGACCGGGGTGTGCCGTGCCGGGGAACGGGCCGGTCAGTGACCGAAGGTGAACCAGTTGACGTTCACGAAGTCCGCCGGCTGGCCGCTGGTGAAGGTCAGGTAGACGTCGTGGGTGCCGGTGACGGAGCTGATGTTCGCGGGGATCGTCCGCCACGACTGCCAGCCGCCCGTGTTGCCGACGGCGAAGCTGCCGACCGGGGTCGCGGTCCGGCTGTCGAGGCGCACCTCGACCAGCCCGCTGACGCCGCTCGCCGCCCCGCCGGCGACCCGTGCGCTGAACTGGGTCGCGGGCGTCGAACCGAAGGTGACGCCCTTGTAGAGTGCGTAGTCGCCGTTGGCGAGGGCGCCGATGTTCTGGCCGCCGCCGGTGTCGGTCGTCGTCTCGGTGATGGTGCCGGACTGGCTGTCGTACGACTCGGCCTGGATCGTGCCGTAGGCGTCACGGCTGCCGGTCGGCGGAGGCGTGGTACCGCTCCCACCGCCCGCGGCCTGGAGCACCTGCACGTAGTCCACCACCATCGGGTGGCCCGGGACGGTGTCCCCGTCGAGGCCGCCGCCGAAGGCGTCGGGGAAGCCGCCGCCCATCGCCACGTTCAGGATCACGAAGTAGCCGTGGTTGGTGGCGTTGGTCCAGGTCGTCGCGTCGACCTGGTTCGCGGTGACGGTGTGGTAGTTGACGCCGTCGACGTAGAAGCGGATCGCCTCGGGGGTCACCGAGCGGTCCCACTCCATCGCGTAGGTGTGGAAGCCGGACTGGCAGGTCGTGTTCGGACAGGCGACGGAGTTGCCGATGCCGGAGGTCTCGTTGCACGGGCCGCCCGGGCTGGTGCCGCAGTGCATGGTGGCCCACACCTTGTTCAGGCCCTGGACGTTCTCCATGATGTCCAGCTCGCCGACGCCCGGCCAGTTCTGGTAGTTGCCGCGGTAGGGCGCGCCGAGCGCCCAGAACGCGGGCCAGTAGCCCTCGGCGGCGGTGCCCGTCACGTTCGGCATCTGGATCCGCGCCTCGACGCGCAGCTTGCCGCCGGACGGGGGCTGGAAGTCGGTCCGCTTGGTCTCGATACGGCCCGAGGTCCAGCGGCCCGCGGAGTCCCGCAGCGGCGTGATGCGCAGGTTGCCGTTGCCGTCGAGCGAGACGTTGCTGGTGCTGTTGGTCATCGTCTCGACCTCGCCGGTGCCCCAGTTGGCGGGTCCGCCCGGATACGAAGTCCCGGTGCTGTACTGCCAGTTGGTGGAGCTGACCGCGCTGCCGGCGGCGCCGGTGAAGTCGTCGAGGAAGACCTGCGACCAGCCGGTGGGGGGTGTGGGCGCGGAGGCGTTCGCGGGAAGGGTGACGGCGGCCGCCGCGGCGGCCGCCAGGCCGAGGGTGCTGAGCACGGCGACGAGCGCGCGTCGCCGTCGCGGTATGCCGGAGGTTGCGCTCATGGAGGGGTGCCTCTCGGGTACGGAGTGATGGGCGCGGGTGTCTTCGACAGCGCTTTGAGAGCGCTCTCAAAGTGGGCCCAATGTGCTCTCCGTCCCGGGGGCCGTCAAGAGTTAAAGCAAGGAAAGTCCTTGAGGGGTAAGGAAGTTCAGGGCTTGAACCACGCAAAGGGGCTAAAGCGCGCTGCCCGCCCGCCAGTCGGCCCAGGACAGGTTCCAGCCGTTCAGCCCGTTGGCCGGGTCGACGGTCCGCTCGCCGGAGTTCTTCACGACGACCACGTCGCCGAGCATCGAGCTCGCGTAGAACGCGGAGCCCGCGACGGAGGGGTCGTCCGCGCCCTTGGCGTCGTGCAGGCCCACGCAGCCGTGACTGGTGTTCCGGCTGCCGAACACCGAGGAAGCCGCCCAGTAGTTGCCGTGGATGAACGTGCCCGAGGTGGTCAGCCGCTGGGCGTGCGGCACGTCGGAGATGTCGTACTCGTCGCCGAGGCCGACCGTGGAGGACTCCATCCTGGTCTCCCGGAACCGCTCGCTGATCACCATGATCCCGGACCAGGTGGTGTGGTCGGCGTCGCCACCCGTGACCGGGTAGGTGGCCAGGGTCGTCCCGCCGCGCTCGACCGTCATCTTCTTGGCCCTGAGATCGACGGTGCTGATCTGCGCGCGGCCGATGTGGAACGTGACGTCCTTCGACTGCGTCCCGTACACGCCGTCCGTCCCCTCGACGTCCTTGAGGCGCAGGGCGAGGGTGATCGTCGTCCCGGCCGCCCAGTACGTCCGCGGACGGAAGTCCAGGCGGGTGTCGCCGAACCAGTGTCCGACGATCTCCACGGCCGGTTCGGCGGTCACCGTGATCGCCTTCTGCACGGCCGCCTTGTCCGACACGGCGTGCGAGAAGTTGATCGAGACCGGCATGCCCACGCCGGAGGTGGAGTCCGCCTCGGGCGTGAAGCGGCCGACGAAGGTCTCGCCGGGGGCCCTGGTCGTGAAGGTGGCCGTGCGCGCCCCGGCGCCCTGCGCCCGGGCGGTCACCGTGTACTTGGTTCCCGAGTACGGGTGCGCCGTGGACGTCCACGTGGTCCCGGCCGCGTCCAGGGAGCCGGCCAGCGTCGAGCCGTCGTTGCCCGTCACCGTCACGGAGGCGAGGGTGCCGTCGGTCACGGTGACCTCGACGGGGCCGGTGAAGGCCGCCTTCCTGGTGCCGTCGGCCGGGCTGAACGAGATCACGGGCTCCTTGGCGGCGGGCGAGGCCTTCGCGGACGCCGACCCCGACGTGCCGGTGCCGGTGCCCGTCCCGGTCGGCGTGTTCTCCGAGGCGTCCGCGGACCCGGAACCGCATCCGGTCAGCGCGACGGCCGGGACGGCGCCCAGCACGCCCAGGATCCCGCGCCGGGACCATCCCCCCTGCTGCTTCCCGGACCGGTTCGATATGTGCGACACGCCCACGGCACGCCTTCCTGAGTTGTCCACCTTTGCGCCTGCATCCTGCGCCGCGCAGATGGGGCGACCCTGTGAATCCCACGGTCGGGACCTGAGATTCCGGTGAGGACGAGATGAGAGACGCCGACGCCGAGCCGTCGTCCCGTACGGGCACGGCGCCCGTGGGGCCGGGTTGCCGCCCGTGACGGTGCCGGGGCGGTCCGGGCGGTCGCGGTATGTGTCCGGCGGCCCTCGGCCCGGACCCCGCCGAGCCGGTACCGCCCGGGCGGGGCCTGCGATGCGGGAGCGCCCCCGACTGTGCCGGGCCCGCCGCCCCACCCCGTCCGGGGTCGGCCGCGAGCCCGACCCCGGACGGGGTGGGGCAGGGGCGGGCGGGGGTGGTGGTCGGGGGGTTCAAGGGGTCCGGGGTTCCGGGTGCCAGCCCAGGGCGCGGGAGATTCCGCGGGCCGCGAGGCGTACGGCCGGGGCCAGGACCGGGACCCGGGCGTCGGCGTGCGGGACGACGACCGAGACGGCGGCGACCACCGCTCCGCCGGGACCCCTGACCGGCGCGGCGACCGACAGGGCGTCCTCGGTGACCTGCCGGCTGCTCACCGCGACGCCCGTGCGCCGGACCTCGGCGAGGACCCGGCGCAACCGCACCGGATCGGTGATGGTGTGGGCGGTGCAGGAGACCAGCGGGCCCGCGCAGTAGGCCTCGCGCAGCGCGGAGTCGCCGTGCGCGAGCAGTACGAGGCCCACGCCGGTGACGTGCAGGGGCCAGCGTGCGCCCACCCGGATGTGGACGCCGACCGCCGAACGGCCCGACAGCCACTCGGTGTAGACGACCTCGGACCCGTCCCGCACCGCGAGCTGGACGTTCTCGTGCGTGGCCTCGTACAGGTCCTCCAGGTACGGCAGCGCGACCTGCCGCAGTGCCAGGCCGCGCGGCGCCAGGGCCGCCACCTCCCACAGCCGCAGCCCCACGTGGTAGACGCCGGACGGGTCCCGTTCGAGGGCGCCCCACTCGGTCAGGGCGCTGACCAGCCGGTGCGCGGTGGTGAGCGGCAGCCCGGCGCGGCGGCTGATCTCGGTGAGCGACAGCGCCGGATGCGCGTGGTCGAACGCGGCGAGCACCGCCAGCAGCCGGCCGGGCGCGGAGCGGGCGGTCACCGCGGGGGTACCCGCGTCCATCGGGTCCTCCTCACGGCGTCAGCCGAGACCGTCCTCGGCGATCCGCCGCAGCAGCGTGTGCAGCGTCTCGCGTTCGGCCGGGTCCAGGGGGCCGAGCAGTTCGTTCGTCACCCGCAGACCCGCCTCGTCGGTGCCGCGCAGGAACGCCCGGCCGTCCTCGGTGAGGACCACGATCCGGCTGCGGCGGTCCTCCGGGGCCGGCCGGCGTTCGGCGAATCCGAGCTTCTCCAGGTCGTCGACGAGGCCGACGATTGCGCTGGGGTCGTACCCGAGCCGCGTGCTCAGCTCGCGCTGGAGGGCGCCCTCGGACGTGGCGAGGAAGCGCAGCACCGCGTAGTGCCGCAGCCGTACCCCGGACTCCTGGAGGGAGGTGTTGAACAACTGGCCCGAGCGCAGTCCGAGGCGGTACAGCAGGTATCCGGTGTCCGCGTGCAGTCCGCGCATCCACGGCTCGTCCACGTCGATCGGGGCGGCGTTCACTGCGTTGTCCTGGCGGGCGATGGCTGGCTCCCTGGGTCCTGTCCCCTCTGCGGGGCGGTGCGGCGTGCGGCGTGCGGCTGATTCCAGCATGACGCACCGGAAGGACGACAACAACTATTGACGTCAACAATTATTGCTCTTAGCTTCGATCTCGCAGCCGCACCTCCGCACCTCGTACCTCCGTATCTCCGCACCCCGCACTCCCCGGGAAGGGACACCGCCGTGCCCAGCATCGATCTCACCGGCAAGGTCGCCGTCGTCACCGGCAGCGGCCGGGGCCTCGGCCTCGCCTACGCACACGCCCTCGCCGCCCGCGGCGCCCGCGTGGTGATCAACGACGTCGACGAGGCCGTGGCCGAGGCGGCCGTCAAGTCCGTCGCCGAGGCCGGCGGCACGGCCGTCGCGGAGGTGGTCCCGGTCGGCACCGCCGAGGCCGCCGAACGGCTGGTGGGCCGGGCCGTCGAGGAGTTCGGCCGGCTCGACGTCCTGGTCACCAACGCGGGCATCCTGCGCGACAAGGTGCTGTGGAAGATGAGCGACGACGACTTCGACGCGGTCGTCACCACCCATCTCAAGGGCACCTTCACCTGCGCCCGCGCCGCCGCCGTGCGGATGCGCGAGCAGGGCGAGGGCGGCACGCTGATCCTCGTGGGCTCCCCGGCCGGACAGCGCGGCAACTTCGGGCAGACGAACTACGCGGCGGCCAAGGCCGGCATCGCCGCCTTCGCCCGGACCTGGTCGATGGAGCTGGGCAGGGCGGGCATCACCGTCAACGCCATCGTGCCCGTGGCCGCGACCGCGATGACCGAGACCATCCCCGCCTTCGCCCCGTACGTCGAGGCCATGCGCAACGGCGAGCCGCTGCCGGACTTCCTGCGCAAGGGCGAGGGCTTCGGCACCCCCGAGGACTGTGCCGCCCTGGTGCCCTTCCTGGCCTCCGAGGCCGCCCGCGGCATCACCGGCCAGGCCATCGGCATCGGCGGCGACAAGGTGGCACTCTGGTCGCATCCGCAGGAGATCCGCACGGCCTACGCCGACGGCGGCTGGACGCCCGAGACCCTGGCCGACGTCTTCCCCGCCTCGGTCGGGGCCGAGCTCCAGACCGTGGGCATCCCGGCTCCCCGGTTCCCGGAGGCCTGACCCATGAAGACCCTCGACGTCGAGGAACTCGTCGCGATCGACGTCCACACCCACGCCGAGGTGTCCTCCCGGGGCCACTCCTCGCTCGACGACGACCTGCACGACGCGTCCTCCGCCTACTTCAAGGTGGAGGGCAAGCGGAAGCCGACCATCGAGGAGACGGCCGCGTACTACCGCGAGCGGAAGATGGCCGCCGTGATCTTCACGGTGGACGCCGAGTCCGCGACCGGCACGGCGCCCGTCCCCAACGAGGAGGTCGCCGAGGCCGCCGCCGCCAACTCCGACGTGCTGATCCCCTTCGCCTCCATCGACCCCTTCCGGGGGAAGGCCGGGGTGCGGCAGGCCCGGCGGCTGGTCGAGGAGTACGGGGTGAAGGGCTTCAAGTTCCACCCCAGCATCCAGGGCTTCTTCCCCGACGACCGCGCGGTCGCGTACGGCCTGTACGAGGTGATCGAGGAGACGGGGACCATCGCCCTCTTCCACACCGGTCAGACCGGCATCGGCGCCGGAGTGCCGGGAGGGGGCGGCATCCGCCTCAAGTACTCCAACCCGCTGCACGTCGACGACGTCGCCGCCGACTTCCCGCACCTCAAGATCATCCTGGCGCATCCGTCCTTCCCCTGGCAGGACGAGGCACTCGCCGTCGCCACCCACAAGCCGGGCGTGCACATCGACCTGTCCGGCTGGTCGCCGAAGTACTTCCCGCCGCAGCTCGTGCAGTACGCCAACACCCTGCTGAAGGACAAGGTCCTCTTCGGCTCCGACTTCCCCGTCCTCACCCCGGACCGCTGGCTGGCCGACTTCGACAAGCTGGCGATCAAGGACGAGGTGCGGCCGAAGATCCTCAAGGAGAACGCCGCCCGTCTGCTCGGGCTGACCACACCGTGAAGGGGCGTGGAAGATGCGCAACGAGGGACTGGGGTCCTGGCCCGCTCGCCGGGCCCGCAAGACCCCGCACCGCACCGCCCTGGTCCACGACGGCCGGCCGGCGGACTACCGCACCCTGCACACCCGCACGACCCGGCTGGCCCACGCCCTGCGCGCCCGGGGCGTGCGGCGCGGCGACCGCATCGCCTACCTGGGCCCCAACCACCCCTCCTACCTGGAGACCCTGTTCGCCGCCGGAACCCTCGGCGCGGTGTTCGTCCCCCTGAACACCCGTCTCGCCGGACCCGAGATCGCCTACCAGCTCGCCGACTCCGGAGCCAAGGCCCTCGTCTTCGGCCCCTCGCACGCGGGCCTGGTCGCGGGACTGCCCGGCAACACGGACGTCCGCACGTACGTCGAGGTCGGCGGCGAGTACGAGGAGGCGCTCGCCGCGGCCTCCGACGAGCCGATCGACACCCCGGTCGCCCCCGACGACACCTGCATCATCATGTACACCTCGGGCACGACCGGCCGTCCCAAGGGGGCCATGCTCACGCACGGCAACCTGACCTGGAACGCGGTCAACGTCCTCGTCGACACCGATCTGATCGCCGACGAACGCGCCCTGGTCTGCGCACCGCTGTTCCACACGGCCGGCCTGAACATGCTGACCCTGCCGGTGCTCCTCAAGGGCGGCTGCTGCGTCCTGGTCGAGGCCTTCGACCCGGAAGCCACCTTCGACCTGATCGAGCGCCACCGGATCACCTTCATGTTCGGGGTGCCGACGATGTTCGAGCAGGTGGCCCGGCATCCGCGCTGGGCGGAGGCGGACCTGTCCAGCCTGCGGATCCTGACCTGCGGCGGCTCCCCGGTGTCCACCCCGCTGATCGCCGCCTACCAGCGGCGCGGGCTCACCTTCCTCCAGGGCTACGGCATGACCGAGGCGTCCCCCGGCACGCTGTTCCTGGACGCCGAGCACGCCATCAGCAAGGCGGGCTCGGCCGGCGTCCCGCACTTCTTCAGCGACGTGCGGGTCGTGCGCCCCGACCTCGCGCCCGTCCGCACCGGCGAGACCGGCGAGGTGGTGGTCCGCGGACCGCACGTGATGCCCGGCTACTGGGGACTGCCCGAGGAGACCGCCGCGTCCTTCGCGGACGGCTGGTTCCGCAGCGGCGACGCGGCCCGGGTCGACGAGGACGGCTACGTCCACATCGTCGACCGCATCAAGGACATGATCATCTCCGGCGGGGAGAACATCTACCCCGCCGAGATCGAGGACCTCCTGCTCGCCCATCCCGACATCGTGGAATGCGCGGTCATCGGCGTGTCCGACGACAAGTGGGGCGAGGTCCCGCGCGCGGTCGTCGTCCTGCGGGACGGCGCCTCGACCGACCCCGACGCGCTGCTGGCCTCGCTGGCCGGGCGGCTCGCCAAGTACAAGATCCCCAAGTCCGTGGTGGTGGCGGACGCGCTTCCGCGCACCGCCTCCGGAAAACTCCTCAAGTCCCGGGTGCGCTCCCGGTTCGGCACCGACTCCTGAACAACCATCCCGTGAGGAACGGCACATGAGCATCACCGTCAACGGCCTCGAAGAGCTGAAGAAGCTGGCCGGCAGCGACCTGGGCACCAGCGAGTGGATCGAGGTCACCCAGGAGCGCATCGACACCTTCGCCGACGCGACCGGCGACCACCAGTGGATCCACGTCGACCCCGAGCGGGCGGCCGCCGGGCCCTTCGGAGCGCCCATCGCCCACGGCTACCTGACCCTCTCCCTGTTCATCCCGCTCTTCACCGCACTGCTGGACGTGCAGGGCGTCACGACGAAGGTCAACTACGGGCTGAACAAGGTCCGTTTCCCCTCGCCGGTGAAGGCCGGCTCGCGCATCCGGCTGGTCGGCAGGCTGTCCGCGGTGGAGGACGTGCCGGGCGGGGTGCAGATCACCGTCGACGGGGCGATCGAGATCGAGGGGGGCGCCAAGCCCGCGGCCGTCCTCCAGAGCCTGTCGCGGTTCTACGCGTGAGGCGTTCCCCGTGACGCGGCCGGGGCGCGGTCCCGGGGATCCGCCGAGCGGCCGAGGCCGGTCAGCGGATCCCCCGCGCGCCCGCGGAGAGGCCATTCAGCCGACGACGTCCACGAAGACCGGGTTCGAGTAGAACCAGGTGTCGGCCCACGGGTCGCCGTCGCCCGGCTCGTGGGGGACGGGACCGTGCGGGTCCACGGACGCGCCGAGGTACCCGGTTCCGTGCCGGTTGCCGTCGCTGCCGCGCAGGCGGACGTAGAAGGACTCCTCGCCCACCGTGAGCGGGACGCGCAGGGTGTACGTGCCCTTGCGGCCGCTCACGTCCGTCGTGCGGACGACCTTCGTGTCGGGCGCCTTCCACGTGTCGCGGTCGGACACCGCGCCGCGCACCGCGCCCCTGATCACGTCCACATGCGCCAACTCCGGCAGGATCCCCTGGGGGTTGGGCCGGGAGGCGGTGGTGACGGTGATGTCCAGGGTGAGCCTCTCGCCCCTGCGGACCCGCAGCCGGCCGCCGAGCGTGACGCCCCGGCCGCCGCCGTGCTCCCGGCGCAGCCGGACCTCGAGCCCGTCGAGCAGATGACCGTGGTCGAGCCAGACGCGGCCCTCGCGCAGCCCCGTCATCACCGCCCGGTAGCCGTACCGGGTGACGCCCACGTGGGTCCGGCTGAACTGGCCCGGCCAGAAGTCGCTGCCCGGCTGCGCGGTGTCGGTGTCCACCGGGTCCGGCAGCCTGCCGGTGTTGTCGAAGTTCCGCCCGGCGGGCCAGTCCCCGTTCTTCCAGGTGTCGAGGACGGTCCGGTGGTTGTCGGAGTTGGTCGTGATCGAGAACAGCCGGCCCTCGGCCAGCATCGAGTCCCACAGGCCGCCCACGGTCGCGGTGGCCCAGTCGAAGCCGCCGTAGGTGAGGTAGGCGTCCGCCGGGTAGCCCGCCCAGGACTGGGCCGACGGCTTGTTCTCGTACTCACCGCGGACGGACGTGGCGCCGCGCAGGCCGGGCAGCGCCGCGCCCTGGGCACCGGGCGCGCCCTCCATGCCGATCATGATCTCGGGTGCCGCGTCGCGCCAGCCCCGCAGCTCGTGCGGGGAGTCGATGCCCAGCCGCAGCGGGTGGTTGGCGAGGACGAGGACGTCGTCGACGTAACCCGAACGGCGCTGCTCGGCCAGCCACTTGATCGCCCTGACGGCGTGGGCCTCGTTGCGGGCGGTGTCGGCCGCGCCGGCGGCGCCCTCGGTGTAGCCGAGCAGCTTGCCGTCGTAGGCGAGCTCGAACCGGGTGAGCAGGTCGACCTCGTGCGGGCCGGGCGCGGCGAACACCGTGCAGTGCTCGGCGGCCGGGATGTACCACTCCAGGCCCTGGAAGATCAGCTGCCGCGGGTTCGCCGCGCGGGCCGCGAGGATCTCCTTGTGCTCGAGCGCGGCGCCGTAGGCCGCGTGCCCGAAGTTGGAGTGCTCGTTGAACACCATCCAGTCCAGGCCGTACCGGGCGGCGGCCCGGGCCTGCTGGGCGAAGGTGTACTTCGCGTCATGGCTGTAGACGGAGTGGACGTGGTGGTCGCCGACCAGGTAGGCGAGGCGCGGGTCCTCGCCGCCGTGGCCGCGGCCGGCGGCGGCCGCCGCCGGGGTGGCCGCGCCGCCGAGGGCGAACGCGGCGCCGAAGAGTCCCGCGCGGCGCAGGAGGGCGCGCCTCGACACGCCCTGGGCGTCGAGGTCGGCGGGCGGGACGGACGGGTCGGCCCAGACGGGCAGTTGCTGCTCGGTCACGGTGATCCTCGTACAGGCGTCAGTGGGTCATGAAGGAGGTGACGGGCAGCGCCCGGGAGACGATCCGGACGTCGCCGAGGCGGCCGTGCAGGATCTGGTCGATCCGTCCGCCGTACTCGTAGCCGCCGAGCAGCCAGGGCAGTCCGACGGAGGTGATGCCCACGGCCGCCGCCCTCGGGTTGCGCACCACCGGGCAGCCCTCGACGTACAGCGTGGTGTGCCGGCCGTCGTTGACGACCGCGAGATGCCACCAGGTCTCCAGCGGCGTCTCCTGGCCCCAGTTGGTGGCGATGCCCTGCTGGTTCAGCGGACGCATCGCCCACTGCGGTTCCCGGTCGTTCGACAGGGACAGCGTGGCGAGCGGCTCGTCGGGGTCGTCGCCGGTCTTCCCCGCCGCGCCGCCCGTTCCGCTCCGGCCGAGCAGGCCCGACCAGGCGTGGTGCGAGGGGTCCCAGTCGGCGGGGAGCCGGTAGAACGCCTCGATGGTGTAACCGGCTCGGAAGGTCGCCGAGTTGAGCGGGGCGCCGTCGACGGTACGCAGATAGGCGCCCTTCAGCGGCGACTTGTAGCCGCTGAACTCCAGGCTGCCGTGTCCCGGCTGGTCGGGGTGG
Organism: Streptomyces asoensis; assembly: GCF_016860545.1. Lineage (NCBI taxonomy): Bacteria > Bacillati > Actinomycetota > Actinomycetes > Kitasatosporales > Streptomycetaceae > Streptomyces > Streptomyces asoensis. The sequence continues at coordinate 1,363,201 of NZ_BNEB01000005.1, read as the reverse complement.
TGGTCGGACGACCAGGTCAGGGCGCCGCCGCCCACGGTGACGAGCGCGAGGTCGTTGCCCTGTCCGGACAGGTCGCGGACCGTGGCGCCGACCGCGGTGCCGTCGGCGTGTCCGTCGAACCGCCAGTAGGCGACGGTGTCGCGCACCAGCATCTTGGCCGCCGGACGGGCGGCGCGCGCGGGGACCGGGTCGAAGCCCGCGAAGCGCTCGGCGAAGTCGATGCCGACCGTGAACCGGTCGGCGTCACCGCTCAGTTCGATCTCCTGCCGCTCCAGCTCGTCGAGCCCCTCGGCGGCCCGGCCCATGATCCACGGGGAGACCGTCTCCACGTCGATGACGCCGCGGTCGAGGTCGAACCGGTAGAGGCGGATCATCGCCGCGCCGCCGAAGTAGCGGTTCTGGTAGTTCGTCAGATGCAGGTGGACATCGTGTCCCGCCGCGTTCTTGCGGACCGCCCGCGCGGCGGGCCAGTAGTGCCCGTTGAGCGTCAGGAAGATCTGGTCGTGGTCCTCGATCAGCCGGTCCCACAGCTGCTGCCCGTACGCCGAGAGGGAGTCGTCCCCGGCGACCAGTTCGTGCGTGGTCAGGACGACCGGTGTCCTCGGATGCCGGGCGAGGACGTCCGCGGCCCAGACGTACCCCTGCTCCGACAACCGCCAGTCCAGCGCCAGCACCATCCACTCCCGCCCGGCCGCCCGGAACAGGTGGAAGGAGTTGTAGCCGTCGGGGGAGGCCCCGCCGAACGTGGACTTCCCCCGGAAACGGGACGGGCCGAACGCCTCCAGGTACGGGGTCGTGCCCCGCTGGTCGGTCGTCGACGACTTCACGTCGTGGTTCCCGGCCAGCACGCTGTAGCCGACCCCGCGCCGGTCGAGCAGCCCGAACGCCGCACTGATCGCCCCGACCTCGTCCTTCGCCCCGTTCTGGGTGAGATCACCGAGGTGGGAGAGGAACACCAGGTTCTCCGGCCCGCCCTCGCCGCGCTCCAGCAGGTAGCGCAGCGAGGCCTCCACCGGCGCCCTGTCGATGCTCGGCCCGTCGAAGAGGTACTGCGTGTCGGGCATCACGGCGAGCGTGAAGCGGCGGCTGTCGGGGTCCGGCCGCCACTTTCCGGAGGCCGCCGCGGCCGTGGCCGGCAGCGTGAGGCCGGCCGTGGCGGCGGCGCCGAGCAGCGCGGTGGCGCGCAGGAAGCCGCGCCGTCCGGCACCGGCCTGCGCGGCCTCGCCCGGCTCATGGGCATGCGAAGTACACACGTGTGCTCCGTAGGGGAAGTCCGTTGCTGGGAACGGGGTTCAGAGAACGCGCAGGGTCCAGCTCCAGCGGTGGACACCCGGTGCGACCAGATAGGAGGGGAAGGTGTCGGGGCCGCACGACGCCGTCCCGAGACCGCGGTGCGCGGCGTCGAGGTGCACCACACAGCCGGCCCGCGGCACGAGTTCGTCGTGGTGGGCCACGGCGGTCAGGTCCTCGGCACGATGGCGTGTGACGGAGACCTGGCGCGGCTCGTCCAGGGCGACGGCGAGTCCGGTGGCGTCCGGCGCCGAGAGCGTGAAGTGCCGTACCCCGTGCCGGCCGCCGCTCTCCTGCGGACGCAGGTAGGGGGTGAACAACTCGTCGACCCCCGCGCTGTGGTGACCCACCGGGGCGCCCCCGCTGCGGTCGGGGTAGGACTCCCAGGGGCCCTGTCCGAACCACTCGAGCCGGTCCAGGCCCGCCACCGTCTCGAAGACCGTGCCGACCCGGGCCACGTCGTCGAACTCCTCCGGCAGCTCGGCCTCTTCGTCGACACGGATACCGCCCTCGACCGGGGTGAAGACCTGCCGGTGGCGCACCACGCCGGTGGGGCCCGCGTACTCCGCGAGCACGCTCACCCCGTCGCCCTCCTGGCGCACGCCGACCAGCCTGCGCACGAGGGTGTCCAGACCCCAGGCACGCCAGCGCCCGGCCGCCCCGCCCAGCTCGTCGTTGTCGGTGGGCGCGCGCCACAGCGACAGCGCGGGCGCGGTGCTCAGCAGCGGATGCACGAGGAGCCCGTCGGCGTCGATCTCGACGCGGCCGGAACCCGTGCGGTCCTCCACCGGCACCGGGGCGCGCAGCCGGACCTGGGGCGCGCACACCTCGGTGTCCGCCGGCGCCCACGGCAGCTCCCGCGCGGTCCTGACCCGCAGGGTCAGCCACGCCTCGCCGCCGTCCTCCGGCAGGGCGAACGGCAGCGGGACGACCGCGGTGGCGCCCGGCGCGAGCTCGGGCAGCTCGGCCGGGGCGGTGAGCGTCCCGCCGTGCGCGAGCGACAGCTCCCACTCGCCGGTGAGCCACTCCAGGCCGAGGAAGTGCTGGTGGTTGGAGAGGGTCAGCCCCTCCGGGCCGACGCCCTGGATCCGCACGGGCGCCGCGAGTTCGCGGTGCTCGTACATCACCGGCTTCGGGGTGCGGTCGGGGAAGACGACACCGTCCGCGATGAACGCGCCGTCGTGGTCCTTCTCGCCGAAGTCGCCGCCGTACGCCCAGCGGTACCCGGGTGCGGCGACACCGTTGTCATAGTGCCCGGCGCCCCCACGCCCGACCGGTCTTCCGTCGTTCACACGCTGAAGGATGCCGTGGTCCCAGAACTCCCAGATGAACCCGCCCTGAAGACCCGGGGTGGCCTCGATGGCGGCCCAGTGGTCCGCGAGCGTGCCGTTGCTGTTGCCCATCGCGTGGGAGTACTCGCACTGGATGAGCGGCTTGGTCTGCTGCCCGGACAGCGCGTGCGCCACACAGTCCTCCAGGGGCGCGTACATCGGGCAGGCGATGTCGGAGGCGACCCGCGGGTCGGCCCAGCCGCGCTTGGCGGCCCCCTCGTACTGCACCGGGCGGGTCGGGTCGTGGCGGCGCACCCAGCCGGCGGCGGCGTCGTGGTTGGCGCCGTAGTCGGACTCGTTGCCCAGCGACCAGATGATCACCGACGGGTGGTTCTTGTCCCGCAGCACCATCCGCGAGACCCGGTCGACGAAGGCGCCCAGGTAGCGGGGGTCGTCGGCGATCTCGTGGGCGTGGTCGTGGGACTCGATGTCCGCCTCGTCGACCACGTAGAAGCCGAGCTCGTCGGCGAGGTCGTACAGCCCGGGGTCGTTCGGGTAGTGCGCGGTGCGGATCGCGTTGAAACCGAAGCGCTTCAGCAGCACCAGGTCGGCGCGCATGTCCTCGTACGACACCGTCCGCCCGGTCAGCGGGTGGAAGTCGTGGCGGTTCACGCCCCGGATGAACACCCGCTCGCCGTTGACCAGCAGATCCCGGCCGACGATCTCCACGTCGCGGAAGCCGACCCGGTGGCGGGAGGTGTCGGCGACGGTGCCGTCGGCGCGGTGCAGCCGGACCGTCAGGCCGTACAGCTCGGGCGTCTCGGCCGTCCAGGCCCGCACCCCGGGCACCCGCGCGCGCAGCCGCGCCTCCCCGAGGAAGGCGGAGACGCGCTCCTCCTCGGCGTTGGCCCGGTCGAACTCCGTGTCCCGGGTCAGCTCCAGCCCGTCCAGGTCCGCGGCGACGTACCACCCCTCGGGCAGCGCCCCGCCGGAGTCCCGCACCAGGCAGTCCACCCGCAGCTCGCCGTCGCGCGACGCCCGGACGGTCACGTCGGCCAGCCGCAGCGGGTCGGTGGCGTACAGCAGCACCGAGCGGGTGATCCCGCCGTGCCACCACTGGTCCTGGTCCTCGATGTGCGAGGCGTCCGACCATTTGACGACCGTCAGCCGCACCACGGACCGCCGGCCCGGACGCACGACGTCGGTCAGGTCGAACTCGGCCGCCAGATGCGAGTCCTTGGAGATGCCGACGGGCCGCCCGTCCACGTGCACCAGCAGCACGCTCTCGGCGGCGCCCACCTGGAGCACGATGCGGCGCCCGGCCCACTCGGCGGGGATGTCGGCCTCCCGCTCGTACACGCCCGTCGGATTGGCGGCGGGGGACAGCGGCGGGACCTCCGCGAACGGCATGCGGATGTTCAGGTACAGCGGGAGGTCGTCCACGCCCTCGACGGTCTGCATGGTCCACACGCCGGGCACGGCCGCCGTCGACCAGGGACCGCCGACCGGCGCGTCCGGAGCGGACAGCAACCGGAAACGCCAGTCGCCGTCCAGGGAGTGTGCTCCGGAGCGCCGGTCGACGGCGTTCATGGGCAGCCGTCCCCACGAGGTCACCTCGGGTGCCTCCCAGGGGCGGAGCGTCAGCAGCGGATCGCTCACTTGATCGCTCCCTTCGCGAGGTCGCCGATCATCTGGCGGGCGCCGATCGCGAACACGATCAGCAGGGGGACGAGGGCGAGCAGTGCGCCGGTCATGACCATTCCGTAGTCCGTCGTTCCGTGAGTGCCGTTGAGCTGGGACAGCGCGACCTGGAGGGTCACGTTGTCGGGGTTGGTGAGGGCGATCAGGGGCCAGGCGTAGTCGTTCCACTGGCCCATGAAGGTGAAGATGCCGAGGAAGGCCAGACCGGGGCGGACCACGGGCAGGGCCACGTGCCAGTACTGGCGCAGGAAGTGCGCGCCGTCGATGCGTGAGGCGTCGAGGAGTTCGTCGTGGATGGCGCCCTTCATGTACTGCCGCATCCAGAAGATGCCGAACGCGTTGGCCGCCGCCGGCACGATCAGCGCCGTCATCGAGCCGATCCAGCCGAGCTTGGCCATGATGACGAACTGGGGGATCGCCTGGAGCTGCGCGGGCACCATGAAGATGAACATCAGCAGCACGAACAGCAGCCGCTTGCCGGGGAACGCGAACTTGGCGAAGACGAAGGCGGCCAGCGAGTCGAAGAACAGGACCAGGAAGGTCACCGTTCCCGCCACCAGCAGCGAGTTGAACATCGAGCCGAAGAAATCGATGTTGTCGAACAGGCTGCGCAGGTTCTCCGGGAAGTGGGTGCCCGGCAGCAGCTTGGGCGGATAGGAGAAGATCTCCGACGACGTGTGCGTCGACATGATCACGGCCCAGTAGAACGGGAAGGCCGAGAGCAGGACGCCGAGGACGAGCCCGGCGTGCAGTGCGACGCCCCTGCGGGCCGTCCCGTCGATCCTCTTGGTACGCCGGTTTCCTTGGGTGGATGCCATGGTGTGCGGGCCTCCCTAGTCTTCGCCCCGGCGCTGCACCAGGCGCCAGTTGATGATCGAGAAGAGGACGACGACGAGGAAGATGCCCCACGCCACGGCGGCGCCGTAGCCGAAGTCGTTGTTGTCGAAGGTCTGCTGGAAGAAGTACAGGACCATGGTCCGTCCGGCGTGGCCGGGGCCGCCCGAGAAGGTCGAGTCGTTCGAGGTGTTCTGGAGCAGCACCTGCGGTTCGGAGAAGCTCTGCAGACCGGTCACCGTCGAGACGACGAGCACGAACAGCAGCACCGGCCGCATCATCGGCAGCGTGATCCGGAAGAAGGTCTGCACCGGGCCCGCGCCGTCCATCCGCGCCGCCTCGTACAGCTCGCCGGGGACGGTCTGGAGGCCGGCGAGGAAGATGATCGCGTTGTAGCCGGTCCACTGCCAGGTCATCAGCGTGGCGATGGCGATCCTGATGCCCCACGGGGTGTTCAGCCAGGCGATCTGGTCGAACCCGACCGCCTGGAGGAAGGCGTTCACCAGGCCGAAGTTGGTGGAGAACACCGAGCCGAAGATGATCGCGATCGCCACGACCGAGGTGACGTTCGGCAGGAAGTAGGCGACGCGGTAGAGGTTCTTGAACCGGACGGCCGAGTTGAGCATCACGGCCGTCACCATCGCCAGGAAGATCATGGGGAAGGTGGCCAGCGCCCAGATGACGATCGTCGTCCCGATCGAGCTCCAGAACTCGGTGTCGCTCAGCAGGTACCGGTACTGCGACAGTCCCGCCCACTCCATCGAGCCGAGGCCGTCCCAGCGGTGGAAGGAGAGGTAGAGCGAGAAGCCGACCGGTATCAGACCGAAGCAGAGGAAGAGCAGGTAGAAGGGGGAGATCGCGGCGTAGAGGTGCCAGTACTTGCGCCAGCCCGTGCGGGGCCGGCCGACGGGGAGGTCCGCCAGGGCGGCGGGGGGCTTCTCCAGCGTGGGGAGGGCGGCCATCAGTAGCTCACCCCCAGGTGCTTCGCGATGCGCCGGCACTTGCTCATGGCGTCTCTCCAGGCCTGCTCCGGGTCCTTGCCGAGGACGCCGACGTTCTTGATCTCGTCCTTGACGGGCTGCCCGAGCGCGACGTCGAACGGGCTGTTGTAGGCGACCGCGATCTTCTGTGCGGCGGGCCCGAACACGTCCATCGTGATCTGGCCCCCGAAGAACTCGTCGGGTTCGCGCACCTGCTTCAGACCGTACGAGGCGGGGGTGGAGGGGAAGAGCCCGGCGTCCACGAAACCCTGCGCCTGGTTCCCCGCGTCGAGCATCCAGCTGATGATCCGGAAGGCCCGTTCGGGTTCCCGGCACGCCTTGGTGACCGACAGGAAGGACCCGCCGTTGTTGGAGGGCCGCACGGGCATGTCGGCCACCCGCCAGCGGCCCTTGGTCTTCGGCACGCCGTTCTTGAGGTCGCTGGTGGCCCAGGAGGCCCCCAGCTGGCTGGGCAGCTTGCCGTCCTCGACCGCCGACAGCTGGTCCGGGGTGCCGGTGACCAGGTTGGACACGATCTTGCGCTGCTTGGCCTCCACGGCGAGCGCCCAGGCGTTGCGCACGTGCTCCTGGTCGCCGATGAAGTGGCGGTCCTTGTCGACGTAGCGCGCGCTGCCCTGCTGGACCACGTTCTCGAAGACGCTGTTGATGTCCGTGAGCAGGTAGCTCCCCGGGATCCGCTGCCGCAGCCGCTCGCCCGCAGCGAAGAACTTCTCCCAGGTGTCGAGCTCCTTCGACACGTCGGCGGGCTCGTAGGGCAGGCCCGCCCGGCGGAAGACGGCGTACTGGTAGAAGTGCGCCACCGGCCCGCAGTCGATGGGGAAGCCGACCATCGTGCCGTCGTCCGCGATGCCCTGCTCCCACTTCCAGGGCAGGTACTGCTCCCGGTACCGGTCGGCGCCGAGGGTGCGCAGGTCGACGAACTGGTCGGCGTTGGGCAGGTAGGACGCCATGTCCTCGCCCTTGAGACCCGCGATGTCGGGGATGTGCGCACGGCCGGCCATCGTCGTGATCAGCTTCGACCGGTAGTAGCCGCCGATCTTGATGGCCTGGAGGTCGACCGAGCTGTCGTAGCGGGTCCGCGCGTTCTTGACGACCGTGTCGCCGAGTCCTCCGTCCCAGTACCACAGGACCATGTTCCGGCCGGTGGAACCGGTCGGAACGGCACAGCCGGACGCCAGGCCGCCGAGCGCCGTGGCGGCCGAACCGGCCAGGCCCGCGCGGAGCAGGCCTCTACGTGAGAGCCGCACAGCTCCCACCGCCTTTCGGATCTGTTCGCGTCTTCGCAGACGGGGTGCCATTCGAGGGGCAGGTGTGGGGTTGTCTTTCGTGGCCCGCCGCGGTCAGTGCCGCGGGGCGGGCGGGGTGACCGGGGCGTACCGCACGGGCGGGCCCACGTCCGCCGGGATGCGGTCGGCGAGGAAGCCGTGGGCGCGCCGCAGCGCGGGGTCGCGCAGCGAGCGCCACCAGCGGTCGACGCCGTACCAGCCGGGGGCCGCGAGCGCCCCGCCGTGGTGCCCCACCGAGAGTCCGGCGGCGAGGACGGCGAACCGCAGCCGTTCCTCCAGCGGCCAGCCGCCCAGCGAGGCGGCGACGAAGCTCGCGCCGAACACGTCGCCGGCGCCCGTGGCGTCCAGGACATCGATGTCAAGGGCGGGCACCTCCGCGAACTCCCCGGTCGTCTGGTCGACCGCGACCGCGCCGTCCGCGCCCCGGGTGACCACGGCCACCGGCACCAGATCCGAGAGCGTGCCGAGGGCCGCGACCGCGCTGTCGGTACGGGTGTACGCCATCGCCTCGGTCTCGTTGGGCAGGAACGCGTGGCACAGGGAGAGCTGGTCGAGCAGCTCGGTGGACCACCGTTCGGTCGGGTCCCAGCCGACGTCGGCGTAGATCCGGGTGCCGTTCGCGGCAGCCTTGGCGAGCCAGGCGCGCGGCTCGGCCTCCAGGTGCACGAGGGCCGTGAGCGCGTCGGGCGGGTCGCCCATCAGCGTGTCCTGCGAGTACGGCGGCTCCTGGCCGTGGGTGACCAGGGCGCGGTCCTGGCCCTGCGCGAGGGCGACGGTGACCGGGGTGTGCCAGCCGTCCGCGACGCGGGACAGGCCGAGGTCGACGCCCTCCTGGCCGGCCAGGACCTCATGGCAGTGGGCGCCGTAGAAGTCGTCACCGAAGACCGTGGCCAGCGAGGTGCGCAGGCCGAAGCGGGAAGCGGCCACCGCGAGGTTGGCGATGCCGCCGGGGCCGCAGCCCATGCCGGCCGTCCAGATCTCCTCGCCGGGCCTGGGCGGCCCGCCCAGTCCGGTGAGGACGAGGTCGTAGAAGAGCAGCCCGGTGAGCAGCACCTCGGGCCGGTCGTCGTCCACTACATCCTCCTCGCAGGAGAGCCCGCCCCGTGCGGGGGAGCCCGTCAAACCTCTTCAATTCGGTGACCGGAATCGTGCGCCCCTCGGCGAGATTGGTCAATACCTCAGCAGAAGTGAGCATAGATTTGATTGAAGATGACGAGTAGTGTTCACGCCGTGCTGGCAGAACGACGACATCAACTCATCCTGCGGGCCCTGCGCTCCGGTGGCCCCGCAGCCGTGACCGATCTCTCCGAGCAGCTGGGTGTGAGCCCCGCCACCATCAGGCGCGACCTGGTGAAGCTCGAGGAGGACGGCCTGCTCACCCGGGTGCACGGCGGCGCCGTCGCGGAGGAGGGTGACCAGCCCTTCGCCGAGGTCGCCGAAGTGCGCGTGGGCGAGAAGGACGCCATAGCCGCGCACGCGGCGGCCCTGGTCGCCGACGGGCAGTCGGTCCTCCTCGACATCGGCACCACCGCCTACCGCCTGGCCAGGCAGCTGCACGGCCGCCGGCTGACGGTCATCACCAGCAACCTCGTGGTCTACGAGGAGCTGGCCGACGACGAGGGCATCGAACTGGTGCTGCTCGGCGGCATGGTCCGCCGGGAGTACCGCTCCCTGGTGGGCTTCCTCACCGAGGACAACCTGCGGCAGCTGCACGCCGACTGGGTCTTCCTCGGCACCAGCGGGGTGCGCCCCGGCGGTCAGGTGATGGACACGACGGTCGTCGAGGTGCCGGTGAAACGGGCCATGATCAAGGCCGGTGACAAGGTCGTCCTGCTCGCCGACTCGGCGAAGTTCCCGGGCACGGGCATGGCGAAGGTCTGCGGTCCCGAGGACCTGGACGTGGTGGTGACGGACACGCCGGTCGACCCGGCGACCCGGTCCTCCCTGGAGGAGGCGGGCGTCGAGGTGGTCGTGGCAGGAAAGGTGCGAGAGTGAAACTGACGATTCTGGGCGGCGGCGGGTTCCGGGTGCCGCTCGTGTACGGGGCGCTCCTGACGGACCGCGCCGAGGGCCGGGTCACGGACGTCGTGCTGCACGACCTCGACGACGGCCGGCTCCACGCGGTCGCCCGGGTGCTGGCCGAGCAGGCGGCCGCCGTCCCCGACGCCCCCCGGGTCACCGCCACCACCGATCTGGACGAGGCGCTGCGCGGCGCCGACTTCGTCTTCTCGGCGATCCGCGTCGGCGGCCTCGAGGGCCGGGCGGACGACGAACGGGTCGCCCTCGCCGAGGGCGTCCTCGGGCAGGAGACGGTCGGCGCCGGAGGCATCGCGTACGGACTGCGCACGGTCCCCGTCGCCGTCGACATCGCCCGCCGGGTGGCCCGGCTGGCCCCCGACGCCTGGGTCATCAACTTCACCAACCCCGCAGGCCTGGTCACCGAGGCCATGTCCCGCCACCTCGGGGACCGGGTGATCGGCATCTGCGACTCGCCGGTCGGGCTCGGCCGCCGTATCGCCCGCGTGCTCGGCGCGAAGCCCGAGGAGGCGTGGATCGACTACGTCGGTCTCAACCACCTCGGCTGGGTGCGCGGCCTGCGGGTGGCCGGCCGCGACGAGCTCCCGCGGCTGCTCGCCGACCCGGACCTGCTCGGCTCCTTCGAGGAGGGCAAGCTCTTCGGCACCGACTGGCTGCGCTCCCTCGGCGCGATCCCCAACGAATACCTGCACTACTACTACTTCAACCGGGAGGCGGTCCGCGCCTACCAGCAGGTCGACAAGACCCGCGGCGCCTTCCTGGCCGAGCAGCAGGCCCGCTTCTACGAGGAGATGAAGCGCCCCGGCTCCGCGGCCCTGACCGCCTGGGACCGCACCCGGGCGGAGCGCGAGGCCACCTACATGGCCGAGAACCGGGAGAGCGCCGGCGCCGGCGAGCGGGACGCCGACGACCTCTCCGGCGGCTACGAGAAGGTCGCCCTCGCCCTGATGCGGGCCATCGCCCGCGACGAGCGCGCGACCCTGATCCTCAACGTCCGCAACCAGGGCACGCTCTCCGTGCTGGACGCCGACGCCGTCATCGAGGTGCCCTGCCTGGTCGACGCCAACGGCGCGCACCCGGTCTCGGTGGCCCCGCTGCCCGACCACGCCACCGGGCTGGTCTGCGCGGTGAAGGGCGTCGAGCGCGAGGTGCTTTCCGCCGCCGAGTCCGGCTCGCGCGCCACGGCCGTGAAGGCGTTCGCGCTGCATCCGCTGGTCGACTCCGTGAACGTGGCCCGCAAGCTGGTCGAGGGCTACACCGACGTCCATCCCGGCCTGGCGTACCTTAAGTGAGCACCGGAGGGAAAGCGCTTTCTCGATCTGCTTCCCCTCCGCCGCTCCCTCCGGTGCGCCCAGCCCCGGCCCCCCGGCCTCCCCGCCCCACGTGGTCCCTCTTGTTGGAGACAGCCCATGCATGACGAACGCCGCCGCATCGAGGAGCGCGTCGAGCGCGTCCACAACCAGCGCGTCAAGCCCGCCATCTACGCCGCCGCCGTGCCCTTCGAGGTCGAGGCCTGGCAGGCGCCGGGAGAGCCCGTCCCCTTCGCGGAGGCCGCCGCCGCCGCTTACGAGCCCTTCGCGATGGACACCCCGTGGGGGCCGCCCTGGGGCACCACCTGGTTCCGGATGCGCGGACAGGTGCCCGCCGAGTGGGCGGGCAGGCGGGTCGAGGCCGTCATCGACCTCGGCTTCGTGGGCGACTGGCCGGGCAACCAGGCCGAGGCCCTCGTCCACCTCACCGACGGGACGCCGCTGAAGGCGGTCAACCCGCTCAACCAGTACGTGCCGATCGGCAACCCGGCGACGGGCGGGGAGGTCATCGACTACCTGGTCGAGGCGGCCTCCAACCCCGACATCCTGGCGAACGACTTCGCGGGCCCGACCCCGCTGGGCGACGTGCTGACGGCGGGCGACCGCCCCCTGTACACGTTCCGCCGGGCCGACATCGCGGTGCTCGACGAGGAGGTCTGGCACCTCGACCTCGACCTCCAGGTGCTGCGCGAGCTCATGGTCCACCTCGGCGAGCACGAGCCGCGCCGCCACGAGATCATGCACGCCCTGGACCGCGCGATGGACGCCCTCGACCTCGACGACGTCTCCGGCAGCGCCGCGGCCGTCCGCGCGGTCCTCGCGCCCGTCCTGGCCAGCCCCGCCCACGCCAGCGCCCACACCATCTCCGGCGTCGGGCACGCCCACATCGACTCCGCCTGGCTGTGGCCGATCCGCGAGACGAAGCGCAAGACCTCCCGCACCTTCTCCAACGTCACCTCGCTCGCCGAGGAGTACGACGACTTCATCTTCGCCTGCTCCCAGGCCCAGCAGTACGAGTGGGTGCGCGACAACTACCCGCAGGTGTGGGCGCGCATCCAGGAGTCGGTGAAGAAGGGGCAGTGGGCGCCGGTCGGCGGCATGTGGGTCGAGTCCGACGGCAACCTGCCCGGCGGCGAGGCCATCGCCCGCCAGCTGGTGCACGGCAAGCGGTTCTTCATCGAGCACTTCGGCATCGAGACCAAGGGCGTCTGGCTCCCGGACTCCTTCGGCTACAACGCCGCCTACCCGCAGCTCGCCAAGCTCGCGGGCAACGACTGGTTCCTCACGCAGAAGATCTCCTGGAACCAGACGAACAAGTTCCCCCACCACACCTTCTGGTGGGAGGGCATCGACGGCACCCGCATCTTCACGCACTTCCCGCCCGTCGACACCTACAACGCGCGGTTCAGCGGCGAGGAGATGGACCGCGCCGTGCGCAACTACTCCGAGAAGGGCGGCGGTTCACGCTCCCTGGCGCCCTTCGGCTGGGGCGACGGCGGCGGCGGCCCCACCCGCGAGATCATGGAGCGGGCCCGCCGGCTCGCCGACCTGGAGGGCTCGCCCAAGGTCGTCGTCGAACACCCCGACGCGTTCTTCGCCAAGGCCCGCGAGGAGTACCCGGACGCGCCCGTCTGGGTCGGCGAGCTCTACCTGGAGCTGCACCGGGCCACGTACACCACCCAGGCCCGCACCAAGCAGGGCAACCGGCGCAGCGAACACAAGCTGCGCGAGGCCGAGTTGTGGGCGACCACCGCGGCCCTGCACGCGCCGGGCTACGCCTACCCGTACGCCGCGCTCGACCGGCTCTGGAAGACGGTGCTGCTGCACCAGTTCCACGACATCCTGCCGGGCTCCTCGATCGCCTGGGTGCACCGCGAGGCCGAGGCCGAGTACGCGCGGGTCGCCGAGGAGCTGGAGGTGCTGACGGCCGAGGCGGTCGCCGCGCTGAGCGGCGGACGCGGCGGTGACACCGCCCGGGTGTTCAACACCAGCCCGTACGACCGCGCCGAGGTGGTCCGCACCCCCGCGGGCGCACCGGCCTACGTCGAGGTGCCCGCCAACGGCAGCGCCCCGCTGGCCGGCGCGGAGCCCGCACGGCCGGTGACCGTCTCCGGGCGGGTCCTCGACAACGGGCTCGTGCGGGTGGAGGTCGCCGAGGACGGCACCCTGTCGTCCGTGTTCGACCTGCGGGCCGACCGCGAAGTCCTCGCCGACCAGGGCAACCTGCTGCGCCTGCACACCGACCTGCCCAACTACTGGGACGCCTGGGACATCGACAAGCACTACCAGAACCGGTACACCGACCTCCTGGACCCGGACTCCGTGACGGTCGTCGAGGAGGACCCGCTCGTCGGCGCGATCCGGGTCACCCGCTCGTTCGGCAAGGGCTCCACGATCACGCAGACCATCACCCTGCGCGCCGGCAGCCCCCGCATCGACTTCGAGACCGACATCGACTGGCACGAGGCGGAGAAGATCCTCAAGGCGGCCTTCCCGGTGGACATCCGGGCGGCGCACTCCTCCGCCGAGATCCAGTTCGGGCACATCCAGCGCCCCACCCACACCAACACCAGCTGGGAGGCGGCCCGGTTCGAGGTCTCCGGCCACCGCTGGGTGCACATCGGTGAGCCCGGCTACGGCGTCGCGGTCATCAACGACTCCACCTACGGCCACGACGTCTCCCGCACGGTCCGCGAGGACGGCGGCACGACCACCACCGTCCGGCTCAGCCTGGTCCGCGCCCCGCGCATCCCGGACCCGGAGGCCGACCAGGGCCGGCACCGCTTCGCCTACGCCCTGCTGCCGGGCGCGAGCATCGAGGACGCGGTCGCCGAGGGCTACTCCCTCAACCTGCCGCTGCGCGTGGCCGACGCGACGGACGCCGCTCCCGGCCCCGTCGTCTCGGTGGACGGCGACGGCGTCACCGTCGAGGCGGTCAAGCTCGCCGACGACGAGTCCGGGGACGTCGTCGTCCGGCTCTACGAGTCCCGTGGCGGCCGGGCCACCGGGGTCCTGCGCACGGGCTTCCCGCTCGCGGGCGCCCGGGTGACGGACCTGCTGGAACGACCGCTGGAGCCCGCGGTGGTCGGCGAGGACGGCTCCGTCGCCGTCGCGCTGCGCCCCTTCCAGATCCTGACGCTCCGCCTGGAGCGGCAGCCCTCCGGCCGCTAGCCCCCGGCCCGCCCGCGCCGGCCCTCGGCCGGTCGGACGGCCCGCGACGCGCCGCCCCGGCGGCCGTCGCGGGCTGGGTCTGCCGGGCTGGGTCTGCCGGGCTGGGTCTGCCGGGCTGGGTCTGCCGGGCTGGGTCTGCCGGGCTGGGTCTGCCGGGCTGGGTCTGCCGGGCTGGGTCTGCCGGGCTGGGTCTGCCGGGCTGGGTCTGCCGGGCTGGGTCTGCCGGGCTGGGTCTGCCGGGCTGGGTCTGCCGGGCTGGGTCCGCCGGGTCGGGTCCGCCGGGCCGGGTCCGCCGGGCCGGGTCCGCCGGGCCGGGTTCGTCGTGTCGGGTCCGCCGGGCCGGGTCCGCCGGGCCGGGTCCGCCGGGCCGGGTTCGTCGTGTCGGGTGTGCTGGGTCGGGTCCACATGGTCGGTGTGCCGGGTCGGGTCCGCCGGGTCGGGTCTGCCGGGCCGGGGCGCCGGGCGGCAAGCCCGGGACACGGGCCTTGTCCGGCACGCGGAGCTCGTCCGGCACCGGACCACGTCCGGCGTGCGGAGTTTGTGCGGCACCGGGTCACGTCCGGCGCCGGACCACCGGGCGCGTGCCGTGGTGCGCGCCCTTCTTTCCCATGAAGTGCCCTGCTGCGCGGAGGAGTTCAGCTGTGCCCATGCAACCCTGGTTCACCGACGCCAAGTTGGGGATCTTCGTCCACTGGGGGATCTACGCCGTCGACGGCGTCCAGGAGTCCTGGTCGTTCTACGACGACATCGTGCCCCACGAGCAGTACATGTCCCAGCTCGACCGCTTCACCGGCGCCCGCTACGACCCGCGGGCCTGGGCGGACCTGTTCGCCCAGGCCGGCGCCCGGTACGCCGTCCTCACCAGCCGCCACCACGACGGCGTCGCCCTGTGGGACACCGCCCACGGCGACCTGAACCTGGGCCGCGACTACCTCACCGGTTACGCCGACGCCCTGCGGGAGAAGGGCCTCAAGGTCGGCCTGTACTACTCCCACTCCGACTGGAACCACCCGGACTACGCCAGCACCCGCAAGCCGGGCCGCCCGCCGGAGATGGAGGACAACCGCTACTCGGAGTGCTCGGCACAGGACGAGGACCTGGTGGCCTGGGAGCGTTTCCTCGCCTACCGGGACGGGCAGGTCCGCGAACTGGCCTCGCGCTACCGGCCCGATCTGATGTGGTTCGACGGCGAGTGGGACCGCAGCGAGGAGCAGTGGCGCATCAAGGAACTCGCCGCGCTGATCCGCTCGTACTCCCCGGACGTCGTCTTCAACGCCCGCATGCTCAGCGAGGGCGACTACGCCACCCCCGAGCAGGGCGCCCCCATCGAACCACCGTCCGGGCCCTGGGAGTTGTGCCTCACCATCAACGACTCGTGGGGGTACCGGCACGACGACCACCACCACAAGTCGCTGACCCAGCTGGTCCGCTACTTCACCGAGACCATCGGCGGCGGCGGGAACCTGCTGCTGGACGTCGGTCCGATGGAGGACGGCACCGTGCCGCGGCCGCAGGCCGAGCGGCTGGAGGGGCTGGGGGAGTGGATCCGCAAGCACGAGGCGGCCGTGTACGGGACGGTACGGGGTCTCCCGGCCGGGCACCACTACGGGCCCAGCACCTTGTCCGCGGACCGGCGCACCCTCTACCTCACCCTGTTCGACATCCCGCGCTCCGAGATCGGCGTGCGGGGTCTGGTCACGCCGGTGCGCAGGGTCTCGGTGCTCGGCACCGGGACGGAACTCGCCCACCGTGTCGTGGGCGGTCTGCACGAGGCGGTCGGCGTGCTGTGGATCGACCCTCCCGCGGGCTCCGACCTGGACCCGCACGCCACGGTCCTCGCGGTGGAACTGGACGGCGAACTGGAGCTCTACCGGGGCTCCGGACGGTTCTGAGCGCCGGCGGCGCCGCACGGCGTCCGGGCCGGCCGGCCGCTCCCCGTGACAGCGGCCGACCGACCCGGTCCCCCATGACGCCGGGAATCCCCCGTCGATTCCCGGGTTTCCCCCGTCGATCCCTGTGCTTCCCCCCGGACCCCGGATCTTTCCTGTCGTTCCCCCGTGGGGTCCTTCACCCATAAGAGGGGGCTTCCCGGGTCCTGATACACCCCGCGCCGAAAAAAGTCCCCCGGACCGCGGTCCGGGGGACTTCTGCGTGATCGGTCGGCCGGGTCAGCCGGTGAAGCCGGCCGTGATCGAGGTGAACTGCCAGGTGCTCTGGCTGATGCCGGAGCAGTTGCTCACCACACCGCCGCCCGGGCACGGCCGGTCGCGGTTGACGGCCCAGTAGGCGAGCCGCGCGATGTGGTGGGAGTTGGCCCAGTCCCTGATCTGGGTCCAGATCGCCGGGGTGGTGTTCTCCTGCTGGTCGGACAGGCCGTTCATGCCGGAGATGCCGATGTGGGCGTAGGCGGTGGCGTCGTCCCAGCCGAAGGTGGACTTCAGCTTGTTCTTCAGCCCCTCCGTGGCGTTCACGGTGTTGCCGTACATGTCCGAGCCGCCGCCGAAGTCGAACGGCATGATGGTGAAGACGTCGATGTCGGCGCCGAGCGACTTCGCCTGCTCGATGAGACGGTTGCCGTAGTAGGTGGGGCCGGTGGTGGACGTCCCGAAGGTGACGATCGTCTTCAGGCCGGGGTTGTTGGCCTTGACCGTCTTCAGCGCGGTGAGGATCCGCGCCTGCACGGCCTCGTTCTCGAACTCGTCCGTGTTCTCGATGTCCATGTCGATCGCCTTGAGCGAGTAGGCGTCGATCACCTTCTGGATGGCGCCCGCCAGCGCGCTCGCCGAGGAGCAGTTGGCGCCGAGCTTGCTGCCCTGCCAGCCGCCGAACGAGGGCACGATGTCACCGCCCGCCGAGCGGACCTGGTTGATCACGCTCTGGTCGACCCCGCCGGTCAGCGGCCGGTTGCTGTCCCACATGGGGTTGCAGCCCCCGCCGTCCAGCATGAACGCCATCGTGAACCACTTGACGCCGGTGGAGCTCATCACCGTGGACACGCTCGGCGGGTCGCCCCAGCCCTCGAACAGATAGGGCGCGGCCTGCTTGAACCCGGTCCCGCCCCCGCCGCCGGCGCTGGTCGTGACGCTCACCGCGTTGGAGGCCGCGGAGGTGTTCCCCGCGGCGTCGCGGGCCTTCACCGTGAAGGTGTAGCCGGTGCTCGCGGAGAGCCCGCTCACGGTGGCGGACGTGCCGGACACGGTGAGCACCTTCGCCGACCCGCTGTACACGTCGTAGCCCGTGACCCCGACGTTGTCGGACGAGGCGTTCCAGGCCAGCGACACGCTGGAGGAGGTCTTGCCGGTCGAGGTGAGTGCGCCGGGCGCGCTCGGTGCCTGGGTGTCCGAGCCGCCGCCCGGGCCGTCGAGGCTGATGTCGTCGGCGTAGTAGGTGCCCTGGGCGTACCAGCCGTGGACGTAGATCTTGGCGCTGGTCTGCGCGGCCCCGGTGGTGAAGGACACTGACAACTGGCTGTACGCGGAAGGCGACGACGTCCAGGTGGAGGCGCCGCCGTCGACGCCGAGGTAGACGTAGGAGCCGCGTACCCAGCCGGTCAGCGCGTAGGTGGTGCCGGGCTGTACGGAAACGGTCTGGCTGCACTGCGCGGTGTCGCTCGCACTCACCGCCCCGGCAAGGGCCTTGGACCCGCTGTGGGTCGGGGAGGAGACGACCGACCCGAGGTTGCCGGTACAGGACCAGGGCGAGAGGGACCCCGATTCGAGACCGGGGTTGGTGAGGATGTTGGCCGCCTCGGCGGTGCCGGGCAGGGCGACCGCCCCGGCGAGGGCGAGTCCGGCGGTGCCGAGCAGGGCGAGGAAGCGACGCCAGGGGCGTCCGAGGGGTCTGGTGCGCACGCGATCTCCCTGGAGGAATGGGGGTGTTCGGGAGTGCAGGGGACTGCAAGGGGGTGCGCAACAAAGTTGGTATGGACCAATCCGCCTGTCAAGGCGGCCGACGGAATTGGTCCATACCGGTGAGTGATATGTCTGTTCTGCTCCTGCTAGAGCGGCAGCGCCTGCGCGGCGCCGGCGGTGGTCACCCGCGCGCTCTCCACGGAGTCGGCGGGCGCGGGCACCGCCGGCAGCAGCGGCTCGGCGCTCTCCTCCACCCGCTGGTGCGGCAGCGTGACCGCACGCAGCGGTCGCGGCCCCGACACCACCGTGTAGTCCTGCCCGAGGAACGGCGGCACGATCACCCCCGGGTCCTCACCGAGCGCCAACTGCACAGCCGCCCAAGGGGCGTTGACCCCGCACAGCGACAGCTGGTGCAGGCCGCCGGCCGGACGCGTGTTGACGTCCATCAGAACCGGCCGGTCGCCGAACATCCGGAACTGGATGTTGGACAGGTAGTGCAGCCCGAACCCCTCGGCGATGAGCCGCGCGGGCTCCAGCCACTGCTCGTGCAGGGTGAAGCCGCGACGGCGGCCGTTCTTCGTCCGGCCGATGGCCATCCGCAGCCGGTTGTCGGGGCCGGTCAGGCAGTCCACGGACACCTCCGGCTGCTCGAGGCGCGGCATGACCAGCCAGTCGACCTGCTCCTCGCCGCTGTCCTCGGCCTGCCGCAGCGCCTCCACCACCATGTCCAGCTGGACGTACGGGCTGGGGAAGCCGCTGAGGTGGGTCAGCGAGAACGGCGCGCGGGTGATCATCCGGAAGCCCACCCCGCCCGCGCCGGACGCCGGTTTGAAGCAGGCCCGGTGCCCCGCCTCCTCCAACTCCTCGACAGCCGCGATGAGTTCGTCGGCCGTGCGGACCCGGTGGTAGGGCGGAACGGGCACGCCGATCGCCTTCACGGCCTCGTAGGCGATCACCTTGTCGTGGAAGACGGCGACGGCTTCGGGCGGCGGGGCCAGCAGCGCGGTGCCCACCGCGTCGAAGTCGGCGCGGTGCGCCACGACGGCCGCCTGGTGCAGCCGGGGCACGAAGACGTCGATGCCGCGGCGCTCGCACTGCGCGAGGGCGTACTCGACGTACGCGGCGGGGGAGAGGCCCTCCGGCTCCAGCTCGGCGGTGTCGGCCGCGGCCAGTACGGGGGAGTCGGCGTCACCGTGCGTGGCGTGGATCTCGACGGCGCGGTCGCTGGGATTTCGTCGCAGCTGATCCGTGAAGAACACGTTCTCCGCGTACGTGCGGTTGAGCCAGACGCGTACGCGAGAGACCATGCAGGCCGCCTTTCACGGTTCGCGGGCAGGGCGAAGCAGGCCCGGCCCGGGCAGGGGGATTGGTGGGTCACCAAACCGCCCTGCGTGAAGGGACGTCCATGGCGGTGGTGTTGGGGCGATCATACGGCTTCCCGGGGGTGCATCGTGCAACGCGCGTGTTACGGATTTTCCGATCTTGTTCACGTGAGGCCCGTGTTCGGGTAGAGGCGGGCTCAGCCGCAGGTGGGGCCGTGTCCCGGCGCGGTGGGGGGCCGGATCCCGTCTTGTACCGCCCGCGGGGATGTGTTCTCGTGGTGACACTGGTGCGGGCGTGAGGATACGGAGCGTGGACTCGTGAGCGGGGGCGCAGGGTGACGTCGACGGCCGGGGGCGGCGGGCAACTGCTGGCCATCAGTGATCTGCACATCGGCTACCCGGAGAACCGTGCGCTGGTCGAGGCGATGGCCCCGGAGTCGGACGAGGACTGGCTGCTGGTCGCCGGGGACGTCTCGGAGAACGTGGCCGACATCCGCTGGGCGCTGAAGACCCTCGCGGGCCGATTCCGCAAGGTCGTCTGGGCCCCCGGCAACCACGAGCTGTGGACCCACCCCACGGACCCGGTCACCCTGCGCGGGGTCGCCCGCTACGACCACCTCGTCCAGGTCTGCCGCGACCTGGGGGTCATCACGCCCGAGGACCCCTACCCGGTGTGGGAGGGCCCGGGCGGCCCGGTCGTCGTCGCACCGCTGTTCCTGCTGTACGACTACTCGCTCCTGCCGGCCGGCTGCGCCACCAAGGAGGAGGGCCTGGCCTACGCGCACGGCACCGGGATCGTCTGCAACGACGAGTACCTGCTGCACCCCGACCCCTACCCGAGCCGCGAGGCGTGGTGCCGGGCGCGCGTCGCCGAGACCGAACGGCGGCTGGCCGAGGTCCCCGACGGCCTGCCCGTCGTCCCCGTCAACCACTACCCCCTGCACCGGCACCCGATGGACGTGCTGTGGCACCCCGAGTTCGCCATGTGGTGCGGCACCGCGCTGACGGCGGACTGGCACCGCAGGTTCAGGATCGGGACCATGGTCTACGGCCACCTGCACATCCCGCGGACCACCTGGCACGAAGGCGTCCGCTTCGAGGAGGTGTCGGTGGGCTACCCCCGCGAATGGCGGGGGCGCCCGCAGCCGCCCGGCCGGCTGCGCCGGATCCTGCCCGCGCGGGAGGAGAACGCGTGATCGACGACCTGCTGCCCGAGTCGGTGGTCGCGGTGGAGGCCTTCGGCGAAGCGGGCGCACACGAGTTCGGCGGCGCCGCGCTGTACCCGCAGGAGGAGGCGCTGGTGGCGCAGGCGGTCGCCAAGCGCCGCCGCGAGTTCACCGTCGTACGCGCCTGCGCCCGGCGCGCCATGGAGAAGCTCGGTGTGCCCGCCCAGCCCGTGCTGCCCGGCGAGCGGGGCGCCCCGCAGTGGCCGCAGGGACTCACGGGCAGCATGACCCACTGCGCGGGCTACTGTGCGGCGGCCCTGGTCCGCGCCTGCGACCTGGCCTCCCTCGGCATCGACGCCGAACCCCACGAGCCCCTGCCCGCGGGCGTCCTGTCGGCCGTCGCCCTGCCCGCCGAGCGGGAGCGGATCGCCCGGCTGGCCGCGGAACGTCCCGAGGTGCACTTCGACCGGCTGCTGTTCAGTGCCAAGGAGTCCGTCTACAAGGCGTGGTTCCCCCTCACCCGCGAGTGGCTGGACTTCAGCGAGGCCGACATCGATCTGGTGCCGGCCGCACCGGCCGGCGCCGGCGGCCCCGCCGGGGGCCCGCACGGGGCCTTCCGCGCCCGGCTGCTCGTGCCCGGACCGGTGGTCGGCGGCCGCCGGCTCGGGCACTTCGAGGGCCGCTGGACCGTCCGGCGGGGCCTGGTGGCCACCGCGGTCGCCGTGCACCACGGCTGAGACGGCCGCCCGCGGCTCACGGCCCCGGGTACCAGCTGTGCAGCAGCCGGAAGAACTCCTCCTCGTTGCCCGCGAGGCCCGCGTCGGCCAGGGCCTGTTCCGCCTCGGCGAGGACGGCGGGCGGGACCACCGGGGGCAGCCGGTGGGGCCCCGGGCCCGCGGCACCCGCACCCCTGGCGTCCTCCTCGTCGCCGAAGGCGGCCCGCACGGTGTGCAGCAGCCGCAGGTACGCCTGTACGGCCGTGCGCTCGCGGTCGGTCAGTACGGCAGTGGGCATCGGTCGGCTCTCCCCGTGTCGGCGTCGTGTCCCCCGCGCCCTGGCGGCGCGTGCGCCCCCGTACGGCGGCGCACCCCCCAGCTTGCCGCCCCCCACTGACAATCCGGCGTGACCCGGACCCGGTTCGCCCGCTCAGCGCAGGCACGCCCCCCGCCGGGATCGGCGGCGGGGGAGCGGATTCACGCCCGTGAGCGGGACCTTCGGCGGACCTGCCCGGAGACGGGAGCGGACGCGACCGGGGCGGCCCGCCGGTCGCGGGCCCGCTGGGAACGCGGCTCGGACGGCGTGACCGGGACGTCCGGGGCCGGACGCCGTGCGGGTGCGGCGAGGACGCCGGGAGCCGGGCGCGTGGGGCGGCCCGGGACGGACCGGGTCCCTGGCGGCCGGGAAGTCAGTTCTGGGGCCCCAGATAGCCGAGGGACGCCTCGATGCGGCCCGCCAGATGGTCGCGCTGCCCCCGCTCACGGGGCGACGAACCCGGCAGCCAGCCCCGGCACTTGCTGGCCAGCAGCAGCCCGAAGCTCTCGGCCTCCCTCTCGTCGGCCAGATCGAACCGCGTGCGCGCCGCGACACTGCGCACCGTGGCCTGGAGATCGGCCCCGTCGCTGAGTAAACGGGCGGCGACCGCGGTGCCCTCGACGTGCTCGCCGCAGTGGCCCGCCTTCATGTGCCACAGCTCGTGGCCCAGGATCACCAGCTGGTGGTCGGGGGCGGTGCGTTCCTCGACGACCACGAGATCCTGGTCGGCCATGTCGAGCCACAGTCCGCTGGCCGTGTCGGTCGGGAAGCAGGCCATGCGGAAGTGCACCGGGCGGCCGCGCCGTCTGCTCATCCCGTCGCACAGGGCGGTGTACAGGTCGACCGGCGCCGCCGGGGCGGGGAGGGCCAGTTCCGCGACCAGCTCCCCGCTGAGGCGGCGCATTTCCTTGGCGATGTTCACGCTTCTCCCCCGGATCACGACTCGGGCCGCTTCACGCTCTCCAGGAGCATGTCCAGCCATTCCGCGACCTTGTCCCGGTGCTGGTCGGTGGGCAGCTGAGCGGCCCGCCAGGCGATCCCGCGCACGCCGTGGTCCTGGAGCAGGCGCTCCAGCGGATCCTCGGCTGCCGCGGCCGCCTCCCGTGCGGCGAGCTTCTGGAGCAGCTCCTGCTCGATGTGTTGCAGGGCGCCCGAGAGCGCTTCCGGGTCCTCGGCCGTGAGAAAGCCGGCGTGGACGCGGAAGAACCGCTGGAGGGCGTCGCAGTGCTCCATCGTGGGACGCCGGTCGCCGTTGATCAGGGCGCCCGCCTGCTGGCGTGACATCCCGGCGCCGTCCGCGATCTCCTGCTGGGTGTACTTGCGGCCGTTCGTCTTCAGCCGGGTGCGGCGCAGCAGGTCCAGGCGTTGCAGGAAGCGGGCCTGGACATCCGGCTCACCGGCGGGACGGCCGCTCAGCAGCGCCCTGACCACCGGCTCCGGGACGCCCGAGGCGACGGACAGCCGCCCGGTGCCGAAGACCTCCGCGTGCGGTACGCCGAGCCGGTCGGCGAGCACGGCGACACGGGCGACGACGGCCGACAGCAGCAGCGTCGCCGCGGTGCCCGGAACCTCGAAGCCATCCTCCGCCACCGACAGGTCTCCTAGGTCTCTCACGTCCCTCTCACCGACACACGATCACCAGAACGGTCGGTCGCCGTGAACTTGGTGGAGAGTAGCCGGTCTTTCGAACTCACATCCAGGTCTCGCCACAACTGTGGCCAATTTCAGCCGTCAACAAGCATGGAATGCCACGATAGTTGACACCGTCCGCGGCGGGCAGCAGGATCGGGGCGCCGCGTGAAGGCCGCAGAGGCAAGAGGGGTGACCTCCCGATGGCATATCAGGCAGGAGGGCAGCGGTCCGTACCGCGGCCCGTCCCCGAGAGTCTCGAGGCCCAGGCGTACCTCCAGGACTACGCCACGTACCTGGAGGCCGTGCCCTTCCCGTCCGTCGTCCTCGACCACCGCTGGGACGTCGTTCTCTCCAACGCCGCTTTCGCGTCACTCTTCCGGGACGTGGGCCCGCACCCCACGGCCCTGCCCGGCGACAACTTCCTCCGGTTCGTCCTCTTCCATCCCGACGCGCCCTCCGTCCTCGGCGACCACGAGGCCGGCTGGTGCCTGCCGATGCTCGCATGCTTCGCCGCGGCCATGGAGCGCCAGGGCCACGACCACGGGCTCCAGGCGATCCGCCGGGACATCGCCCAGGACCCGATCATGGAGGCCGCCTACCGGCAGGGGCTGCCGCACTGGATGCGCGTGGTGGGGGAGGGCGCCGTCGAACACGACGGGGCGGTCCGCCCGCTGCTGCACCCCGACCCGCGCTGGGGCGCCACGGAGTGCCGTATCGTCGGTGACACCCCCAGGACCCTCCAGGACATGGGGTACACCCGGCTCACCATGGTGCTGCGCGCGACCCGCCCGGCCGCCGCGCCCCGCAGGACCCGCGCCCCGCGCCGCACGGCGGGCCATCTCAGCGTGGTCCGCACCTCCGAGTCCTGACCGGGCACCGTCGGCGTTCAGGTCGCCGACGGCGCCCGGGTCGGCGCCCTCCGCCGCCGCCCCCCTTGCGGCACGGCGCCGCCCGGCGAGCGTCCGGGCGCCCACGTCGATCAGCAGCGCCAGCACCCGCCGGCGTCACAGGTCCAGGACGAGCTTCTTCCCCCGGCACCGGGACACACAGATCATCATCGTCTCCCCGGCCTCCCGCTCCTGGGCGTCGAGCACGCAGTCACGGTGCTCCGGCGTGCCCTCGAGGACGTCGGTCTCGCAGGTGCCGCAGGTGCCCTCCGTGCAGGAGTAGAGCACCTCGACCCCCGCGGCCCGCACGGTGTCCAGCACGGACACCCCCGGCGCGACGGTCAGCGTCCGCCCGCTCCGGGCGAGCTCGACCTCGAACTCCTCGTCCTCGTCCCCCGGTTGCTCCTTCGCCCGGAACCGCTCGACACGGAGGGCGTCCGCCGGACACAGCCTCTCCACGGCGTCCAGCAGTGGCCCAGGACCGCAGCAGTAGACCAGGGCGTCCCCCGGCAGCGCGTCGAGCGCGCGGGCGAGGTCGAGCAGCCCGGTCTCGTCCTGCGGCGCGAGGGTGACCCGGTCCCCGTAGCGCGCCAACTCCCCGGCGAACGCCATGGATGCGCGGGTGCGAGCGCCGTAGAGCAGGCTCCACTCGACGCCCGCCGCCTCGGCCGCGGCCAGCATCGGCAGGATCGGCGTGATGCCGATGCCGCCCGCGAGGAACAGGTAGCGGCCGGCGGGACGCAGCGCGAAGTGGTTGCGGGGGCCCCGCACCCGTAGCTTGCCGCCCACGCCCACCTGCTCGTGCACCTGGACGGATCCGCCCCGCCCCGCCGGTTCGCGCAGCACCGCGATCCGCCACGCGCTGCGGTCGGCCGGATCCCCGCACAGCGAGTACTGCCGCTCCAGGCCCGGACCCAGCACGAGGTCCACGTGGGCTCCGGCCTCCCAGGCCGGGAGCTCCTCGCCCAGGGGGTGGCGCAGCGTGAGGGCGAGCACGCCCTCGGCGGCGAACTCGCGTTCCGCCACGAAGAGTTCGGCTTCGTACTCGCTCTCGCTCTCGCTCTCGCTCATGCGTCGTCTCCTGGCGGCCGGTGTCCTTCGGGGTGGCCGAGCATCCACTCCCACATCTCGACCGGGTCCTGCGCGGTGTGCTCGGCACCGCAGTGACAGGTGCCGTGCAGCACGTCGGTGCCCGGCAGCCAGTCGACGCGGTAGATCTCGCCGGTGGGGCCGGTGCTCACAGGACCTTCTCCACCGGCTTGTCGCCCTCCTCCACGAGCCGGGCGAGGATACGGCGGGCGGCCAGCCCACCGGTGTCGATGTTGATGCTCAGCTCCTGATAGCCGGCCCGCTCCGAACCGAGCGTGCGCTGAAGGAGGTTGAGCGCGTCGACGTCCTGCATGACCACCGTGTGGTTGTTGCCGCGCAGGAACCCGCTCACCTCCTCGTCGTCCGTCGCCCAGTCCCGCGAGACCATCCAGAAGTCGTACACCTTGCCGTCGGCGGACGGGGTGATCGCGTACGTGATCTCGGTGTGGAAGCCGTTCGGGTCGCTGCCGTCCGCCTCGGGCACGACGCCCACCGGCGCGATCCGGCTGTGCAGCAGATACAGACAGGGCGCGTGGTACTCGATGTCCTGCCAGCGGGTGATCCGGCCCTCGATTCCGGTCGAACGGGCGTAGAACGGGGGGCACTCGGCGTCGTCCATGTGCCGGCTCACCCGGACGATCCCCGCGCCCTCGTCGACCTCGGTGGTGATCGGCGTCTCGGCGACCTCGGGCGTGCCGATGTAACCGCCGTGCAGATACGTCTCGTGGGAGAGGTCGAGCAGGTTGTCGACGAGCAGCCCGTAGTCCGCGTCGATCGGCTCCATGCCGCGCACGGTGGTCCAGCCGGGGGAGTCGAGGTGCCGGGCGCGCGGAACGGCCTGCGGGTCGGCGAGCGCCGGGTCGCCGATCCACACCCACACCAGAGAGTCCTGCTCCACGACCGGATAGGCGGCGACCCGGGCGGTGCGGGGGACGCGTTTCTGCCCCGGTACGTACACGCAGGCGCCGGTCGTGTCGTAGGTGAAGCCGTGGTAGCCGCACACGACTCGGTCACCGTCCAGCCGGCTCTGCGACAGGGGGAAGCGCCGGTGCACACAGCGGTCGTGCAGCACGACGGGCGTCCCCTCCTCCTCGGTGCGGTAGAGGACGAGCGGCTCCCCGAGGACCGTACGGCCGAGCAGTTCCTCCCGCCCGACCTCACTGCTGTAGGCGGCGACGTACCACTGGTTCCTGGCGAAGGCGGTCGTGTGAGGCATGGGCTTCCCGTCCCTGAGAGCGGGGCGCCGTCGCCCCGCGTGCCGTGGTTGCCCTCAGGGTCGTGAGGCTCGTGCCGGCCGGGCAAGGCGGCTTCTGTCAGGCGGAAGGACTTCTGGGGGTCCGGCGGGACGACGGCGGCCGGGCGGTCGTCCCGCAGGGTCCTCACCGTGCCGTCAGCGCTTGCTCCACTTCTGGTTGTCCTGGCCGTTGCAGGTCCACAGCTGGAGCCGTGTGCCGTTGGCGGTCCCGGTGTCCTTGACGTCGACGCACTTGCCGATCGCCGTGTTGACCAGGTCGTGCGACGCGTTGACCTTGAACTTCTGGGCCCAGCCCCCGTTGCACTTGGCGAGCTGGATCACGGCCCCGTTGGCGGTCGAGGCCCATGCGATGTCCATGCACAGGCCCATGGAGCGGGCGGTGCCGTCGGACCGGAAGTCCCACTTCTGCCAGTTCTTCCCGTTGCAGTCCCAGATCTCCAGCGGGGAGCCGTCCTTGCCCTTGTCGCCCACGATGTCGACGCACCGGCCGCCGCCCGCATGGCTGTAGACCAGAACGCCGGCGGCGACCTGCGTGGTCGTGCCTCCGGAGGTGGCGGACTGCGCCGTCCCGCCGCCGCTGGAGGACGAGGACGAGGACGAGTGGGAGGACGAGGACTTGGCGGGGGGCTTCGACGAGGTGCCGCTCGCCGCCTTGCCGCCGGTCGTCGAGGACGAAGTGCCCGACGCGGCGTCCTCCTTCACCGATCCGCTCCCGCCGGAGCCGGACGAGCCCCCGGCCGTGCCGGAACCCGGGGCGCCCGCCTGCTTGCCGCCCGCCGTACGCGGCGCGGGGGAGCCCGAGTGGGGCTTGCCCGCCACGGGAGCGGCCGACTCGAAGGCGCCGGGGGCGCCGTCGAGGTCCTTCAGGACGGAGTCCGCGGTGCTGCCCGAACCACCGGCCCGGGCACCGCCGTTGCCGTCGTCACTGGTGTTGATCAGGAAAGGGACGGACACCAGCAGGGCGCCCGCTATGGCGGCGGCCGCCAGGATGGTGCGCGGCGGCCGGCCGGGCTGCCCCTCCCGTGCGGCGTCCGCGCCGGAGCCGTCCCCGGAGGTGACGGTGGCCAGTTCGGCGTCCGCCCCCCGGACCTGGGCGGCGCCTTCGGAAGTGCCTGTGGCAGCGGCGGCGGCGCCGTCGGCGCGGTCCGCGCCCTCGGAACCGGGGGCGGCTCCGGAGTCGGGTGCGGCTCCAGCGGAGCCCGGCGGCGCTGCTTCCGGCTCCGAGGCTTGCGGCGCTTCTGCCTCCGGTTCCTCTGCCTCCGGCTCCTCCGTGTCCGGATCCGGTTCCGGCTTTGCGCCGCCGGCAGGTCTGCCGACCGGCTCACCGCCCGGTTCGACGCCCGGGGCGGTGACCGCGGCGGCCGGCTCCGAGGTTCCGTCCGGCGTGGTGGCGGCCGTGGTGGCGGCCTCGCCCTCGGAACCCTGCGGGGACCCGGCGGTGTGCGGTGCGGTGGTCAAGACGTCCTCCTGGCGAAGCGGCTGTGGGGGTGGCGGGGTCCAGTGGTTCCCGTGGAGTGCCGGCGGGGGGCCGCACAGGTCATGGCTCAGATCTCCTGCGCGAGTCGAGGCGGCGCGGGGCGAGGCGACACGGGGTGAGGCGGCACGGGTAGCGGGTGCGTCGCATACCGCACGCCGTCGAAGACGATCCGGATCGGATCACCGGTTCCGTCCCCATGGCTGTGCTCGACTCCGTCCTGGCCGACGATCACGACGTCGCGGCCGGAGGCCGCCGCCGTCAGCGCGGCCAGCGTCTGCGGACGGGAGCCGGGCGCGGTCCGGTGGACGAGCAGCCGGATCCGCTGCCCGATGTCCAACTGCGCCGCGGACACGGAGATCCGGCCGCCCAGAAGGCTCGCCTCGGCCGCCTGGCCCGGTCCGAGGACGACGCCCAGTGCGTGCATCTCGTCCAGGTCGGCCGTGTCCGTACCGGTGGGCAGACCGGGCACCGGGGGCGCTCCGTCCGCCTCGAGGGCCGAAAGGCGTTCGGACAGCCAGCGGTCGAGGGCGTCACGGTGTCCGCCGTCCCGCGCCGGGTCGGACTGCGGGCTGACCTCCCGCAACAACGCTGCCGAGAACGATTCCTCGGGCGACGGCGCAATGATGTCGGCAGTGTCGACGGCGTCGCCGTCCGTGACCTGAACGGAGTTCGTGGTGACGCCTCTTGGCGGGTTGGGCCGGGAACCCGGGTCGGGCCACCCGGCCGGTGTGCGCGCGAGGGACCCTGTCGGCATCTCGATGGACGAGGTGGTACCCCGCAGGTCGTTCACGTCGGCCGCGAGCCCCGCGAGGCGACCGGCGGCGACCTTCTGCGCGCGGGCCGCGGTGCGCTGCCGTTCGCGCGCCGAGTCGAGCAGCTCCCGCAGCTCGTCGACACGTCGGCCCGCTTCCTCCAGGGCCTTCTCCGCGGCGTACCGGCGTGCCTGGGCGGCCTTGGCGAGTTCGCTCTGCTGCGCGTCGTCCCCGGTCGGCTCCGTGCCGGGAGACTCCACGGTCCTGCGCAGCCGTTCGAGCGAGTGCCGGGCCTGGCGATCACGGAGCTCCTCGTTCGAGGCGGCCGACCCGCCGGACGACCCCTGGTCGGTGAAGGGGGCCCGGGCCGCGACGTCCTGGGAGGGGGCGGCGGTGACGGACAGCCGTGGTGGGGTGGTGGTGCCGTGGTAGGTGATGGGCGCGCCCTCGCCCAGCGCGAGGAACTCGTTCTCGTCCTCGCGCAGGAAGAGCGTGTGCTCCGACCAGGGCTCTCCGTCGGGGACGGCCCGGCTCTGGAGATAGGTGCCGAACACATGGTGCAGCGGCACCTCCTGGGACGTCACCCAGAAGGGGCCGAGCATGGCCTTGTCCTCGTCCGCTTCCGTCTTCGTGGCGTCCTTGTACGGCTCCATGAGGCTGTACGACTCCGCCGGGCCGCGCTTCATGTGCACCGAGCCGCCCTCCGCGGGCATGGTCTCGTTGTACTGCGCGAGCAGCTTGCGCTCCTCCAGGCGGATCAGCTGGACGACCCCCCGCCGCGGGTCGACGTTCGGCAGGCTCACCCGCTTCAACATCTCGTAGGTGAAGGCGTGTTGAGCCGCCATGCTGCGGACGTACTCCTGGGAGAACATGGTCACCGGGAATTCCCTGCGGCGCTCGTCCTCCCACACGTCGCTGCGGACGAGGTCGCTCCCCCTGCTGAGGGTGGACATGTGATAGCCCTCCTCGGCCCGTGGAGGCCGGAAGTGACTGACCATCACCTTGAAGTACTGCGAACTGGCGTGGATGGAACCAGCTCCCTGACCGATCGCCCAGTCGGCCAGCCAGGAGCTGTCCCCGCCGTTCTCCTTCAGCCAGGAGTGGAACCGGGAGGACACCCCGTGCTCACCGCGCAGGGAGCCGCCCACCTGGCGGTCCGCCGGCAGGGCTGGATCGGTGGGATCCGTGAGCGCCCAGGGAACGCCGAGGCTGCTGTCCGGCTCCAGCCGCGCCGGAAGCCCGGCCAGCAGGTCGCTCTCCCCGAGGAGCATCTGCATCCGCAGGAACTCGGTGCGGTACTCCGGGAGCCATCCGCTCGTCTCCAGCGCGGTGTTCGTGTTCAGGAGCCTCTGGGCGGCCTCCTTCTCGACCGGGGAGGCGTCGGCGTCGGCGACGACGCTTTCGGCGCGCCGCACGATGAGCGTCAGGTACTGACCTGTCGCCACCATGCCCTGGTCGTAGGCGTTCACCCCCTCGTACGGATCCGTCCAGTCGGCGATCCCCCGGTTCTCCGGGTAGAGCATCGGGTACGTCTTGCCATCGCCCAAGGTGATCACGCCGAAAGCGGGCAGCTCGGGAGCGTTCGACCAGAGTGTCGCCGCGGTGAAGGGACCGGTGGGCAGGGCGTCGGGCGAGAGCGCGGCCGGCGCCGAGGGCGCACTCGCCGCGGTGTCTGCCTCGTCGTCCGGTGCGGGCTCCGGTGAGGGGGGTGTCTCGGCGGGGGTCTGTGCGGCGACGGGTGGTGGGGCGGTCCAGGTGAAGTGTGAGGCGGTGGACGTGGTGGCCTGGGTGGGGGCGGGCGCGTCCCAGTCGGAGTCGTCGGAATCGGCCGCGTCGGAGTCGTCGGAGTCGTTGTGCTGGAGTCCGCTCGGCATCGCCCACATGCGGGCGGCGACGGTGTCGGTCTCCGGGCGGTCGCTGTTCTCGTCTGCGGGGCCGAGGGGTTGGGAGACGGGGTCGATCCATTTGTGGGAGCGGGGGGTGGGGGTGGTGGTGTGGCGGGCCTGTTCCCAGTCTCCGTCGACGGTCTGTGTGGGGGTGTCGGTGTCGCCGATGAGTGCGGCGAGGAGGTGGAGGTGGCGTTCGCGGAGGTGGCCTTGGGGGAGGTGGTCGGGTGCGGGTCGGTGGTAGTTGCCGAGGAGGCTGCCGGTGATGTCGGGGCGGTGGGGGGTGGTGTCGTCCTGGTATTCGTCGCGGAGACCGAGTTGGTGGCCGAGTTCGTGGGCGTAGTCGATGGGGTCGGCGTCGTGGTGCCAGGTGCGGTGGTCCATCGGCCGTGAGTGGTCGCTGAGGTCCACGGTGAGGTGGGGTTCGCTGCCAGGTGCGGCGGCTTGGACGGTGATGTGGAGGCGGTCGCCGTTGGGGAGGCGGTGGCCGGGGGTGTTGTAGTACTCCTCGACGCCTTGGGCGAGTTTGGTGTGGACGGCGGTGCTGTCGCCGCCGCGGTAGGCGACGGTGACGGTGAGATCGGTGATCGTGTCGCCTTCGTGGCGGAAGCGGCGGACGTCGAAGCGGGAGGGCACGGTGAAGCGGGGTGTGCGGTCGAGGCGCATCCGGGGCCGTGTGGTTGGTCCGGCCTCGGCGGTCGTGCCGTCTTGAGCTGCCGCGGGTCGTGATGCGGCGAGGGCGAGGTCGACCTCGCGCAGGGCCTCGGCGACGACGTCGGCGTGCTGGTCCAGTTCTGCCTGGAGTGCTGATTTCTGCTGAGGGTCGAGGGTGGTGTCGATCCTCTGCTGGAGTTCGTCGGCGCGCAGGCCGGCTGCTTCGAGAGCCGCTTCCGCTGCGCGCAGGCGAGTGCGGTCGGCGGCCGGCTCCTCGCTCGCCGCTTCCGCGGGGTTCTGCGGGTAGGACTCTGCGACCGGCGCAGGAGCGGTCCGCTGTCCGGGTCGGGGTGCCCTGGCGGCGACTTCGCCGGGGGTGGCGGTGGGCAGCCGGGGTGGGGTGTCGGTGCCGTGGTAGGTGATGGGGGCGCCTTCGCCCAGTGCCAGGAACTCGTTCTCCCCTTCGCCCAGCAGGAGCGAGTGGTCCGGGTCCGTCTCCGCCCGGCTCTGGAGGTAGGTGCCGAACACGTGGTGCAGCGGCACCTTCTGGGAGGTCACCCAGAAGGGGCCGAGCGTGTGGCTGCTCTCGTCCGTGGGGTCCTTGTACGGGGTGAGGAGGCTGTACGACTCCGCGGGCCCCCGTCGCATCTCCACCGACTGGCCCAGGGACAGCGGGCCGCCGCCGTTCTGCTCCTCCAGCAGGCTCCGCTTCTCCAGGCGGATGAGCTGGACGATGCCCTGTTCGGCGTCGACGTTGGGCATCCTGACCCGGTTGAGCACCTCGTAGGTGAAGGCGTGCTGGGCGACCATGCTGCGGATGTACTTCGCGTGGTCGTCCAGGTACCGCGGGTCGAACCGGGTGACGGGCAGGTCGCGGCCGTTCCACTGCCAGGTGTCGTGCGTCAGGCCGCTGTTCAGTCCGGCCAGGTAATAGCCCTCGGACGACTTCGGCGGTCGGAAGTGGCTGACCATGACCTTGAACCGCTGGGACTCGGTGTTGATCGAACCACCGGCCTGATCGGACGCCCAGGCGGCCAGCCATTTGCTGTCCCCGCCGTTGTCGTTGAGCCAGGTGTGGAATGCGGCGGACACCCCGCCCGGGCCGCGCAGCGAACCGCCCACCGGGCCGGTCCGGTCGGCCGGGTCGACCAGGGCCCATGGCGTGTCCTCGGGGTCCACCATGTCCTGATCCCGCGACCAGTCCGGGTTGGCGACCAGTTCGCGGGGCAGGGCGTCGAGCAGTCCGCTCTCTCTGAGGAGCATCTGCATCCGCAGGAACTCGCTGCGGTACTCGGGACGCCAGCCGTCGTCCTCCAGCAGCTTGTTGGTCTTCAACAGGTGCTCAGCGGCCGCTTTGTCCTCGTCGGAGGCCGCGGGATCCGCTTGGGTGCGTTCGGCGCGCTCGACGACGAGGGCGAGGTATTTGTCGGCCGGTTCCATCACGGCGTCGAAGGCTCTGTTGCCGTCCCACGGATCATCCCAGTCGACGGTCACGCGGTCGTCCATGTACCGCAGCGGAATCGTCATGCCGAAGGAGGAGGAGGTGACCACGGCGAAGGGTTCCGGCTCGGGTGCCAGCGACCACAGGGTCGCCGCGTCGAAGGCTCCCTCCGGGATGCTGTCCGGCAGCACGTAGGTCACCAGAGAGGAAGGGTCGAACGGTTCGCTCTGCTCTGCCTCGTCGTCCGGTGCGGGCTCCGGTGAGGGGGGTGTCTCGGCGGGGGTCTGTGCGGCGACGGGTGGTGGGGCGGTCCAGGTGAAGTGTGAGGCGGTGGATGTGGTGGCCTGGGTGGGGGCGGGCGCGTCCCAGTCGGAGTCGTCGGAGTCGGCCGCGTCGGAGTCGTCGGAGTCGTTGTGCTGGAGTCCGCTCGGCATCGCCCACATGCGGGCGGCGACGGTGTCGGTCTCCGGGCGGTCTGTGTTCTCGTCTGCGGGGCCGAGGGGTTGGGAGACGGGGTCGATCCATTTGTGGGAGCGGGGGGTGGGGGTGGTGGTGTGGCGGGCCTGTTCCCAGTCTCCGTCGACGGTCTGTGTGGGGGTGTCGGTGTCGCCGATGAGTGCGGCGAGGAGGTGGAGGTGGCGTTCGCGGAGGTGGCCTTGGGGGAGGTGGTCGGGTGCGGGTCGGTGGTAGTTGCCGAGGAGGCTGCCGGTGATGTCGGGGCGGTGGGGGGTGGTGTCGTCCTGGTATTCGTCGCGGAGACCGAGTTGGTGGCCGAGTTCGTGGGCGTAGTCGATGGGGTCGGCGTCGTGGTGCCAGGTGCGGTGGTCCATCGGCCGTGAGTGGTCGCTGAGGTCCACGGTGAGGTGGGGTTCGCTGCCAGGTGCGGCGGCTTGGACGGTGATGTGGAGGCGGTCGCCGTTGGGGAGGCGGTGGCCGGGGGTGTTGTAGTACTCCTCGACGCCTTGGGCGAGTTTGGTGTGGACGGCGGTGCTGTCGCCGCCGCGGTAGGCGACGGTGACGGTGAGATCGGTGATCGTGTCGCCTTCGTGGCGGAAGCGGCGGACGTCGAAGCCTGAGGGCACGGTGAAGCGGGGCGTGCGGTCGAGGCGCATCCGGGGCCGTGTGGTTGGTCCGGCCTCGGCGGTCGTGCCGTCTTGAGCTGCCGCGGGTCGTGATGCGGCGAGGGCGAGGTCGACCTCGCGCAGGGCCTCGGCGACGACGTCGGCCTGCCGGTCCAGCTCCTCCCGGAGCTCGAACTCCCTGCGGCGGTTCTCCTGTTCCTCCCGTGCCGCGCTGGTGAGGTCCGACGCCTCGGTGTGGAACCGCTGCCACGCGGCCCTCGCCTCCGGGTCGAGCCCCGAAGGGCGGCCGGCGGAGTCGAAGTTCCAGAAGTGGATCGTGCCGTCGTCGTACCGCACGGCCAACTCGACGGGCTTCTCGGCCGTGACAGCCGTCTGCGACGCGGCGAACAGGGCGCGGCCCAGCTCCTGCGGATCCGGCCGGGCGGAGGTCCCGTCCACGGCCGCCGGGTCGGCGCCGATCGCCAGCCACAGCTGGGCCTCCGGGTCGGCGGGGTCGATCTGCGCCGCCAGCAGATCGGGCAGGGCGTCCAGCGGATGCGTGCGCCAGTCCCTGAGGTCCGCGGCGGCCGTTCCCCCGGACGGCGCCGCCCGGTCGGCGCCTGCCCGCACCATGGAGGCCAGGTCGTAGACCTGCGGATGGGTGCGGGGCGGGGTGATGCCGTGGCCGAGGACGTCCCGCTCCGCGACGCGCACGGTGGCGGTACCGGTGACGAGCCTGGTTCCCTCCGGTCCCCGCACGGTCAGAAGGGTGTCCACCAGCGCCTCATAGGTACGGGTGCCGCGCGAGCCGTCCGCGGGTGCCGTCGTCGTCCCCGTCTTCAGCCATTCGCGACGTCCCCCGGACGTACCGGTGGTGCCGCCCGTCGTGCGGGGCTGACGGGCCAGGACCGGGATGGTCGCCCCGCCGGCCGCCTGGTTGTCGTCGTCGTGGCTGTAGACGCCCTGGAAGCTGATCCCGCCCGTCGTCGCACCGCCGGACGAGGAGCCGCCCGCGGTGTTGCTGACCCGGAGCCGGTCCAGGGTCACGTCGGACGCCTCGGTGACCCGGCGCGGGTTGTGCAGGGTGACCGACAGGGACGGCGGGGTGCCGGGGGCCGACTCGAACGGATAGGCGCCGGGCATGCTGTCCGTCAGCCCGGCCGCGGTGCGCGGGTGGTCCAGAGCGATCTCGCCGGCCTGGATCAGCTCACCGATCCGGACCGCGGTGCTCTCGGCGGAGGTGGATGTCTCCAGCGACCGCCAGGTGCGGTTCTGCCCGGGGGCGACGGTGTTCAACGCGGTGGTCAGTTCCGGCCAGGCGTTGAAGTCGAAGACGGGGGCCGGTCCGGTCGGGACGTAGCGGTTGCCCCGCATGACCGGCGGGGTGCGCAGGACCTCGGGCGCCAACGGCGGGTCCACCCGAGCGCCCTCGGCGGCCTCGCTGCCGGTGAACCGGAGCGTCACCCGGGCGGGCACGACGGCCGAGCGGGCGGGGCGGTTGCCGAGCGTGCGGCTGATCCAGCCGCCGACCCCGGATCCCGATCCCGCCTCCGGCTCGCCGGCCGACGGCAGGAACCAGCCCTGCACCATGCCGCCCAGCACGTTCGGCGGCCAGTCCGCGACCAGCTCGGAGCGGACCCCGACCTGGTAGTCGTACTCCAGGTCGAAGTCGGCGACGCTGTCGGTGCGCAGCCAGAACCGGTCCTCGGCGGTGGCGGTGGACTTCGTGCCGTGGCTGCGGGTGGTGGCGGCGCTCAGCGCCGGGCCGGTGCGGTCGGTGCGGGTGTCGTGGCCGGGCTGCGGATAGCGGGTGGTGGGGTTGAAGGCGAGACCGTGCTGGACGGTGTCCGTCGTCCCCGTGACGACCCCGGCCGGCTGGTGCGCGTGGTAGTGCTCGAGTCCGGTGCCCGCACCGGCGTTCCGCCCGCGGACGGTGCGCCGCTCCTCGGCGTCGGCGCGCGGTCCGGCGGACAGGGTGACCTCGACCAGGCGGGCGCCGCCCTTGGCCAGATAGCGGAAGTGGAAGCGCTGCACGCCTCTCGGGCCGCGTCCGGGCAGGGCGCGCAGACCGGTGGGGGAGGTGTAGTCGGCGATCCGGGACGCCACGCCGGGAAGGTAGGCGGAGTGCCCCGGCCGGGTGACGCCGGGGGCCTCCGCCTCGACCAGCGCGATCAGCTCGTCGTAGAGGCGGTTGCGGCGTTCCACCGGCTGCGGGGCAGCCGGGCGGTCGCCGGACTCGGCGGGGACGGGGTCGCCCGTGGCCGCGGGGGCGTCGGGGCGCGCGGCGGACGCGGGTGCCGCGGTCGGGTCCGCCTGGGTGTCCGCCGTCGTGGGCGTGGGGCCAGTCGGCTCGTCGCCCGGGGCGTTCGGCGGGGCGCCGAGCTGGGTGACGGACAGTACACCGGCCAGACCAGGCTCTCCCGTGCGGGCGAAGCGGCCGGGCAGGGGTATGTCCGCCTCCGCCCGCTGCGGGCGGGGAAGACCTTCGACTCCGGTGAACCACTCCTGATGGCGGGCGAGTTGGCCGTCCGTCATCAGGAACTGGACGGCCTGCGGCAGCTCCACGGCGACGGTGACCGGCTGACCGCTGCCCAGGCCGAGGGTGTTGCCGACCAGGTTGCGGGTGCCTCCCCGCACGGTGACCAGGAGCAACGCGTCGGCCTCGATGCGGTGTTCGTCGCCGCTCTCGGTGCTCGTGCGGTTCACGGCGGTCGCGGTGGACAGGGTGGCCGAGTCCTCCGACTTCGCGGTGTACGTGTACTTCGCGGACGGCCCGAAGACGTCCGGCCGCTTCGGCGGGGCGACGGCGGGATCCGCCGGCCTGGCCGCCGCGGGCGTCCGGGTGCCGGTCAGGGCCGCCCCGCCCTGATGGGAGCCGGAGACGGACTTCTGCTGGGCGGCGGTGTCGGAGGAGGAGACGCCGGTCTCCAGATACTGCTTGGCGCTGTGCATCAGCCGGGGGTTGCGCAGGACTCCGCTGATCTCCAGGGAGTACTCCTGGTCGGCGCCGAGGCCGGGCAGGGTGACCCCCTCGATCACATAGCTGCCCTTGAAGATCTGGTGCCCGCGCGCGGTGAGGTTCGCCGGGGAGAGAGCCGCGTGCCGCACCTCGGCGGCGAGCGTGGTCGGGTCGGCGGCGCTCCGGCCGGCCGCGGCGGCGGCCACCAGGGACGCGGCCGACTTCAGGACGTCCGGGCTCATACCGCTGACGGCGGCGCCCAGGCCGGCCGCCCAGCCGGGCTGCGGACGGCCGGGAAGGGTGCCCGCCGCTGTCCGGCGCACCGCCTCCTGGAGGACGCCCGAGCCGTGGAAGACGTCCAGGACCGCGTCGTCCGGGAGTCTGACGATCCCCTCCAGCGGGCGGCCGTCGGGCCCGGTGGTGGCCAGCGTCGCCCGGTCGTCCGCGGTCGCCTCGCGGATCCGCGCGTCCTGCGGGTGCGGCGCGGGTTCCGCCACGGCCGTGCGGGTGCGGTGGTGCGGTACGGCGACCCGGACCGTGCCGGTGACGGCCGTCGGCGGGGGACCGGCCGGGGGCGGGGTCTCACCCGGCGGGACGTACGAGGTGGCGGCGGTGTGCTCGGCGAAGCGCACGGCGGGCTCCGCGCCCGGGCCGTCGTACAGGTCGAGCGTGAACCGCGCCGGGATGTCGAAGACCTCGCTGCCCTGGTTCGAGCCGATGAAGAGCTGGTCGTGGCCGAGACCCGCGCCGACGGTGCCGGTGTGGGAGATCTGGGCGGCGTAGGCGTAGTCGGCGCCCGGGCCGAGGGTGCCGGAGCCGCCGCCGGGAGAGCCCACGGGGCCGCTGACGGCGCCGCCGAGACCGGCCGTCCAGCCGTAGCCGGAGGACTGCTGTTCCGTGCCGCTCATGCCGAAGGAGGTCAGGCCGATGTGCTGGACGGCGGGCAGGGTGCGCACATGCCGTGCGGGCGGCGGGCCGGAGGGGCGCGCCGGCGCCTCGGCCGGGCCCGGGTCCGCGGGCTCCTGCTGCGGGGTGGTGTCACGGGCGGCGTTCAGGTCGAGCCGGATGCGACGGGTCCCGGTCGGGGTGGGCTTGTCCATCCACAGGGCGTGACCGCCGTCGACCATCGCGTCGGCGGCGGCCAGCAGCCCGACGTCCGAGCGGGCCTGCTCGAACCGGCGCAGGTTGTTCAACTGGGCCTGGGTCAGGGCTTCGTCGGGCAGCAGCGTGGTGCGGCTGGTCGTGGTCGCGGACGCCGGCAGGAACCCGTTCGCCCGCAACCAGACCTCGGCGTGGGCGAACAGCTCCTGCGGGCCGTCGACGGCCAGCGGGGCCGCGGTGACGCCGATGCTCCGCAGATGCTCCAACTCCGGTGGCAGGGTTCG
Organism: Streptomyces asoensis; assembly: GCF_016860545.1. Classification (NCBI taxonomy): domain Bacteria; kingdom Bacillati; phylum Actinomycetota; class Actinomycetes; order Kitasatosporales; family Streptomycetaceae; genus Streptomyces; species Streptomyces asoensis. The sequence goes on along the minus strand of NZ_BNEB01000005.1, from coordinate 1,325,451 downwards.
GACTTCCTCACCCTCCGGTGTCTTCCCCGCGGCATCGGACTTGGCCAGCAGACGCAGTTGCATCCCCTCGGCCCAGGGCCCGAAGCTGCGAGGACTCTCCCCGCCGCCGGGGCGCACGAGGGTGACGGTGTGCCGCACCTCCGCGGGCGTCAGCAGGTGGCTGCGGTTGCTGCGCAGGGCGTGCAGGACGGACGCGCTGCCCCCGCTGCCGAGGGAGTCGCTGGTCTGCCAGCGCACCCCGCCCTTGCCCATGACGGAGCCCGCCACCTTGCCCGCGGCGGCGGGATGCCCCGTCGCGCGGCTGCCGGTGAACGCCGGTCCCACACCGAGGTCGACGCCCACGGCGTTGGTGACCTTGGCCTGCCCGTCCACCTTGACCGTGCTGACGAGATGACTCTCCAGGTTGATCTTGGTGTCCTGGCTCTGGTGCGTGGGCGTGCCCGGGGTGACCTCCGTGGTCACCTTCAGCATGCCGACGGCCCGCCCGCGCGCGTCCAGCAGCAGCGGCGAGAAGATGCCGCCCGAGCGCTGCATGGGCAGCGTGCCGCGCAGCACCGGCTCGGAGAGGAACGCCTCCAGCGCCTCGGCGGACGAGTCGGAGAGGGTGGCGAGATCGTCGTGGAAGGCGCTGTTCACCATCTCCAGGAGCTGGTGCGGCTCCTTGACGGTGTCCACGCCCCAGACCGGCAGCTCGTCCAGATCGGCGGGCTGCGGCAGCGGCTCGTCGGTCTCCCGCCGCGCGGCCAGATGCTCCGGGAACCAGACGGTGACCGGGCCGAGTTCGGAGGCGGGGCCCCAGTTGTCGATCGGTGCCATGCGCGCGGTGTCGACCCGCGCCTGCCAGCTCGATCCGTAACTGAACGCGTGCGAGAGCTCGTTGCTGCGCTGTGCGGTCGTCGTCTGCACGATCTGCGTGACGGACGTCGACAACGACAGCTGGTTGTGCGTCAGTGCCAGCGACGGGCCGAAGTCCACCCCGCGCACCGGCCCTGCGGCCGGGATCGGCAACGTCGCCGACCAGGGCACCGACAGCGTCCGTACGGTCCCCGAGGACTCCGTGTCGCCGGACTCCTGCGCACCGACCCCGCGCCGCTCGACGCGCACGTCCGGGTCGGAGGGGTCCCGCGTGCCCTGACGGGGCGAGGGCACCGGGTCGTGCAGGGACAGCCGTACGTCGACGGTCCGCCGCCGCCCGCCGACCTCCACGGTCAGACGGTGTCCCATGCTGCTCAGCAGATAGGGCAGGTTCAGCACCAGCTGCTCGCCGCCGAGATCACGGCGCAACTGCTCGCGCACCGGGTGCGTCGCCTGTTGATCCGCCGGGACGCCCAGCAGGTTCAGCACATGCCGGTGCAGGCCCTCCACGATCCGCGCCGGAAGCGGCTCCACCTGGACCAGTCCCACGTTGCCGTCGCGGCGACTGCCGTAGGTCTCGACGTACGACGACGGGACGACCGGCGCGAGCGGATCGGCGCCCTCGGTCCGGGCGCGCCGGGGCATCGAGCCGACCGGGTCGTCGGGGCCGCCGACGAGGGCGCTGAGCAGGGAGAGGTGGCGGGGGCGCAGACCGCCCCGGGCGTAACTGCCCCGCTGGTCCTCGGGGACGTCCTCGGTGACGGGGCGCTGGTGGACGCCCATCAGGCTGCCGTCGATGTGGGGGCGCTGCGGCGCGGTCGCGTCGCGGTTCTCGTCGCGCAGACCGAGCTGATGGCCGATCTCGTGGGCGAGGTCCTGTGCGGTGGCGTCGGAGCGCCAGGTGTGCTGCGAGGTGCGCGCCCCGGGGCCGGGGTGCGTCAACTCGACCGCCAGATGCGGCTGCCGGCCGGCGACGGCGGGCACCACGCTGACGTGCAGGCGTTCTCCGGTGGCGAGGCGGTGGCCCGGATCGTTGAACGTCCGCTGCACTCCCGCCGCCATCCGGTCCCACAGCGCCCGGCGCTCGGCGTCGGTGACCGTGTCTGCGCCGGTGAGGGCGAGCTCCACGGTGAGGTCCACGACGGTCTCGCCGTCATGGGTGAAGCGGCGGACGTCGAAGGAGGAGTCGACGGTGTAGCGGGTGGGCCGGCCGTCGGCGGTCAGGGGTGTGGAGACCGGGTCCGTCCAGGTGTGACTGCGGGTGACGGGCGGCACGGCGGACCGTGCGGCGTCCCAGTCCGGCCTCGTCGGCGCGGGACTCGGGGGCGTCGGCCGCTCCGGTGCGGATGCGGTCGCGAGGGGTGTCGGCGGAGCGAAGGACGAGGACGTCGTCACCGGGTCCCCGGCGGTGTCGGAGGTCGTCGCAGGACGCTCCGGACCGGACGACGTGGTGACCGTGTCCCCGGCGGGCGACCCGTCGGCGGGTACGGCCGACGAGGAGAGGGTGCGGACGGGCGTCGGCGCGGCCGGCGGGGCGGAGTCCTCGCCGGGGTCGCCCTCGGTCCCGGAACGGCGCGGTCCGGCGCCGGCGCGCGCCGGCTGGCGGGCGTTCCGGGACGGCTCCGGCGAGGGCGCGGCCGAACGAGGCGTGTCCCGGCCCTCGGCACCGGTCGCCGGCGCGGCGGTGGCCGGGCCGGACGCCGTCTCCTGGACGACGTCCACGGCGCCGTTCGTGTCGACGTGCGCGTCGCCGTCCGCGGCGCCGTTCGCGTCGGACCCGGTGATCTGCGACGAGGACGCCGTCATGGTCGTGGACGTCGTCCCGGGCCGGGCCGCGGACGCGGGGGAGGAGCCGGGCGTGGACCCGTCCGCCGGCTCGGTGTCGGAGGCCTCCGTCAGGCCCTTGTGCGCGCGCTGCTGCGAGGCCGTGCCGCTCGCCGGACCTGCCTGCCCCGGTCCGTGCCCCTGCGCCGCGCCGGTGCCGCCGGGCGTGCCGGAGGCCGTGGCGACGGTCGGGGCGACAGTCGTGCCGACGGTCGGTATCGCCCCGCCGTTCTCCGCCGAGGTCTGCCCGTCCACGGCTGGGGAGGCGGCCTCCTGGGTGCCGGTGCCGGTGCCGGTGCCGGTGCCGGTGGCTGGGTCCTGTCGGCCGGAGTCGGGGCCCCCGCCGGTCGTCTCCTGCGCCGGGGCGATCTCGCCCGTGCTTTCGCCCGAGCCCTCGACGGGGCTGTCGTCCGTGCCGGAGGCCGTCGGATCTTCCTGTACGGCGTCGGAGTCGCCGTCCCGCCGCTGGGCGCCGGGGGTCGTGCCGGGCCGGGCGCCCCCGCCCTGCGGGCTGCCGCTGCCGCTGCCGCTGCCGGTCGTCGGGGGCGCGGAGGCGGAGGAGGAGGTGGGGACCGTGCCGGTACCCACGCCGCCCCCGCGGGGCGTGGTGACGGTGGAGGCCGAGAGGTTCGGCGTACCCGTACCCGTGACGGACGGGTCGGCGGAGGACGTCGTCGGCACCGTCTCCCGTGCGCGGTCGTCGTCGCTCCCGTCCCGCCCGGCGTTCTGCCTGCCGTTCGCGGAGTCCTCGTCGCCGGTGACCGGCAGGACGTTGACACTGCCGAAGTCGAAGCCGGACCCGAACGCGCCGCCGAACTTCGCGGCCGCCGCGAACAGCGCCGCGCCGACCACGGAGCTGACGCCCGCGCCGATGAACGTGTCCGCGCTGCCTTCCCACTTGCCGTGCAGCACACCGTTGACGACGATCTCGGCCACGGCCTCCGAACCGCCCGCCACCAGGAACTCGTTGGCGCCGTCGCCGGTCCCCCGGACGAACCGGTCGCCCACGGACCGCGTCGGCGGCGGATCGTCGAACTTCGAGGTGACGTCGTCGGTGATGTTCTTGGTGTTGGTCTTGCCGAACCGGCTCGCGTCCGGCCCGTCCAGGATGTTGCGGAAGCCCTTGCCGAGGTTCTTGGTCAGGGACTCGAACGCGCCGTGGAACATGCCGGTCACGGCGCCGAAGAAGCCGTCCTCGACGATCTGCTTCCAGTCGAAGCCGTCGGGCCGGCGGCCGGGCGGGGCCATGGTCATCATGGCGAGCCGGACCACGAAGGTCTGGAACGCCTCGTCGAACGCCTCCGAAAGGCTCGGCAGCAGATGCGTCCGCTTGAGCAGCTGGTCCAGGGTGGAGAGGATCGTCACCCGGCTGCGGGCCTTGGCGGTCGCGGTCTGGCTGGACGAGGCCCCGCCGGTGAAGAACGACAGTGCCGCGATGATGGCCAGCTCGATGAGCAGGCGCACCAGTTCGGCGATGATCGACCACTTGGCCTCCATGATGTCCATGGAGATCTTGACCCGGCCGTCGCCGACGTCGTCCAACTGCCGGGCGAACTCCCTCAGGTAGTTCGTCCCGCCGTTGTCCACGAACAGCCGCATGGCCCGGACGTACTGGCGGCCGACCTGCGGGGGCAGCGCCTGGCCCACGCCGAAGACCGACTGCTCGATCAGATCGGACAGTTCCCGGACGTTCTTGCCGAGCCGCTTGTAGGGCTGGTGGCTCCGGTAGGCCAGGTCCTCGTCCGCTTGCAGCATCTTCTCGCCGATGAGCACGAAGAGCAGGTTGTTGAGTTGGGGCGAGACGATGATGCTCATCGCAGTGTCAGTGCTTTCCGCGGCGGGCCGAGTTGATGGAGTCGAGCACACCGCTCTGGGTGGTGCGGATGTTGTCCAGGTTGGCCAGCGTGCCGTCGGCGACACCGGTCACCGCCTCGACGAGCGAGGTCCCGGTGTCCACCGCCATCGTGCGCTCGCGCTTCTCCTGCGGGATCACCTCCTCGGCGAAGCTGTCGTCGTGGCCGGGCCAGCCGACCGTGGCGTTGAGGCCCATGGTGAAATCGCGGAGCATCTCGTGGGCGAGCGTGCTGATCTGGTCGATCTGGCGCACACCGGCCACCAGTCGGTCGGGCTCGGCGTAGTACGCGTTTCCTTCGCTCATCGCTGATCAGTCCTCCTGGTCCTCGTGGATCTCGTCGAGCAGTCGGCGCGACGAGGCATGGCGGTCCCCGCCCGAGGGGCCGTCGAGGACCCCCGGGCCGAAGATCTTGTGCCAGTCGATGTCCACGCCCGGCAGTTCGGGCACGGACTCGTGCGGCCGGGTGAACGGCTCGAAGGTCTCCATCACCCGGCGGGCCATGACCGCCCGCGCCTCCTGGGCGGCCTCCAGCACGCTCGCGGCCAGTTGTCCGGCCGGCATGGTGCGGTACTTGCCCTCCAGGAACCGCACGTCGGTCAGATCGCCCTGCGCGCTGACGGTCACCTCGACCGACCGGTCCTGGGAGCGGATCGTGCAGCTGGCGTGACTGAGCTCCGCCTCCGCCTCCGCGACCGCCGCCGTGGTGGTCTCCAGGTCCGCCACGGCGCGGGCGAGCCGCTGCTCGATCGTCTCTTTCCTGTCGCTCATGCCTGTGCCGTCCTTCTCGTCCGCCGCACCGCGCTCAGCGCCCGATCACGGCGGGCGCGCCGCCCTCGTCGGTTCCCCACACGTCCTCGTCCTCCTCCGTCCAGCTGACGCGGGCCCGGTCGCCGCTCTCGGTGGAACGGCCGTTCTGGCCCGCGCCCGCGCCCGCCGGGTAGACGGATCCGGCGGCGGCGCCGGTCGTCGCGGTCCGGCCCCGCGTCACCACCACGTCCTCGTCCTCGTCCGCGGCCTTCCGGGTCCGGGGCCGGCCACGGCCGGCCGCCGCGGGTCCCGCGTCGGTCAGCACGTTGCGGACGCGTTCCCCGTTGTTGCCGTTGCCGCCGCCGGCTCCCGTGCCGCCCATCCCGCCCATGCCGCCCATGCCCGGGAACAGCGGGCTGCCGCTGGCGCCGGCCGACGGGTCGGCCCCGCCGGCCGGCGCGGCCGTCCCGGCCGGCAGATCCGTGCTCCCGGGCGCGCGCACCGCCCCGCCGGACAGCAGGTCCGCCGAACTGGCGTCGTCGTAGTCGGCGTAGCCGGAGTCCCCGTACCCGCCGCTGTCGAGCAGGGAGGAGCCGCTGCCCAGGGCGAGGCCGTCGCCGAGCGCGCCGCCGGAGGACAGGTTCGACGTCAGGCCGTCCAGGTCCAGGCTGCTGCTCGTGGTCGGCGTCGTGGAGGGGTCGGCGAGGTCGAGGTCGCCCAGGGAGTCGCCGAGACCGCTGCCGATGTTCCCCGTGGTGACCGTGCCGTCGGGGTCGCGCGTGGTGAGCTGTCCGGTCTCCGGGTCGATGGTGGTGGTCGTGCCGTCGGGGAACGTGGTGGTCAGGGTGCCGTCCGGGTTGAGCGTGGTGGTGCTGCCGTCGGGGTTGAGGTGCCCGCCGGGGACGGTCAGGTCACCGGTGGTGACGGTTCCGTCGGGGGACGTCGTCCTGACGATGCCCGTCTCCGGGTCGAGCAGCTGGGTCGTGCCGTCCGGGTAGCGGGTGGTGAGGGTGCCGTCCGGGTTGAGCGTCGTGGTGCTGCCGTCGGGGTTGGTGAGCGTGGACCCCTTGGTCTTGTCGTTGCCGTCGTCGCCGCCGTTCAGCAGGTTGCCGAGACCGGCACCCAGGCCGATGCCCCCGGTGCCGCCGAGGCCGTCGCCCAGCCCGTCCCCGAGGCCGTCGCCCAGCCCGCCGCCGAGGTCACTGAGGCTGTTGCCCAGTCCGTCGCCGAGATCGCTGAAGCTGTCGCCGAGTCCGTCCCCGAAGTCGCTGAGACTGTCGCCGAGCCCGTCCCCGAGGCTGCTGAGGTTGTCGCCGAGCCCGTCGCCCAGGTTGTTCAGCCCGTTCCCGAGGTTGTCGCCGAGGTCGTTCAGCCCGTCCCCGAGGTTGTCGCCCAGGTTGTTCAGGTTGTTGCCGAGGTTGTTGAGCGCGTTGTTGTACTCCTCCTGCTGCCGGTTCGCCTCGTCCTCGGCGATCTGGCGCCGGTCGTCCTGGTACGACTCCGTCAGTGTCGAGGTGTCCTTGGTGCGGATCTCGCTGAAGGCGTCCGAGACGTCGCTCCACGCCGTCTTGAGCGCGGTGAGCGAGACCTGGGCCTTGGCGACGAGGACGTCCTCCACGTGCTTGTTCCACCGGGTCACGGCCTCGTCGCCGATCTTCACCCAGGTGGCCATGTCGCGGAGGTTGCCGTAGGTGGGATGGTGCTGGATGAACCCGGCATCGGTGTTGTAGTCCTTCGCCGCCCCGTTGCTCGTCACCCGGGTGTGCTTGATCTGGTTCTCCAGCACCCACACGGAGACCTCCTGGAGGACCTCCATCAGGATCCGGTGCGGGTCGTGCCTGCCCTCGGCGGCCCAGGTGTCCCAGGCGTCGCTGAGCGCCTTGGCCTCCGTCATGAGGGCCGTCTGGGCGGTCGCCAGCGCCCGGGCGAGCTTCGACTTGGGCACATGACCGTCGAGCATGGCCGCCGCGGTCGTGGTGCCGTCCTCGGTGAGCTGCTCGACGTAGCTGTCGTAGTTCTTGTTGAGCTGGTGGACCAGCTGCCAGAACAGCCCGGCCGCCTGGCCGCGCCAGGCGGCGTTCTCCTCGCCGAGGGACGTCTGCCACTGCTTCAGGACCGCCGCGTGGTCCTCGAAGAACTTCAGTCCCCGGTCGTAGGCCTGTGCGGTGCGCTCGAAGGAGTCGACGTCGACGGCCTCGGTGTCCTGGACGCTCAGGCCGCTGAACTCGAAGTGCCGGGTGGTGTGGTCGGCGCGCAGCTTGTTGAGCGCCGCCTTGGACCCGCTCTGGTACTGCTGGAGCAGGCTCAGGTCCCACTCGTTGCCGAGGACGCCGGTGAACTTCCCGGCGCTCCACAGCTCGCCGGCGTCGAGCAGCCGCCCGTTGCCGTCGGTGGTGGGTATGCCGATGAAGACGATGGTCGCCTGGTACAGGGTGCCGCCGTCGTGCTTGCCGTTGCCGCCCGCCTCGACGAACGCCAGGTCGTAGTCCTCGCCGTGCTGGGTGTGCCAGCCCACCAGGGCGGTGAAGTTGTTCACGGTCAGCTCGGTCGACGCCAGGACCTCGAACCCCAGCCGCATCAGCGGCACGCCCTCACTGCTCTTGAGGGTGTCGAACAGCTTCTTGCGGCTGGGGACGTTGTACCCGGTGTAGAGGGTGACCGCCTGACCCCAGTAGTCGCCGGAATCGGAGGTGACGGGCATGACGGGACTCCGCTGGGTGGAGAGAGGTGGACGTACGGGAGGGGGGGCGCCGGCGGCGCGGTGCCGGGGGAGGCCGCGGCTCAGTCGTCGGAGTCCGACGAGCCTTCGAGGTCTTCGTCGACCCCGGACCAGACGTCCAGGAACTTCTCCCCGCTGATGTTCTCCAGGGAGGAGCCCTGGGTGTTCAGCAGGGTGGTGATGGTGGTCTCCAGGCTGTCGTCGATGTCGTCGAAGAGGAAACCCTGGTCGCCGAAGACGTCGTCGATCGACTTGGCCGACTTGAGCGCGGCGTCCACCAGCGTCTTGCCGTACACCGTGTCGTCGCCCGTCATCAGACCGATGCCGAGCACCGAGTTCTCGCCGATGTACTGCGAGGGGATCGTGCCCCTGACGATGCTGTGCAGCGCGAGGACCCCGTTGGGGTCGTCCTTGACGATGCTCTTCAGGTCGGTGATGAACGTCGCCAGGTCGTGCTCACGGAACTGCTTGAGCTGCTGTCCGTTCAGGTGGGTCAGGTCCGCCATGGCGTGGTCCTCGTGGGTGTTCGGTCGGCGAAGGGACGGGGAGAGGGGCTGGGGCCGGGGGAGGAGGCGCGCGGTGGCAGGGGAACCGGACGGGCGGCGCCCTGGTGGCCGTCAGCCCGGTTCACCGGAGGCCTGGTTCCGCGACGCCCCTCGGTCAGCGGCCGATGCGTACTTCGGACCACATCTGGGAGAGCGAGTTCTCGCTGTAGCGGTAGTTGTCGGAGATGTCCGTCAGCAGCGCGGAGTGCGAGGTCAGCAGGTTCTCCATGTTCTTCACCGCCTGGTCCCACGCCGCCTGCTTCTGGCGGTAGACGTCGGCGTCCTCGCCGTACCAGGACTTGACCAGCTCGTTGAGTTCCGCCTCCAGCGACGCCAGCGTGTTCGCTATCGCCTTGGTCTGCTGGACCATGTCGTCGGCGGCGTTGTTCATGTGGTTGTAGTCGACGTAGATGTAACCGTCGGTCAGATTGTCGGGCATGGGGCCTCCTGCTCGATGGGGACCGCGCCACGCGGGCTGCGCGACGGGAGAGGCGCGGTGGGGATCCGGACTCCGGGGAAGGGCTCGCTCAGCCGATGAGCTGGTCGTAGGCCGCCTGCGACTGGCTGTAGGCCGAGTTGATCGCCTCGTTCGAGGAGCCCTGCGTCTTGCCGTGCTGGGTGAGGCTCTGGTTCAGCTTGTCGACCATGTCCTCAAGACTGCGCAGAATGCCGTTGCACTGCTCGTCCCACTGCTTGAGGAGACCGCCGAACTGGCCGCCGTCACTGCCCTGGTAGCCCGTCGACAGGGTGGCGCGGGTGTTGTCCACGTCCTGCCGGGACTTCAGGATGCCGCTGAAAGCGCTCTCCAGGGCCTGGATCCCGTTCCGGGTCGCCTGTTCGTTCGACTGCTGGCCTGCGCCTGCCATGGGTCCGCCTTTCGAGAAAAACCGGGTGCCGACACAACTGCGGCACCGGCGAGCCTAGGCTCGCCAGGGAGAAGGGTGCAATGCGAAGCGATCGGTGCGTCGACGTATTGACGAATCGTCAACTTATTTAACCCGCTGGCAACTTGCCGCCGTCCGGGGCGGACGGACCGGACGGTGCGCCGGATCCGCCGGATCCGCCGGATCCGCCCGGGGTGTCGGCAAAGGCTTTCGCGCAGGTGCGCGCCGACGACGCGGACGTCCCGCCCGAAGGCGCCGCGCCGGTCGCCGCCTGCGGGCTCAGGTCCGGGCCGGTCGGCACCATCGCCAACAGCGGGGAGGGCAGCCCCCGCACGTCGGACTCCGTCCAACCGAGCGCCGCGAGCGCCTCCTTCGAGCCGACCCGGTACTTCACCCCGTCGTCGGCCACGAAGTACGTGGTGGCGCCGACCGTCCCGCCGCCCGCGCCCAGCGCCCGTGCCAGCACGCCGTGACCGGGCCGGACCACCACCGCGTCCACCGGCAGACAGGCCTGCGTCACCGCGTCGCCGCTGTGCTGGGCGACCGGGGTCAGCGCGTCGGCGGGCACCAGCACCGAGCTGACGCGGACGCCGTCGTCGCCGGGCTGCACCCGCGCGCACGCCGCCCGGCCGTCGGGCACCCGGGCCGCCCGGGGCGGCCTGTCCGGCAGCCCGGCCACCGACGGGTCACGACCGGTGGCGCCCGGCGCCTGGTGGTCCTTGAGCAGGTCCGTGCCGAGGGGCAGCGCCGTCGGCGACGCGCCGCCGTACGCCTTCGACCGCACCGCCGGATCGCCCAGCAGCAGCGCCACCGCGGTCGGCGTCACCGGGACCAGGCCGGAGTCCCGCAGCAGGAAGTACTGGACGTCGTCCGGATCGCCGGAGCCCGTCGCCGTGCCGCCCGGCACCGTCACCTGGAAGACCTGGCCGATCCTGGTCGCCGTGCCGCCCAGCGAGGGGCCCTGCTTCCCCAGGCCCGTCACCGACGGCGGCGCCAGGGCCGGACCGGGCACGAACGCGTCCAGGAACGCGGCCGACACCGTACGGGGCGCCACCGAGCTGTAGCCCAGCGAGAGCAGCGCCCCGGACGCGGTGTCGAGCGGCAGCCGGCTGCCCTGCCAGATCAGGTACTTCTTCTTGTCCGGTCCGCTGACCAGCAGCGCCTCGTCCGCCCCGAGCGCGGTCGAGTCCAGGGGTGTGCCCGCGGCCAGCGCGGTCAACGCCCGTGTCGTCGTCCTGTCGCTCCCGTCGTCGCCGGACGGCGTGGCCGTCGCCGAGCAGACCATCCACGCGTCCGACTCCAGGTCGCCGGAGGAGGGCACCGAGTCCGGCGCTCCCGGGATGCCGACCGCGGCGCCCACCGGGGTGTCCCGCAGCGAGGCCGTCCCCACGTCCGTGGTCTCCAGGTCCGCGCCGCCGATGAGCAGGGCGGAGGAGTAGTTGCGGACCGGCCGCAGCCGTCCGTCGAGGTAGAGGTAGCGGGCCCCGGTGTCCCGGTTGACGATCAGGTTCTTCCCGCTGCGCCAGGAGTCGTTGCCGCCCGGCGAGATCAGCCCGAACACCACCGCCCCCGCGCAGATCAGCACCGTGATCACCACGCCGATGCCGGCCCCGCGCGTGGTGCGCGCCAGCGGGCTCTCGGGGGCGTCCGGGTCGGCGAGCAGCATGCCCGAGGTGAGGCGGCCCATGACGAAGGCGTGCGCCTGCACCTGGTCGCGCTTGGATTGCATGAACCGCGGTCCTTCCGGTCAGCCGGTCCGCACCGGCCGCCGCAGCGCGGGGCCGTTCGCGTCGAAGTTCTCCTGCACGTCGTTCCCGTGGCCCGGGTCAGCCGTTGATGGCGCGCAGCGCGGCGAAGACGCCGAGCACCCACAGCGTCAGCGGCAGCAGGGCGATGGCCAGCAGCGACTGCATCAGCTCCGCCGCCCTGCCCCAGTAGGGCAGCATCCGCCGGCCCGGCACCGTCCAGGAGGCGACCGCCAGCACGGTGGCCGACGCCAGCAGCCCGGCCACCACTGCGGGCCGGTCGGCCGCGGCGGTGGCGGACGTCAGGGCGAACACCAGCAGGGCCACCCCCCAGGCGCCGGGCAGCACCAGCGCCAGCCGCTGCCACACGTTGACCATGCCCCGCCCGTGCACCAGCAGCAGCAGGGCGAGCACCACGGCGGTCAGCGCCTCCGGGAGCACCGGGTTGCGGGCCAGCGGCGCCAGACAGCCCGCGCACAGGACGCCCGAGGCGGCGTAGAGGGCGGTCATCCAGCCGCTCGCCAGCTCGGTGCGCATCGTCACGTCCTCGCCCCGGTAGGGCTCGATGCCCTCCTGGAGCTGCTGCGGGGTGGTCGGCAGGGCCGGCATGCGCATCCCGGCCAGCCGGAACGACAGGGCGGGCACGAAGCCGCCCAGCAGCACGGCCAGCGCGGCCACGGCGGCCGCGGCGCCGTCCACCTCCAGGTCGAACAGGCTCATCAGGACGCCGGCCGCCACCCCGGCCAGCGACACCAGCGCGGAGGCCACGAACAGCGGTGTGCGCACGGCGGTCAGGGCGAGGGCGAGCACCGCTCCGCCCGCCCAGGCGGCCGACGCGGCCAGCAGCCGGGCACCCAGCACCTGGTGGGCCTGGGCGCCCGCGATCTCGCCGCCCGGTTGCAGCCAGCCGGCCAGGGCCAGGAAGGGGCCGGCCATGAACCCGAGCGCGGCGCCGGCCGCCGCGTCGCCCACCGCGCGGCTCGCGGAGGCGGCCCCGGCGAGCAGCAGCAGGCCCGCCACGCCGGCGGTGGCGATCCGAGGCCCCGCCGGACCACCGGGCCACGCCAGTACCGCGAGGGCCAGTGTCAGGACGGCCACCGCCATGCCGAGCAGCAGTCGCCGGCCGGTCGCCGCCTCCCAGCTGTGCAGCCGGTCGCGGGTCACCGTCGCCATGCCGTCCACCAGGTCGTCGAGCCGGACCTCGGGCAGCGACTCGGTCTGCGGACGCAGATACAGGACCTCGCCGTCCTTGAGTTCGAGTGCGGCCAGGGTGGCCTCGTCGTCCAGCGCGGCCCCGCCGAGGCGTTGCAGCAGCCAGCCGTCGTGCTCCAGACCGTTCTCCTCGACCTCCTCGCCCGCGTATTGCAGGACCGTGGGCAGCAGATCGGCCACCGGCACGTCCGAGGGCACGGCCAGATCGATGGTCCTGGCCGGGGCCCGGACGGTGAGGCGGCACAGGCCCGCAACGGAGCTGTCGGTCATCGTGGGTCTCACGTCTCCATGAGTCGAGCCGGGCGAGGCCGGAGGTCGGGCGCCGAACTGGCAGGGCTCCGACGGCAGTTAGGCCGGTGGCTGCTTGGACGTATGTGTCGTCGCCATGCAGACTACCGATGGGCAGTCGAACAGAATTATGGGCCCCGAACCGACGGCGTGTCACAACGCCGGGGGATCAGCGCCCCGTTCCGCGGCGCGAAGCCCCGATCCCGCTAAGGAGCAGTTGCGTTGAGTGTGGTTCTCTTTCGCAGGCCGGCCCGTCGCCGAGGCCCCGACATGCCCGAGGGCGAGCTGAGCCTGCAAGAACCCCCGACGCTCCCGGAGACCGTGCCGGACAGCTCGGCGGTCTGGACGTACCTGCCGATGGCCATGATGTCCGTGTCCATGATGATGATGTTCATCAGGCCGGGCGGCGGCAACAGCTCCTTCACCTACATAGCGCTGGGCATGATGGTGCTGGCCTCCGCGGCCATGATGGTCGGTCAGGTCATGCGCAAGTCCGGCGAACGCAAGCAACGGCTGCGCGGCGAACGCCGGGACTACCTGCGCTATCTCACCCAGATCAGACGCCAGGTCCACCGGGCCGTCGTCGAACAGCAACTGGCCCTCGCCTGGCGGCACCCGCACCCCCGGACGCTGCGCGCGATGGTCCGCACCACCCGGCTGTGGGAACGGCGGGTCAAGGACGAGGACTTCGGCGAGGTCCGGATAGCCGTCGGCGAACAGCAGTTCGCGATGCGGCTCAACCCGCTGTCCACCAAGCCCGTCGAGGACCTGGAACCGCTCAGCGCGCACGCCCTGCGCCGCTTCATCCGCGCCTACAGCACCGTCCCCGGCCAGCCCATCGCGCTCTACCTGCGGTCCTGGTCGCGGGTGCTGACCCGCGGTGACGAGAACGCCACGCGTGCCATGGTCCGCGCGGCGTTGTGCCAGCTCGCGGTGTTCCACCCGCCGGAGGAGCTGTGGATCGCGCTGTGCGTCCCGGACGAGAGGCGCGCGGACTGGGAGTGGGTCAAGTGGCTGCCCCACAACCTGCATCCGCAGGAGCAGGACGGCGCCGGCGCCGCCCGCATGGTGGCCGGCACCTTCAACGACCTGGAGGACCTGCTGGGCGCCGAGTTCACCGAGCGCCCGGTCTTCGACCCGGACGCCGTGCCGGGCCGGGACGAGCCCTACACGGTGATCGTGGTCGACGGCGTCACCGTGCCCGCCGGTCACCGCCTGGACGGCCCCGGCTTCCGCAACACCGTCGTGCTGGACCTCTCCGGAGCCTTCACCTGGCGCCCCGGCCGCACCACCCTGCGCCTCGACGTGACCCCGGAGGCGGTCCGCCTGGTGCGCACCGACCGCAGCCGCAAGGAGCAGACCACCCTCCTCGGCCGCCCCGACCGGGTCGGGCCCGTCGCGGCCGAGGCACTGGCCCGGCTGCTCGCCCCGTACCGCATGAGCCTGGCCGTGGACGTCGCCGAACCCCTCAGCGCCGACGTGCAGCTGACCACCCTGCTCGGCATCCCCGACCTGCACCGGCACACTCCCGACACCCTCTGGAAGCGCCACACGGGGGCCGCCCGGCTGCGGGTCCCCGTCGCGGTGGGCGCCGACGGCACCCCCGTGGAACTCGACATCAAGGAGTCCGCGCAGGGCGGCATGGGCCCGCACGGCATGCTCATCGGCGCCACCGGCTCCGGCAAGAGCGAGCTGCTGCGCACCCTGGTCCTCGGACTGGCCCTCACCAACTCCTCCGAGACCCTGAACTTCGTCCTGGTCGACTTCAAGGGCGGCGCGACCTTCCTCGGCCTGGACGAACTCCCGCACACCTCCGCCGTCATCACCAACCTCGCGGACGAAGTCGCCCTGGTGGAACGCATGCAGGACGCCCTGCACGGCGAACTCATGCGACGCCAGGAGCTGCTGCGGGCGGCCGGCAACTACACCTCCGCCCTGGAGTACGAGAAGGCCCGCGCCTCCGGCACCCCGCTGACGCCGCTGCCCAGCCTCTTCGTCGTCGTCGACGAGTTCAGCGAACTCCTCGCCGCGCATCGCGAGTTCATGGACCTCTTCGTGATGATCGGGCGCCTCGGCCGGTCGCTGGGCGTGCATCTGCTGCTCGCCTCCCAGCGCCTGGACGAAGGGCGCATGCACCAGCTGGAGAGCCATCTGTCCTACCGGATCGGCCTGCGCACCTTCTCGGCCATGGAGAGCCGCGGAGTGCTCGGTGTCCCGGACGCCTACCAGCTGCCCTCGCAGCCCGGCGCCGGCTATCTCAAGAGCGGGGTGGAGGCGCTGACCCGGTTCCGCGCCGCCTACGTCTCGGGGCCCTACCGGCGGCGCCGCGGCGCGGCCGTGCAGGCCAGGGTCGCCAGCCAGGTCGTGCCCTGGACGGCCGGCTGGGTGGTCCCGCGGACCACCGCCGCCCCGGCCCCCCTGCCGGAGGAGGAGACGGAGTCCGCCGAGAGCCTGCTGGCCGTGGCCGTCGACCGGCTGCGCGACTCCGGCCCCGGGGCCCACCAGGTCTGGCTGCCGCCGCTCGACGAGCCGCCCACCCTGGACGCCTTGCTCCCCGGCCTCGAACCCACCGCCGACCGCGGCCTGAGCGCCACCCGCTGGCCCGGCACCGGCCGGCTGCGGGTCCCCGTCGGCCTGGTCGACAAGCCCTTCGACCAGCGACGCGAGCCGCTGGTGCTGGACCTGTCCGCGGGCGGCGGCCATGTCGCGATCGCCGGCGGCTCGCAGAGCGGCAAGTCCACCGTGCTGCGCACTCTCCTCGCCTCCCTGGCCCTCACCCACACCCCGGCCGAAGTGCAGTTCTACTGCCTCGACTTCGGCGGCGGCACCCTCTCCTCGCTCGCCGGGCTGCCGCATGTCGGCGGGGTCGCCTCCCGGCTCGACAGCGAGCGGATCAGCCGCACGGTGGCCGAGGTCACCGCCGTCCTCAACCACCGCGAGCAGTTCTTCCTCGACCACGGGATCGACTCCATGGCCGGCTACCGGCGGCGGCGCGCGGCCGGCGAGTTCGCCGACGAGAAGCACGGGGACGTCTTCCTGGTCGTGGACGGCTGGGCCCAGGTCAAGCAGAACTTCGACCACCTGCTGCCCACCTTCAACCAGCTCGCCACCGGCGGTCTCAACTACGGCATCCACCTCGTCGTCACCACCACCCGCTGGGTGGAACTGAGCGCGCAGGTCCGCGACCAGAGCGCGACCCGGCTGGAGCTGCGGCTCGGCGACCCCATGGACTCCGTGGTGGACGTGCGCAAGGCCGCCGTCGTGCCCCGGCTGCCGGGACGCGGCCTCACGATCGACGGCAAACTCCACTTCCTGACCGCGCTGCCCCGGCTCGACGGCGCCGTCACCACGGAGGACCTCGTCGACGGCGTCACCGCCCTGGTGGAGAGGACCGCCGCGCACTGGCCGGGCGAGCCCGCGCCCGCCGTCCGGATGCTGCCGCACCGGCTGCCGGCCTCGGCGCTGCCCGCCCCCGAGCTGGGCGACGGGCTGCGGCTGCCGTTGGGCCAGGACGAGGAGAAGCTCTCCACGGTGTGGCACGACTTCAGCCGCACCCCGCACCTGGTGGCGGTCGGCGACACCGAGAGCGGCAAGACCAACCTGCTGCGGCTCGTCGCGCAGGCCGTCACCGCCCGCTACGCTCCCCACGAGGCGCGGGTCCTGGTCGTCGACTACCGGCGCGAGCTCGTGGACGCCGTCCCGCCGGAGTACCAGCTCGGCCACGCCGTCTCCGTCGACGCCCTCAAGGAACTCGTCGCCGGCTCGGCGCGCGCGCTCAAGACCCGGCTGCCGGGGCCGGACATCACCCCGGCCCGGATGCGTCTCGCCGACTGGTGGAACGGGCCCCGGCTGTTCGTACTGGTCGACGACTACGACATGGTGGTCGGCAGCGGCAACTACGACCACCCCTTCGCCCCGCTCTTCGACCACCTGGCCCTGGGGCACGAGCTGGGACTGCACGTCGTCGCGGTCCGCTCCGCCACCGGCGCGGGCCGCGGCCTCAACGACCAGTTGCTGCGCCGTCTGGACGAGGTCAACACCCCGGGGGTGCTGCTGTCCTGCCCGCCGTCGGAGGGTTACGTCTTCGGCAACATCAAGCCGCGCAACCTGCCGCCGGGCCGTGCGCAGTACATCGCCCGGCGCAAGGCGAATTTGATCCAGACGGCGCTGGCGCAGCCGGCGGAGCCCGCCGGGGGAGGGGAAGCGGAAGGGGAAGGCGGGAACGCCTGACGGAGGGCGCCCGGGAGTGCCGGGCGCCCTCCGCGTTCGGCTCCGGACGTCCGGGCCTCGGCTCCGCCCCTCAGCTCCGGGCGCCGCCGGGTTCGTCGGCGGCCGGGGCGCCGGCCGGCCGCCAGTTGCGGGTGCGGGCCCGGGGGAGGGCCAGGGCGGCCCAGATCACCAGGAGGACCAGGGCCGCGCCCGCCGCCGCGAACAGCCCGGCCCGCCGGACCGGTCCGGCCGCGTCGTCCCCGGGCAGATGAAGCGGGGCCTGTGGCGCGGGGGCCGCGGCCCGCACGGGCGTCTGAGGGACCACCCCGGTCACCGCCGCGAACGGGTCGAGCCGGGGGACGTCGTCCGGGTAGGCGCTCGCGGTGAGGCGGGCGGCCGTCTGCGCGGCCGTCAGGTCCGGGTGGGAGGAGCGCACCAGGGCCGCCGCCCCGGCCGCGTACGCGGCGGCGAAGGAGGCTCCCGAGCCGATGAAGTGCCCGCTGCCGCGCGGCCCGATCCCGACCACCCCGTCGCCGGGGGCCGCCAGGTCGGCGGCGCGCGGCAGCAGGGCGTCGTCCGGACGCTGTCCCCGCGCGTCGACGTCCAGCACCGACAGCACACCGGACTGCGCGGCGGGCCAGTACGCCCGGGGGACCGGGGCCTCGTCCCGGGCCGAGGACCCGGTCGCGGGGTCGGGCACGGCCGCCGCCACCACCAGCACGTCCTTCGCCAGGGCCGCCTCGACGGACTTCGTCAGCGCGGGCGACCCCTGGGCCAGAGCCGACGAGACGGTGATCACGTCGGCGCCGGCCGCCGTCGCCTCGGCGATCCCCGACGCGACGCTCTGCGCCGTGGCCGCGCCCCGTTCGTCCGTGCCGCGCACCGCGAGGATCCTCGCCCGCCGGGCGACCCCCGCGAACCGCACGCCGTCGGCCGTGGCCGCCGCGACCAGCCCCGCGACGAACGTCCCGTGTCCCACGCAGTCCTGGCCCGCCGCCCCGACCGCGGTGACCCGGCCGGACAGGGCGGGCGCCTTGATGGACACCCCGGTGTCCACCACCGCCACCGTCACCCCGGCGCCGTCCGAGAACGGCCAGGTGGCCGTGAGCTGGAGGTTCCCCTGCTCCCAGGGCGCGGTGGTGGCCCGCTGGGCGGAGGCCCCGGTGCAGGCGGCGTCCGCGTCCAGACGTGCGGGCATCACGGGCAGCCGCACCGGGCCGTCGTCCGCGGCTGCGGTCTCCTGCCCGCTCACCAGCGGAAGGAGGGTTCCCAGGCACAGGGAGACGGTCAACATCCGTGCCGTACGCGGGAGATGAGCCAGTCGGGGGCGGCGAGACATGATCCGCATCCTACGGGCAGCCGCCGCCCGTGAGCGGCCCTCCCCTCGCCCCACCCCTCGCTCCCCGGACCGCCGCGGACGGCTCTCCGGTCAGCTCTCCCCGGCCGGCGTCCGCATCCCCGGCACGTCGTCGGGCAGCAGGAGCCGCAGGTCGTCCAGGCCCGGTGCGGCCATGGCGCTGACCCGGCCCGCCTGCCGGGTCATCATGGACTCCAGCACCTGCCGGGCCAGCCGCCCGTTGCCGAAGAAGCGGTCCCGCGGCAGGGAGTCGAAGTACGCGCGCAGCAGCGCGCCGACCCCGGGCCCGCACTCGTAGCCCGAGGCGTCCGCGTGCATGCGGACGATGGTGACCAGCTCGTCGGAGGTGTAGTCGGCGAACTCGACGCGCCGGGAGAACCGCGACGACAGGCCCGGGTTGGACGCCAGGAAGGACTCCATCTCCCGGGTGTAGCCGGCCACGATGACGACCACCTCGTCACGGTGGTCCTCCATCAGCTTCAGCAGGGTGTCGACCGCCTCCTGGCCGAAGTCGGAGCCGGAGGAGCCGCCCGCCGGCGTGAGCGTGTAGGCCTCGTCGACGAACAGCACGCCGCCGCGCGCCCGTTCGAAGACCTCGCGGGTCAACTGCGCGGTGTGGCCGACGTAGCGGCCCACCAGATCGGCCCGCGCCACCTCGACGAGCTGACCCTGCGGCAGCACCCCGAGCGAGACCAGCAGTTCGCCGTAGAGCCGGGCGACGGTGGTCTTGCCGGTGCCGGGCGGTCCGGTGAAGACGAGATGGTGGCTGACCCGGGGGCTCGGCAGCCCCGCGGCCTCCCGCCGTCGGGCGGTCGACAGCAGGTTGACCAGATCGGTGACGTCCCGCTTCACGGCCGCCAGCCCCACCATCGCGCCGAGCCGCGCCAGGGGATCGCCGCCCCCGGACTCGTCCGCGTCCCCGTGCGGGCCGGCCGGGACCTGCGCCCCGGTGTCCTCGGCGAGCAGCAGGCTCAGGTCCCGTTCGCTCACCTCGGGTCGGGCGGCCAGCCGTACCGCCTGCCGGTCGACCATCTCCTCGAACACCTGGCGGGCGGCGCGGCCGTTGCCGAACGCGGCGTCCTTGGGCATGCGTTCGAAGTGCGCGGCGAGCGCCGCTCCGGCGCCCTCGCCCAGCTCGTACTGGTGCCGCGCGCACATGCTCTCCACGATGGCCACCAGCTCGTGCACCGCGTAGTTCTCGAACTCCACGGTCCGCGAGAAGCGGGAGGCCAGCCCGGGGTTGCTGTTGAGGAAGGACTGCATCTCCCCCGAGTAGCCGGCCGCGACGACCACCACGTCCTCGCGGTGGTCCTCCATCAGCTTCAGCAGGGTGTCCACGGCCTCCCGTCCGAAGTCGGGGCCCGAACGCCCGCCGTCGGCGGTCAGGGTGTAGGCCTCGTCGATGAACAGCACCCCGCCCAGAGCCCTGTTGAAGGTCTCGGTGGTCTTGATGGCGGTGCCGCCGATGACCTGCGCGACCAGATCGGCGCGCGAGACCTCGACCAGGTGCCCGGAGCGCAGCGCGCCCAGCTGGGCCAGGACGGTGCCGTAGAGGCGGGCGACGGTGGTCTTGCCGGTGCCGGGCGGGCCGGAGAACACCAGATGGCGGCTCATCGGCGGTGCCTGCATGCCCAACTGCGCTCGGCGCTGGGCGAGTTGAGTGAGGTTGACGAGGGTGCGGACCTGCTGCTTCACGTTCGACAGTCCGATCAGCGCCTCCAGTTCGGCGAGCGGACCGTTCTGCTCGGGCGCGTCCGGGCCGTCCGGCGTGGTGCCCGCCGGGTCGGTGCCCTCGGCGTCGCCGTATCCCCAGGCGTCGCGACGGCCGTTGCCGCCGGAGGTGAGGCCCTCGACCGCCAGCCGGTCGCCGGGCTGGGACTGGACCAGGCCGCTGCCCGCGTTGTCGCGGACCGTGCAGTTGACGACGGACACCGGCAGGGTGGTCTCCACTCGCAGCCCGTCCTTGCCACTGCCGGCCAGGGTGCACCCGTTCAGCGCGGCCCGCCCGCCCTGCCGGATCACCGCGCCGCACTCCGGGGCGCCCACGACCTGGAGCCGGGCGCCGGTCAGCTCGCCGTCCGCCTCGACGACCACGCCGTCGGCGCCGGCCTCGCGGATCTCGCAGTCGCGGGCCGTGACGGTCCCGTCCGCGCCCACGGACAGGCCTGCGGCGGTCGGCGCGAGCACGGTGGTGCCGCCGACGTAGAGATTGCCCGCGCTCTCCACCTGGATGCCCGCCCCGCCGGTCCGGGCGATCTCGCTGTCCTCCAGCCGGCCCCGGCCGTCCTTGACGACCTCGACGCCGTTGCCGCCCGCGCCGCTGATCCGGGCGCGGCGGATCATCGGGTTGGCGCCGGTCGCGATCCGGATCGCTGCGCCCGCGGCGTCGATCACCTCCACGCGGTCGAGCTCGGCGGTGGACTCCTCCTCCAGCAGCAGGGCGGCCGCGGCGGCGCAGTCCCGCACCGTCAGCGAGGCCAGCGACGGCGAGCCGGAGCCGGTCACCCGCAGCGCGGGCGCCTGGGAGGAGTCCAGCCAGCAGTCCTCGTAGGTGCCGCGCCCCCGGTCGGTGACCAGCAGGCCGTTGCCCGTCGTGCGGGCCGTGCGGCAGCGGCGCAGCAGCGGGTCGCTGCCCTGCGACACGACGAAGGCCGGACCGGTGGTCGCGGTGACCCTGACGTCCTCCAGCACGGTCCGGGAGGCACTGCTCACCAGCACCCCGATCGCCACGTCGTGGACGACCGTGCGCAGCACGCGGGTGGTGCTGCTGCCCTCCAGCGCCACGGCCGGCTGGTCGGTGGAGGAGATGTCGCAGTCCTCGACGGACCCCTGGGCGTCGCCGTTGGCCAGGATCCCGTTGGCCCGCGCGTCGCGCACGGTGCAGCCGCGCACCGTGGCCCGGCCGCGTTCGCCGATGACCACGCCGGACGTGCCCAGATGCTCCACGGTGCAGGACTCGAGCGAGCTCTCCACGGCCGAGGTGACGACCACCCCGGCCCCCGTGCCGTTGCTGATCCGGCAGTCGCGCATGGCCAGCGAGCCGGTCTCCCGGGCGAG
Source organism: Streptomyces asoensis (assembly GCF_016860545.1). NCBI lineage: Bacteria > Bacillati > Actinomycetota > Actinomycetes > Kitasatosporales > Streptomycetaceae > Streptomyces > Streptomyces asoensis. Next base: position 1,304,154 of record NZ_BNEB01000005.1, on the reverse strand, counting down.
GACGGCCGTCCACGCGGAGCCGGTCACGTCGCAGCCTTCCAGTGCCGCCTGACCGCGGACCGCGTCCACGACGGGCAGGTCCTCGTCCCGGCCGCGCAGCACCAGGTCGGTGAGCATCACCGCGTCGGCGCGCAGGCTGACCGCGCTGCCGCGCCGGGGGCGTATCTCCACCGTCCCCCGCGACTGTTCGGCGACGATGGTCACGCGGGTGCCGACGACGAGATTCTCCTCGTAGGTCCCGGGCCCCACGCTGATCACCGCGCCGCTGCGCGCCCCCGCCAGCGCTTCACCGATCGTGCGGAAGCCGCCGGATCCGTCGGGGCGGACCGTCAGTACCTGGCGTGACACGCGCTCTCCATCTCTCGCAGCCCCTCACGGCGCCGGTCGCCCCGTGGCAGGGTGCCGACGGCCCCATCATGCCTGTCGGCAAGGGGTGTTGACACGTCGGCCCGAGTGTCAGGCGCCGGTCCCGTGAGCCGTCGTGTCCCAGTCCAGGCGGAGCACGGCCAGGTCGTCGGTGTGCCGGTCGGCGTTGAGCGTGCGGGTCCTGGCGATGAGCTGGTCGAGGTGGGCGCTCGGGTCGGTGGCCCCGATGGTGTCGATGATGCCCAGCAGGCCTTCCACGCCGAGCCGGGTGCCGCCGGTGTCCGCGAAGCCCTCGATGAGGCCGTCGGTGTAGGCGACGAGGGAGCCGCGCACGGGCAGCCGGAGGGTGGTGGACGGCCACTTGCCCAGACCGGGGGCGACCCCGAGCGCGATCCCGTGGGACGCGGCCACCTGACGGGCGCCGTCGGGAGTGATGAGCAGGGGCTCGTGATGACCGGCCAGGTGCAGGGTGAGGGTGCCCGCGGCGGTGTCCAGCGTGATCAGGGTGCAGGTGGTGAACAGGTCGCTGCCGGTGCGTTCGGCGATGTGGAGGCGCTCCAGCAGGTGGAGCAGCTGCTGGTCGCGGTGACCGCCGAGGGTCAGGGCACGCCAGGCGATGCGCAGACAGACACCGAGCGCGGCGGCGTCGGGACCGTGCCCGCTGACGTCACCGATCACGGCGTGCACCTGCCCGTCGTCGGTCTGGACGACGTCGAGGAAGTCCCCGCCCAGCAGGGCCTGCGCCCGTCCCGGGTAGTAGCGGCTGGAGGCGGTGACGGCGGACGCGGACAGCAGCGGTTCGGGCAGCAGCCCGCGTTCGAGGCGCGCGTTCTCCTCGGCCCGCAGCCGGCCGATCTGGAGCGCGGCGTTGGCCCGCTCGGCCTGCTTGCGCTGGACGGCGTAGCGGACGGCCCGCTGCATCAGGTCCGGCTCGACCTTGCCCTTGATCAGGTAGTCCTGCGCACCGGCGGCGAGGGCGTCGACTCCCGCGCGCGGTTCGTCCAGCCCGGTCAGGACGATGATGGCGGCCTCGGTGTCCGTCTGGATGGCCTGCACGGTCTCCACGCCGGAGGCGTCCGGCAGGTGCAGGTCCAGCAGGACGCAGTCGACCCTGCCCGAGGCGAGCGAGATCCGCGCGTCCGCGGCCGTACGGCAGCGGACGAGGGTGTGCGGCAGATCCGTGTCGTAGAGGAGTTCCTCGACCAGCAGGGCGTCCCCGTCGTCGTCCTCCACCAGCAGAATGCGGTACGGCTCGGCGCGGCCCGCGGCTTGGTAGGTCACTGCTCGGTCTCTCTCTCCGCGGCGGCCGCGGGAGCGGCCGGGGAGACGGGGAGGGTGAAGACGACGCGGGTGCCCGGCGTGTGACCGGGGTCGATCCCGATCGTGCCGCCGTGGAACTCCACGACCTTCTTGCACATGGCCAGGCCGATACCCGTGCCCGGGTAGGCGTCCTTGGTGTGCAGCCGCTGGAAGAGGACGAACACCTTCTCCTGGAACTCCGGCGCGATACCGATGCCGTTGTCGGCGACGGCGAACTTCCAGTCCTCGCCGTCGGCCGCGCAGCTGATGTGGATCCGCGGGGCGCGGTCGGGGCTGCGGAACTTGATGGCGTTGGAGAGCAGGTTCTGCCAGAGCATGCCCAGTTGGGTGCTGTCCCCGACGACGCCGGGCAGCGGGTCGTGCGTGATCTCGGCGCCGCTCTCCTCGACGGCCACGCTGAGCGAGTCGAGGACGGCGCCCAGCGTCTCCTCCAGATCCACGCTCCGTTGGTCGTTGTGCACCCGGCCGACCCGGGAGAAGGCCAGGAGGTCGTTGATCAGGACCTGCATCCGGTTGGCGCCGTCCACGGCGAAGGCGATGTACTGGTCGGCCCGCTCGTCGAGCTGACCGCCGTAGCGCCGTTGCAGGAGCTGGGTGAAGCTGGACACCTTGCGCAGGGGTTCCTGGAGGTCGTGCGAGGCGACGTAGGCGAACTGCTCCAGCTCCGCGTTCGAGCGTTTGAGGTCGGCGGCCTGTTCGTCCAGGAGCGTGCGGGACGTCTCGCTGGACTCCAGTTCCCGCACCAGGCGCAGGCGCATCGATTCCACGTCCGAGGCCAGCCGGCGCAGATCGGCGGGTCCGGTCCCGGTGATGGCCCGGTCGAAGCGGCCCTCGGCCACCTCGCGGGCGGCCAGGCCCAGCCGGTCGAGCGGACCGGTGACGGTGCGCCGCAGACCCTCGAAGACCAGAGCCGCCAGCAGGACGATGACGAGCGCGATGAGGGCGAACACCCAGTTGCGCAGGGTGACCGAGCGACGCAGGTCCCGGGTGGCCGCCGTCCGCTCGGTCTGGAGATGCGCCTGCTGGCGCGCCATCGCGTGCCGCAGCGCGTCGAAGGTCGACTTGCCCTCCGTCGCCCGCAGGCCGGCCAGCTTCACGGCGTCCCCGGCGGAGGCGGTCGAGACGGGCCGGGCTATCCGCTCCTGCCAGCGGCCGGCGAGCGTCTCCACGGCGGCCAGGTCGGCGCGGGCCCGGGTGTCCCCCTGGACCAGGGGCCGCAGCCTGCGCAGCGCGGCCCGCTCGTCGGCCACGCCCTGCTCGTACGGCTGGAGGAAGTCCGCCTCGCCGGAGAGCCCGTAGCCGCGGACGCCCGTCTCCTGGTTGACCAGGGCCTCCTCCACCTGGAGCGAGGCGATCAGGGCGGGGGAGCGCCGGTCCACCAGCTCGCCGGTCAGCTGAGAGGTACGCCACATCGCCCAGCCGCCCAGCGACCCCAGCACGGCCAGGACGACCAGCGCGGCCGCGACCCCGGCCTGAAGCCGGCGCCGGACGGTCCACCCTGCGAACGGTCCCTCGGTGGCGGACGGCCTGCTGCTCATCGCGGTGCGCACTCTTCCTGGACGGCGGGACCACGACGGGGCGCGCGGCAACCACACTGTACCCACCACCCGACAACACATGTTGTCCCCGGTGAGATCGTCGTTCTAGGGTGGGGCCATGTCTGGACCACCTCCCCCTCACCGGCCACCCGGCCACGAGACGACCGCGCTGGTCGTCCAGGTGGTCGACGAGCTCGCCGGACGGCTCGCGCAGGACATCGCCGGGCCGCCCGCGGGACGCGCGGACCCGGTCGGCGACCCCCGGCGGCACGCCCTGGAACGGCTGCGCGTCCTCGCCGGCGTGAAGGAGGCCGTCCGGCACCTGGAGGACCAGGCGGCCCGGACCGCGGCGGCGAACGGCGCGGGCTATCCCGAGATCGGCGAGGCCGTGGGCATCAGCCGCCAGGGAGCCCGGCGCCGCTGGCCCGGACTGACCGCCCACCCCGCACACGGCACCACCCCCGACACACACCCCGGAGCTCGTGAATCATGGCCGCCGCCGCAATCCGCCCCTACGACGTCCTGCTGATCGAAGACGACGTCGCCGACGCCATGCTCATCCAGGACGCCCTGGCCGAGCGGGGCACCCGCAACCTCACCCAGGTCTCCGACGGCATCGAAGCGCTGGAACACCTGCGGGACCCGGACAACCCGCGTCCCGACCTGATCGTCCTCGACCTCAACATGCCGCGGATGAACGGGCGTGAGTTCCTCGCCGTGGTGAAGGAGGACGCCGACCTGCGCACGATCCCGGTCGTCGTCCTGACCACGTCCGCCGCCCCCGACGACGTCACCGGCGCGTACAGCCACCACGCCAACGCCTACGTCACCAAGCCGGTGAACCTCGACGAGTTCGAGGCGGCGGTCCGCAGCATCGACGCGTTCTACCTCGACATCGCCGTCAAGCCCCCCAAGCCGTAGGGCCCGCGCGAGGGCCATCCGAAGGGCGGCGCAGGGGCCGCCGCGACGCCGCGGGGCCTGTGCTCCCGCATTGTTCATGCCCCGGCAGGGGGTGTGATGCACAGTGGTGGGTACACGCATCGGGCGTGACACACGGGGCCGAAGGTTGAGAGCATTGGGTTCAGATTCCGGTACTGACGGCGGTGAGCCGCCGCACGCGTCGATGACGCGGCAGAGCGTGGCACTGGACGGGTCGGGCGGCTGCATCGCCGAGGCCCGCCGGCTGGCGACCGCTTTCCTCGCCCGTGCCGGAGCCGAGCACGGCCTGTCGGTCTCCGACCGGGCGGTCAGCATGGCGCAGCTGGTGGTGAGCGAACTGGTCACCAACGCGCGCAAGTACGCCCCCGGACCGCTCCTGATGGAACTGGGCATCGCCCCGGCCTGGGTCGAGGTGGTCGTGTGGGACAGCGCTCCGGTGCTGCCCGTGGCGCAGGCCGCTGACCCGGGCCGGGTCGGACAGCACGGCCTGGAGATCGTGATGGCCGTGGTCCAGAGTTTCGACGTGCGGCGCGAGGCCGTCGGCAAACGCATCACGGTCCGCATAGCCCTCCAGGACGACCCCGAGGGCGACCTCGTGCAGCGTCCGCTCTCCTAGGGGGCGGGGCGGGGCGGGCGGTCAGGACGGGGGAGCGGGCAGGGGCATCGCGTTGAGCGCCCGGGCCGCGTGGACGAGGTTGGAGGCCATGGCCCGGCCGGTGGACGCGGCCCAGTCGTGCCCCCGGCGGTCGTCGAGGTAGTCGGCGCCGGGGCCGGGACCGAGGTGCCAGTAGGTCCAGGCCTGGCCGGGGATGGTGAAGCCGATGTCCCCCAGCGCGCCGCTGATCTCGCTGATGACGTGATGGGCGCCGTCCTCGTTCCCGGTGACCAGCACACCGGCCACCCGGTTGTAGGCGACCGGGCGTTCCTCGTCGTCTGTCTCGGAGAGCATCGCGTCGAGACGTTCGAGCACGCGCTGGGCGACCGAGGAGGGACGGCCGAGCCAGGTCGGCGAGGCGATGATCAGGATCTCGGACGCGAGCACCTTCTCGTGCACGGCGGGCCACTCGTCACCCTGTCCCATGTCGGTCTCCACCCCCGGCCGCAGGTTGAGGTCGACGGCCCGTACGACGTCCACCTCCACCCCGTGCCCGCGCAGTGCCGTGACGACGGTGCCGGCGAGGGCCTCGGTGTTCGAGGTCTGCGGAGACGGCTTGAGTGTGCAGTTGACGACGAGTGCGCGCATGGAACCACCTGTTCCCCGATCGGCGGCTCCTGCACGGGCGGGCGCGTACCTCTTCTCCCGGACGGTGCGCGGCCGCGCGGCAACACCCCCGCTGACCGGGCAAGATGGGCAGATCGGGTGATGTCGCGGGGATCGGGGGAAGAAGGGGCGGGAACCGACAGGAGGTCGTCGTGGAGGGTGGAGATCTGGAACTGGGCGAGTTGCTGGCCGCCGCGGAGGCGGCCCCGCCCGGAGAGTCCGTCGATGTGGTGGCGCACGACCTGCAGAAGCGCTTCGGTGCCGAGCGGGTGTCCTTCTTGTTCGTCGACCTGATCGGCCGGCGGCTGGTCCGGCTCACCGGGGCCGGCGGTGAGGCCTCCGGGCGGAGCGAGCCCGTCGAACTGCTGGGGAGCGTCTACGACGAGGTGCTGCGCAGCCAGCGCCAGCACGTGGAGCCGGACGGACAGGGCGGGCGGCGCGTGATCACGCCGGTCACCAACCGCGGTGACTGCATCGGGGTCCTGGAGGTGACCTTGCAGTCGGCCGACGAGACCGTGCTGCGCCAGGTCCGCGACGCGGCGCACGCGCTGGCCTACATCATCGTCACGGACCGCCGGTTCACCGATCTGTACCACCTGGGCCGGCGCACCACCGAGACCAGCCTGGCCGCGGAGATCCAGCACCAGCTGCTCCCGTCGTCCCCCTGCTGCGAGGCGGCCCAGTTCACCCTGGCCGCCGGGCTGGTCCCGGCCGACGACATCGGGGGCGACACCTACGACTACACCCTCGACCGCGACACCCTGCACCTGTCCATCACCGACGCCATGGGCCACGACACGAACTCGGCGCTGCTGGCCACCCTGCTGGTCGGGGCGCTGCGGCGGGCTCGCCGCAGCGGCGGCGACGCGCTCGATCAGGCCGAGCACGCCCATCGGGCCCTGCTGGGCCACAGCCGGGGTCTGGCGACCGGGCAGCTGCTCTGCGTCGATCTCCCGACGGGCCGGTGCGAACTGGTCAACGCGGGTCATCCGTGGCCGCTGCGGCTGCGGGACGGAGTCGTCGAGGAGGTCCGGCTCGCCGTCAACCTGCCCTTCGGCGTGGCGGCCCCGACCGCCTTCCGGGTGCAGGAGCTCCAGTTGCGGCCGGGGGACCGCCTGGTCCTGTTCACCGACGGAATGCAGGAGCGCGGTGCGTCGGCGGTGGACCTGGCCTCGGTGGTCCACGACACCCGCGCGCAGCATCCGCGGGAAGCCGTGCGGAGCCTGACCTCCGCGGTGCTCGACGCCTGCCGCGGCAACCTCAGGGACGACGCCACCGTGCTGATACTGGACTGGCACGGCGCTCGCGGCGGGGCGGCGGCCGGGAAGAGACCCGACCGGCGCCGGTGACCCGCGAGGGGCCGCGGCGCGTGCGTCCCGCGACCCGGCCCGGCGGGGGAGCTCAGCCGGCCAGCGCCTGTTCGACGGTGGGGTGGCAGGGGATGAGGGTGTCGATGCCGACCATGCGCAGCAGCCGCACGACGGACTCCTGGGCGCCGGCGATGCGCAGCCAGCCGCCGGCCTCGCTCACGCGCCGGTGCGCCGCCACGAACACGTTGATGCCGCTGGAGTCCATGAAGGTCACGCCGCGCAGGTCCGCCACGATCCGGGGCGGCGCCGGGGCGTCCCGCGACACCAGCGCCGAGCCGAGGACGTCCCGTACGTCGTGGTCGATCTCGCCGTGCACGGTCACGACGAGGACGCCGTCGACGATCACCTGGTGGGCGGAGAGCCGGCCGGGCCGGTCTTCCTTCTGAATGTCGCTCACCGTCTCCTCGACCGTGCCTGAGCCCGCCCCCCGAGGGCGTGCGCGGACGATTCTGCCCCACGACCACCGCCTCGCGCACCCGGACGGCCGTACCCGTTGACCTCCCGGACGGTCCGATCGCGACGAGTGCGTACCCACCGGTAGGGCAGGGCGCCCCCGGCGGGGCCCCCGGCCGGTCGCGCACTGCGCGTACCGGCGACTTTCACACCCCCGTCACCCGGCCCTTCCCTGACGTTCGGTGCCCTTGGAACACTCCTTGCGCGCGCATTGCGCCATGAACCGGCAGGCGCAGCCCTTCCGTACGAGAGGTGCCTCACCCATGCCCGAAGTCAACCGGCGCCGTTTCCTCCAACTCGCGGGCGCCACGACGGCGTTCACCGCGCTCTCCAACAGCATCGAACGCGCCGCGGCGCTGCCCGCGAACCACCGCACCGGGTCGATCGAGGATGTCGAGCACATCGTCGTCCTCATGCAGGAGAACCGCTCCTTCGACCACTACTTCGGCAAGTTGAGGGGGGTCAGGGGCTTCGGCGACCCGCGCCCGGTCACCCTCGCGAACGGCAAGTCGGTCTGGCACCAGCCGGACGCCACCGGCAAGGACGTCCTGCCCTTCCACCCCGACGCGGACGACCTGGGACTCGCCTTCATCCAGGACCTCCCGCACGGCTGGAACGACGGCCACGCCGCCTTCGCCGGCGGCCGGTACGACAAGTGGGTGCCCGCCAAGAGCGCCACGACGATGGCGTACCTGACCCGGGAGGACATCCCCTTCCACTACGCGCTCGCCGACAGCTTCACCGTCTGCGACGCCTACCACTGCTCCTTCATCGGCTCCACCGACCCCAACCGCTACTACCTGTGGAGCGGTCACACCGGCAACGACGGCACGGGCGGCGGCCCGGTCCTCGGCAACGACGAGGCCGGCTACAGCTGGACGACGTACCCCGAACGCCTGGAGAAGGCCGGGGTCTCCTGGAAGATCTACCAGGACGTCGGCGACGGCCTGGACGCGGCCGGAAGCTGGGGCTGGATCCAGGACGCCTACCGCGGCAACTACGGCGACAACTCGCTGCTCTACTTCAAGCAGTACCAGAACGCCGTGCCGGGCGACCCGCTGTACGACAAGGCGCGCACCGGCACCGACGCGCGGACCGGCGAGGGCTACTTCGACCGGCTGAAGGCGGACGTCAAGGGCGGCCGGCTGCCGCAGATCTCCTGGGTCGTCGCCCCCGAGGCCTTCACCGAGCACCCCAACTGGCCCGCGAACTACGGCGCCTGGTACATCGCCCAGGTGCTCGACGCGCTCACCGCCGACCCGAAGGTGTGGGCGAAGACGGCGCTGTTCGTCACCTACGACGAGAACGACGGCTTCTTCGACCACCTGCTGCCGCCGTTCCCGCCCGCCTCGGCGGCCCAGGGCCGCTCCACGGTCGACGTCACCCGCGACGTCTTCCCGGGCGACAGCGGCCACACCGCGGGGCCCTACGGACTCGGCCAGCGCGTCCCGATGCTCGTCGTCTCGCCCTGGAGCAAGGGCGGTTACGTCTGCTCCGAGACCCTCGACCACACCTCGGTCATCCGCTTCATGGAGCGCCGCTTCGGCGTCCACGAGCCGAACATCTCGCCGTGGCGGCGGGCGGTGTGCGGCGATCTGACCTCCGCGTTCGACTTCTCCCGCCGGGACACCCGGCCCGTCTCCCTGCCCGCCACCGACGGCTACGAGCCCCCGGACCGGGTACGTCACCCGGACTACGTGCCCGTCCCGCCGGCCCACCCCGTCCTGCCCAAGCAGGAGCGCGGCACGCGGCCCACCCGTCCGCTCCGTTACGCGCCGTCCGTGGACGCCGCGGTGGACCCGACCGCCGGCACCCTGAGCCTGACCTTCGCCTCCGGGCCCCGGGCGGGCGCCGCCTTCCTGGTCACCTCCGGCAACCGCGCCGACGGGCCGTGGAGTTACACCACGCAGGCCGGCCGCACCGTCTCCGACACCTGGGACCCGGCCCGTTCCGGCGGCTCCTACGACCTGACCGTCCACGGCCCGAACGGCTTCCTGCGCGGCTTCAAGGGAGCGGGCAGGGCGGCCGGGGCCGAGGTGACCGCCCGGCACGCCGGGGACGACCTCGAACTGACCTTCACCCACCGGGGTCACGGCACGGTCGAGCTCCGGGTGTCCGACGGCTACGGCGGCAGGCCCACGACCGTCAGGCTGCGGCCCGGCGCCGTCGTCCGGCGCACCCTGGACCTGCGGGCGAGCCACCGGTGGTACGACCTCACCGTCACGTCCGGCTCGGACCCGGCGTTCCTCAGGCGGCTCGCGGGACACGTCGAGAACGGCAGGCCCGGCGTCAGCGACCCGGCGATCGCCACGGAGTGACCCGCGCGGGCCGAAGGCGCGGCAAATGGGCGGTGCACACCGCATCGTGGGGGCTGGTCAGGTCCGGGCGGGCTCGGGGTAGTGTGCCCCGGTGACCACGCAATCGAACACACCTTCAGGTTGGTACCCGGACCCGCACGGGGCCGACCGGACCCTGCGGTACTGGGACGGCACCCGGTGGACCGAGCACACCCACGCGGAGGGCGCCGGCCAGGCCGCGCCGACGGTGCCCCCGCAGGCGGGCCCGGACGACCGGGTCCGGCGTCAGGTGCAGCAGCAGGCCGGGGTCGCGGCGAGCGGCCCCGGCGGCGGCACGCTGTTCAGCGAGCCGGTGCTGGTGGTGAACCAGAAGGCCAAGCTGATCGAGCTGACCAACGAGTACAAGGTCATGGACCAGCAGGGCAACCAGCTCGGCTCGGTCGTCCAGGTCGGCCAGAGCGCGCTGCGCAAGGTCATTCGCTTCGTCGCCAGCATCGACCAGTACCTGACGCACCGGCTGGAGATCCGGGACGTCCACGGACAGCCCGTGCTCCTGCTGACCCGCCCGGCGAAGATCTTCAAGTCGCGGGTGGTCGTGACCCGGCCGGACGGCGCCACGGTCGGTGAGATCGTCCAGCAGAACGTCTTCGGGAAGATCAACTTCGCGATCAACGCGGACGGCCGGCAGATCGGCGCGATCAAGGCCGAGAACTGGCGGGCGTGGAACTTCGCGATCGTCGACCACGACGGCAACGAGGTCGCCCGCATCACCAAGACGTGGGAGGGCCTCGCCAAGACGATGTTCACCACCGCGGACAACTACGTCCTCCAGATCCACTACCAGTTGCCCGAGCCGCTGCTGAGCCTGGTGGTCGCCACGGCGCTGACGGTGGACACCGCACTGAAGCAGGACGCCCGCGGCCTGGGCTGACGCCCACTCCCACCCGCGAGACCCGGCCGACGCGCCCGCCGCCCACGCGGCCGTGCCGTCCGCCCGGACGTGACCCCGCCGTCGGCGGGGTCACGTCTTTTCCTGCGGAAGCGCGGGAGCGCGTCGGGTCCCGGACCTCTCGGGTCAGAGCGGCGTGAGATGTTCCGGGCCGGGGGCCGGGCGGGGCAGGAGTGCCGGTTCGGGTGACGCGGTCTCCGGCCTGAGGGCCAGCACCGCGGCCACGGGGTGGTCCTCGTCCTCGACGGCGGCCGGTTCCGGCGCGGCCCGGGAGAGCAGCACCACACCCCGGCCCGCTATCCCCGCCCCCGCGAGGGCGAGCAGCACACCCGCCGCCCCGCCCTGGAGGCGTTCGCCGAGGAGCGCGAGGCCGATCACCGCGGCGGCCACCGGGTTCGCCAGGGTGACCATCGCCAGCGGCGCGCCGAGCCCGTCGCGGTAGGCGGTCTGCGAGAGCAGCAGCCCGGCCGTCGCGAAGGCCGCGACCAGCAGCGCCACCCCGATCACCTGCACGCTCAGCAGCGGGCCCGAGCGGTCCGTCGCGGCCACCGTGACGGTCTGGGTGAGGGCCGAGGCGACGCCGGACGCGAACCCGGAGGCGGTCGCGTGCCGCAGGCCCGGCCTCGCGCCGCGGCGGGCGAGCAGTCCGATGAGCGCCGCCGTGGCGCCGGCCACGGCCACCGCCTCCGGCATGCTCAGGACGTCCTCGGGGGCCGGGCCCGAGGCCGTGACCAGGATCGCGGCGAGCCCGGCCAGGGTGAGGGCGGTGCCCCGCCACTCGGCGGCGCGCACCCGGCGCCCCGCGACGCGCGCGCCCATCGGTACGGCCGCGACCAGGGTGAGCGCGCCGAGCGGCTGCACCACGGTGAGCGGCCCGTACCGCAGGGCGACCACGTGCAGCACCGCGGCCGCCGCGTTGAGGCCGACCGAGCACCACCAGGCGCCGTTGCCGAGCAGCCGCAGCAGCCCCGTGCCGGGGTGCCGGGCGGCCAGCCGCTCCTGGGCGACGGCGGCGGCCGCGTAGGCGGCGGCGGAGAAGAGGGACACGACGACGGCGGTCAGGGTGGCGTTCATCGGGCCGCTCCCACGAGGACCGGCTCCTCGGCCGGGACGACGGTGCGCGCGCCCGGTACCGCCGAGGTGACGGCGGGCCGGGGCGGGCGGATCAGGGCGAGGGCGAGGCCGAGCAGCACGGCCGCGGCGATCGCGTCGAGCCAGTAGTGGTTGGCGGTGCCCACGATGACGAGCAGGGTGAGCGCCGGATGCAGCAGCCACAGTCCACGCCACCGCGACCGGGTGGCGACGATCAGGCCGATCGCGACCATCAGTGCCCAGCCGAAGTGCAGGGAGGGCATCGCGGCGAACTGGTTCGACAGATGGTCGGTGCGGGGCGGGCCGTACACCGAGGGCCCGAACACGCGCGCGGTGTCGGTCAGCCCGGTCGCCGCCAGCATCCGCGGCGGGGCGAGGGGGAGGGCGAGGTGCAGCACGAGGGCGGCGGCGGTGACCGCGGCCAGCACCCGGCGGGCCCACACGTAGTGGGCCGGGCGGCGCAGGTAGAGCCAGATCAGGAAGGCCAGGGTCGCCGGGAAGTGCACGGTCGCGTAGTAGGTGTTCGCGATCCGGACGAGGGTGTCGCCGTGGAGCAGCAGGGACTGCACGGAGCCCTCCTCCGGCAGCCGCAGCAGGCGTTCGAGGTGCCACACGTCGTGCGCGTTGCGGAAGGCCTCGCCGGTGTGCCCGGCGGCCAGCTGCCGGCCCAGTTTGTAGACGACGAACAGTCCCGCGACGAGCAGGAGCTCGCGGACTACGGGCGGCCGCGCCGGCGTGACCGGCTCCCCTTGTGCAGGCTCGGTGCGGGCATTCATCCCCCGGCCCCTTCACTGACGGTGGTGCGTGAGGTGGTGCTGCCGTGCTCATTACTCGTGCATGCACCATCGATACGGTGTCGTATCGATACGTCAGTGTACCGGTACGCCCGCGTACCGGTACACTGACGTATCGATTGATGTGCGCCACACTGGACCTAGGCTCCTGCCGGGGCCTCGAGAGACACCGGAGAATCGGTGGAGCGCACCGGAGAAACGGTGGAGAAGGAGGAGGGCGGCCATGACGTCGCAGGCAGCGGACGGACCCGAGTCGGTCGCCGCCACGAACCGTTCCAAGCTCACGCCCGAGCGGGAACAGGAGTTCTTCGACGCCGTTCTCGACCAGGTCCGCGAATGCGGGTACGAAGCCGTCACCATGGAGGGCATCGCCGCCAGCACCCGGTGCAGCAAGTCCACGCTCTACCGGCAGTGGAAGACCAAGCCCCAGTTCGTGGTGGCCGCCCTGCGCTCGCGCCGCCAGGCCAGGCTCACCGGCATCGACACCGGCTCGCTCGCCGGGGACCTGCGCGAGGCCGCCCGCGCCACGGGTCGCTGGTCCACCAACGACACCAAGCTGCTCCAGGCCCTCGGCCACGCCGTCAACGGCCACGAGGACCTCGCGCTCGCGCTGCGCGAGGCGATCGTCCACCCCGAGATCGAGGCGCTGCGGGACATCCTGCGGCGCGGGGTGGAGCGCGGTGAGATCGCCGCCGACCACCCGGCGCTGGAGTACGTCCCGGCGCAGATGTTCGGCGTGATCCGCGCGCGTCCCGTCGTCGACGGGGAGTACGCCGACCAGGAGTACCTGGTCCGCTTCGTGGAGGCCGCCGTGCTGCCGGCGCTCGGCCTCACCTAGAGAACCGCACCTGACCCAGGCCGCCGTCCACGGGATGACTGGACGGTGACCTGTCACGCGCCGCACCGTGGGGACGGGGGCGGCGCGCGCCACCCGGCCGGGTGGGGCACCCCTTGAGCGGAGGGGCGCCCCACCCGGCCGAACGCGTCAGACGTCCTGTCCGCTGCCGCCGCCCGTCGACACCTTGATGCCCTTGGTGACGGTGTCGATGACCGACAGGCTCTGGTCGGCGTCGAGCCCGAACCGCAGCACCACCAGCCGCTTGCCGTCCGCCGGCGCCGGGAAGGCGAGCGATTCGACATAGCCGTCCGCGCCCTTGCTGGTGACCGCCTTCCAGCGCACCAGGTAGCCCTTCTGCCCGGCCACCGTCACCGCCTTGGAGGCGAGCACCTGGTGCGAGGTGATCGCGCCGTAGGTGGTGCCGCCGTAGGACTCCTCGGCGTTGGCGGAGATGTCGGCCTTGGCCACCTCCTCGGCGGTGGCGCCCTTGGTCTTCAGCACCTCCACGGGCGCCGAGTACACGCCCCCCTTCGTGCAGGTCTTGGAGGTGTCGCCCGGGCACTTGTAGGAGGCGTCGGAGGTGATCTGCGCGCCGACGCTCAGCTCCTGGCCGGTCCACCCGGCCGGGATCGGGATGCTGATCCCGTTCAGCGCGTCGGTCACCGAACCGCTCTTGATCTTCGGCGCCTCGGACTCCCCGGGCCCGGGAGAGGCCCCGTCCGAACCGCCGGAGCCGCCGGAACCGCCCTGCCCATCGGACCCGCCGGAGTCGCCGAAGGGGCCGCCCTGGCCGCCCGTGCCACCGGGACCGCCCTGCCCGCCCGGCCCTGGGCCGTGCCGCCGCTCCCGGAGCCGTCGTCACCGGCCAGCGCGTACACGCCGACCCCGATGCTGACGAGGACCGCGACGGCCGCCGCGACGGCTATGCCCGTCCGCAGCCCGCGCCGCCCGCCCGTGCCCGCCGGCGCCGCGGGGTACTGCGGATACCCCGGATGCTGCGGATACGGCCCGTACGCCCCGTGGGGGCCGTCCGCCGGCGTCTGCGCCGGCGGACCCCATGCGGCGGCCGGACCCGCGGCACGGGTCTGGTCCGTCCATGCCTTGCCGTCCCACCAGCGTTCGGTGGCGGGACCGTCACTTGTCTGCCCCGGATCGGGATACCAGCCGGGAGGAGTCACCTGCGTCATGACACCACCGTATGAGGCGTCGGTGAAAGCCGGATGAGAGGGAGGGCACTTCGCCGGAATCCGTTGCGGGCGCCGGTCCCCGGGACTGGCGTGAAGTCGACGTCAATTCGGGTCCCGTCGCTCGCCGTTGACGTCGGGGGAGCACCTGCGCAGGCCCGCCGGGGCCTCCCGGACCGTCCCGTGTCACCCGTCGAGGCGGGACCTGCCCGGACCGCCCTGCGCGCGGGCCCCCGGAGGGCTACGCTCGACGTCGGTACGTCGTTCGGGCGACTTGGGGAGGTAGCGGGATGACGGAGGGCAGGCCGGCGACGGCCGCCTCGGCTTCCCTGTGGGAGCGCGAGCAGGAGGTCGCCGCCATCGCGCAGGCGGTGGAGACGCTCTGCGCCGACCGGTCCTCCTCGGGCCACCTGCTGGTGCTCCGGGGCGAGGCGGGCTTCGGCAAGACCGCGCTGTTGGCCGAGACACGTCGCATCGCCGAGAGCCGCGGCTGCACGGTGTGGTCGGCCCGCGGCGGCGAGACACTGAGGTCCGTCCCCTTCAACGTGGTGCGCCAACTGCTCCAGCCCGCGCTGCTGTCCCTGCACCCGGAGGAGGCCCGCGAATACCTCGGCGACTGGTACGAGATCGCGGGCCCCGCCCTCGGCATCGCCGAACCCGGCGAGGGCCACGCAGACCCGCAGGGCGTCTGCGACGGCCTGGTCGCCGCCGTGACACGGCTGGCCCGGCGGGACTACCCGCTGGTGCTGCTGATCGACGACGCGCACTGGGCCGACCAGGAGACCCTGCGCTGGCTCGAGGCCTTCGTCGAGCGCCTCGGCGAACTCTGCGTCCTCGTCGTCGTGGCCCGCCGCCCCGGCGAGATCACGGGCGACGCCGCCCGGCACCTCGACGCCGTCGGCCAGGCCGCGGGCCGCGCCGTCACCAGCCTCAGCGCCCTGACCCCGGCCGCCGTGGCCGGCCTCACCCGGGCCACGCTCGGCACGCACGCCGACGCGGCGTTCTGCCGCGAGGTGTGGGCCGTCACCGACGGCAACCCCTACGAGACCGTCGAACTCCTCGCCAAGGTCCGCGACAGCGAACTGGAGGCCAGCGAGTCCTCGGCCGGCGAACTGCGCGCCCTGAACCGCGCGGCCCGCGGCGGCGGCCTCGTCGACCGTCTGGAACAACTGGGCGTCGACGCCACCAAGTTCGCCATGGCCGCGGCGATCCTCGGCGCCGACATCTCGGTCACCCAGGCGGCCCGGCTCGCCGGACTCGGCCAGGACGAGGCGGTGCGCTGCGCCGAGCTGCTGCGCAACGCCCGTATCCTCACCGAGCCTTTGCCCGGCGCCGTCCCGGTGGGCGACGGCGACCTGGAGTTCGTCCATCCGCTGATCGCCTCCGCCGTCTACGACTCCATCCCCGGCGGACTGCGCACCGCGATGCACGGCATCGCCGCCCAGGTCGTCACCGACGCGGGCAAGGGTCTCGCGGCCGCCTCCCGGCACCTGCTCCAGGTCCACGCGGAGGGCGACGAGGAACTCGTCGAGCAGCTGCGCGAAGCCGCCCGCGAACACCTCGCCGTCGGCGCCCCCGACGCGGCCCGCCGCTGCCTGGAACGCGCCCTGCGCGAACCGCCCGCCCCCGACGTCCACGCGCACGTCCTCTACGAACTGGGCTGCGCCACCCTGCTCACCGCGCCCGCCAGGACCATCGACCACCTGCGCACCGCCCTCGGCATGCCGGGCCTCGACGGCGCCGAGCGCGTCGACGCCGTCTACCGCCTGTCGCAGGCCCTCCTGCACAACGACCAGCTGGAGGAGGCCGTCCGCACGGTCGAGGCGGAGGCCGCCCGGCACGCCCCGGGCCCCGCCCGGCTGCGGCTCTAGGCCGTGCAGTACATGTGGGAGGGTGTGCACGCCGGAGAGACCATCTCGCCGCGCCGCTCCGAGAAGCTGGCCGCGCTCGCCGCGACCTGCGCCGGCCGGGACAACGCCGAGCGGGCCCTGCTCATCCTGCGCGGCTTCGACGCCATGACCCACGGCGAGAACGCCGAGGAGGTCGTCGAGTTCTGCGACCGCGCCCTGGTCAACGGCGGCCTCGCCCCCGGACTCGGCTGGACCGACCAGGAGTGGGGCATCGAGCTGCTGATGATGCTGGCCAGCTCCTACGCGTACACCGACCGGCTCGACCGCGCCGACGCCCTCTTCAACGAGGCACTGCGCGCCTATGTGTCCGCGGGCTGGAGCGGCGGCCACCTCGCCCTGGCCCACGCCTACCTCGGACTCGGCCTGCGCCGGCGGGGCCGTCTGAAGGAGGCGGAGGAGTCCCTCAGGGAATCCCTGCGGGTCGCCGAACGCGTCGGCCGCGGCCTGCCCCTGTACTGGTCCGCGACCTGCAACCTGATCGACACGCTGCTGGTCCGCGGGCATGTCGCCGAGGCCTGGGAGACGGCCGAACAGTACGGCTTCGCCCCGCCGTACCCGTCGACGATCGTCCTGCCCGATCCCCGTTCGGTGCGCGGCCGGCTCCTCCTGGCCGTCGGCCGGACCAAGGACGGCATCAACGAACTGGAGGCCGCCGAGAAGGCGGCCGCCGCGCGCGGACACCTCAACCCGGTGATGGTGCCCTGGGCCGTCGATCTCGCCCGGGCCCTGGCCACCGAGGATCCGGCGCGGGCGAACCGGCTGGTCTCCGAGGCGCGCCGGCAGGCCGAGCGCTTCGGCACCGACACCGCGATCGGCGAGGCCCTGCGCTGCGCCGCCGCCCTGGAGACCGGCCAGCGCGCGGTCCGGCTGGCCCAGCAGGCCGTCACCTTCCTGGAGTCCTCACCCTGCCAGTACGAACACGCGGCCGCCCGCGTCGAGTACGGCGTCCTCTCCCGCTCGGTGTCCGAGCTGGGCCGCGGCCTGTCACTGGCGCGCTCCTGCGGAGCGGACGGCCTGGTGGACAAGGCGCAGCAGGCACTGCGGGGCCTGGGCGCACCCCAGGTGGGCCTCGTGCCCGGCCAGCAGACCCGGAGATGACCGAGGCCCGGCCGGGTTCCTACCGGCCGGGCCGGCCGGGCGTGTCCCCGGTGTCCGCCCCGTCCTGCGCCTCGTCCTCCGCCAGGACGGGTTCTTCCTCCGCGAGGACCCGCTGGGCCGTCGCGAACGCCGAGTTGGCCGCCGGGACCCCGCAGTAGACGGCCGTCTGGAGCAGCACGGCGCCGATCTCCTCGGGCGTGAGTCCGTTGCGCCGGGCCGCCCGCACATGCATGGCCAGCTCGTCGTAGTGGCCGTGCGCGACCAGGGCGGTCAACGTGATCATGCTGCGTTCGCGGCGGCTGAGCGTCGGGTCGGTCCAGATCTCGCCCCAGGCGTAGCGCGAGATGAAGTCCTGGTAGCGCGCGGTGAAGGCGTTCTGCCGGGACTGCGCCCGGTCCACGTGCGCGTCCCCCAGCACCTGCCGCCGTACCTCCATGCCCCGCTTCGCCGGGCCGTCGAGATGCGTGC
Organism: Streptomyces asoensis; assembly: GCF_016860545.1. NCBI lineage: Bacteria > Bacillati > Actinomycetota > Actinomycetes > Kitasatosporales > Streptomycetaceae > Streptomyces > Streptomyces asoensis. Next base: position 1,286,277 of record NZ_BNEB01000005.1, on the reverse strand, counting down.
GCAGCGCCGTCAGCACGGCCTCGGGACACTGCGCGGGCGCGAGGTGCGAGGCGCCCGGGAGCTCGACGAGGGCGGCGCCCGGCACCGCGTCCGCGATCTCCCGCAGATGCGCCGGCGGTGTCGCCGGATCCTCGCGCCCGGCGATCAGCAGGGTCCGCACGGCGATCTCCGGCAGCCGCTCGCGCACGTCGAACGCGCCCAGCGCGTCGCAGCAGGCCGCGTAGGCCGCCGGGTCGGCGGCCCGGTGGTCGGCGACGAGCCCCGGGACGGAGAAGCCGGGCGTGAACCAGCGGGTGTCCGCCTGGTCGGCGAGCCGGGCGAGTCCCTCGCGGCGCACCAGCGCGGCCCGCTCCTCCCACGGACCGGACCCGTTGAAGTGGGCCGAGGAGCAGATCACCGCGAGCGACGACAGCCGCCCCGGGTGGTGCAGCGCCAGATGCAGCCCCACCGCGCCGCCCAGGGACACGCCCGCGTACGCGAACCGCTCCAGGCCGAGCGAGTCGGCCAGGTCCAGCACCAGGCCGGCGAGGTCGGCCACCGTGGCGCCGGGGCCGATCAGATCCGCCGCCGAACCCCCGTGCCCCGGCAGGTCCCAGCGGACCACCCGGTGGGTCACGGACAGCTCAGGGGCGACCTTGTCCCACAAGGCGTACGACGTGCCGAGCGAGGGGCCGAGCAGCAGCGGACGGGCACCGGCCGGCCCCTCGGCACGGTGGTTGAGCAGTTTCTCGGTCAACGTCGCTCCAGCGCACGGTCGGTGAGGATCCCCGCGGAGCCGGTGTAACGGGCGGGGTCGGTGAGGTCGTCCAGGTCGACGCCCGCCAGCTCGGGCTCGGCGGCCAGGAGTTCGCCCAGCGGACGGCCCTCGGCGCCGGCCCGGCGGGCCAGTCGGGTGAGCAGTTCCCGGGCGCGGGCGCGGCCGAGCACGGCCGACAGCTCGGCGGAGAGCCGCTCGGAGACGATCAGCCCGTGGGTGTCGTCGAGATGCGCGCGCATCGCGGCCGTGTCCACCCGCAGTCCCTCGGTCAGGGCGACCGCGTCCCGGGCGGCCCCGCCGGCCAGTCGCAGCAACTCCCTGAGCGGCTCCCACTCGGCGTGCCAGGCCCCGGCCGGCCGTTCGTCCTCGGCCACCAGCGACCCGTACAGCGTGGCCGCGAGCTGCGGGGCGCGCCGGGCGGCGGCCGCGATCAGCGTGGCCCGCACCGGGTTGGCCTTGTGCGGCATCGCCGACGAACCGCCGCCGCCGTCCTCCGCCAGCTCACCGATCTCCGTGCGCGCGAGGGTCAGCACGTCGGTGGCGGTCTTCCCGAGCGCGCCCGTGACGTGGGCCAGGCAGGCAGCCAGGTCGGCGATCGGGGTCCGCAGGGTGTGCCACGGCAACAGGGGCGCGCGCAGGCCCAGTTCACGGGCGTACGCGGCGGGCAGCGCGGTCGGGTCGGCGGCGCCGTACGCGCCGAAGGCCGCCAGTGTCCCGGCGGCGCCGCCGAGCTGGGCGGGCAGCGCGTCGCGTACCGCCGTCACCCGGTCCCGCGCGTCCAGCACCAGCGACCGCCAGCCGGCCGCCTTCAGACCGAAGGTCGTCGGTACGGCGTGCTGGGTGAGCGTCCGGCCGGGCATCGCCGTGTCGCGGTGCCGGGCGGCCAGCGCGGCCAGCGCCCGCTGGACCCGGTCGAGGTCGCCCAGCAGGAGGCCGAGGCCGCGCACCGCGACCAGCATCGCGGCCGTGTCCATGATGTCCTGGCTGGTCGCCCCGCGGTGGACGTAGGGGCCGTACTCCGCGCCGACGGCCTTCGTCAGATCGGCCACCAGCGGGATCACCGGGTTGCCGCCGGCCCGGGCCCGCTCGGCGAGGGAGCGGGCGTCGAAGCCGTCGCCGTCGGCCGCCGCGGTGACCGCCGCTCCGGCTCCCCGCGGGGCGAGCCCCAGCGTCTCCTGGGCGCGGGCCAGCGCGGCCTCCGCATCGAGCAGCGCCCGCACGAAGGCGCGGTCGCCGGTCGCGGCCGCGACCGCCGAGCCGGTCCAGCCGGGGGCGAGCAGGGAGACGTCGTCAGGGGCAGCTGTCACCGGAACTCCAGGAATACCGTTTCGCCTTCGCCCTGAAGGCGGATGTCGAAACGGTAGGTGCCGAGGTCGCCCCGGCCCGCGACGAGGGTGTCCCGGCGCGCCGGGTCCACCCGGGCCAGCAGCGGGTCGGCGGTCAGCGCGGCCTCGTCGTCCGGCAGGTAGATCCGGGTGAACAGGTGCACCAGCAGCCCGCGGGCGAACACGCACACGCTCAGGTGGGGGGCGCCGCGCCCGCGCCGGCCCGGGCGCAGGGTCCGCGCCGACCAGTGGCCGTTCGCGTCGGTCTGGACGCGGCCCCAGCCGGTGAACTCCACACCGTTGCGGCCGAGGAATCCGCCGCTCGCCGGGTCGCGCCGCATGGAGCCGTCCACCCGCGGGAGGTTCCCCTCGGGGTCCGGGCCCCACAGTTCCAGGAACGCGTCCGGCAGCGGGTCGCCCTGGCCGTCGTACACGTACCCCTGGAGCGTGATCGTGTCCGGGTGGCCGAGCGGGGCGATGTCACCGCCGCCGGGGAAGGGCAGGGCGTGGCCGTAGAACGGGCCGACGGTGTGCGAGGGGGTGGGCAGCACGCTCTGCGGACGGCTCGTGTCGATCTTCGTCATGGCGGGTCAGCGTCCTTCTTCGATCCAGGTGGCCTGCGGCCCGTCGAGCACGATGTCCCAGTGGTAGCCCATGGAGAACTCGGGCACCGACAGGCTGTGGTCGTAGGTGGCGACGAGCCTGGAGCGGGCCGCGTCGTCCGTCACCGACTGGATGATCGGGTCGTAGGGGAACAGCGGGTCGCCCGGGAAGTACATCTGCGTCACCAGTCGCTGGGTGAACGCCGTGCCGAAGAGCGAGAAGTGGATGTGGGCCGGCCGCCAGGCGTTGAGGTGCTGGCGCCACGGGTAAGGGCCGGGCTGGACGGTGGTGAAGCGGTAATGGCCGCCGTCGTCGGTCAGGGTGCGGCCGACACCGGTGAAGTTGGGGTCCAGCGGCGCGTCGTGCTGCTCGCGCCGGTGGGCGTAGCGGCCCGCCGAGTTGGCCTGCCAGATCTCGATGAGCTGACCGCGCACCGGGCGGCCGTCGCGGTCGAGCAGCCGGCCGGAGACCGTGATGCGCTCGCCGACCGGTTCGCCGTCGTGCTGCCGGGTGAGGTCGTTGTCGATCTCGGTGATGTCCCGTTCGCCGAAGGCGGGGGAGGCCAGTTCGACCAGTTCGGGGTCCTGGGTGACGTCGATGGTGACCGGGGGCTGCCCGGGGTGCCGCAGCACCGAGGAGCGGTACGGCGCGTAGTCGCGGCGCGGCTGGTGCTCGACGGGCGCGCCGTCGGCCAGCCGCTTCTCGTACGCGGCGTGCTCGGCAGCGATCTCCCGGTCGATGTCGGCCTGTGTGAGAGTCATGGGGGTTCCCGGATTTCCTAGCGTTCGAGGACGAGTGCGAGGCCCTGGCCCACGCCGATGCAGAGCGTGGCGACGCCCACGCCGCCGCCCCGGCGGGCGAGTTGATGGGCGACCGTGCCGGCGAGCCGGGCACCGGAGGCGCCGAGGGGGTGACCGAGGGCGATCGCACCGCCCTGCGGGTTGAGGACGGCCGGGTCGAGCTCGGGCCATTCGGCGACACAGCCGAGGACCTGGGCGGCGAAGGCCTCGTTCAGTTCGAGCACCGACAGGTCGGCGAAGTCCCGGCCCGCCTTGGCGAGGGCGCGTTCGACCGCCGTGACGGGGGCGAGTCCGAAGTACTGCGGGTCGACGGCGGACACCCCGGTGGCACCGATCCGGGCGAGCGGTTCGCGGCCGGTGGCCCGCAGCCCGTCCTCGTCCACCAGCAGCAGGGCCGCGGCGCCGTCGTTCAGCGGCGAGGCGTTGCCCGCCGTCACGGTCCCCTGCTCGGCCTCCGTCCGGAACGACGGCCGCAATGCGGCCATCGCCTCGGGAGAGGCGTCCGCCCGTACGCATTCGTCGGCGTCGAACACGACCGGCTCGCCCTTGCGGCGCGGGACGGACACGGGCGCGAGCTCGGCGTCGAACAGACCCGCCTCCTGGGCCGCGGCTGCCTTGCGGTGGCTGGAGAGGGCGAACGCGTCCTGCTGCTCGCGGCCGATCCGGTGCTTGTCGGCGATCAGCTCGGCCGACTCGCCGAGCGGGATCGTCCACTGCGGGTCCATCCGCGGATTGACCATCCGCCACCCCAGCGTGGTCGAGTACATCTCGGTGTGCCCGGCGGGGAACGCGCGGTCCGCCTTCGGCAGCACGTAGGGCGCGCGGGTCATCGACTCCACGCCGCCGGCCACGGCGACGCAGGCGTCACCGGCCGCGATCGCGCGGGCCGCCTGGACGACCGCCTCCAGGCCGGAGGCGCACAGCCGGTTGACGGTGACCCCGGGCACGGAGGTGGGCAGCCCGGCGAGCAGGGCGCCCATCCGGCCGACGTTGCGGTTGTCCTCACCCGCCCCGTTGGCGTTGCCGAAGTAGACGTCGTCGATCCGTGAGGGGTCCAACGCGGGTGTACGGGCGACGAGTTCACGGATGACGTGGGCGGCGAGGTCGTCCGGGCGCACCGAGGCGAGCGCGCCGCCGTAGCGGCCGATCGGCGTGCGGACGGCGTCGACGACGTAGACGGTCCTGGAACCGTTGCTCATGACCGGGCCTCCTCGGTGACACGCAGCGGTGCGGCGGTCCTCGCCGCGACCTCCTCGGGGGCGACGCCCGGCGCGGTCTCCACGAGGACCAGACCGCCGGGGGTGACGTCGAGGACGCCCAGGTCGGTGATGATCCGGTCCACGCACGCCTTGCCCGTCAGGGGCAGCGCGCACTCGGTGAGGATCTTCGGTGAGCCGTCCTTGGCGGTGTGGGTCATGACGACGATGACCGTACGGGCGCCGTGCACCAGGTCCATCGCCCCGCCGATCCCCGTGATCAGCTTGCCGGGGACCGCCCAGTTGGCCAGATCGCCGCGCTCGGAGACCTGCATCGCGCCGAGTACGGCGACGTCGATGTGCCCGCCCCTGATCATGCCGAAGGAGAGCGCGGAGTCGAAGAAGGACGCCCCCGGCAGGACCGTCACGGTCTCCTTGCCCGCGTTGATCAGATCCGGGTCCACGGCGTCCTCGGTGGGGTAGGGGCCGGTGCCGAGGATGCCGTTCTCGCTCTCGAGCACCACCTCCACGCCCGCGGGCAGGTGGTTGGGGATCAGGGTGGGCAGTCCGATGCCGAGGTTGACGTACTGGCCGTCGCGCAGTTCGCGGGCGGCGCGCGCGGCCATCTCCTCGCGTGTCCAGGCCATCAGCGGTTCACCGTTCCCTTCGCCGCGGGCGCGGAGACCGTCCGCCGCTCGATCATCTTGTCCGCCGCCTGCTCCGGCGTGAGCGCGACCACGCGCTGCACGAAGATGCCGGGGACGTGCACCGCGTCCGGGTCGATCGCGCCGGGCTCGACCAGCTCCTCCACCTCGGCGACCGTGATCCGTCCGGCCATCGCGGACAGCGGATTGAAGTTGCGGGCGGACCGGTGGAACACCAGGTTGCCGTGGCGGTCCCCCTTGGCCGCCCTGACCAGCGCGAAGTCGGTACGGATGGCATGCTCCAGCACGTACTCCACCCCGTCGAACTCGCGGACCTCCTTGCGGGGCGAGGCCAGCGCCACGCCGCCCTCGCCGTCGTAACGCCACGGCAGTCCGCCGTCGGCGACCTGCGTGCCGACGCCCGCGGGGGTGTAGAAGGCGGGGATCCCGGCGCCGCCGGCCCGCAGCCGCTCGGCCAGGGTGCCCTGCGGGATCATCTCGACCTCGAGCTCACCCGCGAGGTACTGGCGGGCGAACTCCTTGTTCGCGCCGATGTAGGAACCGGTCACCCGGGCGATCCGCCCGGCGGAGAGCAGCACCGCGAGGCCCGACTCCATGGCGCCGCAGTTGTTGGAGACGACCGACAGCGCGGTGACGCCGCGCTCGTACAGGGCCTGGACGAGGACGTTCGGCACGCCGCTCAGACCGAATCCGCCCACTGCCAGGGACGCACCGTCCGGCACGTCGGCCACCGCCTCCAGGGCCGTGGCGACCACCTTGTCCATCCGTGAAGCCCCCTCTCTTCCATGCCCCCCGGCCGCAATCAATCAGGGCACTGATCAATTCCCCGAGGCTGCCCACACGCTGCCACCGTGCGAGGGGGCAGTCAAGACCCCAGGCAGTGGGTCTGCTCCAGGTCACTCCAGCGCGAGACCGGGCCCGGTCCCACGCGCTATCGTTCAGTGCACCGACGAAAAATCGACGACGAAGCTGAGGAGCGCACATGGCCGCGGTGGACCTCACCAGCCACCCCGGGCACCTGGCCCGGCGGCTCCAGCAGGCGCATCACCTGCTGTGGAACGCGATGGTCTCCGAGGAGATCACCTCGCCGCAGTTCGCCGTGCTCAACGCGCTCGTCGCCGAACCGGGGCTCGACCAGCGCACGGCGGGGGAGCGGGTGGGCCTGGACCGCTCCACCATCGCCGAGGTGATCAGCCGGCTCGTCCGCCGGGGGCTCCTGGACAAGGTCCGCGACCCGCGGGACGGGCGCCGTTTCCTGCTCGGGCTCACCGACGACGGGCTGCGCACCCATCGCCGGCTGACCGTGCGCACGGCCCGGATGAACCAGGTCCTGCTGTCCCCCCTCTCGGCCGCGGAGCAGACCGTCTTCCTCGAACTCATCCAGCGGGTCGCGGACGCCGCCGAGGGGCTGCGCAACCCCGCCGAACCCGTGGCCGCCCCCTCCTGATCGCGGGCCGCCGGTCAGGGACGCTGCGCGAACACCACCCACACCTGGCCCCGCGCGAAGTTCACCGGGCTGCCGTCGGCGGTCGTGAAGTCCGTGCCGCCGTCGGCCGCCGGGCGTCTCCAGTCCACGTCGTAGGCCCGCCCGTCGCGCAGCACCCGCGCCTTCCCGGCACCCACCGTCTCGGTGTACGGCGTGTTGTTGCCGAGGAAGTCGTGGAAGCCCGACGCGCGCACCTTCACGTACTGCACGACCACCGTGGCCGGGGCGACCCGCCGCCCGTCGGCCGTCACCGTCGGCGCGCCGTCGGTCGAGACCAGCCAGCGCGCCCGGTCCGCGGACCAGGTGAAGGTGAACCGGGCCGCCGGGTAGCGCACGGTGAGCGAGGGCAGAGCCGTACCGCCCTCAGGCGCCGCCCCGTAGCGGAACCCGGTGGTCAGCGCGGCCGGACCGGGAACGCCGGGCAGCAGCCGGCCCGGACGCAGGAACAGGTTGTGCGGTGCGGCGCGGTCGCCGCCGCGGTAGTAGGCGCCGGACGCGTCCTCGGGGGTGACGGCGTCCAGCGGCGCCCGGTCGATCAGCGGCAGCAGCTTGCCCTGCGCGCCGGAGAACGCCAGCACCGGCTCGTGGAACTGGCGCAGCAGCTCCAGGTCGGACTCGCGGGCACTGCGGACCGGGCCGACGGCCTTCGGGAGCGTGCTCGCGTAGACGGCCATCAGCCGGCTCAGCCCGCCCTCGACCTGCTCGGCGTACACCACGTCCGCGGTGTCCAGGCCGGTCTGCGGCCGGGCGTCGGGGGCGTTGTCGATCTTCACGGCGAGCACGGAACCGGCGACGGACGCCGGACCGGTACCGCTCGGGCTGGGTTTCACCGACGTGGTGCGGCCGTCGTCGGGCGAGGGCTCCCGCGAGCCCGTCGTGCAGCCCGCCGCGAGGGATATCGAGAGCGCGGCGGCCAGGAGCGCCGTGACCACCGCGCAGTGGCCGGCGCGCACCGCGCGCGCCGGACGTCCCGGACGACTCGTGCCCATCGTGACACCCCCGTTCCGTCCCTCGATTGTGCGCTCGGATGTTCGAGTACGGCCATCCGTGGGGCCCGGCGCCTCCGCGGACCGGCGGTTCGGCTGCCCGGAGGCCGGGCGCTCGGGCGGTTCGGTGTCCGGGGGCCGGGTACCCGGCCCGCAGCCAGGCCCGGTGGCCCGGACCCGCCGGGACGTACGGGGCCGGCGGAGGGAGCGCGGCACGATGAAGGCAGTGACCTGGCAGGGCAAGCGGGACGTACGGGTGGAGACCGTCGCGGACCCGAAGATCCAGGAACCGACCGACGCCGTCATCCGCATCACCTCCAGCGGACTGTGCGGCTCCGACCTGCACCTGTACGAGGTCCTCACCCCGTTCATGACGCCGGGCGACATCCTCGGGCACGAGCCGATGGGCATCGTCGAGGAGGTCGGCGCGGCGGTACCCGACCTCAAGGCGGGCGACCGGGTCGTGGTGCCCTTCCAGATCGCCTGCGGCAACTGCTGGATGTGCCTGAACGCGCTGCCCACCCAGTGCGAGACCACCCAGGTCACCGGCGAGGGCATGGGCGCCGCCCTGTTCGGCTACACCCGCCTGTACGGGTCGGTGCCCGGCGCCCAGGCCGAGTACCTGCGGGTCCCGCAGGCCCAGTTCGGCCCGGTCAAGGTGCCCGAGGGGCCGCCGGACGACCGCTACGTCTACCTGTCCGACGTACTGCCCACCGCCTGGCAGGCCGTCGCCTACGCCGACGTCCCCCAGGGCGGCAGCGTCGCCGTGCTCGGCCTCGGTCCCATCGGAGACATGGCCTGCCGCATCGCGCAGGCGCGCGGTGCCGGGCGGGTCTTCGGCGTCGACCTGGTCGGTGACCGGCTGCGCCGGGCCCGTGCCCGCGGCGTGGAGACGTACGACCTGCGCAGCTTCGACAGCGAGAAGGAGCTCGTCGCTGCGATCCGCGAGGAGACCGACGGCCGCGGCCCCGACGCCGTGATCGACGCGGTCGGCACCGAGGCGCACGGCAGCGCGGCCGCCCGGATGGTCCAGAACGCCTCCGCGCTGCTGCCGCGCAAACTCAGCGGCCCGCTCGCGGAACGGTTCAGCGTCGACCGGCTCGCCGCCCTGCACACCGCCATCGAGCTGGTGCGCCGCGGCGGCACCCTGTCCCTGGTGGGCGTCTACGGCGGCATGGCCGACCCGCTGCCGATGCTCACCATGTTCGACAAGCAGCTCCAGATCCGCATGGGACAGGCCAACGTGCGCCGCTGGGTCGACGACATCCTGCCGTACCTCACCGACGACGACCCGCTCGGCGTCGACGACTTCGCCACCCACCGCGTGCCGCTCTCGGAGGCCCCGCAGGCCTACGAGACGTTCCAGCACAAGCGGGACGGCGCGGTGAAGATCCTCATGACACCGTGAGACGGTGACACCGCCCGCGGGTCCGCCCCCGGCCGGGGAACCGGTGGCCGCTCACGCCTCCGGCGGCGTCCCGAGGACCTCCGCCAGGTCGTAGCGCACCGGTTCCTCCAGCTGCGCGTACGTGCAGCTGTCCGCGGTGCGGTCCGGGCGCCAGCGCCGGAAACGGGCGGTGTGCCGGAACCGCGTCCCGTTCTCCATGTGGTCGTACGCCACCTCGGCCACCCGTTCGGGCCGCAACGGCACCCAGGACAGGTCCTTCTTGCCCGACCAGCGGCTCGGCGCACCGGGCAGCCGGGCCGTCTCGTGGGCCGCCTCCTCGGACCAGGACGCCCACGGGTGACCGGACGCGTCCGTCATCCGCAGCGGTTCCAGCTCCTCGACGAGCTCGGCCCGCCGCTTCATGGGGAACGCGGCGGACACGCCGACGTGCTGGAGGACGCCCCGGTCGTCGTGGATGCCGAGCAGCAGCGAGCCCACCACCGGGCCGCTCTTGTGGAACCGGTACCCGGCCACCACCACGTCCGCCGTGCGCTCGTGCTTGATCTTGAACATGGCGCGCTCGTTCTGGAGGTAGCGCAGACCGGGCGGCTTGGCGATCACGCCGTCCAGGCCCGCGCCCTCGAACTCCTCGAACCACCGCCGCGCCAGCTCGATGTCACTCGTCGCCGGCGCCACGTGCACGGGCGCCGTCACCCCCGCGAGCGCCCCGGTCAGCGCCTCGCGCCGCTCGCTCAGCGGCGCGCCGAGCAGCGAGCGGTCGCCGAGCGCCAGCAGGTCGAACGCGACGAACGACGCCGGCGTGCGCTCGGCGAGCGTGCGCACCCGGGAGTCCGCCGGATGGATGCGCTCGGTGAGGGCGTCGAAGTCGAGCCGCCCCTCCCGGGCGATCACGATCTCCCCGTCCAGGACGCACCGCTCGGGCAACCGCTCCCGCAGCGCCTCCACCAGCTCGGGAAAATACCTGGTCAGCGGCTTCCCGGTACGGCTGCCCAGCTCGATCTCGGCTCCGTCGCGGAACACGATCGCCCGGAACCCGTCCCACTTCGCCTCATAGCGCATGCCCGCCGGGATGGCCGCCACCGACTTGGCGAGCATCGGCTTCACGGGCGGCATCACCGGAAGATCCATGGTCCGAGCCTACGAGTCGGCCATGGTGTGCGCACGCTGCGCGTTTCCTCCGGCCGAGCCCGGCTGCACCGGGAGGCGGCCGCGCCATGCGCAGGGCCCAGGGCCTCGCGGACGGCCCGGTTTCAGAGCTCGCGCAGGCCCGCGCCCCACAGCGCGGATTCCTGCATGGCCTCGGCCCGGCCGTCTGCGCTCAACACCCTGCGCAGGAACTCCGCCATGCCGCAGTCGAAGAGCGTCCAGGTGTCCACGCCGTGGCTGAAGAGCACCACCGGCCAGTCCTCGGGATCGCCGTGGGTGAGCCAGCAGTACAGGTCGGCACTGCCATCCGCTCCCCAGGTCACCAGATCCTCGGCTGCCGCATCGACGCCGGTGGGTTCGGTGTCCACCCACGTGGCTCGCGTGTCCGCGGTGATGAACCCCATGCCGCCCTTCGGGGCGCCCGGCTCGTCACAGGTCTCAGGAGTCACCGTGGCAGGAACCAGCACACCGAGGTCCAGGTCCGACAGGCCACCACCGTAGTGCGCGAGGAACTCCTTGAAGTCCGGGGGGAACACGAGCCCCCAGGCCCTTTCCACGGCCTCCCAGTCGACCGTCACCCCCGCTCCGGCCGACGGCGGTATCAAGCGGAGCAGACCAGCGAGAGCGGCTCGGTCGGTGGGGCGCGACCGGGGGTCCGCGACGAGTCGGGCCAGTTCGTGCAGCCGCTGCCAGTACGGGGGATCGTCGGCGTCGCTGAGCGTGGGCAGGATCTGTTCCAGGCGGGCGACGCAGTGAACCAGCACACTGTGTCCGCGCGCGTCGAGCGAGCCGTCGTTCGCGATCCAGGTCGACACGCAGCCCGCGGTGTCGGAGTCGATCATCACCATGTCGAATCCGGCCCGGTCCGCACCGCGCAGTCGAGCCGGAAACGGTGCGCTCATGTGTTCGGTCCACAGGCGCGAGGCAGTCTCGAATGCAGTTCTTCCGGTCACGCGAGCCATCATGGTGCACCGTTCAGCCGGGTGGGTCGGCCAGGACATCGTTCGCTCGACGTCGACCCGGCGATGTGTCCCCATTCCGGTCGCCGGTGCCCGGCCCGTCACGCGTTCGGGTCATGACCCGGGCACACACCGCACGTCGGGTCCCCATCCGTCGCATGATGCGGCCTCCAGTACGCACACGCCGTGGGGGATCCATGAGCCATGACATGCCGCCGCCGATGCCCGACACCCCGCCCCTGCCGCCGGAGCCGGAACCCAGGAAGTCCCGCACGAACGCAATCATCATCGGGTCGGCCGCCGCCGTCATCGCCGCAGTCGTCGCGACCGGCATCGTCATCGTGCAGTCCGGCGACGGCGACAGCAGGCCGAGCGCCACCCCCGGTCCGAGCCTCTACGGGATGGAGGGCACGGCCGCCGCCGTGACGGAAACGTCATCGGAACCGGCCCCGGAGCCCACCTATGCGGCGCTCGACGCCGACAGCTTCACCATCGGGCTCAAGACGAAAGCGAAGCAATGCTTCGGCTCCGCGGGCTGCAACGTGACCGTGGAACCGGAGTTGACCTATGTCGACCTCAGTGCAGACGTCGACCCGGATGCGGTGTACGAGATCACTTATGAGATCCGGGGCGACGAGTCAGGGCCGGTCATTCAGACGGCCACACTGTCGAACGGGACAAGCCTGAACTACCGGCCGTCCATGATCAGTACCGTGTCCTCGGACACGAAGGTGTCTGTGAAGATCACCGACGTGACGGCCCAGGGCGGATGAGACGGCCGGGGGCGCAGGGGCTGCCCGATTCCGGGGATGCGGGTGGTCGTGGGTGTGTTTACCGTGGCTCGCATGGGTGATGCGGTGGAACTGGAAGTGGCCGGGCGGACGGTGCGCCTGTCCAGCCCGGACAAGGTCTTCTTCCCGGAGCGCGGCTTCACCAAGCTGGACCTCGCCCGCTACTACCGGGCGGTCGCCCCCGGGATCCTGCGCGCCCTGCGCGAGCGCCCCACCACGCTGGAGCGCTACCCGGACGGCGTGGGAGGCGAGTCCTTCTTCCAGAAGCGGGCGCCGAAGAACATGCCCGACTGGATCCCGACCGCGCACATCACCTTCCCCAGCGGACGCAGCGCCGACGAGATGTGCCCCACGGAGGAGGCGGCGGTGCTGTGGGCCGCCCAGTACGGCACCCTCACCTTCCATCCGTGGCCCGTGCGCCGCTCCGACGTCGACCACCCGGACGAACTGCGCATCGACCTCGACCCGCAGCCCGGCACCGACTACGAGGACGCGGTCTTCGCCGCCCATGAACTGCGGGCGGTACTGGACGAGTTCGGCGGGCTGCGCGGATGGCCCAAGACCTCCGGCGGACGAGGCCTGCACGTCTTCGTGCCGATCGAACCCCGCTGGACCTTCACCCAGGTCCGGCGCGCCGCCATCGCCGTCGGGCGGGAGATGGAACGCAGGCTGCCGCAGCGGGTGACGATCAAGTGGTGGAAGGAGGAGCGCGGCGAGCGCATCTTCCTCGACTACAACCAGACCGCCCGCGACCGCACCATCGCCTCGGCGTACTCCGTACGGCCCCGCCCGCACGCGCCCGTCTCGGCGCCGCTGCGCTGGGAGGAGGTCGCCGACGCCCGCCCTCGCGACTTCGACCTCGCCACGATGCCCGCCCGCTACGCCGAACTGGGCGATGTGCACGCCGACATGGACGACCACGCGTTCTCCCTGGACGCCCTGCTGGAACTCGCCCGCCGTGACGAGCACGACCACGGCCTGGGCGATCTGCCCTATCCGCCGGAGTACCCGAAGATGCCCGGGGAGCCCAAACGGGTGCAGCCGAGCCGGGCACGGCACGAGGGCGCCCCGGGCGGACCCGGGACGCCCTGAACGCTCCTGCCGTCAGAGCTCCTTGATCCGGATGTCACGGTACGAGACGACGTCCGTCGTGCTGTGCACCTGGAGCCCGATGTAGCCGGAGGCGAACCGCCGGCCGTCCGTACCCGGGTCGTCCGCCCGCGCGGGGTAGAACTCCTGGCCGCCGGTGTTGTCGAACTCGTTGATCAGCACACCGTTGCGGTAGACCGAGTAGTGCTGGTCGACCACCCTGATCTCGTAGTCGTTCCAGGTGCCCTTCTGGGTGACGCCGGCGCCGGCGAGTCCCACCCGGTCGAAGCCGTACACCGAACCGGTCTTGTACATGTCGCCGTCCGGCCGGTCCAGTACCTGCACCTCGTGCCCGTACTTGATGGCGACCCACTCAGGGCGTGACTCCTCGGGATGGTCGAGCACCCACGGGAAGCGCACGAACACACCGGAGTTGGCATTGCCCGTGCCCGGGGCGTCGTCGCGCCACTGGAGCTTCAGCGAGAAGTCGCCGTACTTGCGCTCGGGGAACCACAGCATGCCGAGGCCGTCCCGCGCCGTACCGGAGGTGATCGTCCCGTCGGCGTTGCGCGCGAACGAACCGCCGCCCACCTGCTGCCACTTGGCGAACGACTCGGCGCTGCCGTCGAGGATCGTGCGGTAGCCCTCGGTCTGCCCGGGCTCGCCGATCCCCGACCTGCGCGCGGCCTCCTCGACGGCGTCGTACTCGCGCCGGTCGACGACACCCTCGGCGAAGAGCCGGTCCATGACCGTCTTCACGTGCTTGAGGAACAGCGCGTGCGAGGTCCACTCGCGCTCGTCCTCGATCAGCTCGTTGATCCGGCACCGGTTGCCGGTCAGCCGGTTGAGCACCCCGGAGTCGACCGTGCCGACGATCACCGTCGTCCGCTCGTCGAACTCGGGGCAGCCGGGCGCCGGGACCTGGCTCGGCACCACCGTGAAGCTCACCGTGCGGGCGGCGGCGGTGTTGCCCGCCTTGTCGCTCGCCCGGTAGGCGAGGGTGTGCGCACCCGCCCGGTCGACGACCACCGCGGCGCCGTACGCGAGGTACGGCCCGCCGTCGAGGGAGTACTCGATCCGGTCGACCCCCGACCCGTGCGCGTCCGTCGCGCTCACGGTCACCAGGGCGCGGCCGACGTAGGCCCCGGCGGCGTTGCGCGTGCCGTCGATCGTCACCCCGGTCACCGGCGGTGTGGTGTCCTGGGCCGGCGCCGCCACCACGGTGAACGCGACGCTCTTCTCGGGGGAGACGTTGCCCGCCTTGTCGGTGGCCCGGTACCGCACGGTGTGGCTGCCCGTCTGATGCACCATCACGGGCGCGGTGTACGGCTGCCAGGGGCCCGAATCGACGGCGTACTCGACCGTGTTGACGCCGGTGCCGGTGTCGGATGCCGACACGGTGACCGTCGCCATGTCGATGTACGTCCCGTCGGGGTTGCGCTCGCCGGACACCGTCCCGGAGGTGTCCGGCGGGGTCGTGTCGCCGGACGGGGGAGCGACGACCGTGAACTCGGCGGTCTTCTCCGCGGAGACGTTGCCGGCCTTGTCGAACGCCCGGTAGCGGATCGCGTGGCTGCCGACCTCGTCGACGACGACGGGCGCGGTGTACGGGATCCAGTCGCCCGCGGCGCCGACCGCGTACTGGACGCGGTCCACCCCCGAGCCGCCCTCGTCGGTGGCGCCGATCGCGACGCTCGCCGAGCCGACGTACGCGCCCTGCGCGTCACGCACGCCGGTGACCTGCGCCGACGTCTGCGGGGGCGTGGTGTCCTCGCCGCCGGCCTCGGTCACCACGAGGATGCCCTGCATCTGGCCGTGGCCGGGGATCGTGCAGTGGTAGAAGTAGCGGCCCGGGGTCAAGGTGACCTCGGCGGTGTGCCGGCCGCCCGTGTCGTCGTTCGGGTTGGCCAGGATGTTCAGTGTCACGTCGTCGTTGAACTCGGGGTCGGTGGTGGCGAACGTCAGGGTGTGCGGCATGCCCATGGTGTTGCCGGTGGCCGCGCTGTTCTCGAAGACGATCGTGGCCGGGCCCGCGACCGCCGTCGTGGGCGCCGTACCGTACCGGGTGATGTCGTCGCCGGCGGTCCAGGTCAGCACCTGGGCCGCGGCGGCCACCGGCTCGGACCGCGCCACCGTGGGCGCCGGCCGCAGCCCGAGCGTCAGCAGGACGGCGGCCAGCAGGACCGTCAGGATGCTCCGTTGCCGGATCCGTCGTCTCACAGCGACCCCCTCGCCAGCAGACCGGCGGCCGGTGTCGGACCACCGCCTCGGTAAGTGACCTTCCAGAGCGCCGACTTGGCGTCCGAGGTGAAGAACCCGCGGCCGTAGTCGAGCACGTACAGGGCGCCGTCGGGACCGAACTTCCAGTCCATGAGGTTCTTGATGCCGTCGTTGCCGACCGGCACGATCTTCTTCAGCGACTCCGAGTGGACGGGCAGTCCGCCCGTGCCCTGCGTCCGCGGGTCCATGACCACCGCGTTGCGCGGCTGGTCGGCGTCGTAGAAGTCGCCGACGAACCACTTGCCGTCCCAGTACGCGGGCCACTTGGCGGTGCTCGCGCTCGTGGCGTCGTAGCGGTAGACCGGCCCGTTCATCGCCGCCTGCCCGCCGCCCTTGAGCCACGGCAGCCCGTAGGTCGCCTGGTCCTTGCGGTAGGAGGGGACCCCGTTCGCGTCCCGCGGATAGTCGGGCGCCCCGCCCTGGGGCGAGTACCAGATGTTGTTCCCGGTGACCGGCGGCAGGTTGACCAGCCCGTCGTTGTTCGGCGACTCGTTCTTCGGGTGGTCGCAGTCGTACCAGCCCAGCGGCTTCGAGGGGTCGGGCAGGTTGCGGTCCCGGTAGGGCTGCTTGTTGCCCATGCAGTACGGCCAGCCCCGGTTGCCCGCGCCGGTGATGACGGCGAACGTGTCGTACTTCGCCGGTCCCCACGTCGGCGACGGCTCGCCCGCGTCCGGACCGACCCAGCCCGCGTACAGGACGTCCGTCGTCCGGTCGACGAAGATGCGCGCCGGATTGCGCACGCCCATCACATAGATCTCGCCGCGGGTCTTGCCGCCGCCCTCCGCGGTCTCCCGGCCCGTGAACAGGTTCCCCGCGGGGAGCGTGTACGTGCCGTCGGCCTCCGGATGGATGCGCAGGATCTTGCCGTTGAGGTTGTGGGTGTTCCCGGCCGTCCGGCGCGCGTCGGCGAAGGACACTCCCTTGTAGTTCGGCTGCGGATTGTTGCCGGAGTAACCGTCGCTGAAACCACTGGAGTTGTTGTCCCCGGTGGCGATGTACAGGTTGTCCTTGGAGTCCCAGGCCATCCCGCCCCCGGCGTGACAGCAACTGTGCACCTGGACCGGCCACTCGAGCAGCACCTTCTCGCTGCCGAGGTCGAGCCGCTCGGTGGCCCGGTCGAGCGTGAAGCGCGAGACGCGCCGCTCGGCCATTCGGGTGCTGCGGTCGACGCCCGAGTGCGGCGTGTAGTGCAGGTACACCCAGCCGTTCTGCTCGAAGCGCGGATCGAGCTCGATGCCGAGGAGGCCCTCCTCGACCTTGACGAGTTCGTCCCCGCCGCCCTTGTTGCCGAAGACCGTCAGCTCGCCGGCCAGCGTGACCTTCCCGGTCGCCGGGTCGTAGACGTGGATCTGCCCCTTGCCCTTGCCCACGTCCGGGTTGTTCCAGTCGGTGATCACCGGCTGGGACGAGTCCGCCCCGCCGCGCCCGATGTACAGGACGCGTCCGTCGGGCGCGGTGACCAGGCCGTGCGGTTCGCCGATCTGGTCGTTGCGCCCGGGCAGATTGGCCGCAGTCAGCCGCTCGGCCTTGTAGTTGCCGGTGATGGTCGCCTTGCAGTCGGCCTGCACCAGCCGGGTCGTCCACAGCAGGGCGCCGCGCAGATGCGCCCGGAAGTCCGTCTCGTCGTACGAGGATGCCGTGCCGCCCATGCCGGTGTAGAAGGAGCGGCCCCCGTCGTAGTCCCGGCACCAGCTGATGGGGTGGTCGGCCCCGTTGGCGCCGGTGCCCGGCCGGTACGTCGACTCGCGCACCCGGGCGACGGTGTGCACCTCGCCGGACGGGTTCTTCACCCAGTTCGCCCAGATGTCGGGCCGCTTCCACTCCAGCGGCAGTTCCCCGGTGGCCGGATGCCGGCGGTCGCCCACCTCGACGGTCGCCCGCTGCACGGCCGTCGGACTCGTGGCGGCCGGACGGGCGCCGATGAGGCCGGTGAACCAGTCCGAGTACGGTTCCGCCCGGGCGGCGTCGTGGACGCCGACGAATCCGCCGCCGGCCTCCATGTAGGTCTCCAGCCCCGCCTCCTGCTCGGGGTCGAGGACGTCACCGCCCCCGGTCAGGAACACGACCGCGTTGTACCTGCTCAGTCGCGCTCCGTCGGTGAAGACCGAGGCGTCGTCCGTGGCCTCGACCTCGAAGCGCCGGTCCGCCGGTCCGGACAGGCCGATCCGCTCGATCGCCTCGATCCCGGCGTCGACGACCGGCGACTCCTCCCCGGCGGCGGCCGAACCGTGGAAGATCAGCACCTGTACGTTCGCGCCACCCGGCGGCGACTTGACGGACATCGTTGTCAACGGTGGTTCCGGAGCCGGGCGAGCGTCCGCGGCGGGCGCGGACAGCAGGCCGGCGACGAGCGTTCCGCACGCCACGACGGTCGCCCGGATCCGTTTTCCGGTTCTCAACCCTCGTAAGTGCATGGGCACCTCCTCGGTCACGGCGGCAGCGCCAAGGAAGCTAGACCCCGTTTGCGTGATTCGCCAAGAGCTATGACCGCAATGGCACGAACTTTGTCCTGGGTGTGGAGAAACTGCGGAACGCCCGGTACCGTCTCACGGGTTCACCACGGTCTCGCCCGCTTCATCGTCGCAAATTCCGTACCGGGATGGGGAGTTCGGCATGGACAGACGCGGATTCAACCGCCGGGTGCTGCTGGGCGGCGCCGCTGTCGCGACATCGTTGTCGCTCGGCCCGAGGGCGGCGAGCGCCGAAGGACCGGCGAGCACCGCACCCCCGGGCGGGGCCGTCAGGCACCTCAAGCTCTACATGGAGAAGCTCCCCGACGGGCGGCTCGGCTACGGCCCGGCGAAGGGCGAGGCGACCGTCCCCGGCCCCTTGATCGAACTGACCGAGGGCGACACCCTGCACATCGAGGTGGAGAACACCCTGGACGTGGCCGCGAGTCTGCATGTCCACGGCCTGGACTACGAGACGTCCAGCGACGGCACCAGGATGAACCACAGCGACATCGAACCCGGCGGCACACGCACCTACACCTGGCGCACCCACGCCCCCGGCCGCCGCGCCGACGGCACCTGGCGGACGGGCAGCGCGGGGTACTGGCACTACCACGACCACGTCGTCGGCACGGAACACGGCACCGTCGGCATCCGCAAGGGCCTGTACGGCCCGGTGATCGTCCGGCGCAAGGGCGACCTCCTGCCCGACGTCACCCACACGATCGTCTTCAACGACATGACCATCAACAACCGGCCCGCCCACGCGGGCCATCAGGGCCCCGACCTCGAGGCGACGGTGGGCGACCGGGTCGAGTTCGTGATGATCACGCACGGCGAGTACTACCACACCTTCCACCTGCACGGTCACCGCTGGGCCGACAACCGCACCGGTCTGCTCACCGGTCCCGACGACCCCAGCCAGGTGATCGACAACAAGATCGTGGGCCCGGCCGACTCCTTCGGTTTCCAGGTGATCGCGGGGGAGGGGGTGGGGGCCGGAGCGTGGATGTACCACTGCCATGTGCAGAGCCACTCGGACATGGGGATGGTCGGACTGTTCCTGGTGAAGAAGCCCGACGGCACGATCCCCGGCTACGAGCCCCACGGGGCCCACGAGGCCGGCGAGACCCACGGGGCCGCCGGGACGGGCGGGGCGCACGAACACTGAGGACCGCAGGTCGGAGAGCGCTCTCACCCGGGCCCTCCGCGGAGCTATCCTGAGCCGCAGCCGGCCAGGAGGAGCTCCGAAGTGACCGAGACAGCGTCGCGCCCCACGCTGGAGGCCGTGGCCGCACGGGCCGGGGTCTCCCGGGCGACCGTGTCACGGGTCGTCAACGGCGGGGACGGGGTGCGCGAACCGCTCGTCGAGAGGGTCCGGCAGGCCGTGGAGGAACTCGGCTACGTCCCCAACCAGGCGGCGCGCAGCCTCGTGACGAAGCGGCACGACGCGATCGCCGTGGTCATCGCCGAACCGGAGACCCGGGTCTTCGCCGACCCCTTCTTCGCGCTCCAACTGCGCGGCATCAGCAAGGAGCTGACCGCCCACGACAACCAGCTCGTCCTGCTGCTCACCGAGGGCCGCGACGACCACGCGCGCGTCGCCCGCTACCTCGCCGGGGGCCATGTCGACGGGGCCCTGGTGTTCTCCCTGCACCTCGACGACCCGCTGCCCGGACTGATCCAGGGCGCCGGCGTCCCCACCGTGTTCGGCGGCCGTCCCGGCTGGAGCGACGGCACGCGGGACGTGGTCTACGTCGACAGCGACAACCGCGGCGGCGCCCGTGAAGCCGTACGCCTGCTCGCCGGGCTCGGCCGTACCCGTATCGCGCACATCACCGGCCCTCTCGACCAGACGTCCGCCGCGGACCGGCTCGACGGATACCGCGAGGTCATGGGCGACAGCGATCCGCGGCTGGTCGTCGAGAGCGACTTCACGCCGGGCGGCGCCGAACGGGCCATGCGCGAACTCCTCGCACGCCGTCCCGACCTGGACGCCGTGTTCGCCGCCAACGACCTCGCCGCCTCGGGCGCCCTGCGGGTCCTGCGGGCACACGGACGGCGGGTGCCCGAGGACGTCGCCGTGGTCGGCTTCGACGACATGCTGCCGGTCGCCGAACAGAGCGACCCGCCGCTGACGACGGTCCGTCAGGACATCGAGGAGATGGGCCGGATCATGGCCCGCCTCCTGCTGCGCCGCCTCGACCGCCGGGTCGCCGACGAGGAGACGGGCGCGGTGGTCCTGCCGACCACCCTGGTGCGCCGAGCATCGGCCTAGGCCTGCCCGACGGACGGACGGGGGCGGCGCATTGTGGAGGTCGGGGGTTGGGGGCCTGGGGCGACGGCGTGGTCTCACATGGTCTGCGCCGCGCTCCTGATCACCGCGAAGCGTGCCCCGGAAGGGTCGGCCAGCTTGGCGATGCGGCCCACGCCCTCCACGTCGGTGGCGGGCATCCGCACCCGGCCGCCCAGCTCCTGCGCCCGGCCCGCCACCGCGTCCACGTCGGTGGCCTCGAAGTAGGGAAGCCAGTACGCGCCGGACCCGGCCTCGGTGGGGTCGTCGGCCAGCGGGACGATCCCGCCGAACATCGCATCCTCCCCGGCGCCCGCCGGGTTGACACAGGTGTAGACGCCGCCGGGGAAGGGCGCGGCCGAGGTCTCCAGACCCAGCGTGGCGTCGTAGAAGGCGGCAGCCGCGGCGATGTCCGGCGTGTACAGCTCGACCCAGCACAGCGAGCCCGGTTCGTTCGCCACGTCCACGCCCTTGGTCCCGCCCGGCTGCCAGAGGCCGAACGGCACCCCGGCCTGATCGGCGAGGACCGCCATCGTGCCCTGGCCCATGACGTCCGTCGGCGCGAGGAGGACACGGCCGTGCCTGCGCTCGGCGGTCTCGGCCGTCGCCTGCGCGTCCGGTGTGCGGAAGTAGACGGTCCACGCGGGCGGTCCCTGTCCGGGGCCGGTCTGCATACCGCCGGCCACGGTCCTGCCGTCCAGCCGGAAGAAGCCGTAGCCGCCCGCCTCGGGTCCCGCCGACTCGAACCGCCAGCCGAAGAGAGCACCGTAGAAGGAGGCGGCGCGGTCGATGTCGGTCGCGCCGACGTCGACCCAGTTGGGGGCGCCGTCGACGAAACGGGTGGTGAGCATCATTGCCCTCCTCGCAGGGGTCCCGTCCTGTGCACTGCCGAGTCTCGCACCGCCCACCGACAATCGCTGCCGCAAGACGGTCGGGCGTGCCGCGCGCCGCCGTGCGCCGGAGGGTCCCGCGGGAGCATCATCGATGGGCCGGGGGCTTCGCGACGCCTCGTATATCCGGCGTTGATCGAACGTTTTTCGCCGCCGGGCACGATCCTGGCCATGTACACCGACACGATCCCGACACCCGACCTCGGCTGGCAGCGTGAGGCGCTGTGCGCACAGACCGGGGCGGAGTTCTTCTTCCCCGAGCCCGGCAGTTCGGTCCGGGAGGCCAAGCGCATCTGCGGCATGTGCGACATGCGGCCCGCGTGCCTCGACTACGCCCTGGCCAACGACGAACGCTTCGGCGTCTGGGGCGGCCTGTCCGAGAAGGAGCGCCTCGACCTCCGCCGCACGGCCCGCTGACCGCACGGCCCGCTGACCGCACGGCCCGCCGGCCACCCGGTCGGCGTCGGCGGCCCCGAAAATCCGATGACCGCGTCGCGGGGGTGCGGTTACGATCCGGGGGCACGTCCGGACGGGGTGCGAGGACAGGCGATCCGCCCGACCCGGGAGGATCACGCCGGTCTCGCATCCGGCGGTCCGGACACGTGCGCGGTCCCGTAGAGCAGAGGCAGACTCGCCACCTTCTCAGGGTGGATACGCCGGTTCGAATCCGGTCGGGACCACGGTACGGCGATCACGGGGCGGGGACGGGCGGGGCGGGACGGATGAGCGACGGCACCGAGGGGGCGGCGTCCGGCTCGTCGGTCACCGAGCAGGAACTGGCCGCCTTCCACGACGTCGTGGGCAAGCTGCGGGCCCTGCCCGTGGACGATCCCGTACGCATGCGGGCCGAGCAGGTCGCCGCGTCCTTCGCACGCGACGGACGGCTGCGCCGGCGCAAGGAGCGGAGCACGGAGCTGGCCGCCGCCGACGCGGCGGTGATGGCGGCGACCGCGACCGGCGCCCTGGACCGGCGCGAGGACGCGCCTCTCGCGGACGCGGGCGGCGGCGGCCGCTTCCGCCGGCCGCGCACCTGCTACGTGTGCAAGACGCCCTATCGGGACGTCGACCCCTTCTACCACCGGCTCTGCCCCGGCTGCGCCGCCGACAACACGGCCCGTCGTTCGCTGAGCACCGACCTCGCCGGGCGCCGGGTCCTGCTCACCGGC
Source organism: Streptomyces asoensis (assembly GCF_016860545.1). Taxonomy (NCBI): domain Bacteria; kingdom Bacillati; phylum Actinomycetota; class Actinomycetes; order Kitasatosporales; family Streptomycetaceae; genus Streptomyces; species Streptomyces asoensis. Next base: position 1,263,987 of record NZ_BNEB01000005.1, on the reverse strand, counting down.
GGCCGCGTCAAGATCGGCTTCCAGCTGGCGCTGATGATGCTGCGGGACGGCGCGCAGACCGTCGTCACCTCCCGCTTCCCGCACGACACCGTCCGCCGCTTCCGCGCCCAGCCGGGCAGCGCCGCCTGGCTGGACCGGCTCACGGTCGTCGCCGTCGACCTGCGCGACCCGCGCCAGGTGCTGGGGCTGTGCGACGAACTGCGTCGGGAGGGCGCGCCGCTGGACATCCTCGTCAACAACGCGGCGCAGACGGTACGCCGTCCGCCCGAGGCGTACGCCCTGCTGGCCTCGGGCGAGCACGACGCGCTGCCCGAAGGGGCGCGCGGGGCACCCGGGTTCACACCGATGCGTGCGCTGACGGGGCCCGGCGGCTCCGCGGCGGCGCTGCCCGCCGCGCTGCGCGAGGCCGACGAGGCCGGGCTGCTGCCCGATCCCTCCCCGGAGAACTCCTGGTCGGCCCGGCTCGGCGCGCTCGATCCGGCCGAGGTCCTGGAGACCCAGCTCGTCAACGCCCTCGCCCCCGCGCTGCTGTGCGACCGGCTGCTGCCGCTGCTGCTGGCCTCTCCGCACCCGCGGCGGTACGTCGTCAACGTGACGGCCGTCGAAGGCCGGTTCGCGGTGCGCAACAAGATGCCCGGGCATCCGCACACCAACATGGCCAAGGCGGCCCTCAACATGCTCACCCGCACCAGCGCCGCCGCCCTCGCCGAGCAGGGGGTGCACATGTGCGCCGTCGACACCGGCTGGATCACCGACGAGAACCCGGCGCCCAAGAAGGCGCGGATGGCCGGCGCGGGCTTCCGCACCCCGCTGGACGTCGTGGACGGCGCTGCCCGCGTCTACGACCCGATCGTGCGCGGCGAGGCCGGCCACCCGGTGTCCGGCGTGTTCCTCAAGGACTACCGGGAGGCGCAGTGGTGAACGGGGAGAAGGCGACGGAGCCCGGACCGGCCGGGTTCGCCGGTGTCCCGCGGGTCGTGCCCCGCCCTCTCGCCGAACTCGGGCCGCTGCTCGACTGGTTGCGCGCCGGCCGGCCCGCGGGGGAGCGGCTGGACTTCACGGCGGGCACCGCGCTGCCCGACGGCCGCCTCGACCTGTGCAAGCAGGGGCTGGGGCCCCGGGGCGCAGCCCTGGTCGCCGAGGCCCTGGCCGACGGCCCCTCACCGGTACGGCATCTGCTGCTCGGCACCGACGCGCTCGGGGACGACGGCGCGGCCACCGTGGCCGGTGCGCACGCCCCGGTCGAGACGCTGTACCTCGGCTGCAACGGCATCACCGCGGGCGGCGTCTGCCGCATCGCCGACCAGCTCCGTGCCTCGCCCCAGGTGGTCACGGGGGTGTGGCTCAAGCGCAATCCGCTGGGCCGCGACGGAGGCGGCGCGGCGGCCGGACTCCTGGACTCCGCCCGGACGTTGCGCACGCTCGACCTCGTGCAGACCGGGCTGGACGCGGCCGGCGTCGCCGTACTCGCCGACGCGCTGCTCGCCGCCGCGGCCGACGGACGCCGGATCACGCGCCTGTTCGCCGGGGGCAATCCACTGGGGGAGGCGGGTGCCGAGGCGCTCGCCGCGGTGGTCGCCGCCGGGGCGGTCGGTGAACTGTACGTGTCCGCCGCCGGGTTGGGCGACGCGGGCGCACTGCGCCTGGCCGACGCGCTGGAGCGGGCGCCGTACGGACGGCTCACCCGGCTGTCGGTGGCGAGCAACGGGATCGGCCCCCCGGCCGCCGCCCGCCTGGTCCGCGCCGCCACCGCCGCGGGTGTCACCCTGCTCGACCTCGGCCGGGTCCGGGCGGCGGGAGTCCTCGGCGCGGCGGACAACCGGATCGACGGGGCAGCCGCCGAGGAGGTCGGGCGCGCGCTGGCCGACGGCGAACACCGGCTGGCCCACCTCGTGCTGCGGGACACCGGGCTGCGCAGCGCCGAGGCGCACCGCCTCCTCGACCACGCGCCCCGCGCGGTCACGGCCACGCGCTTCGTGCTGGGTCGGGGCGTCGCGGCGAGTGTGAAGCGGCGTCTGGCGGCCCTCGGCGCCCATGTCCCGCCCCCCGCCGTCCCGGCCGACGTCGCGGCCGTCCACAGCGTGCACCGCACGCCGCCACCGGCCCCCACCGGCAACCACTGAGCCCGACTCACCGGGTTCTGCCTGCCGACTCACCGGGTCAGTGCCCCGCCCGGGTCCGCGTCCCCGGGGCAGCGCCCGCGCCCCGTGCCCCCGCGATCTGTGCCGTCGGGCCCGTGTCACCGGGGTCCGCGCCGCTGGCGCCGCGTCGTGCGGCCGGGCTGCCGGGGCGGCGCCCTCAGGGGCCGTGCCGGCGGATTCGCTGCGGCGGCGTCGGCCGGGCCACTACGCTTCGGCGCAAGGCGGGGTCGTAGCGCAGAGGCAGTCGCACCGGTCTCCAGAACCGGAACACGCCGGTTCGAATCCGGCCGCCCCGCCCCCTGGTGCCGTGGGACGCGAACGGCCCGCACCGGGGAGCGGGTCCCGGCGCGAGCCGTCGTTAAGGCGAGGGGCGCGGGTCAGCCCGCCGCGCGGGCGGCCATCCGCGCCTTGCGGATCGCCAGCTTCTCGTCGAACTTGGACGCCTCGGAGTCGAGGCCGCCCATGTACAGACCGATCTCCTCCTGCGCCTTCTGGCCCTCGGGGCCGAGGCCGTCGATCTCCATGACCTTCAGGAAGCGCAGCACGGGCTGGATCACGTCGTCGTGGTGGATCCGCAGGTTGTACACCTCGCCGATGGCCATCTGCGCGGCGAAGCGCTCGAAGCCGGGCATGCCGTGACCGGGCATGCGGAAGTTGACGAGGACGTCGCGCACGGCCTGCATCGTCAGGTCGGGCGCCAGCTGGAACGCGGCCTTGAGGAGGTTGCGGTAGAAGACCATGTGCAGGTTCTCGTCGGTCGCGATGCGCGCCAGCATGCGGTCGCAGACCGGGTCCCCGGACTGGTGGCCGGTGTTGCGGTGCGAGACGCGGGTCGCCAGCTCCTGGAAGGCCACGTAGGCGACCGAGTGCAGCATCGAGTGCCGGTTGTCGGACTCGAAGCCCTCGCTCATGTGGGCCATGCGGAACTGCTCCAGCTTGTCCGGGTCCACCGCGCGCGAGGCGAGCAGGTAGTCGCGCATCACGATGCCGTGCCGGCCCTCCTCGGCCGTCCAGCGGTGCACCCAGGTGCCCCAGGCGCCGTCCCGGCCGAAGAGCGAGGCGATCTCGTGGTGGTAGCTGGGCAGGTTGTCCTCGGTGAGCAGGTTCACGACCAGCGCGATCCGGCCGATCTCGGTGACCTTGGACTGCTCCTTGTCCCAGGCCTCGCCGTCCTCGAAGAAGCCGGGGAAGTTGCGGCCGTCGCTCCACGGGACGTACTCGTGGGGCATCCAGTCCTTGGTCACCTTCAGGTGCCGGTTCAGTTCGGTCTCGACGACTTCCTCCAGGGCGTACAGCAGCTTGGCGTCGGTCCAGACGGCGGGGCTGCCGAGGTGAGGGGAAGTGATCGTCACGAGAACTCCAGGGGACGTGAAGCGGAGTGGCACAGTCCGGCGAGCGGAGCCGGAACTTACGGGATCGTAGGCTACGTATCCGTAGGTTACGAAGCCGTCGGTTAAGCGCTGTGTAAAGATCGC